>JANQNX010000009.1 GCA_028279365.1 Gammaproteobacteria bacterium | reverse complement strand
TCCTAAAAAGTTATCGTAAATTAAGTTAAGTACTTCATTGGAGGTAATTATGACGAGTTAGTTCTTAATAGCTATTTGTAATTATTTATCCCCGCGATTGGAGAAAGCTATCAGCCTACATTGGATAATTAGTACCAGGGTTAAAAACCATTGCCAAACCTAAGGATTTCAGAGTAATGCCGATTTTGCTGGATACCGATACAAAGTAGGTGCAGTTAATATTACTGGAGAACAGTATTGCCAAGCTCAGGACACTAATGTGTTTGTTTACTGACTACTTTTCTTCAGGCAAGTCAGGCAATTGATAGACGGTAGATTGGGACAGCGGGTAGACGTACATCAACCCACCATGTGGACGATTGATCTCTGCCTGTTCATAAATAAATTCAAAAATCTCATCACAACACTCGACAGGAACGGATACCGTTAGTATTTCTTTTTCTGTTTGCTCCCCAACGCCACGATAAGCCAGCGGCGTTATCTTGCCAACACCGCGAGCACTCTTGATATCAAAACTGCGTAATGAGTATGTTTGTTTTAATTTAACCGCAACATCTAACGCAATGCCTTTAGGTAAGATGCAGGTAATCAAATTTTTTTCCTTACTGTCAATCATGGTAATCGGTATTAATCTTTACTGGCACCGATAACTGGCTTAGCCAATTTATCGACAATTTCCTGTGGAATGTAGGTGGCAACCTTATCCAGCTTGGTGACATACATAATGCCCATACCTGGCGTATCCAGGTTACCGGCCAGATACATTTTTTCGAATACGCGATCAATTTGATCATTGGCAACGACGATAGTGATCACTTCTTTCTCCACTTCAATAGCTAAGCCCAATACACCAAGTCGTTCACGCACACCTCCACCACGCGCGTAATACACAGTCGCACCTTGTGCACCGACTTCCTGCGCAGCATGGATGATCTTGTCGGCGACACCACGTTGTACCACGCAGGTAATCAATGCGGCATCGGTTAAAACGGTGATCTCTTTTTTCATTTACATTAACCCTCAACCACAATATTTTGTTGCCGCCTTTCTTGAACATGGCGCTTGTTAACCTTCCATTGAATCCAAAGCCCGGTTGCCAATACCGAAATGATTGGTCCGATAGACGCCATTGATAAAATACCGAATCCTTCAACGGCTCCGACCGCATTGCCAAAACCCAGGCCCATCGCTAATACCAACGGCACGGTTACCGGACCGGTAGTCACACCGGCACTGTCCCAGGCGATATTGACGAATTCCTCGTTTGATAATGCAGTCAGTATGACCGCAATGGCATAACCGGGAATTAATAACCATGCGATCGGGATCGCAAAAATGATCTTTAACACGCCAAGTGCGATACCGGTGCCGACTCCAAATGAAACGGCATACATTAATAAAGATTTTGGGAAAGCGCCATTGGTCAGGTTTTCTACTGTTAAGCCCAACGCATTTAATGCCGGTTCGGCAAGCGTAGCACCGAATCCTAATATCCAGGCAAAGATAATGGCAACCACTAAACCTGTCGCATAACCAAACAATGGCGAGTTTGTGACTTCGTTTAATTGTGTAAAAGCCCCCGGCACCAAACTGCCCGACTGACTCCCCAGCTTTGCCAAGCCATAGCTGAGTCCAACATTGAAGACAATCATGCCAAGAACACATAAACAGATACCGTAAGTGATAGCGCCGCGATTTTTGATTTGTTCTTTCAGTACAAACATCATGACAACGATCAGAAATATCACGAGAGGAATGATCGCCCTGATACCTAATATGGTCTCAATAAAAGGCGTTTTTTGATGCCACGCAATTTCATTGCTGACTATGGTATTACCTGCTGCAATAATCGCTTCGGGTGTTGTCACAAATGATACGTACAAAGCCAGTAGTTGCACACCGATAATCGGGAACAATGACGCCAACATAACAATACCAAAACCTGACAAGGATGAGTTGCCTTTTCCTGCAGCCGATGCGATACCGATACCCAATGATAGGACCAGTGGTACTGTTACAGGACCAGTAGTGACAGCGCCGCAGTCCCAAGCCAGACCCAATATTTTGGCTAATTCTGGCTGGCTACTAATATAAAGCGTTAGACCTACGGTTGGGATTAAGGTGAGATAGACCAAAGGTTTCAGACTCCAACCGTATAAAAAACGGAACGTGCCTAACACCGCAGCAAGGCCAACACCAATGCCGACAATCAGAACCATTAACCCGGCCCAATCATTAAGCAGGGTATATAGATAAGGCGCTTCCTCTATATTCACTATCGACCCGGCCGTCTTTAAGGCACCGATGGCCGGCTCTGCAAACGTCACTCCAATACCGAGGATAAAGGCGACGGTCATCACAACACGCAAACGGGCCTTGGCTGGCAGCGTACTGCCAATCGACTCACCAAACGGCATCAATCCAACTTTTAGGCCTTCCATAAACAACATCAAGCCAACAATGACGGAAAACAGACCGCCGGTAATCACCCATGAGTCAGTAACGTTTTGTTTTAATATCAGGATTTGAAACAGCATGAGATACAAAGCCAGTGGCACCACTGCCCGGATTTGTTCGATAAAACGAACACTGATATAGGGCTGCAGAATATTATAAACATCAATTTTTCTGACCTTCAGATGATCAGCTACGTAAGGAATATCCTTGCCCTCTTCATCCTTCTGAATTTCAGGCGTTAATGCATTGTAACTAAGTTGCTGTTGTCCAACGGTAACCTGCTGGACAAAATCACCAAAACGAATCTTACGTTCCATCTAGCTATTTTTTTAAAAAGGATTAACCAAGCAATATATATAAAAAAGATAAATAACGAAATTGATGTAGATCAAGAAAATGCAGGGGATACAGTACCTGACTATTTGTGTAGCAATTAATCTTTTTGCAAAAACGTTATTACTACAGGCACTGATAAGGATGAAGCTGAAACACGGTGCTTCTATCATCTGGTAATAAGCAGGTATTTTAGCCATAATGGATTGTGCTTTTTCAGCAAAATAATCAGCTGAAATAGTCGTAATAACAATAATGTCTGTGACTCACATAGCACTACTATCAGTGCAGACAACACTCTGGAAGCGAATGTGAAAAAGTTATTGACCTATTTTGCGTTAGGCTTGATAGTTGCCGGAATCGTTATATCGATTTACCGCTTTATGCCATCACCCTTTGAAGTCTTTGACAACAAACTCAGAGACTTTCTGTTTATTAATCGCGGTGTGACCGAACATTCAGATCAGGTAGTGATTATCGATATTGATGAACGCTCACTTAAGGAAATAGGCCAGTTTCCATGGAAGAGAAACGACATGGCAACATTGATACAAAACCTAAGTGATGCAGAGATAAGTGTCATTGGTCTCGATATCATGTTTCCGGAGCCCGATAAATCATCGCCACATCGAGTATTGGCTGAAATCGGTGTTGAAGATATCGTCCCGACAGAAAAACAAATCAATTACGATGAATTGTTTGCAGAGACACTGGCAAACACACCGACCGTATTGGGTTATACCTTCGATTTTAAAGAGCGAGAAATTTATAAAGATCAACAAGCCCCAACAATACCTGCAGAATTTGCCAGGATAAACAAAGGGGAAACAGAGTACCTGCCCGAAGCTGCGGGCGTGATCATTAATGTCCCCACTATACAGAAAGCCTCTCAATCGAGCGGTTTCTTTAACGTTATTCCTGATAGCGATGGCGTGATTCGCTCTGTACCGCTCGCTATCTCTTATCATTCTCAGGTATACCCATCGCTTGCACTGGAACTGGTTCGTATTGTGTTGGGCGAAGAACAGGTGGATATTAATTATGATGAATTAGGTATTAGTTCCATTACTCTCGCAGGTGAGGAAATTCCGACCGATATCTCTGGTCGTCTGGCGGTCAATTTTCGTGGTCCCTCATCAACTTTCGATTATATTTCAGCGGTCGACATTATTAATGGAGACTTTAATCCGGAAGAGCTGGAAAGCAAGATCGCACTTGTTGGCACCTCGGCAGCCGGTTTGCTTGATCTGAGAATCACGCCGCTTGATGAGATATTCCCGGGTGTAGAAGTCCATGCCAATGTGATCGATAACATCATCACCGGTGACTTTCTGACCATGCCTGCCGAAGCAGTGGGAATCGATACAGTGATCATCATCATTGCAGCAATCGTTATCGTAATGGCTATCGGCTACAGCAGCGCACTTTTTATTCCAATCATTGTTGCCGCCAGCGCATGCATATTGTTGTATGTGATCAATTATCTGCTTTTTTCCAAGGGCATTATCCTGAGTATTTTCTATCCGCTGTTCACCGTTTTATTCGGCACATTAGTTTCGATTATCACGGGTTATTTTCTGGAAACAAAACAGAAAAATCTCATCAGAAGAAAATTCGCATCTAAAGTTTCACCTCAGGTTATGGAAGACATCATCAAGAATGCCGCGAAAGGCGAGGATGCATTTATTGCCAAGGAGCATGAAATCACGATTTCGTTTTCTGACGTGCGCAATTTCACCAACATCTCCGAAGCAGCAGGCAATGCAAATACCCTGATCCAGTTTTTAAACCTTTATATGGATGATATGACAAATATCATCACTAACTACGAAGGCACCGTCGATAAATTTATTGGCGATGCCATCATGGCATATTGGAATGCGCCAGCGAATGTCAAAAATCATACCGAAAAAGCGGTAGACGCCACACTTGATCAAATTCATGCCGTTGCACCACTTAATGCCAAGGTAAAAGAAGATGAACGATTTACCAACATCTGCAAAATGGCAGAGAGCATGGGCGTTGAACCTATCGAGATAGGCATAGGCATCAATATCGGTGTCGCAACGGTAGGTGAAATGGGCAGTAGTGGTCGTAGCGACTACACAGTGATTGGCGACCCAATCAACCTGGGCGCGCGACTGGAAGCACTGTGTAAGTATTACAATTCAATGTGTAATATTTCCAATCATGTAAAAGAACGTATACCGCAGGACAAATATATCTTTCGCTTTCTTGATCTGGTTACGGTTAAAGGACAATCCATTCCAGTCGAAATATGGCAAATCATTGACTATGCCGATTTAGATAAAACTGTATGGGAAACGCCACTCTATATCAGTCGTGCAGTCTCTTATGATGTGGATTCAGAGGGAAATACCGTTGTATCCGCTTCTGATAAAGAAAAAAGCACTGCCGTTAAAAAACAACGTTTATTGGATGAACTCGATTACTACAATACCGGCATCGCGGCTTATAAAGAAGCGCGGTTTGAAGACGCGTTAACAATCTTTAAAGACATTCATGATAACTGGGCTGATAAGACCAATAAAAACATTTACAACATCTACATCGAACGCTGCGAATACTACATTGAAGAACCACCGGGTGATGACTTTAATGGCGTATTCGTTCATAAGACAAAAGGCTAAAGCATATTACATATAGACGTTTATAAGTTAGTTCTTTGACAAATAAATGTAGTGTATAAGGGATTATCGAAAATAAAACTTAACTACTACTATATAGTTAGTTCTTTATGATCATTAAGTCTAGTTTTAAATGAAAGAGAGGAGCAATCAAGCTCCCCTCTTAATTTAGAATATATAACGTTATCCTTATAACGCTTTTTGCCTACGCATCGTGACTAGCGCCACAAGTGCAGAAGCAAATAGCCAGACAGCAGCTGGGACAGGCACAACTGAAGCATTAAAAGCATCAACACCCGCTTCAAATAGCACTTGGTCAAGACCATTGTTAAAAAAGATTCCGAAGATTTGTGAATCGGTAATACCGATTTGATTAGTTGTCAGCGATAACAACAGGCCGTATGCACCAGTGATTCCGCTATTTAATACAAAATCAATATGTTGGTGAATTTCGCCAGTAGCAGATGCTACACCAATGATGTTCTCAAAGGGGGAAGAAAAACTTGCCAAGTCAGATGAGGTTGAACTTGAAATGGTAGAAGTATGCCCTGCGACATCGTTAATATCGATTGAAGCCGAGCCGGCACTGGCGAATTCTGTACCATTCCAGAATGAAAGTGGGCCAAGAACATTAAAACCGAGAAAGGAACCAGGCAATGGCGTATTTCCTGTACCAACAAATTCATCATTATTAAAACCCGGATCATCGGTTAGTCCAGGAATTAGACCACCATTAAAATCACCTTCAAATATGAAAAAACTAGGTTGAGCAAATTCAATCTCTATCCCACCACCAACAAACTCAAATTCGATGTCACTATGTCCGTGAACTGGCATCGCATTGGCATTTGATATTGTCAAAAATCCCACCAAACAAACAGCACACCAATTCAAATAGGAATAAGAAATATTATCGAAGATTTTAGAAAGAATGTGATTCATTATTAAGCCTCCTCCATTCAACATAATCGTTCACACGTATAAATAGATAAAAACAGTTTAAATTTGTATTTTTAAAGTAACTGTAATCATATTTTGTTACTGTTTTATGTAAAAAATATGAAATGTTATAACATTACTTTTGTTATGTTATAACATAACATTTTCTATGCGGAATGCAAGCTGAATTGAAGGTAGGTATGAAATTTATATCACATGACAAAATCTTTAATCCCAAGAGTTTCAAGACTCAATATATTCGCTTTGACATTAATGATTTGGCTTTCCACTGATGGTCATGCTGACTTGCTTCAGGGAGAAGAGAAAGAGTACTTATCAAGTTACGGTGAAATAATTAACATTAATGAACAACAAACCGGCGATATTAAACCCATGGAGGCAATCGACGAGTACGGAAAACAAAACAATAATCAACTTCAACTCAAGCTGTCACAAATGATGGGGGTTTCCACCGGCGCTTACTCAGACGTACTCGAGGGAAACGAGAAAGATTTACTGCCAGATTATGATTTAATCAAAGACATCGAGCAAGAAAAGTCAAACGCTATTGAATCTCTGGAAACAATTAGCTTCTCTGGAAAAAAAAACAAGAATCAGCTTCAACTCAAATTGACATTTATGGTGGGATTTTCCACTGGCGCTCATACAGAATTACTTGACGGAGAAGATCAGGAAATTTATTCAGATGATAATGAAATAGTCGACAGCAATGAAGATCAATCGGACGATTTTGAAGCATTGGATGAAATCACCGTTTCTGGCGAAAAAAGTAATAATCAACTACAGCCGAAGTCAATTATGCAAGGAGACGCACTTACCAGGGAAATGGGAACTACATTAGGAGAAACACTGCAAAATCAACTCGGTGTGCACAACGCGACCTTTGGTCCAGGGGTTGGTCTGCCTGTTATCCGTGGCATGTCAGGATCGCGGGTCCAGGTTCTTCAGGGTTCCATGGGAATTCATGATGCGTCATCAGTCAGCCCCGATCACGCGGTCGCTATTGAACCGCTGTTAGCGGAAGAAATTGAAATATTCCGTGGCCCGGCATCGTTCCGCTACGGCGGCACTGCGCTGGGAGGAGCTGTCAATGTAAAGACTGGACGCATTCCGGAATGGCGACCGGAGAACAACTTCGATGGTGCCGTTGAAACTCGTTATGACTCAAATACAAATCAAAATACGAAGGTGTTCAAAATTGATGCGGGTAAAGGCCCTTTGGTCATTCATGTTGATGGCTATGATCGACGTTCCAAGACTGTTCAAATTCCAGGCACCCCGCTCGATGAAACAAACGTTCTTGCACAATTTGGCAACTTGGTGGAATTCAACAGCGATAATACACCAAGTGCTGTAGCTAATACTGATACAAAGAGCTCTGGCGTATCGCTTGGCTCTTCACTGGTATTCAATCAGGGCTTTGCTGGCATTGCATACAACGAATTAGACAACAACTATGGAATACCAGCAGGAGGCGTGCCGCCACACAATGATGACCCGACCATTACCGTAGTCACACCAGAGAATCTCCGCATTGATATGAAACAAAAACGCTGGGACGCAGAAGCTCAGTTATTCGACGTCTTACCAAGATTTGAGTCACTCACTTTTAAGGCTTCAAATATTAATTATAATCACGTCGAAGTCGCGCGTGGCATACCCGCAACCACATTCGATAGTAGGGCAAACGAAGCAAATATTGAACTGGCCTATAATCATACTGATTCACTACAAGCAACGTTGGGATACCGCTGGACCGAACAAACTTTTGGTGCTGAAGGTGTTGAGTCTTTCATACCCCCTGCTGATATCGCAATAAAAAGCATTTATCTAATCGAATCGCTATCATTGGATAGATTGAATTTAGATTTCGCATATCGCCGTGAGTCCTCAAGGGTGTCACCAGTTCAAGACTCTATAATCGCAGCTGGAATACCCGTTACTCTTACCGACCACTATAACAAAGCTTATTCCGTTTCAGCTGCGATCGAATACGCATTAACCGATCAATTGAACCTGAGATTTGCAATGACTAAAGCTGAGCGGCCGCCGGCAGTACAAGAGCTAATTTCTATTGGCCCTCATTTCGCTACACGTAGTTTTGTGATAGGAAATTCTCTTCTTGAAGTTGAAGAAGCAAACAATATTGATATTGGATTGTCTTACATAAATTCCATCTTCGACTTCAAGGTAAACGTATTTAGAAACCGTGTGGATAATTATATTTATCAAGATAACCGGCCCTTTGGGCCAACTTTATTTTTCTACGACATCGAGGCTCGGCAAATTCAAGCTAGTTGTGTACAACTAACACAATGTCTTTCGGTCTTCGGTTATAACCAACAGAATGCCATGTTCTATGGCTATGAATCTGAGCTTAAATTTTACTTACCTAATATGTTCGATGCTGAAACTCAGATTGGCGTTTTTTCTGATTTCGTACGTGGATATTTCACTGAGGATGGTGCAGGCGATGTACCCAGACTGCCACCTGCCCGATTTGGAGCAACCATCGAAAGCACCTGGCGTTCATTCGATTTTTACGCACGTTGGACAAGCGCATTAGCACAAAAAAGAGCGGGGTTAAACGAGACCGCTACAGCGGGATATGACCGTTTTGACTTGCAGCTGTCTTACAAACCATCGATGGATATTGGTGATGAGACTGTGCTTTTCCTAAAAGCGAAAAATATCGGCGATGCGGAAATTAGACATTCAACTTCATTTTTAAGAAACTTTACGCCTGAGCCTGGTCGCTCAATCGAGGCAGGACTACGCTGGAGTTTTTAACTGGCAATAATATGATTTGTGGGAGGAGTTACAAGTGATTCGATTACTAGCAATGATATTTGGCTCTCTACTGTCGACCATGGCAATGGCTATTCATTTAGATGTTGCTGTATCGGTAGAGGGAGGACAATTGAAAACTGATTTTTGTCTCGAGGGTGGACCAGCGTGTGATACCTTGCCTGTTTTGTCCTTACTGGGTGTGCCCGAAGGTACACTCCCAATAGACACTGCAACAGGGCATCAGATATTCGTTACCGATTTTGATGACTTCGAAGGTGGACCCAATGCAGTCGATGACCCTGGTTTTATATCAGGCTCAGGCCAACTTCCTCCCTCGTTGAGACTCAGCTATAAAGCAGTCGGTAGCCTAAGTTATTGGGGCTCAGAGGCGACTGGATGGACAAATGATATCCCTGGCACTACACGAATTGAACTCTTTGGCGGACTGCAGGAAGTTTTTATTAACGACCCCTCAGCTTGCGGTGGTTTTCTTATATGTCCAGTCGGATCATTTGAACAAACCAGCACATTATTTACAGAATCTGGAATCAGCGGTAACCCAAGTTTGATTGTTGCCGAGACAGATGCATCAGGCGCACTCCACACACATTTGGATTGGTTTTTGGAAGATGGGAACGATAACCCTGGTGGTCCGGATGGCGCGTATATGATCGATATGCAACTAACTGCACCTGGTCTTCTAGACAGCGAAACATTCTCCATACTTTTTGGAAAAGGCCTTACACTAGAAGAGTTCGGGCAGGCATTAGGCACAAGGATTGGCGCAACCGCAGTACCAATCTCGATACCGACATTCTATATGTTACTAATGGCTATTATGACATCTATGATTACTGTTCGGCGTTCGTCTTGCACATCTGTTACCGCCCTCAATAGAACCTGATATTCGATTATACTTCTGAGGGTATTTCGTTATATTTAAATTTAACGAGATAACTATTAACAAATAATGATGGCTAGGAACAGAATCCAAAAATTCGTATGGAACGGATTTGAACAGTCGCAGTCTGTCCGAAAGAGCGAAAAACAGCGAAGTTTTTCTTAGCTGCGACACAGGAATTTTCAGTCGAAGGCAGGACTCCGGCCTTGGCCGTGTAAATCGAAGAATTTGATCATTTTTTTACGCCTCTAAATTCCCCTGCACTGAGCCCGAAGCTAACCCGTAATTTCGTGCTGCGGGACAGACTTTTTCTATGTCAATCATAAAGTTAAAGATTTGAGAGCCGAATACTTAATTAGAAATACAATTGGCAAATAGAACATTCATTCACAAAACAGATTACTACACTGGTAAAAAAATGTCGAAGACATATGATAAAGCTCCGGACATAGCTTAACTCAAAACTTGTTTATAAGGTTTCCTTTGACTAAATTTATTTTGAAAATCAACAAGACAAATTCTAAAGCCTTATCTGTGAATTGATAGTTGCGGGTTATTCCTAGAACGTAATTACTCTTACTGTTGCTTGAATTAGTTAAAGGATCAGTCTCTTATAGTCAGGCAAAACCAGCAGTTAAGAATTAACACAGTTTCTAAAGAAAAAGGCATTAATTAGCACAAAGAATGAATAATAAGCTGACGCAGCAAATATGAATAAATTTTCTCAACTAGTTGAATATTTGACAGGGCATATCATTGGTCAACCATTGCTAATAAATCGTTTAATGATTTCATTGCTTGCTGATGGGGACTTACTGGTTGAAGGCGCACCCGGTCTCGCAAAAACCAAGGCGATTAAATTGTTGAGCGATTGTATCGATGCTGACTTTCATCGTATTCAGTTCACCCCCGATTTGTTACCTGCCGATTTAACCGGGTCGGATGTGTTAAGACCACAAACCGGTGAATTTGATTTTCAACCTGGCCCGCTATTTAACCAGTTAATACTTGCCGATGAGATCAATCGAGCGCCTCCCAAGGTTCAATCCGCATTATTAGAAGCGATGGGTGAAAGGCAGATAACAATTGGACTGAAAACCTATCAGATGCCGGACTTGTATTTAGTGATGGCGACCCAAAACCCCATAGAGCATGAAGGTACCTATCCTTTACCAGAGGCACAACTGGATCGTTTTCTTATGAAAACTGTCGTGGAATATCCAAAAGCAGAAGACGAAGACAGGATTCTCACGTTGGGACATGAAGAGAGGAAGGCGAAGTATGAAAATCCAGATAACTCTGACAAAAACCGAGTGAATATTCGCCATGATGAAATTGAAGGCGCAAGAAAAGCAGTATTAGACGTACACTTAGCTGATCCTGTTAAGCATTATTTACTGGAACTGATTCTAGCAACGCGACAACCGAAAACTTATGGCGAAGATATTGCCAGATGGATTGAATATGGTGCGAGTCCAAGAGCGACACTTGCACTAGATATTTGTTCTCGTGCCCATGCCTTGTTGGATGGACGTGATTATGTCAGTCCCGGAGATGTTCAGAAGCTTTTGCCAGATGTGTTAAGACATAGATTGATATTAAGTTATGAAGCCGAGAACGAAGATGTCACAGTTCAATCCTGTATTGATACATTGCTGGATAGAGTAACAGCACCCTAGTTAAAGATTAGGATTATGGCGGTTGAAGGCATCCAACATACCCCTGGATTAACTGCAGCCGATTCTAAAGAATTGTTGCAGTTGGCTAATGTAGCCAAACGTTTACCCTCATGGCTCAACTCCGTTCGTTCGAATAAAAATGGTCAGTATCTGTCATTAATAAGAGGACGTGGTATGGAATACGATGAATCGCGTCAGTATATGCCCGGTGATGACATTCGTTACCTTGACTCAAGAACGTCAGCAAGACAGGGTGAGCCCTATACTAAAGTATTTCGAGACCAGCGAGAGCGCCCTGTCTTTATCTGTGTTGATGATAGAGCGCCTATGCATTTCGCCACGCGCGGTAGATTTAAACGAACCATAGCGGCTAACACAGCCGCATTGATTGCCTGGATGGCGTTCTTTAATGGGGAGCGGATTACTGGTTTATTGTTTAATGAATATGAAGATTGGATGATTAAATCTGGTAGGGGTCGGGGGACAGTGATGCAGCTTTTACGCGCGCTTGCTGAACCCGCTAGACAAGATTCAATTAATAATAGTGATCTTACTAAAAGCTTTGCACAGCCCTTAAGCAAAATACATCGTTATATAAGACCAGGTTCTATTTTGTTCTTTATTAGTGACTTTAGAGGGTTAGATGATCGACATATTGCCGAATTTATTCGTTTAAAACGTTATTGCGATGTAATCCCTTGCTATGTCTTCGATGATTTTGACTATCAACTACCAAAAAACAAAGCTCAATATAGATTGAGTAACTCCTTACATAAACTCACTCTTATTGGTGGTTCTCAACGCTTGCAGGATAAGTTTGATGCACTCAATCAAAACCATAAAGAAAAAATCAAAGATCTAAGTCGAGCCTTAAATAGTCCGATAATAGAACTCAATACAAAATGTCAGCCATCTTATGAAATAGGCAAGTATTTCAGGTTTTAAGAATGGATAACGAATTAACAGAAGTCATGATCAATGTTGACCTTAGGGATATTCATCTTCCTGCTGATGTCCCGTGGTGGCCGTTGGCCAATGGTTGGTGGTTTATGCTTATATTATTCATTATATTAATAGCGAGTACTTATTTTTTTCGACATTATTACTTTAAACGTTATTCACTCTCATACCTCGCTAGAAAAGAATTCCATCAAATTAAAGAACAGTCATATTCTTCTGAAGCTAATTTTAAAGCACTCTATTTATTATTAAGACGAATTAGCCGTTTGCTACCTGGGGCTAAGCATTATAATCGAGATCAGTCGTGTCAATGGTTTATATGGTTGTTGGAGCATAGTAAATTACCGCTTTGTTCCGAAGAACTTCAGCAACAGTTAACAAGAGTTCCATACACAAATAAAATCAATCAAAGCCTCAAAACTGAAGAACTCGAACAATTGACTATTCGTATTATCGATACATTACCCGATATCAGATTGCTTGAGGATGAAGTGTTATTGCATATGGAAAACAATTATGTTCAGTAACATTCAAATAGCATGGCCATTGTTGCTTCTTATTATCCCCTTGCCATTAATTCTGCGTTGGCTACTTTCTCCGGCAGATAATAATCGTGATGCACTGTGGCTACCTCTATTAGATAACTATCACCAGATAAGTAAAAACAAACGATTTAAACAGAGCACGTTGCTCATTCTCGCGGCTATTTTGGCATGGCTATTATTGGTGCTGGCGGCATCAAGACCTCAGTGGGTGAGTGAGGTGGAAGGGCTTCCCATAAATGGCCGTGATTTGGTTATCGCTGTCGACATTTCTGAGAGCATGCGTCAAACAGATTTTGAGATAGAAAATCAACTGGTAAATCGACTTGAGGCAAGCAAGCATGTAGCTGGGCAATTCATTGAAGAAAGGGAAGGTGATCGCATAAGTTTAATTGTGTTTGGTACTCAGGCCTATGTACAAACACCGCTCACATTAGACAGGAAAACGATTAATATCTTTCTGGATGAAACATCGATTGGCCTTGCAGGAGGTAAGACTGCTATTGGTGATGCCATTGGCCTTGCCGTAAAACGTCTGCGTGAGTCCGATTCTGATAAGCGTGTACTCATCCTCATGACTGATGGTGCCAATACTGCAGGTGAAGTGGGACCTGATGTCGCTGCTCGATTAGCGTTAGAAGCAGGATTGAGGATCTATACTATTGGAATAGGTCAACAGCAAGAGCAGTTTGAACCAAATCAATTCGCTATTCCTGATACCTATGGCCTTGATGAAAAAATACTAAAATACATCGCAAATATAACCGGTGGCAAATATTATCTCGCGAGTGATACCGAAGAGATGCAGGGCATTTATGAAGAAATAAATCGATTAGAACCTGTGTTGTCAGAAGGAGAACAACTATATCAGTATCGAGAATTATATTTCTATCCTCTGGCTTGTGCTTTGATATTAGTTCTCTTCAGCCAGCTTTATTCCCGTCAATTCCTTTTTTGACATGTTCGACTTCATTCAATTCTTACGTCCTTTATGGTTATTGCTTTTACCAATAATTTGCTATCTCTGGTGGCTAGAACAATATCGTACGGCTGATTCATCTATATGGAATTCAGTATGTGACAATAAAATTCTTCGTGTCCTGTTACAAAGCGGTAAACAGCAACAGGCCGTAATGCAATCTCATCACTTGATTGCAATGCTTAGTATTCTGGCGGTCATTGCTTTGGCAGGTCCGAGTTGGCAAAAGCAATCCAGCAGTTTGCTTCGTAGTAATGCTGCACTATTTATTGCATTTGATTTATCCAATTCCATGTTAGTACATGATGTCAATCCTTCACGCTATGTCAGAGCTCGGTTCAAGATCGAAGATTTACTCAATCAACATCGGAAAGGAGATGTGGCATTAATCGCCTATGCAGCAGATGCTTATGCTGTGACCCCATTAACTCATGATGTTGAAAATATTAAAACATTAGTTCCTTCCTTGAGCCCGAAGATCATGCCCGGCCGTGGCAGTAATATTCAGGCAGCCTTGTCACTTGCCAAAGAATTACTGGATCGAAGTAATTTAAAAAAAGGTGATATTTTATTTGTTACCGATGGTATCGGTAATGCGAATTTGAATAAACTTATTCGCTTTGCAAACGAATCTAAATTACGTATCTCAGTATTAGGTATTGGTACTGAACAGGGCGGTTCGATCCCGGCATTAAATGAAATTGATGTTTTGCGAAAGGAGGATGGAACACTCATTGAGTCGAAGTATGAATCTGAATCGCTGAAAAAATTGTCCAATAGTACCAATGGACTCTATATGGAGTCTGGTATTGATAACAACGATGTCAATGAATTATCCGTTTTTTTGAATAGGCCGGATAATCAACACCGTGAAAGTGATGAAGTTGGAGAATTTGAAAGGCTGGACAATGGTATCTGGATAGTTTTGTTCTCTCTGCTATTTGCTGTTTTTGTTTTTAGAAAAAATCTATTATTTATTTTTGTCGTTGCCATATTTCATTATCAGCCTGAGCAATTGCAAGCTGCAGAGTTAAATAACTGGTTTCAGAATGATAACCAAAAAGCAAAACAAGCATTTGATGAAAACGACTATCGTCATTCATTACAATTATTCAACGATAAACGATGGCGAGCTGCTAGTGCCTATCGCTTGGGCGATTGGCAACAAGCCTACGATCTTTATATTCAATTAGATGATACCCAATCCATTTACAATCGCGGCAACTCATTGGTTTTCCTTGCACGATTGGAAGAGGCTGTTATTGCCTACAATGAAGTATTAAAACGTGAACCGGAACACGTCGATGCAAAACACAACAAGGAAGAGATTTTGGAATTACTGAAGAAACTGTCCAAAGGCAAACAAAGTGATAAACGCAGTCTAGATGATGATAATCAGAATAAAGAACAACAAGCAAAATCAGATGATAAAGAAAATCAGGAGGTTGGTGAATCCGATAATAAACCACCTTCGGCGAGTGACGAACAGGCAGATTCACAACAAAATGCTGTAGGTGAGGACGAAGTTCCGGTGGAGAATTCAATGAACAAACCTAGCGATTCCAATGATGCGAATTCGGCGGAGCTAAGCGAGATTGAACGAGAAATACAGGAAGATACTCTGGCCGAAGATCAGTGGATGCGTCGGATTAAGGATGATCCTGCAGGACTAATGCGTAGAAAGTTTAAAGAAAAATACAAGGAAAAGAGTGCAGATAGAAACTACACAGGAGATCCCTGGTGAAGCAATATTTATTATTGATTATTCTATTAGTGCTATCCAGTTTTTCTGTTGCTGATGAAAGCAGGAAGATAATAAGTAGTGACGGTGATGGAACAATTTTCATTGAACTCGAAGCCGATACATTAAACCCTTATTTACAAGCGCAAACACTAATTACATTACGTTTGTATCGTGATCCCAATAGTTATGATGCTGCCATGTCTTTTCCAGATCTATCTGACCCTGTGGTAGGAGAAAATGTTGTATTACGCAGTATTGATATTAACGAACGTCGTTATAAGCAATTTAAGAACGAACAACTTTATACAGTAACAGAGCGGCAATACGTAGCTTATCCAGAGCAAAGTGGTTCAATGACGATTGGCCCTTCTATCTTTAAAGGTCACATTGTGCAAGGTGGAACAATTAAATTCGTTCTGACTGAGTCTAATATTTTAGAATTCAATGTTAGACCCATCCCGGAAACCTATACTGGTAACATCTGGATTCCAGCACGCTCTATTGAGTTATATCAGGATTTTCAGCCTACAGGTGATTCAATAGACATCGGTAAACCCATATCAAGGAATCTCTTTATTTCTGCTACTGGTCTTGGTAGTGGTCATATCCCATCTATCAATTCAGAAGAAATCCCTGGCTTCAGAGTTTACCCCAGGCAAACAAAACACGAAGAATTGGAACATGCAGAATCGGGATTAATAGCGGTTATGCAACAGGAAGTAGCGTTAGTACCCACTGCAGTGGGGAAATTCGAAATTCCTGAATTAACAGTACCCTGGTGGAACACACTTAAAGATATGGAAGAGCTTGCGATATTTCCCGGGAAAACGATTAGTATTTTACCAGAGAACGCTAATGCAGAAGAAGATTCTAAAAGTGGATATGAAGATAATCAAGATACATCCTTAATGTCAGGCTATACCAGTTTTATAAATCAATCTAAAGAGAGAAACTATTTTTTCATTCTCATCATTTCTTTATTGATTATTTTTTTCATGATCGGGGTATTTCTTTCAAAACGAACGGGTTCTTTTAGTCGAACCTGGCATTCAAAAAATAAATTACTTAAACAAGCATTGTCAGCTTGTTATCGCAATGATGCTGATCAAGCTAGAATATTTATTATTGGATATTTCACAGAATGTTATCCTGATTCCCATATTCGTTCTTTAAAGGATATTGAAAAATATACAAATTCAGAATTACTTGCAGAGTTTATTAAACTCGAATCTGTTTTATATTCAAAATCAAATGAGGCATGGAATGGAAATATTTTGGCGAAACATCTTAAGGCTTGGCATGCTGGGAATAATAGTATGATAAATTCACGAACAGGTGTTTTTTTACCTAAGTTACATCCCTTATCATATGGAGAATAACTTATTAAATATTAAGAATAATTATTAGTTTTAATGAAGTACTATGCGCTAGGCTATGTTTAAGCATTTCGTGCTTCACCCAAAAATAGAGGGTCTGTGCACATCTATTTGCGAAATAAATGGTGGCCAGGGACAGAATCGAACTGCCGACACAGGGATTTTCAGTCCATGGCACGACTAGCGCTCAGGCCGGGTAAGCTGAAGAATTTGATCGTTTTTCTACCCTTTTCGGCGGCTCCCACCAGGTTTGACCGATGAAATCCCGAAATCTGCCCGAATTGTGGTGCAGAGAGGCCCAGAAAATCTATTTTTCTCAAAATCTTACAGAATTATATAACCGAAATTGTTCCAATCTTGTAACGTTGGTACTTTATCTTAGTGTTGTCCGTGTGAATATGTATCGGTCCCAAATACATTTGCGATGGTGACTAGTAGGGATCAATACCCTATCGTACATCTAAATAGGTAAGAACCGTTACGCCGATGGCTAACAATTCAGCCTCCGCACCATCACGGGCCACACTCTAAATTGACGATATGGATTATGAATTCAAAATGTTGACCGGCGGCTAATTGCCTTTGTCAGAAGAATGCTGCATGAATGTCATAAAGTATCCATTAAAATAAATGGTGATAATGTAAAAACTCATCATCCGCCAAAATGGCAAGATACTCTAAATATTATGCTGTCGTTAGATTCATGTGAGATATTTATAGAGCATTCGGAAGGTGAACGTGTAGTACAAACTGAACGATTTTTATGGCCCAACAGGGAGTCTGAGCAAGATTTCTTAGATCAGTGGACTAATGTTACAACTGGTGGTTGGGTTGAAGAATACATTAATAAATTGAAAAACATCTATCCTAATATCCAGTCAGAGCTTAGATAATTCATGCAGCTACTATATTATTTACAAATTTACTTATAATACCGTAACAAGTTACCAGCACTTCTTTCTTAGCACGTGTCACTGCAACGTAAAATAACGCTCTTTCATTGAATTCTGCATCTCTACAAACAACTGGGTCCTTACTCTTTAAAGCGGGTGTAGGCATTGGTAAAGTGGCATTGTCCGCACCCGCTATTATCATAATGTCGTATTCAAGTCCTTTGACCCTGTGCATAGTTGCTATTCGAATTCCAGACTTTGACAAATCGTCTGCTTGATCACGTCGTACTTTGTAAAGCTTAATTCCTTTTTGTTTCAGTGCATTTCTATAGTCTTCAACCATCCAATTAGTGCGTACAGCAATACAAACAGAGCATTGTTCATCCTTATCCATATATTTATTTAAATAGCTAAATATAACGTCCACTTCCTCTTCGAAGTTTCTTAAACAAACGACGCTTGGAGTAATACCTTGCAATAGCGAACGATAGCCTTGTGGATTTTCTACGTCGCCATCCATGTCATCTACTTCGCATCCCTCTAATAAAGAAGTAGCCCATTTCCGTATCTGTTCTGTTGTACGATAATTAATCCTTAGCACATGAGAGCGATTATTTATGTCAATTCCGCAACGACTTAATACGGAGGGATGCCTATATATTCGTTGGTGTCCGTCACCAACTATAAATAAGTCATTTTTTTGTTCACTTGGCACTAGAGCTCGAATTAAACAGAAAGCCTCCTCTCCCATATCTTGAGCCTCATCCACAACTATAGATTTATAAGCAACAGCATCTCCTTCCTCTTCTACCATCATTCTGGCATCTCTAATTGCATCTTCTGGCTCTTTCAAAGCATGCTCATCTAGCAATTCTCGATATCTTTCAAAAACCCTCCATACCTGAGCGCGTTGTTTACGGTCTAGACGTGTACCTCGGCCTACACGACTAACCTTTATATACTCTTCAAGAGAACGGATTCCCCTGGATTGTATAATCCTCTCCCATTCTTCTCTGTAGAATCCTTCCTCCATATTAAGGTCTTTCGGTGCGTCATCTAATGCCTTATTCCACAATTTCCGTGTATGATTTCCATAATCAATATGAAAGTTATAACTATGCTTTCTTAAGTAATCTATCGCCCATTGATCTAAATTAATTACGTCTATCCTCTCCATTTCCTTCTCAGTACATATTTTCTTTAGATTTTCACGTATGTCTTCAGAGAGATTTCGCGTAAATGTCGTCAATAGTATTTTATCATTCGGCTTGCTACATACTGTTTTTGCCAACCATTTAGCTCTATGCATTGCTACAACAGTTTTGCCTGTACCAGCTCCACCAAGCACGCGTACAGGACCATCCCAGCTAGATTCAACTAACCTTCTTTGCGTTGGATGGAGAAATACCCGCCATTTTTCAAGGGGTGCATTAAGGATTTCTGCTAGTTCAGCATCATCACCCACCACATAAAAGCGTGAGCGAGACTCATTAGTCTCAAGTGCTGTATCAAAGTCATTGATATCTATAACTTTAGTTTTTGTAGAGTCTCCTAATTCCCTGTACACCTCTTCTACTGTGTATCCTGCCGCAAGCAAGACCAAGGCATTATGTGCCTCAATCGGAACTGACTTTGCTATTGCATCCAGCTCATCTTCAGAAGTTAATTCCCTAACAGTTGGCAAGATTCCTTCTGGCACACCTAAGCTTGCAAGCTCTCGGTCTCGTATTTCGCTAAATAATTTTGTTTCTACATTTTGCTCGACTTCTTCTTTTACTTTAGAGATGACCTCTGTATCGATAACTTGTATTGCCCCTGTTTCAGGATGTATATCACACACTCTGTTCTGTGCCCATGCGTAAGCATCATCATGTTTATCAACCCATAGCATGAGATATACATTACCTTTTTCTGGACGCGCTACTATTACCCTATATGCTTGGTCAAGACGTATCGATCTCAGCTTCTTATCTTTGGCACCCCTAATCTTTTCATAATTAAAACCTGGACCAGTGGGATTGCGCCGAAACTCCACTAAAAATGGATGGATTTTTTCTTGCTGTGACTTAGGCAGCCGCGTTATTGCTAATGTGAACAACTCAGACATTGCGACTTTTATATGAAGTTCTGTCAATTAAAGTATCCCTTTATCAAGATATAACTAATAAGTTCTTTAAATATTTTACATATATCATGACAGTTCATTCTGTGAGGATACTAATGATTGAAATAACTTAGATTCAGACAGATTATCTTGAGTTTTCAATTCATCCAGACGGAATATACTCCACTCATCCTGTAAATATTGAATTTGTTCTTCTTGCTCATTCAATATCAGCGCTACTTTTGACTCTGTCCAGACAAGCTCTATCTGTCCGACAATTGCATCTTTTTCATCTGTTACGTCGCAGCCTACCTTAGGTAACTCAACATCTTTTTCGTTACAGAGATCAATTAAAGACTTACAAATCTCATCATCTGTATACGACTTAAGTTCATCTACTAACTCATGAACATCATATGGCTGATCTGATTTTTCTAATATATTAACTTCAGATAACTGTGACCAACTTGCATCAAACTGAAAATGTGTGACTCTGGCAAAAGGATTCTGAATCTTGTTGATTGAAGGTTTTTGTGATCTAGCATTTTCGACTACGTATAACCAAAATGCTTCACCTTTATCTCTGGCTTCTTTATATTGTCTAGCAGACAGGCTTACACCCCTTGATCCCCAAACACCATCTTGTCCTTTGACTTCAATGAAACGCATCTCTCCAGTGTCTTTATCAATAACCTCTATATCATATCCATGATGCCCCTTCTCCATCCTCCTTACTTTGTGTCCTACTTCTAGCTCAGTTTTATATACGAAATCCTCAGCAGCTTCGCCAATATCTTCTCT
Source organism: Gammaproteobacteria bacterium (assembly GCA_028279365.1). Classification (GTDB taxonomy): domain Bacteria; phylum Pseudomonadota; class Gammaproteobacteria; order Eutrophobiales; family Eutrophobiaceae; genus JANQNX01. The sequence continues at coordinate 410,611 of JANQNX010000009.1, read as the reverse complement.
GCGCTTTTGTGCCTCTTGGGAATCATTACTCTCACTAATGTCTCTGTCATTTTGATACACATAAACTGGCAAACGACTTTGCCGAACTGAATTTATTTTCTGATTTATATCTTGCGAACGAGCAGTACTAATTCTGGTGCCTCTTGTCTTTGAACTTCCCGATGAAGTGCCGTCTGCTCCACTGTATCCATATGATGAATTTCCTCTTACACCACTATTATTGCGATTTTTAGCTGCAACCTGTGTATTAGTGTTACGACTTTCGCCCATTCCTGCATTACCATTTACAATTTGTGCCTTTTCTGACTCTAACTCACCACTTTTTTCTCCATAACCTTGTTGTTCGTTAGTATCTTCTCCTTCTGCTACGGGCTCACTAACAGCTTCTATTACTTCATTACTATTACTGTCGCTTTTTTCCTCTGCATCAATTTCATGTTTCTCGATCAGATTAAATAATTCATTGCGTAATTCTATAGGCATATTCCAATCATATTTATCTTTTAGTTTCTGGAATCTTTCTTGCCTATTTGTTTGAAGTATTCTTTGTATTTCTGATTCGTATATTTTATATCTGCGACCCCATAATTCTCTTGCAATAGCTTCTGCCGCATCATCTAATAGATCGTACTCATCTGAATTATCTTGCAAATATAATCGCGCCTCGTTTGAATCCCAATACGCTGTTTTTGAGTCATCAGTTCGGGATTGAAACCATGACTCAATTTCATAGTTCAATACTAGCTTTTGGCATGTATACTCATCGCCTTGCATTAAGGCAAGCATTACTCCATTAGCAATCATTTGGTCGAAATGCTCGGTAGATTTGTTATATATATAGTATGCGAGCAGTCTTTTTGACCATGGATTCAGGAATTTTGGATCATCAGACTTAGTCGTATTCTTTGGCGATTCTAATGATATATCTACAGCTTGAGATATTCGCTGTATACCTAGTGCTTTATAGAACAGATCTAATTCATCATGACTGTAACGTTCTGGCAACCAAATGAAATTTATATTGTCTTCAAATAGTCTTCTTATTTGTCTATTGTCTCCAGCCATAACGACTTCTGGATCAACAAATTGATTTTCAGACGTCCATATTTGGACTTCGCTAACAAAACTTTCCCACCAGTCTGGCGGCTTTGATAGATCACGGCATATCTCTACTATCTTGGGATATATTTGCCTCAGTGCTTCACGTATCTTTTCCGGTTCAGGATTATCTATTTGTTGCATGTGTATCCATGCCCTCACAAGCTCTTCGGTATTTACAGTACGGCTCACACTAAGTTTCTTGGTAAAAAAACCTTCTAAATTATTTTTTTCATATACTGGTTCCAAATAATTATATAAATCACCAAATATCTCACTGAAATCTTCCCATATTACTTCTCCAGATTTATGCCACTTATTTTTACTCTGAGGCACGTAAATCAATGCGTATTCCTGGAAGGAGTTGGTATAGTCTCTACCGAATTCATTCAGATATAGATACAGCTTCACTACAAGCGCTTTATCTGCTGTTTTATTTTCAGAAAGTACTTTTAAATAATTGATAATTGCTTCTGTCGTAGCATCCGTATGAATACCTAGGAACTCGATTAATTCCGGAGATAACTTATCTTTTAGATAGGGAAGATTCCCCTTAAACATTTCATATAACTGATTATTTTTTACAAAGACTTCACCTGGACGCTTTATGCCTTTGCTCGTCTGCAGCCATGGTTGCTTCTGAAGTTCATAATATAAGGCAGAATTGGTTTCACGTATGTAATTGGTTCGATAATACCAAGTTATTTTGCCGTGCCTTAATTCTTTGGAGCGGTTCTCGATCATTGCCTCAAGCCAATATATAAACGCTTTTCTATGTCTTGATTTTTCTCTATATTCTTTTGCATAAAAGAATAGTGGCGACGCCCATGTAAAGAGCGTTGGTGTAGATGTGTAGTTTGAAGGAAAATTACCTCTTTCAGCCTTTACATAAGGGCTGTAAATACTCTTTGCGCTAGCTTCGGATAATTGAAATTGTTGTTTTTTCAAATCTGGATATGTTTCCGCACCTATAATTTGAAAAAATGACTTCAATACATCATCAGCCGTATTTGATTTTAAATATTCATCAGAAAGTATATCTTCGTGACTGTAGTCCTCTTCATTCACTAAAATATTTTGCCAACCAAGCTTTTTATCTAGGCCTCTAGGCACTAATAACTCTACCCCTTCCAGATTTTCTCTAAGTGCGATGCTTCCATCACACAATACTATTGGCAGATTTGTTTTAATTACTTCATAGTCACCTTCTTCTATTTTTTGCAGATTATCTAAGATAATTTGAGCAATACATAATGCTTGTTCTAATTTAAGGTTCTCTATATTTAGTTTTGTCCATGGTAGCAATGTATGAATTATAAATGCTCTTATTGAGAATATTTTTACGTTTAGATGATTCGTAAACCAGTCTTCTAGGCTTTTGTCATTACTTGCTTGAGCCACTAACTCTTTATGCAAAAAATCGACATCAGGCAATTTATTTTTCTTAAGAACATCTCGTAATTTTACAACTGACTCCTTTGGCCCCGGTATATAGACTGGCCCTTTCCCAGGCGAAGTCAAACTATCACCATCAAGATAGATTATTGACAAAGATGAAAGTTCTTGTTTGTTATACTGTTTTCTATCTCGTAAGAATTGATATAAATCAAAATACCATTCTGATTTTTTAGTGCTAAGCCAATCGATATCAGATAAGCAAACCTTCATTTCTTCTACAGTGAAATCTACGACACCAATTTCCTTTAACTGAGCCTTAAATTTCTCTATATCAGCGTCGACAAATGAAAGTGAATTAAAGATATTTGGTTTATTAGTAGACCGAAATAAGGCGCGTAGTTCTTTTGAGGAAAATCTTGCATTTTCTGGCATCACCATTTTGCCGTCTTCAGCCAAGATGCACTTTTTCCCTTTAAGTACAGAGCAGACATCTCTACCTATGGGAGCAAAAAAGCGCCTTAAACCAGATGGCTTATCTACAATCGGAATGTACTTATAAGCATGCTTTTGATAATCATCATTTACTAACATGCCCTCTATTCCTTCAACAATAGCTTTAGACAATTCATCTCTGAGCCACAAATTCCATTTGTTGCCTACATTTATGCTTTCTCTACTAGCAGGAACGATAAAGTCTGCATTGATGATGAACGGCATCCCACTATCTATTTCCGTTGGCAAGAATGCATAAACTGCTCCGCTCATATTGTCTGAGCCTAAAGGGAAGGCTATTGACATCTCTCGATCTGTTACTCCCTCCCTTTTTCCTTCTTTTAGGTCGCCAGGTACAGATACTGTTTTTTTATAATTCCAAAAAGTGGATGTAGTCTCTTGGCTTGAATTTCTTTTTACACTTAAATTTATAATGTTAATTTTATTACTATATTTTTTTAGCTCTATCCTGGATTTTGCTTCCTTAATTTCAATAGTTAGTGCTTCAAGTTTATTCAGGAAAAGAATTGTTTCTGGCTGGATTGATTCAAATTCAGTAATAATCTCATTACGTTTTTCAGGCTTTAAAGGGAGCAGAATTGTCGTTTTTGCATTATTATTCTTTACAACATCAGGTACATTTTCTAACCAATATGGCACTATGTAACCTAACTGATGCTTTGGGTCTTTTTCTTTAAAACAAAATTGAAATCCATTTGAATAGATGTGTGGCTGGCTACAGACAGTAAATACAGATTTAAAACCAATTCCCTTTTCTCCAATATAGCCTAGCCTCTTATCCTTTGTAGAATCATTTATAGAACAAATACTCTTGAAATTATCTTCTTCAAATCCTTTCTCATTATTAAACAGACATAGACAACCATCACTTTCCGGAGTATTTGTTGGATCATCTGTCAGGACTAAAAACTCAAGTTCAGGTTTTGCATCTCCATAAGGGTTGTCTTCTGCATTTTGAATAAGTTCGAGTATAAAATGTACATCTTTACTATATAGACCTTCTGACAGTTGGACGATGGCATTGCGTAGTTGCTTAGACAAGAATTCCGTGTCCGAACGTTGTGTACCATCCTCAAGAATACAGAGATATTTCTCCCTGAAATCAAGCAAAAATTTTCTTCTCTTCTCTAACAGTGAATCCATTCTGGATTACTCCCCAAACTTTTCCTGAGTTGAAAAATAAAAAACTTTGAATCATTTCCTGCGTCTTTTTTTCCACAGATATCCCAAAATATATAGTTCTTTTGCTAGACATTATTGTTATAAGTGAATTAAACGCAGTGTCTTGAATCCAGAGAATGCCTCTAAGTTCATAATTTTTGCCATCTACTTTCCCTTAATTAACTTATCCTTTTACACCTCTATCTTCCTCGGGGTCTACATATTCATTATCTGGGTATATGAGTATATCGACACCACTAATGTGCGAGTTTTCTGGCTCAATCACATCTCCGTAAACATAAATGTATTCACTTTGTTAGGTTCGAATGTATAGTCGAAATCTGTAATCTTGATTTTATAGTGAGCCCATTGCCAGAAAGGTTTTTTCTTCTTCAAATTATTTCCATTCTTCCATCCGTTCTTCAGACCGTTCAACGGCGGCTTTAGAGAACATATCCGGATGTCTCAATATAACTGCTTCAAACGCATATTCTTGCAGTCCCATTTCAGCCAATGCTTTATAACCAGCTGTTTCTAACTTTCTGTCAACCGCCCTTTCTACGGATGCCAAAATTCCATGCCTTTTTATCATCTGCCATGTTCGGCTTGCTTTAGTTCTTTTACCATTCTTCTTAGTCAGAACTTCCTCATAAGCATAAACCGCCTTAAGACACTCTCTTTCAACTTCAGAGCTTGCACCATAATCTGCTGCACGAAGGTTCACAGCATGCAATAGTGCTTCATCAGCCAAATCCTGGCGACCACGCTCTATCGCATTCTTTCGGAAACGCTCACATCCTTCCGGTGTTATTATACGTTTTACTCTTTCATCCATATCGTCATTTAATCAAATGTCTATCTTTCAAGAATTACTTTTGTTAACGCTGGTTTAATTGCTTGTTCCAAATGCATCATTGAATCCGTCATGCACTTAATCAATGCGTCCCATTCATTCTCATCAAATATATTCCCTTCACGTTCAGCTTTTATTCGGCATCCATTCTTGCTATCTAGTCTTTCCCATTCAAGCTTATCGCCAAAACTAGATTCAATATCGTTTTTCATATCATAAAGCTGATCAAAAATTGATTTGTTCTGTTCTGTTGACGTTGTTCCAATCCATAATTCCGCACGACCATAACTTTTCGTGGCTGCAAAACAGAAGGCGACACCGGAAATTCCTAAACCTCCTGCACTTATCCAACTTTTATTATTTGGGGATATATTGATAAAAAGATCAGTTTTAGCGTTAATCACGGGCAATAATTTGGCCCAAAATTGACGTCTTTTATTGTCTCTTACTTTTTCTACATTTTGAGAGTCGATTTCATCCTGCGCCTTATCAGCCATTCCGATCATAAATTCTTCTGCATCTATCGTCGGAATGATTTGCTCGATGTTTAAAAATAACTCATCGCCTTTTGTATAAGGCGTAGCTTTAAAGCATTGGATTCGTAATTTAAAATTTAAGAGCCAGAGGACCGTGCTGGTTACTTCCTTTCTGAAATTCCCGGCGATCATCATGATACGTTGGGTAACACCTTTATTTAGATTGAGCTCTTCATACTCCGTCTCTTCAAAAAACGTAACTAGATTATCTTCAGCTTTTTCGCCAGGTTGCGTTTTATCTAGGTACTCTTGATATATTTGCCGAATACTCTCTTTAGATAAGTTGGAACAATAGGATGCATATTTTTGAGATTGCCATGTAACGTCTCTACCCGAGTCATCTAGTTTGTTCTCAATAATAACAATGGCCCCTTGCTTATCTAACGCTAATAAGTCAAGTCTCTCGTTTGTATCATCAAAGCCAGAAAACTCCTTTTGAATTATAAGTAACTCCTCGCCTAGTACACTTGGTTCTTTCGCAATCCATTCCTGCAAGTTCTCTCTTTCCTTAAATCCTAATTCAGAAAACGTGGACTTTTTTAGTTTGTGAATTTCATTTTTCGCTACATCTATGCTGTACATGTCATATTCCTGTAACACTTATTATTTTTTGCGGAAGAAACAGTATCTTATTTGAATAACCCATAAGTACTACTTATCACGAACCCGTTTAGCGTACAGCAAAACGGGTTTTTGTTTTTCTATTATAGGAGAAATACTGATGCTGACATTTAAATCTGTCTACGATCTCTCCAAATTGGATCGTCAGAACCCCGTTTACCCCATCATCCAAGATCTCGTCTATCGTCTCTGTCAGGACATCCCCAACGAAGCCCACAAGTACGTCCCTGAGGAGCACGGCTGGATCAATCTCGTCTGTCCGGAAGACATGCAACGTGTCATCACTGAAGTCTGGACTGACTGGACGCTCTTGGACGTGCAATGGGAGGGCGTTATGTACAAGGAAGGCCATTACATCGCCATTTTCCTGGCCGATAACGAGAAGGGCTTCGTGTTCGTGTTCCCCGATGAATATTGGCTCACCGACGCACTCCGCAACACCCTCGAAGACCAACTCGATCCGTAACACCCCACCCTTATATTTTCACAATTGATTTATCTCATAACCTATTTATTAGGAGGATTACACATGTCTGTTACACCCATACAATCGTTTAAATGCCCTTCTCTATCGGGTAAAAGCCAACTCGGTTGTCAAATTGGCAAATCCGCTGACAACAAGCTGCATATCCGTGTCACCAGTAATGATGGTGGCGGCAAGTTTTCAAAAGAGTGGATAGCCTGGAACGATATCCAGAAGGCGCTGAAGTCCTGGCCTAAGGATGAGCCCATCACGTCTTTCTTCCTTTCCAAGCTCTATCCTTACAGTAGCGCCAATTGTGCAGGCTTTCTCTTTGCTTGTCTGGTGGACCTGAAAGTCTTCGAAGCTGTACCCAATAAGCGGCAATACAGCTTGTTGGATATGAAGGCCGTTGATTTAACCCTGAGACAGCTCAAGCCCAAAGGTACTACCAGCAGTGTTGTTGCCAAGAAGCGTGCAATGGCCAAAAAAGTTGGCAAAAAGAAAGTCACTAAGAAACGTCCCTCCCGCAGTAAGAAAAAGACCACTAAGCAGTAATAGGGATTCTCTTTCCCAATCTTTTCAACACGCGTTGTCCATAGCGCGATCTAAATCAACCAGTTACAGACGTTCGCAAAGAACGCTTATGGCTTCCCAAGCGTATACCGACGATCGCAAACCTGATCGTTTTCAACCACTTACTCACATCGGTGCAAAACCATGTCGATTATTTTTCTGCTGTTCATCTTAATGCTGTCTTTTTTCTTACCTACATCAAAGGTGCTTGTGTTACTGGCGGGCGCTGTCCTCGGCTACGTCTATCCCGTTCATTTCATCGTGGCCGCCCTGCTCTACGCAGTCATTTTTTATTCCATCAAAAAATACTTTTAAAGGAGGTATTTATGCACTCATATGAAGACTATTTACTGGAAGCACTAGAAGCCGTTTGTTACCAGGACGTGCCTGAAGAAGGTATGCAGGAAGCTATCGTTGATCAAGCAAGGCTTTTGGCAGGTGATTCACCTGATATCTATGATTCTCTGCAATTCTGACCGTATAGATGCCACCCGGGGCCGTATTACCAAGGCCCTCGGGGCGGTACCGCACTATCACCCGATTAAGGTACATCGACATTACTGGAAAATACCCAATATAGGGAATAGGCATGCATCAAATTCAAGGGTAGCCTGTATACAGTTCACAGGGAGGTGACTTTACCATGATTGCAGATGCACTAACTCACACCATACAACTCATCGAAACCGTCCAGCAGGTCAATCCTGACTACAAGAAAACATTACAACAAGAGTTGTCTTATCTGGTCAGCCAAATGAAGATTGTTCGCTCACAGCTTCAGGCCGCAGAGACCGAATCAGTCTAGTACCCGTTTAAATACAAACAGATTAGCGGTACTGCTGAACATCGGGTCCTGATCCGCCTGCGTGACACCCACCAGTTCCCAGCCCTGTTGACCTAGTTCGTTCATCAGTTCTTCCGTCATGCGGCTGTCCTTATTGCTCCTGTACAGTTTGTATTCAAATCGCTTCATAAATTATTTCATTTTGACTTCTGATATTAGGCGTCTATTATTACTGGTTCTTCAGGCAGATGCACCGAACAGCATCTGTGACGTTTTTTGAATGGATTCGAGAGCAAGCGCCCACCTAGTTATTCTTTAGCAATATTCACGTACTGAAGTTCATGCAGCAGCCTATTTGCTGTGGATACTACGTCTTTACTTTGGTGCCATCATTGGATATTGACGATACACCTAGCCGTCCTTTTACCGGCTTTGACTGGTCTGAACACGTACAGGTCACAAACCTGATTGCGTCACTGCTCAATGAATACATAGACTGGTATCGAGACAACAAGCCGAATGCCCGTATCCGGGATGAAGACAAAATTCAGCAACATCTGATCCATGTTGTCCTGGAAGCCTACCGCAACTACCTCGCCTTACCTGAGCTCTGTATGGGTATTCACCTGAGCAAAGCTTACTACAGTGATAATCAACTCAAACGCTATCATCCCGATCATTTATCGTACCGCATACTCATCAATGTGTTGGCCTTCCTAGTCCATCAGGGCTATTTGGAGATGCCTTATGGTAAAGGCACATGGGCACCCAATCCAAACGACCGTAGAACGACTCGATATCGCGCTACTGAAGTCCTGATGTTGCGTTGTCAGAAATTCAGGCTTTCTCGTTTTATGATTACAGACTATCCCTACAAACCGCCTGAAATCATCATTTTGAAAGACAAGAAGGTAAAGGGGCTTTCTTCAGGCAAGCCTGTGGACTATGAGGATACAGATTTCAGCCTACAGGCCAGAAGACGACTTAAAATAATCAATGATTTTCTATCCCGCCACTGCTTAAACCTGGATATCACGGATGAAAAGCATCAATTACTACGTAAGCAGCTACGTCGTCATAATGATGCCGGTAATGAAAGCCCCTGTATTGACTTTACTCAGGTACGGCTAAAGCGCATATTCAATAACGCTTCATTTGAACAGGGTGGACGCTTCTATGGTGCATGGTGGCAGCAGATACCGTCTGATTATCGTATCTTCATTACTATTGATAGTAAGAGAACAGCTCAACTCGATTATTCCGGTATGCATTTCAGCATCATGTATGCGCAAGCAGGTATGGATTTACCCATGGAGGACCCTTATGCACTACCCGGTTATGACAAGTCATTACGTGGTGATATTAAGGTCGCCTTCAACGCGATTGTTAATTGCAATAGTGAAAGACAAGCCATACAGACCGTCGATTACTACATCCGTAAAGGCGGACTTTCCAGGGAACTCATTAGTGGTCAGAAAATTATTGAGCAGTTTATTCAGTTACATGCGCCTATAAAAGATAAATTGGCAAGTGGTGAAGGCATTAAGGGGCATTTTATTGATTCTCAAATAGCTGAGCGAATACTGTTGAAAGGGATTGATGCTGATTTATGTATTCTACCGATACACGATGGATTTATAACCACTACCAGAGATATACCAATATTGAAACATTGGATGCTGGAAGTGTTTGAAGAAGTCACTGGTCATCAAGTTAAAGTTAAACCAGAAACCTTTAATCTATCCATCATTGACTGCCTCGGGCAAATAACGCCTTATTGGATAGCTTATTCAGATAATCACTATGAACGAAACGGCCATAAACAAGGCAAGGCGACGGCATACTCAGTTATGCTGAATAAGCAAGCATTACAAAAACAGCTTCATGAAGACACTTTCAATAAGACAATAAGAGACACTGTTAATAACGAGTGGAAATCAGTAAATAAAAAAGTTTCAACGTAGCATTATGTTCATAGGCAAATGGACTAGCGCGCGACCCTTTCGCGAGCCCCGCGCATGCACCCTTCATTACCGGGGCCGTTATGCGCCAGCCAAAATTTGATGTAAAACATGGCAAAAAAAATGACTTGATCGAAAAATTCATAACAGCTACCTTTATAGGCGCAGGTTAATTATTCAGCCTGTCATATCAAGCATAGAGCTACAGCATTCAATCGGGCATCCGCCTTAAAAAATATTGGTAAGTTTCACTTGCTAAGACACTTCTAAAGATACAACTACGCGCCAAGTGGCCACCTTTGATGTTGAACTTTTAAACACAGGAGGTCGCATATGCGATTCGTCGATAAAGAAACTGAAAAACTACTTCGCGAGATTATCATTTATGTATTGAATGGTGATACACGATTATTTCGCACTGATATTTTATATACCACTGAAGAGATACTTGCTGAGATCTGGAAGTATGTTCCGGACCATGAGCATTTCAAAGTGGGGCTTGTTTTAGCTGCTTTATGTCGAGAGAAAAAGGTCCCTTTCACTAAAATGGGCGAAACCACGAGTAATTTATCTTACTTCCAGTACAACATTAATTAAAAACCATATGGCCACGCGAAGAGATTCCGTGGCCTTTTTTATTTTTTTTGGAGAAAAGCATGAAAAATAATATTTCTAAAGACATTCAAAACAACATTGGATATCAACTTTTAAGAAAACTGACTAAGCATCAACTAGAGGAAAATTTCAGATATTTCGTTAATGCAGTTCTACCTGATGTAGTTTCGGAACCGCTCACAACCGACGAGAAAAAGTTATTACAGGACATAGCAAATGATCTATTTCAATCTGGTGAAATAATTCGTGTTCCAAGCAAAATACCTAATTCATCTGAAGATTTTTATGACTCAGACTGGATTTAACTCATATAGAGGCCATGGACTATTCCATGGCCATTTTTTATTAAACCTGCTGTAAGGAGAAAAGCCTATGCCTGATAAACCTAAACTCACCAACGTGAACTGCCGCCAGTTCAAATGCCCTCCCGACAAACGTAAGATAGAAATACCAGACGAGCTCGTCACCGGTCTCTATCTTGAAATCCGCAACTCCCAGAAGTCCACCTTTTGGTTCCGCTACACCGACCCCGCCTCGGGCCGCCTCCGGCACGAAAAGCTGGCCGCTGGCTCCGACGTTACCCTCGGGCAGGCCAGAGCCATGGCCCGGGAGAAGCGAGCCACTCTGGCGCTCTCTGGCACCCTGGAGGAAAAACGTGATGCACCCCTCTTTTCCACCTACATGGAGGACACCTACCTACCTTGGACGCTGGAAACTACCAAGGCATCGTCTAGCTGCAAGAAAGAGCAACACTTCCGTCTACACCTCAAGGAAGCATTCATGGACAGGAAGCTCAATGCCATCAACAAGGCGGATATAAAAAAGCTACAGTCAAAGCTGCATGCCAAGGGCTTGAGCAATGCCTCCGTAAATCGGGTTATCACCACTCTCCGACACGCGATGGGCCATGCCTGTGACCTCGACCTCATCGAGAAGAACCCCTGCCAACGTATCAAGATGTACCGGGAAGATAATCAGATGGAGTACTACCTGAAAGGCGAAGATCTGAAGAGCCTCCTGAACGTTCTCAAGACCGACAAAAACAGTATGGTCTCTGCCATTGTCCTCTTCCTGCTGTCCACCGGGGCACGCCTGAATGAGGCTCTGAAGGCGGAATGGAAGCATATTGATGTGGAGCAGCGAGTCTGGAAGATACCGTTTCAGAACGCGAAGTCAGGGAAAGTCCGGTCTGTGCCCTTGAATGACAGTGCTATCCAAGTACTGCAGTCATTGGACACCCAGGATGACTATGACCATGTCTTCATCAACAATAGGACAGACCTGCGCTATACCAATATCACCAAATCCTGGACTCGTATCAGGAAAGCGGCTGGATTGCCCTTCTTGAGATTACACGACCTGAGACACAGCCATGCCTCATTTCTGGTGAACTCGGGACGAACCCTGTATGAGGTACAGAAGATATTGGGTCACAGCAATCAGGTCACAACGCAGCGGTACGCGCATCTGTCCACCAAGACGTTACAGGATGCCAGCAATACTGCGGCAGACGTGATTGAGGAGGCGATGCGGGAGGCTAGTTAGAGACAATTAGGAAAGGGATTTCCATTACTCCTAACTTTATATATGTATAGCAGGATCATATACTCGTTTAGAGTATATCTATCTAACCTATGTAATGAGTGTAAAAGTTGCAGAGTATCTCGGGCAAAGAACTGATGTTAATAACCCGACAATAGCTCCGGCCTCGAGAGGCGACATGTGTCCATTTATGGACGCACCATGTAAAAAACTTGTTCCACAACAATTACAAAAGCCAATTTGCTCTGTTAGAAAGGGTGATGGTCAGTTATGGATTGTCTGTGAACATAGGCTATGTGCGACAAAGAAAACTGCTAGAAGAGCAGGCGTTAGAACCCCACGCCCTATTCGTCTGAACGAATATCAGAAAAATAGAATTATGGAAATCGCACGCCTTATTTATGGTGGCGCAATAGGTGAGAACGATATTTTATTAAAAAGAGAAGCTCCTGTACCAGTAGGTGGTGACAACTCAAACTATAAAGCCGATTTCGTGATTAAACGAAGAAACGTTGTCGGTGGAGAAGTTCTAGAAATGCAAGGTGGTGGTGAAACCTCAAATACAGGTCACATCACTAGACATGTAACTGATTGGGAAAACATGCCCAATCGAACTAATGAATTTTTAAGAGAAACTATTGCACAAGCTGGAACCATTGAAACAAATGCATGGAGAAGACAACAAGAACAGTTTTTAATAAAAGGAAATGTTGCAGAAAAAACCGGGCACGGAAGGATTGTCTTTTGCGTCGGTTCACTTTTGTATGACTATTTAGTGAGTCGCATTTTAGGCGCTGGGCTTAGAGATATTCGAGATCACGGCTGGACTCTAGCTTTAATAGCTTTTAAAGAAGATACAAGCAGACCCCCGCAAGCTGGCGCCATTCCCCTTGTTATAGATCATGAAAAAACCCTCTTCACCACTTATTCCTCTTTTGTAAGAGCTCTTACTGATCAGGGAGAGCCATACCCCCCACTATTTACTGAAGGTTTCGAAGATTTATAGCTATCTTCTGTAAAAACGTTTATCTACATAGTTGATTCTGTGACCAATCCACTCTGCAATCGGAACACATACTGCGTTGCCTAGGGCTCTGAATCTACTTCCGTCCACCCCTCCGGAAACCCTTGTAGTATTTCGTACTCTGAAGGGAGCATTCGTCTTACATACAGCGTCAGAGCTTCCTCTTGAGTCCAATGTGTAGGTTTCTCCGTCATTTCTGAATCCTTTAGCTTGCGGTCCAGCAGTATGCTTTCTTCCAATCCCGGCATGCTGGATAGAGTAGTAATTTGATTCTTTATACTCGTTTCCAGATTCTTTGGCAGCGACTTCTCTCTTGCCGATGCCCTGTCGAGCAGCGACTGTAACTCCATTGTGTTCAAAAAGTACTTCAGCGGAGAGGAGGGTTTTATAACTTGCGACAATGTACACTCTGCGTCTTCTTTGGGGTGTTCCAAAGTATTTTGCATCAAATACTCGCCACGAAACGCCATACCCGAGTTCATCCAACGCTTGTAAGAGTACTTTGAAATCTTCTCCTGAGTGGCTGTTGAGAAGACCTGGGACATTTTCGATAATAATCCACCTAGGACGTTTTTCGCATATGAGCTCTGAATATTTGTAAAAAAGGCCACTTCTTTCTCCTTTTAATCCTTGTCTTTTACCTTGATTTGCTAGAGATAAATCTTGGCATGGAAATCCACCGCACCATACTTCTGATTTAGGTATTTCTTTCGCACTCAATTTCTTAATATCATCACGCAATACAACATTAGGCCAATGTTGCTTCAATACGGATTGGCAGTATTTGTTTATCTCGCACTGAAACACTACAGACATACCCGCATTTTCAAGGCCTAAATCAAAGCCACCAATTCCCGCAAAGAAAGATGCTACTTTTAACTGTTTTTCCATATATCTTTATTTAATAGTATGTTTTCACAATCTATCGCTGTCATACATTGCAGTAGAAAAATAGTGGAAAAAGTGCCTCTAGATATCTTGTTTGATAGATTTTCTGGACTCTCGTAGATACCTATCTGTTCTAGCCTGTGGGATAATTCAACGTAATTAATATTTCGTTTTGCCAGCTCTGATTTGAGCAAACATTTTGCAATAGATATCCACTTTTCTTTAGGTAAATACATATCACTATATTTGATATATAATCATTATATATGATGATATATCACTATAAATAATGATACAATTGTTTTTATGAGTAACTATCTTTTAATTTGTGGTGATGGAGAATCATTAGAAAGTAAGCTCGTACCTGCTTTCAAGATCACCGTAAACAGATTGAATAACAATACATGGCCTATATACCCTGGCACTAAACACAAAAACTCTATTCAACAGGGTGATATCTGTTTTTTCTATTGTGCAGGTAAACAACATAATGCTCAGTGCATTGCTGGGGTAGCAACAGTAGACCAAGTTCTGGCTTCTAATCGACTAAATGTAGAGCCTGACTTGCTTAGTGATGTTCCTGTTAAATCTCTGACATTCTCAAACATAGAGTTGATTGATCCTTGCTCTATTAGAGATTTAATTAATAATCTAGATCTTACGAAACACTTAACTCGATGGGGTAGTGCATTACAAGGGGGATGTAGAGTACTTTCAGAACATGATGCTTCTTTACTGCGAAATTTAATAAATAGAAATTTAAATGACTGATATAACATTTAAGTCTTTTTCTTGTAAAAATTATTCAATTTTATCTTGAAGTGGATGTATGCCGAGTTTCCACCAGGTAGCCAGCATTCCTTGCAATGTGGTTGGTTGCTTTAGTAACTGTTCCTGACACTGTTGAACCATACTGATAATTTCATGGAAGAAATGCTCTGTACGTTTACTATTTAAGAAATCTATAAAAGCTTTTTGGTCACAATACTCCCAGTTTTTTAATTCTTCTTGTATCGTTATAAGGTTATAGCCGCTACTGTAAGGCATTAATCCTTCTGGAGGCACTAACGAAAAGCTAAAATACCGCTCCTCTCTTTCTTCGTCTTCTGACTGAATCCTGAAGTACAAGACCTCTACATATTTGAATAGATCTTCATGCTTATTGATGGACATTAATTCATGAACTTTAATACCACTGAATGCTTCTTCTAGTATTTCGTATAGTGAGTCAGGGTAAAGCGCAATATGTTTTCCAGAGGGCAATTGAGGCATATTATTGTTGACCTGATATGAAGTATTCATGACTATATCTGATAGGGTGGCTCATTAGATGAGCCTGCTTTTACAGATAATAGAATAATGGACAAATCTGAACGCTTTTATCGAATTATCGGTATGCTGAATAATCGGCTCTCTGTCTCTCGATCACAATTTCTCGAGGAACTGGAAGTTTCTCCAGCCACTTTCAAACGGGACCTGGAATACCTCAGAGATCGCTTCAATGCTCCAATCATCTATGATTCAGAGTTACGAGGATATCGTTTCGAACTAATTAACAATGAAACTTTCCAGCTTCCTGGTCTCTGGTTCAACGATTCCGAGATATACGCCTTACTGATCATGGAACATTTGCTGGAAAACCTGACACCAGGACTTCTTTCTCCCCATATTGAACCTATGCGAGCGCAAGTAAATGCCATCTTAGATAAAACAGGACATTCACTTGAAAACATAAAAGAAAAAATCCGAGTTCTACCTCAAGCTGCACGTCGCTATGAATTAGAGGCATTTGAAGCTCTTTGCCAAGGTCTACTATCTAGCAACAGAGTGCAAATCAGACAATATAGTCGACAAAGAGACGAATACACAGAACGTGAAATCTCACCACAACGATTGGTCCACTATCGAGATAACTGGTATTTGGACGCTTACTGTCATATGAGGAAAGACTTGCGTACCTTTGCTGTAGACACAATTAAATCGGCAACAGTCGTAAACACCAAGTCTAGAACTATTTCTAAAAAGCAGCTTGATGAGGTGTTACAGGCCGGATATGGCATCTTCTCAGGAAAAGATACCCAAGTAGCACATCTAGTGTTTACACCCGAACGTTCTCGCTGGGTATCCAGGGAAGAGTGGCACCCACAGCAACAATCCCATTTTGATGAGCAAGGTAATTATCATTTGGAGTTGCCATACAGTAATGAACACGAGCTGATCATGGATATTCTGAAATATGGCCCGGACGTATCAGTACTAAGTCCACAGGCTTTAAGAAAATCGGTAATAGCAAAATTGGACCAAACTAGAAAAAATTATTCTTAACTAGCTCACTTCCTGAGCCACTCTGTCGTATATATTGCTCGTTAGTTCCTAACTACCGTTTATCCTCATAGTTCTCATTAGGAGCCAAGGTCGAGCCTGTCCCCCACTCAGACTCCCCACTGAAGACAGGTTCGACCTTTAAATTAATTATACTGGAGAGTATTAAATGGATAGTGACGAAAACAAGACGTTAGAGCAGCTTTACTCAGAAGGTAAAATAGATAGGGATAAACTACGTTCAATAGTATTTCTTGCTCAAACAGGTATTTTTTTATCTAGTAGTCCTGCTGATGCTTTGTTCATAGATAAACAGATTAAGCGAATGGAGAACGGTCTGGATGTTACAGACAGGCCAATTCTTTAATTAGATGAAATATGCACTAGTAAATGGAGGGCGATCTGAAGCTGAACCAGGGCAATCAGGTACTTGCCAGAGCTGTGGCAATAAAATGGTGTCTAAATGTGGAGAGGTTAAAGTTTGGCACTGGGCCCATTATAGAAAGCGTACATGTGATCATTGGTGGGAGAATGAGACAGAATGGCACCGAAAATGGAAATCACGATTTCCAGAGGATTGGCAAGAAATCGTACACACATCCGAGAGTGGTGAAAAACATATCGCTGATGTAAAGACTGAACAAGGATGGGTTATAGAATTTCAACATTCTTTTCTGAAGCCTGAAGAACGGCATGCCCGAAATAATTTTTATCAAAGAATTATTTGGATCGTTGATGGTAAACGTCGTAAGAGAGACAGATTACAGTTTATTAGAGCATTAAATGAGGGAGGTGCTATAAATGAAAAACCGCCTGTATTAAAGATGCCTGCTAACGAATGCACTTTACTCCAAGAGTGGAGTGACTGTCATGTTCCTGTCCTATTTGATTTTGGCGAAGACACATATTTCAACCAATCAGTTTTATGGTGCTTACTTCCGTGCAGCTCTAAAGAAGTTGCTTATATCACTTTGATTCAACGAGAAGGGTTTATTGCTCTCCATAACAGCAAAGAAGCAGATAGGGTTTCAGATTTTGCAGATTGTCTTCAGTTATCTAATCAAATAGTGTCGGAATATAATTCATTAATTGCTAGAGTAGCAGCGCAAAATCGTAGCTTTGAATTGCGAAAGTATGCTCAACAAATAAATCGTCGTCGTTATCGCCGACATTCTCGCTTCAGAAGACGTTTGTAGATTAATTATGCAATTAAGTGGTGGTCAGGACTTAATTTAATCGATGTAATAACGATTGATCGGTGGTGGTCTGAATATTAGCCAAGCTATCCACCCCCATGGGAAAAAGCCAATAACGGCAATCAAAACAAGTAAGGGTGACTTGCCACGTAAATGGGCATCTTTAATACACCAGTCAATGACGCCAATAAAACCGATAAAAATGAATAGCAAAAATAGTAATGGCAGGTATTCCATCTTGTGAATATTTCTTATTGCATAAGCGATAAGATAAAGATATATCTCTAGTTATTTTTCAGAAAGCGCTCAAGCGTTGTAATCTCCGTAGAAAACAGAATTTCAATTTTTGCGTTGTCTGATTCAAGATAGTCTGGGTACATTATACATTTAGTTAGAAAAGTCGTAGTCCCGTCCTCGCTCATATTACTTTTCATTCTTTCTTTAGCTAATGGGATAGAATCTTTTAGCTCTTTTGCAAACTGTTTCGCTTCCCCCTCATTCTGTTTAGCAATTTTTTTCAGTGCTTTCATTTTTAGCTCATCAAGATAGTTGAGAGTTTCCTCATTAAACCACCTCCAAAGCCTATATGCGCTATCGTTATTTGTTATTAATTGATTATCTTGGAAATTATCACTACAGACATCCTTCATAATCTCGAATGCAATAGTTCCGCCATGAATTATACCAATGGCATAAGTTGCTTGATCGACTCCAATCCGATATTCGTTCTCTGAATATGCATTCACAGTAAATGTGAGAAGAACATAGAAAGCTATTATTTTTGTCATAGAATGAATTTAATTCACCATTATTTCAAAAATAGTACCACGATACCCTATTCCCTTACCCTAGCAATCATCTCGATATCGTTATCATCACAATCCATCAATAGTCCCCCTAAAACAGCACGCAGCGGCTTCTCTGATACACTTGCTTGTACTTTCCAGAGATAAACCACTGTGTACCCTGAAATGGCCATCTGGCCCAAAGTGTTCCGCGCTGACTGCTCGTCTTCGAAAAGCTGCGACTGCCCATACTCCTCAGATTGATCAGACTTCACCAGGCAGAATCTGACCGTATCATCCAAATCCCACTCTATACGGTATGACTGATAAGGACCCAATTTGGCTGATTTCTGATGGATTTCCATAAGAACATACATTGCTAGTAATACATTACAGGGCATATTTGTTCTAACGCTAATCCAATACAGCCCATTTACTCTCTCTAAATTTCCACACTTTTCGATAAAACGGCGGGTATTCAACATAAAATAAATCTGTTAATTCTTCTGTATTAATGTAATAAAGTTTTTTAGTGAAGATATTCGGTTCTGGTATTACTTCTAGATATATGGGAACAAGACTATTTAAATTATCAGGATACATATTGTTGTCTGAGTAATAATTATTAACTGCCGCAATTACTATCTCTGCTTTTTGTTTTGAAACCGAGATATTGTATTTATATATCGCTATTACCAACCCTATAGTAAAACTATATACAACAGCTCTGCTAAATAGCAGTTTTGCTTTTTGCTTATTGTTAAAAACAAAATATATAGCGGCAGGCAATAGACATAAAGCAATATAAAGCGCAACAAATATACTGAAGAGAGGTGCGCCAACAACAATCGCATCTAGAAATAATAAAATAAGTGCTGCGGAAGTAGTTTTTACTCCCTCCTTCTTAAGGGCTATAGTTTTATTTTGTTGACTGGCCAACTTTAGTCACCACCAGATTAATACTATCAACGAGGTGTCTTGTTCCCCATACATGAAATACACCTCCAAAAATTAAAATGATTAGCGGCATTATCATTGAAAAAATAGTTGAAGTGTCTTCAAAGTAGATTTTTACTCCAAAGTAAGGGGATACAATAATTGGGCATGAAATAATTAGAAACAAAGCTGTCTTATTATCAATGCTCTCCCATTTCTCTATAAGCTTGTTCTTTTTTTCATTTTTCACATTATTCTTAAAATCATATTTTTTTAGGCACGCCATAACCCATAGAACAAAGGCGGTAGTATTTAAATAATAGATAACTGCAGACAACAATATAATTTTAAGGGCAACATCTTCTGCCTGCACATATCCAAGAAATAAATTAGGCACAAGCCATGAAGCCACCAGAACAATTGAGAGTAGATAAATACCGGGGAATATATAAATTAGGGCTTTATTCTTTTTCTGCAATAACTTTGTTAACTTGCCTACTAAGGAATAGCTGGTATAAGCCCATAAACTTAACATCCCAAAAACCAAATACTTTGTAATAGCTAACCTTTCACCAGGTTCTTGTAATACATGTGTTTCCGAATTAACTGGATCTGTATGGGATTCTATTCTTTGAGTCGGCAGATATTCCTGCTCTTCAGTATTTCTAATTTGGGGGAAATATATAAGCCATTCTTCGATAGTTTGTGGCCTGTCGATGGCTTTAAATGATAAACCCATGTCTATCGTATGAAGCAATTCCTTTGAAATACTTCCATCTCCAAGTTCCGAAGCTTTAATATATGGATCAGGATGACCATCAAGGACAGATTTCGCCCTCGAAATAGCATCTTCAGGGCAAGAGCCGAACAAGCATCTATACATGCTAGCACTTAAAGAATAAATATCGGTCCATGGACCTTGTTTAGAACCAGCCTCATTAGCATATTGCTCAAATGGAGCATAACCTGGAGAAACAAGTGTCGTTAATGTTTTTGTCTTGACTCCTATGGATTGCCTGGCTGATCCAAAGTCAATTAGTAGAGGCGTGTCGTTTTTTAAAAGAAGAATATTTGCTGGTTTGATATCTCTATGAATAACACCCTCTGCGTGCACCCTCTTTAATCCGTCTAGTATTGGCAAAAATATATTCAACACCTTAGACTCTGATACGGTCGATCTCAATTTTATACTAGCGCTTAGCTCTTCACCTTCTTCGAATTCCATTACGATATAAGCGGTGTTGTTTGTCTCTAGATAATTCAAAACCCGAACAATGTTCGGATGATTGAACTTAGCCAGCATTTTTCCCTCTTCCAAAAACCTATCCAAGCCCCAATCAAAAAGAGACTCACTTTCGGCATGGCTGAACTCAACTCGTCCATGATCCGTCCTGACTGCAAATTCCCATGGAAAATATTCTTTTATAGCCAACTTTCTTTCTAGCTTCTGATCAAAGGCGAGATAAGTTATGCCAAACCCACCTTGGCCTAACACATCCTGAATCAGATATTCTTGAACAAGACTACCTGCAGAAAGAGCATTTTTGTTTTTCTGTGCCATTTTTTTCAAAAACTATTGAAATTGCTACAGTAAGAAAGAGCCGCAAGAACATATATATTATAGGATTGAAATGCCAACACAGGCATCATTAGTCCAAATCTTGCTTAAAGATACCGAATTTAATTATGGATAACTTAATACAATACCCTCCCAATTTAATTTACTCTTTATACTTTTTAACATTTTTTCCGCATCTGATCTTAATAACTCTGGACCTACTCGAACGCGATAGATTTGCTTATCACCCATAGATTTTGGTTCTACAAAAGACGGGAACCCTGACTGACTCAACCTTAAATTAAGATTTTCTGCATTAGTTCTACTGGAGAACTCTCCTATTTGAACCACCCATGCATTTAATCCTGTATTTGACGAAGAAACATCTGTATTTTTTGTATCTAAAGTAAGCCTAGCAACACCGCTATTTTCACTAAACTGCATATCATCTACAGGAACTCCATTATAAATAATGGATACCCCGGTCGCATTACCTAGTATGACGTTAAAAGGCGCAGTACCCTTGAGCTCGATTTTTTCTCCTGTCTTGCCAAGGTCCATGAATATCCTTTTCTCGAATGCATCATAAATTTCAATCCAAGAATCATCTAAAACTGTCATTACAATTTTATCAGGCCCTTCACCTGCTGAAATTGTATTAAGACTTTTTGGAAGTATTTGTTTGATTGTTTTGTTAGCATCTTCTTCCTCAACAACATCATTATCCATTACAGTATCGTTTTTTGTTTTGACAGTTGGATATTGTGCTTGAGAACTGCCATTGATTTCTGAGTTATCAATGGGTAATTCAAATACCACATTTGGTTCAATAGTCTTACTATTAATAAGTGTCGATTTTTCATTAAGTGTGAAATAAATCCAAATTAGCGAGAAGACGACACCTAAAAAAAGAATATTTTTAATATGTTTTTCAAGTAATTGTTTTTTTTGATTATTTATATTTGAATTAATATCCAACTCAGTTTTAACATTTTCCTGTTGCAATATTTTCTTTTCATCACTCTTTGTGAATAGATTGCTAGCTAATTGGAATTTGTCTTTCCATTCATCAATAGATTTAGGCCGATCATTTAGCTTAAAACTTAGACCTATATCTACTGCTCTTAGAAATCTTTCAGAGTACTTTCCCTTACCTATATCAACTGCGCCAACGAACAAATCTTCATCGTTATGTAAAATTGCTTCGCTACGATCAACGGCATCTAAAGGGGCCCTACCAGATATAGCCCGATACATCGTTGCCGCCATACCGTAGATATCAGTCCATGGCCCTTGCTTGTCGCCTTTTGAATAATATTGTTCAAATGGCGCGTATCCAGGAGAAACAAGACTAGTGAGAGTTTTTGTCTCTTGGCCTAATGCTGCTCTAGCAGAACCAAAATCTAAAAGGACAGGACTTTGATCTTCCCTGATGAATATGTTAGCTGGCTTTATATCCCTATGAATGAATCCAGCTTCATGGACTAATTGCAACCCGCCTAGTATTGGCAGAAGGATTTTAAGTAGCTCTGGTTCTTCTAGAGTTTTCCTAACAGAAAGAATTTCCTGCAGACTTTGACCTTGCTCATACTCCATTACCATGTAGGCCGTATTATTCTCCTCAAATACATTTCGAACTCGAACAATATTAGGATGCTTGAACTTAGCTAGTGTACGAGCCTCATCTATGAATCGAGTTAGGCCCCATTTGAAGTTTTTATCTTGGTTTTCTGAAACTGGATGTACAGAAAAATCATTCTCACGAACTGCGAGCTCTATTGGGAGATATTCCTTGATAGCAACATCTTCATCTAGATTAAAGTCTTCGGCCAAGTATGTGATTCCGAAACCGCCTTGACCGAGTACCTTTTTTATACGATACCAATGAAGCTTGTAGCCGGGTTGTAGTGAGTTTCTATGGATTTTTTCACTCACTGAAATTAACTCCCTAATCAACTAATTATAAAAACTATAACTGATAGGCATTAAATCTGCACCTTCAATGGCAATAAGATATGAGATGCAGTAAATGGTGACCAGAGACAGAATCGGACTGCTGACATAATAGAGGAATCCCAGTGACATGACCAAATCAGGCCCTAGGATCGAATTAACTAATGACGATAGCAACTCTAATCCTTGGAATAGTAAATTCCCAAGTTGCTGGGAAATTTTCCTCTTTTATTCGATAACTCTTTACTACTGTTTAAAACAGTAATCTACAGTGTTATTTTTTTATAAAAAGTACACAGAATATTTTTTATTGTACTCGATTAAGGAGACTAGTAGGGTGATTGAGTTTATTGGTTGGTGTGTTGTACTTTGGTTTGGCTGGGTCTTCTTTTCCACAATAATCGAGAAATTTTTTTGGTACAGACATGAAGCAAAAAGGAATAGAAGACACAACATGCGGCCCAAAGTAGAGCAAGCTGCAAAAATAGTTAAAGACGAGACTAACATCGAGATTAGTCCTAGCGATCAAGAATCAGCTGTTAATTCTTTTTCGAATAGAGCTAAAAGTGTGTCTCTTGATAATTACGCCATAGCAGCTTTCTTAATCGCATGTCATATAAAAACTCTAGAGGATTGGGATAACAAGACCAACACGTTGTTAATTCATGTACAAAAATGGCGGGATGACGGGAAGCTTAGTGTTCGAGACTATGAGGCATTCAAAGTATTTCATAATAAACTGCAACAGCTAAATTAAAATGCGACTACAAACACTTTAATGTAATTTTTTTCCATATTATTGGAACTGAAATCAACATAATTAAATAGATGCTGCATGCGACCCAAAGCGGAAATTTTAAATAGATCTTGAAAATAGAAAGTGGTTACTCATAGAGTATCTATATTATCGAAAATTCAGACTGATGTTTACTAAGGCACTTCGATGAACTCACTACTTGGTTTCATTATAGAAAATTCAATAACCAATATGGCTGCGGCAATTCCTGCTATTGGAATAGTCTCTTATATTGGTGGTCCGTTCCTTATAAATCTAGGTGCGGGGAAATGGGCAAGAATATTTATATATAGTGCTTTTGGAGTAGCAGCAGGTATTTGGAGTTATTCTGTTTATGATATTCCTAATCGACACATTGAGTTACTCGAAGCCTTTTTTTTAGGCGTTGGCTTGTTTGTAATATCTATCTTAATCATAGCTCCGATAGTTTTGTTGAAGAATAGAAAAAAACATAGCAATCAAACCAATGATGGACAAGACTAACTCATCGCTCACTATTCATTGGGGCATGTTTGCTTATCGCCGGAGTAAGCGCTTAAATCTTAGAGAAATGGTGGCCAGGGACAGAATCGAACTGCCGACACAGGGATTTTCAGTCCCCTGCTCTACCGACTGAGCTACCTGGCCTTCGTTGTATAACGAGGTGTACTAATTTTTCTTCCCTACTGACTTTAGCCCTAAGCTCGATTTCCTATCTCGCTAATGGCACGGCTACGGACTCCTCGGCTCTGGCTTCCTGCTTCGCCCTATCTCCTGCATCCTAGCAGTCGTGTCCTTCGCGTTCGCCGGGAAATTCATTCACTGGATGAAATTTCTATCTCCGGCTCACCTGAGCTACCTGGCCATTAATAATGACTGGAAATTATATTCGGGTTAATCCTAAGGACTGAAAATGGATTTTCACCCCTGTATACCCTACCGCTTCCCGGCCCCGCCATCCTGGCCATTTTGAATAAAATATTGGATGGGTTTTACTTTAAGTAATTGATTTTATTAAACCAAAGCAAAAGCGAAGCGCGTATTAAACCGGTCTGGATGGGTTTCGTCAAGTTAAGCCTTATTTATCTGGATCAACGAACTCTTTCGGTTTTTCAGCGCCGCCGGTAAAAAAGAATTTTTCCATTTCTTCCTCGAGAAACTTGCGTGCTTTGGGTTCGATAGGCGTTAAACGGTATTCATTAATCAACATCGTTTGATGGCTAAGCCACATCTGCCAGGCTTCCTTTGAGACTTGCTCAAATATCTTTTTACCTAGCTCACCCGGATACGGCATTCTGTCCAGCCCTTCGGCTTCTTTTCCCAACTTTATGCAGTTAACCATTCGGCTCATTATGACTTTCCTCTTCGCTATAAAATGAATTTAATATTGACACCACTGGCGCAGGTAAACCTAATCGGGTTTTCTCTAGTGGTTTAATCCACGTTACCTGCTTGCCATCATTTAATAAATTGTTACGGTCTCTGATCTTGATATGTATCGGCGTAATCATCAACTTAAAATGACTAAATGTATGTTCAAACGGATCTCGTTCTGTTTCTGTTAGTGCCTCAAGCCCATACCGTTTCGTTAATGCATTATGCATGTCCGCTTTTTCCGGAAACTCGGGAAAACACCATAAGCCACCCCAAATACCGGCTGGCGGTCGTTGTTCCAGCATTAGCTGGCCTGCCTCATTTTCTATCATGGCAAAAACAGCTGATTTTTTGGGTAAGATCTTCTTCGGTTTCGACTCTGGATAAGTCATTTGCAGACCTGTTTGTTTCGCCACGCAGTTTTTCGATAACGGGCAATCATCACATAAGGGCTGACCGCGTTTACATAACGTCGCACCCAAATCCATTATTGCCTGCGTATAGTCTGCAAACTCATGTGCAGGCGTATGATGCTCAGCCAACTCCCATAACTTGTTTTCTACTTTCTTTTGTCCAGGCCAACCCGGTATCGCATGGTAACGGCACAGCACACGTTTGACATTACCATCGAGTATTGGCTGCCTTTGTTGACACGCCAATGACAGTATTGCGCCAGCAGTCGAGCGACCAATGCCGGGTAATGCCATTAGTCCTTCCAGTGTTTCAGGAAACTTGCCTTGATAATCATGCGAAACTATCACTGCCGTTTTATAGAGATTTCTGGCACGGGCGTAATAACCCAAGCCCGTCCAGAGATGTAAGACATCATCCAGTTTTGCATTGGCTAATTGAGTCACGGTCGGATAGCGTTCAGTAAAACGATGATAGTAGGGAATCACCGTTGCAACCTGGGTCTGCTGCAACATGATCTCAGATAACCAGACGCGATAGGGTGTTCGATCCTTTTGCCAGGGCAATCCTTTGCGACCGAATTGTTTAAACCAGGCTAGTAACTCTGGAGCGAAAGACTCGTGTTTGCTAGCCAACACTAGAAATCAAACAGCTTTTTCAGCCCTTTACCCAGCTCTTCCTTGATAATGTCTTCCGGTTTTACCTGTTTTTGTTCCTGCTGTGCTGGCTGCTCTGCCGGCTGATTTTCAGTCGGTGCAGGCTGTACTTGCTGCGGTGCCGCTTCTTTTCTGCCGCCGGTCAGCCCTTTCAGGTCAATACCTATCGCGTCGCCAAGTTTTTCCTGAATCTTTTCTTTCGCGGTATCTTTTAACACGGCATCAATCATGGAACCAATATCTGGCAAGCACTGCTTATCAAGAATCTTGCCACGACATTTAATCAGGATGTCATAGCCTCCCAGGTTATAGCGCTCTTCACCTTTGGTGGCGCTGGCCGGATCAACCACGACATTGAGGTTGTATTTCCAGGTTTCGTCATTCAGGTTCACCATCATGCCTCGACCCTTCACATCGAACCCTTTCCCTTGCATCAACATGTCTTCATTGGTCACCACGCCATTATTGATATCCATCGTTGCTGTCAAAGAATCAAACTCGGTACTACCCTCTTTATCGATTTTGCCGAAACGTTTTGATTCATACATGATTTCAATCTGTTTCAATACTTTGGGAATATCAACACCACGAAATACTCCTTCCAAAAATTTCAACTCACCTTTACCGGATAAGCGTTGCTTCAATTGATTGGTGTCAGACCCGCTGGAATTCAGCGCCAGATTTATATTAGCCTCACCGGCAACCTCGTTGGTGCCACTGACGTCTGCAAGTAGCGGTTCGGTCTGTACACCGGTCAACTTGCTGTTGATTTTCAATACCGGTTGTTTACCTGTCGCATTTAAATGAATATCACCCGTGTATGCGCCACCATAAAGTTTGGCATTAACTGGGTTCATTTTGATATCGCCATCGGATGCGCGAATACTTAATTCCAGATCGCTGAGTTTAGCATTCGATACGACAAACTCACCCATGACAAAATCACCTTTGATATTTAATGCACGCAGGGTTTCAACCGGGAGCTCAGTCGCTGCAGCGACAGCTGCGGTTTCCGGTGTCGCCACCGTTTTTTTGTCGGTTTGTTTTTGTTCATCACTGGTTGGTGGTAAGTAGCGATCCAGGTTCAGTTTATCGATACCCAGACCAAACTCGAGGTTCAGCGGTGAAATTTTATTGACGCTGATATCGCCTTGTAAGCGTGAATCATCTAACTCTGCTTTCAGATCTTTTAATACGATAGTGTCTGTCGTTCCAGAGAAGGATGAACTTAATGCGACTTTTTGTAGTACTTTAGGATCGCTGGTTTTTGGTACGTCCTGGTTCAAGCTCTGCATGAATTGTCTCAGGTTAAACGGCGCAACATCAATATTGCCATTAATTGCAGGTTCCGTTGCATAGTTGGTCGCGCTGAGATTACCTTTTACATCCAGGCCCAAACCGGAAACGCTGAAGTCATTTAACTTCATGGATTTTTTTTCCGTATTCAGTTCGGTATCGGCCTTAACATTTAAAGTAACCGGAGAATTAGGGATTTGTTTGCCCGCCACCACGGCCTTCAACGACAGCGGTTTTAAATCGACTTTGGATGCACTGCCGTTAATACCGGTATCAATATTAATCGATTTCAACACCTGGGCCAGATCGTTTTGACCGACGGCATTTAGTAACGCCTTGGGTGATTCACTGCTGATACCCAATTTACCATTCAGGTTTCCATCGCTACCCTTAACATTGCCACTAAGTGTCATGCCTAATGATGAAAAGGTAATCGATGGCAAATCAATCTTGCCCTTTGCAGTATCTGTTTCAAAACGGGTATTTAACTTAAATGATTTATCTTTGATCCTGGATAAATCTTTTGCCAGCGAAGTGAGCCCGTCATTGGCCTGCATACTGCCAGCCACCAGCATCAGTAAAGGCAGGTCAGGACCATTGGCATCCAACTTACCACTCAATGAGGGCGAACCCGATACTGCGTCTTTAATCTTTAACTGACCATTACTGATCAAACCTAAGGCCTTTATATCTAGCTGGCTAATTTCGATCGCGTCTGAGTCCGAGTCAAACTGGGTATCAATGGAAAAGGATTTGGGTACAGACTTTAACTGCTTGGCGAGAAATGCACTGTCTTGTGAACCATCACCGGTATAAGCGGCAACAACACCGACGACGACAGGGAGATTATCACCACTGATAGACAAGCCACCGTTTAGCGCAGGCGAGTTTGTATTCAGTTTATCGCCCACCACTTTACCGCTGGTTTTGGTACCCAACGCATCAACTGCAATAGAAGGAATATTAACCGTGCCGGCTTTTAGATCAACGTCAAAATCACTGGCAATGGAAAACGACTTCGGTGACTTGGCTAATTCATTGGCTAACTTTTTACTCTTCTCTTTACTCGCTCCTTGTAGTTGACTGGCAATGGAGATTAATACTGGCAGGTTCGGGCCACTTGCCTGAATCTTACCTTTCGCTGCTGGTGTGGATGACTGAATATTGCGCGCCACCACTTCAGCATTAACACTGTTACCCAGCATATTCATGGTCAGTGGATTAATGACAATATCATTGCGTTCCAGATCAGCGTCAAAGGTCGTGGCGATATCAAACTGCTTTTCAGGAAGATCGGCCAGCTGTGAAGCCAGAGGTTCTATTTCCATTATTTTGAAAAGTTGTGGCAGGTTTTTTCCTTTCACGTTCAGATTACCGTTTATCGCAGGTTTACCCGACTGAAAATTTGTGGCCTCCAGTTCACCATTGAGCTGCGTATCAAATGCCGACAAGTCCAGTTTGCTGATCTTCGCCAGCTCGTTATTCATGTCGATACTGATCTCTGAACCAAACTTGATTTTTGTTTCACCGCCGGGAATCGACTCGCCCTTAACATCGGCTTCGAGCAACATCGGATTCAGTATCAATACATCCCCGCTGTCTTCGTATCTGACAGTGCCGGCAAAATTTATTGAAGAAGATAAGGCAGGTTTGTTTGCGTCTACCTTCATGCTTGCCTTTAATTCAATCGGTTCACCAATCATTAATTCACCCGTACTCAGTGAAGCATCAGTCATGCTGTAACTGATTCCTTGCTGTTCATCTTTCCAACTTACAGCTGCATCCTTGATATCAATACCACCCAGCGCCAGCGCGGCAAATGGCAAACCACCCTCGCTTTGCGAGGGTTCGCTGGGCTTAGCCATGTCATCCCAGTTGGTCACACCGTCTTTATTTTTAGCGAAATTAATTGCCGCACCATGTAACACCAAGGTGTCCATCTCCAGTTCTTTACGTAACAGTGGCAATAATTTCGCCCGGGCTTTGACTAAATCCGTTTTTAGAAAGGGAGTATCGCCAAAACCGGCCGCATTACTCAGACTCACGCCCTCGACCTCAACGCCTAACCAAGGGTAATAACTTAAACTGATATTGCCATCGATACTGATATCACGGCCGGTGTTTTCCTTGACTTTCTCTGCGATGAAATCTTTGTATTCATTTGGGTCAAGATTAGCCAACATAATAGCGGCGCACCCGATAACGATAACAACTAACAACCCAAGACCAATTAATAATTTAATCAATAATTTCATCGAACGATTCCAGTAAGTGTTAAATTAAATAAGTGATGCGAGACGTTTCAGCGCCTGCTTAACCTGCTCTGGCGCTGTGCCACCGACGTGATTACGCGACGACACGGAACCTTCCAGTTCTAACACGGTAAACACGTCTTCTTTAATAGCATCGGAGAACTGTTGCAGCTCTGGTAAGGTTAACGCTGCCAATGGTTTCTTTTCCTTAATGGCATAGTGAACAATCTGTCCGACCGCTTCATGCGCATCACGGAACGCCAATCCACTGACAACCAGATAATCGGCCAAATCGGTTGCTGTTGCATAACCATCCGCCGCAGCCTTGTACATGGCTTCAAAATTCACATGAATACTTGGGATTAATCCAGAATAGGCCAGTAAACATGCCTTGACCGTATCAATCGCATCGAATAGTGCCTCTTTGTCTTCCTGGTTGTCACGGTTATAGGCTAATGGTTGCCCTTTCATCAAGGTCAACAAGGCCATCAAGTCACCATACACGCGACCGGTTTTACCGCGCACCAGTTCCGGGATATCCGGGTTTTTCTTCTGTGGCATGATCGACGAACCGGTACACCACGCATCTCCGATATCAATAAAGCCAGACGCCTGTGACATCCAGATCACCAGCTCTTCCGAAAAACGCGATAAATGCATCATGATCAAACTGGCGCTGGCGCTGAACTCAATCACAAAGTCACGGTCGCTGACTGAATCCAACGAATTTTGCGTGACGCCATCAAAGCCCAATTGCTCAGCGACAAATTCACGATCAATTGGATAGCTGGTGCCAGCCAAGGCAGCTGAGCCCAACGGCAACAGATTCATTCGTTTACGGCAGTCTTGCAGACGGCTTCGATCCCGCAGCAACATTTCCGCCCAGGCTAACAAATGATGGCCGAAGGTCACCGGCTGTGCTGATTGCAAATGGGTAAAACCGGGCATAATGGTCTCTGTATGTTGCTCAGCCAATGCCACTAATGCCTTTAGGACATCGTTTATTTTGAGGCAGATATCATCGATTTCATCGCGCAGGTAGAGTCTTATATCCGTCGCCACCTGATCGTTCCTGGAACGCCCGGTGTGTAATTTTTTACCCACATCACCGATACGTTTCACCAACGCGGTTTCGATGTTCATATGTACATCTTCCAGCGCCGTTGACCAGACAAACTTGCCGTCAATAATTTCTTTATCGATTTGCTGTAAACCAGCAATAATATCCTGCGCGTCGTTTTCGGCAATGACCTGCGTTTTCGCCAACATCGTCACATGCGCGATAGAACCTTTAATATCATGATGAGCCAGACGCTGATCATAGGAAACCGACTCGGTAAAATGCTCGACGAAGGCATCAGTAGGCGCAGTAAATCTACCTCCCCACGGTTTTTCTGTATTATTCTCGCTCATGGATTCTGTAATTAGGTCATTCGGGTACTATTTTTCTGGCGACAGTATAACGTAAGCGGGAATGATACCGCGCACTTTATAATATGACAGCATTTGAGACCGACGAAAAACACCACTTCCTGCCGGATTTTTGCAGCGCACGGGTATTATTTGTCGTAGTACTTAGCGCAGAGCTACTGGCGATTGTACTGACGCTCAATCAATCCATTTTTACCCGGGATAGTCTGTTCGACCTAGCCATGAACTCGCTGTTTATCCAGTGGATCGCACTCAGCTGTGTCGGACTGCTCTGTATCTTTAAGCGCTATTTAAACCAGCTCTCTGCCGTCAAGGCATCCATCATTAGCTATGCCATCATCCTGCTGGTGAGCTTCATTATTTCGGAACTGGCATGGTGGTCGCTTTACGTTTATCCCTACAATGCCAATATCATCTCCAGTGCTCACGGTATGTTCATGTTACGGGCCATCGGTATCGCTGCGATTATTGGTATCATCCTGCTGCGTTATTTGTATCTGCAGCATGAATGGCGAAATAATATCGAGACATTAGCCAGTTCTCGCCTGCAGGCCTTACAGTCTCGTATTCGTCCGCATTTTTTATTTAACTGCATGAATACCATTGCCAGCCTGACGCGCAAATCACCGGAACTGGCAGAGCAGTCAGTCGAGGATCTGGCCGAATTATTCCGTGCCAGCATGATGGAACCATCAAACCTGTATCCAATCACTGAAGAATGGAAACTTTGTCAGCTCTACCTCAGAATCGAGGGCCATCGACTGGGGGAACGTCTGGCAGTCAACTGGCAAATTGATGAAGTTCCTGACACAGTGAAAATACCACCGCTGACAATTCAACCTTTATTAGAAAACAGCATCTATCATGGCATAGAGCGGCTGGCTGAAGGTGGGCAAATTTGCGTAACAGGCACTGTGCGAGACAATAAAATCCGTATTGAAATTCACAACCCGGTTCCAGCCGGCAATAGTGAAGATTTACACAAGGGCAATAAGCTGGCATTGGAAAACATACGCCAACGTTTACAAAACCTGTATGGGGATAACAGCCAGTTAGTGATTCAACATGATAAGGATGAATATACTGTTTCATTAATCCTGCCTTATGACCAACATGAAAATACTGATCGTTGATGACGAGCCGTTAGCGAGAGAACGGCTGCAGGATCTGGTAGGGGAACTGTATCCTGATGCTATCCAGTCTCAAGCCAATGATGGTCAGGCAGCATTGGAAAAGATACAAGAGATAAAACCGGAAATCGTATTACTGGATATTCGTATGCCCCTCATGGATGGGATGGAAGTGGCGAGACATGTGATGAAGCTTGAGACCCAGCCTGCGATTATCTTTACCACGGCCTATCAGGATCATGCCATCAATGCCTTTGATGCGAATGCTGTCGACTATTTATTAAAGCCGATTCGCAAAGAACGTTTGCAAGTTGCAATTGAACGGGCTGAGTTAATTAACCAGAGCAAGCTGTCAAAGTTACTTGAGACTGGAACGCAGAGCGCAGGACGAAGCCATGTCAGTTCATTAGTTAATGGAAATCTGGAACTGGTCCCGGTTGAAACGATCCATTATCTCAAGGCCGATCAAAAATACGTTATGGCAGTGTGGCCAGAGGGAGAGATATTATTGGACGAGTCATTGGTATCGCTCGAGGCCGAATTTAATGATCACTTCGTGCGCATTCATCGTAATGCCCTGGTTGCAAAGAACAAGATATGTGGTTTGGAAAAAAACAATGGAGGGCAGACGTTAATAAAGCTGAGTAATATGCCAACTGAACTGCTGGTAAGTCGTCGGCATCTGGCCAACGTAAAAGAAGTGATTAACTCTTTAACAAAACGTTAATTAAGACTGCTGATTTCTCGTGCCGCTGCCAATAGCGCGAGCCGGGCGATGACACCATAAGTGTAGAAGCGATTCTGATGACTATCCAGATCAGAATTGGGATCCGGGGCATTGCAACAGTCATCAAATGCCAACGGTTCAAACCGCATGCCGGGCGCGTTAAGATTTTGACTACTTGAACGTTTCTCATGTACGCGGTAAAAACCACCAACGACCTGATGGTCGATCATATACACCACTGGTTCAGCTACCGTTGTTTCACTGCCCCAGGTTTCATGCGTATACACGCCTTCCTGAATGATGACCTTGCTGACCTTTTGCCCTTCCTTGGTAGTCGCCATTTTTGTTCGCTCTTTACGATTAAGTTCAGTGATGTCAGCAACATCATAAACTGTCATGACACCCATACCATAAGTGCCGGCATCGGCTTTCACCATGACAAACGGTTTACAAGAAATATCATGCTGCTCGTATTTAGCTTTAATTTCCGTTAACAGTGCGTCAATATTTTTCGATAGACAATCAATACCATCGCGTTTCATAAAATCCACTTCACCACAATTGCGAAACATCGGATCAATAAACCAGGAGTCGATACCAATGATACCGGCAAGGTCTTGCGCGACTTGTTGATAATAACCAAAATGGTTGGACTTCAATCGCGACGACCAACCCAACGACGCTGGCGGCGTAACGATTTGTTCAATACCTTCCAGTATCTCCGGTTTTCCTGTCGCCAGATCGTTATTTAATAAAATCAAATCAGCATCAAAACCATTCAAAATGATGCGATTACCTTGTCGTGTAATCGGTTCTAAAGTGAGGTTATTTGAAGAAGGCAAGTCTATTGTTAATGGCGATTCCAGATCATCGATTAAACTACCGATTCGTGTTTCAAAACCGGCCTTTTCAATCAGAGTCTTCAGACAATATACGTTTTCCAAATAAAATAAATTACGCGTGTGATTTTCAGGAATGATGAGTATTTTATCTATCGATTCAGGTAAATGTTCTACCGCGTTTTGTATTGCCTGAATGCTCAAAGATTCAAATGTCTGATTTAGATTATTAAAGCCAGCCGGAAATAAATTAGTATCGACCGGTGCAATTTTATAACCGGCATTGCGTAAATCGACCGAGGCATAAAACGGTGCTTGGGTTTCACGCCAGGCATTACGAAACCACGACTCAATGGCCACTTTGTTATCCAGTATTGCCCGTTCAAACAACTGGAATGGCCCTGATGAAGCAGTAGTCAGATGCGGTACAGTGATATCATTCATAATTCGACACGTCCCATGTTTATCAGTCTATCGCTAAGTGATTTCGGTTGCATGTGTTGTTTTGAGATCGCCCCACTGCGATTGGCAAAGTGTCAATGCAGTGATAGCTGCTGTATCGGCTCGCAAGATTCTCGGACCCAGACTGATCGCGGTAAAGCCCGATGTTATCGCCGCGTCGACTTCCTGTTCACTAAATCCACCCTCGGGACCAATCATGATAAAAACCTCAGACTGTTCATTATTGATCTGTTCCATTAATAAGCTTTGATTCGCATTGGGATGCAATATTAAGTTTGTCTTTGCTTTTTTATGTGCGATGACTTCACGAAAATTCAAGGGCTGTGCTAATTGTGTGAATTGTGTTCTCCCGCACTGCTCTGTCGCGCTCTTGATAATGCTATTCCAGTGACGCGTTTTTTTTTCGACATCCGTTTGTTTAATTTTAACGTTACTGTATTCAGTCAGCATTGGCGTAATTCGGCTGGTGCCGAGTTCAACCGCCTTTTGTATGGCATAGTCCATTTGCTGACCGCGCATCATGCCGAGTGCAAGATGCAATGTTAAACGTGATTCGGTATTGACTCTACGACAAGATTCAACTTTAACCTGCACTTGTCTTTTGGCAAAGTCAATAATAGTGGCATCATATTCGCTGTCATTACCATTGAATAAGATCAGTTTTTCACCCTGTCGCATTCTTAATACGCTTTGTATGTGATGCGCACTTGAGTCGGTTAATAACAATGTTTCACCGGTTTGTATTGCTTGTTCCAGATAAAATCGTGGTATATGCATATTATGCAGACGTCGCGATATCGATCCCGTCGCTGGCAATATTGACGACGTGTTTAATTTGCTCTTCCGTGATCACATAGGGTGGAACCATATACACGACATTGCCAATAGGCCTCAACAATACGCCATTTTCCAAAGCATGTTGATAGACTTTTAAACCTCGACGTTCCAGCCAATCGTAAGGCGTTTTCGTTGCTTTATCTTTAACCATTTCCATCGCGACCATCATTCCGGTCTGTCTGACTTCAGCCACGTGTGGGTGCGATGCGATAGGTTGTGTTAGCTCATGCATCAATGCAGCTGTCTGTTTATTTTTCTCTATGATGTTCTCATCACGAAAAATACCCAGCGATGCATTAGCCACTGCACAGGCGATGGGGTTACCAGTATAACTGTGCGAATGAAAGAACGCATTCAGTTTGGCGTAGTCATCATAAAATGCAGAGTAGACTTCATCAGTGGTGAGGGTAACAGATAATGGTAGATATCCGGCTGTCAGGCCTTTTGACAAGCACATAAAATCTGGCGTGATGTTGGCCTGTTCACAAGCGAATAGGGTGCCGGTTCTGCCGAAACCGACAGCGACTTCATCGGCGATCAGGTGGATATTGTAACGATCACAAGCGGCTCTTAATAAGCTCAGATAAACCGGATGATACATTCGCATGGTACCAGCACATTGCACTAATGGTTCGACTATCACTGCCGCCACCTCATGTGCATGTTTTTCAATTAGCGCTTCCATTTCGATAAACATCTTGCGGCTGTGCGCCTCCCATGTATCGCCCGGGTCACGGTGATAACAATCCGGACTCGGTGCAACCAGGGTATCCAGCATCAACGGACCATAGGTTTTGGTAAACAGCGGTACATTGCCCATAGACAATGCGCCAAGGGTTTCACCGTGATAACTATTGCTAAGCGAAATATAACGCTGCTTTTCGGGGTGGCCGTGATTACTCCAGTAGTGGAAACTCATCTTCAGTGCGACTTCTATTGCTGACGAACCGTTATCGGCATAAAAACAGCGGCTTAAGCCTGGTGGCGTCAGCTCCACCAGTTGCTCCGATAAACTGACGACCGGTTCGTGTGAAAAGCCAGCCAGCAGTACGTGTTCAAGTTGTTCAATCTGTTCACGAATGGCCTGGTTAATGGTCGGATTACAATGACCAAACAGATTGACCCACCATGAACTGATGGCATCGATATAACGGTTACCATCAAAATCTTCTATGTAGACACCTTTACCGCTTTTAATAGGAATTAATGGCAGCGACTCATGGTCTTTCATCTGTGTACAAGGATGCCAGAGCACTGATAGGTCACGTTCAATAAAATCTTGTTTCATAACGCTTGTTTTATAGCCCGTAATATTTAGGAAAGAGACTCGCTTCTGTTATTATCAAGGAATAAGTTAATGTTGCTAATTATCTCATGAAACGCGCTAAATTTTGCATCGGACAAATTATTCATCATCGATTATTCGACTATCGAGGGGTAATCTTTGATGTTGATCCGGTTTTTTGTGGGACGGATGAATGGTACAACGCTGTCGCCAAGTCACGTCCTCCTAAAGATCAGCCCTGGTATCACGTTTTGGTCGATGATGCGCATAAGGAGACTTATGTCGCTGAACAGAATCTCGAGAATGATACTAGCTTGTCACCTATCAAACACCCGCTTTTAAGTCAGTATTTCCACGATTATATTGATGGTCGCTACGCGTCTAATCATATCGACAACTAGTCTATGTTGAAATCAATTAAAAATTATTTTGAAGAACTGCTTCAGAATAACAGCGATGAGCAATCCACTGCAGAAAGAACGGTGGAACTGGCAACGGCAGTGTTGATGATCGAGATCAGCCTGGCTGATGACAATCTTGATGAAAGTGAGCGAATCTTAATCCGGGAACAGCTGACGAATAAATTTCACCTCAGCGATCAGGAGGTAGCTGACCTCATTCAAATCGCTGAAAAAGAAGTGGACCATGCAGTATCGTTACACGAGTTCACACGCTTGCTGACAGACATGTTATCCATGCCAGAGAGGATTGATGTCTTAAGAAACCTTTGGCGAGTGGCGTTTGCCGACGCCATCCTGGATAAATACGAGGAATATGCGATACGAAAAGTCGCTGATTTACTCTACGTTTCTCATGCCGACTTTATCAAGGCCAAGCATGATGCAGAGGCTAACTAAAACTAATTATCCAGAATAATTGATATTAACTGATCTTCGAACTCTATTCTGGTGGATAACTCTTCGCCAAGACGTGACAAATCATTTTGTAACTGGTTGAGATCACGGCTTTCATTTTCAGCGTTGTATTTCTCATCAAAAGCTAACGCAATCTCTGTTGTCTTTTCAATACGAGGATAGATATCGACCGCCAGATCGGCGACTGCTTTTCGCCTTTCCTTACCCTCGGCTATGCGCTGGTAAAGCCCAAAATGTCCGGCAGCAATATAATCAACCAGTACCTGTAAAAATTCTTCCAGGCTACCGTCTGATTCCTCCGACACATCTTCAACATCATTCGGTGTTGCTTGTAATAACAGTGAAAACAGCTGATTACGCTCAGTGAGCATATGCTCAATTAGCTGCTTGCTACCACCACGTCTTTCCTGATTGACTTCTGTTGTTTCATTCATACCCTTTATATTGCCTAAAAGTTCAAATTTGATTTAGTTTAAATAAGGCTGATATTCATCGTTTCCATCTGTCTACTCTACTTCATTTAGCAGATGTTATGCCAACTGATTTTACAAATGACCCACAACGGGTAAATGCCGTATTACGAGCAAAAGCGCCGCTAGTGTTTTACCTTACTGTTGAGACACCGTTAAAACAGCCAGAACCGGTTAATACAGAATATTTAGATTAGTAACTTATTCAAATTTATTGATTTTTCATGTTTGATTAAAATTTTCATTGCTGTAATGCCGGGACTGATATGGTATTTTTTAGTTCTCTTATCAGATAAACTTGAATTTCAGGGCAGGAAATAAATCACGAAGACTTAGTACGACAGCAAAATAGCTGTTAAAGCCAGCCTTACGGCTAATAATAAGTAATTGTTACATTAATAATAACAATGGATATTCCCGGCTATAGAATAGAAAAAGAAATCGGTAAAGGGGGCATGGCTACCGTATATCTGGCCACGCAGGAATCCCTCAACCGTTCTGTCGTATTAAAAGTACTCGACAAGGTTCAGCGCAGCGAGTCCGAAGACATGTCGCGTCGATTTCTTGACGAAGGCAGAATCGTCGCCTCTTTACATCATCCCAATATAGTCACCATTTTTGACATTGGCCTGGCAGATGAAGAGCTCTATATTTCCATGGAATATGTCGAGGGCGGCGACCTTAAACAGCGTATGCAATCAACTGTCATGCCTGAAACCGCACTGGATATTGTATCAAAAATAGGCTCAGCCCTCGCTAGTGCACATAGTCACAATGTCATCCACCGGGATGTAAAACCGGCAAACATCCTCTTCCGAAAAGACATGACCCCGTTACTGACTGATTTTGGTATCGCTAAACAAACCGATCATGATCAGGATCTGACTTCAACCGGTATCTTCCTCGGCAGTCCGAATTATGTCAGCCCGGAACAGGCCGATGGGAAACAGGTTGATGGCAGAACCGATATTTATAGTCTGGGCTGTATCTTCTTTGAAATGCTAACCGGTTATAAACCGTATCACTCTGACTCTGTCATCGATATTGTCATCCAGCATAAGACCTCACCGGTACCGACCTTACCCGACTCCTTGTCTGGTTATCAGCCACTACTCGACAAAATGATGGCGAAAAAGCTGGAACAACGCTATCCATCCGCCACCGCCCTGTTAAAAGATATTGAGAGACTTCAACGAACCAACGCTGCGGCAGAAATTAATGTGTTTGCCGATGACAGTAACGTCACTGCTGAAAAAAAACCGTTAAAAAAGAAAAAAACAATGATTCTGTTAACGGTACTACTCATTATCTCAGCTTGTTTCTTTTTTGGTCTGCAGTTTGTGGAAATCTCTATCAAACGTAGCGATACACAAGTCGTACAGGCATCAACGAAAAGTGTATTGCAGCCTGCTAGCGCGCTTGCCGGGAATAATTTAGCTGAGCAGAAACGACTGGAAAGTCAATCCAGTAACATGGAAGAAACAATAGAAGGAAAAGCAACGCCACAACAACCGGTATCAGATGAAATATTAAAGGCACTGGAATGGTTGGGAAAACAGAGCCTGGATGAATATAAATTGACTTATCCGCCTAAAGACAATGCCTATTATTATTACTCAAGGTTATTGGAACTACAGCCTGATAATCAAAATGCTTATCAAGGTATTCTTGATATTGCTGAACGCTACGCAATTCTAGCGGAACGTTCGATGCTTAATAATGAAACAGACAAAACCAGAACGTATATCGATATTGGCCTGCAAATTGATCCGGCCAATCAGGCATTATTGTCTTTGCAGAAACTCACTTCAAACAAGTAATTAAATAAACCGGGGCAGCTTTTCAAGGTAATTATGGGTCGACAGCTGGCGTATTCCCTTCCGAAAACTGATCATCCCAGTCTGAAACCAGTCCACGCAACCTTTCTTTTTCGGCTTGTTCTTGCAACTCAGCTTCCTCACTCGCATCGGCAGACAGTCCGGTAAGCTTTCTCATCTCGGCTAAAAATGCCTCAATCTTTGCGTCGCTTGAATCTTCTTCCGCTATCGGCTCAGCATCGAGCGTTTCAACCTCTTCCTGTTCATATTGCTGTTTTAGTTTGTTTGACCTGGCTAGTTTATCTTTTGCTGCCGCTTGATCCGACTCAGCCTGAATCAGCGCCTGCTGACGCATGCTAAACCGCACATCATCATCGACAGCCACAGCGGTGTCATCAATTAGACGACCATTCTCGAAAACCAGGACTCTCGGTCCAGTTGCATCACTGCGATACCAGGCAGGGGGTTTACCAGAGAGCTGGGTGGTACCGGTATCGGGTTCAACCCATTGATACATCCTCGCATTAACATCAACACTAAAAATAATCATCAGGATAAGAAGATAACGCATCATAATCTGTCACCTGCCAGTTAAAAGTAATTCAAGCGATTTAGTTATATCAATAAAACAATCGGATTAACAAGCGATTTTAAGCACTGATACACGCAAGATACGCATCTTCAATATTATCTTTTGAAAAAGTGTCGCAACATGATTGTGGTGAGCCATCAAACTGAATTTGACCGTTATGAAGAATAATGAGCCTGTCGCATAAATGCTCCACATCATTCAATAAATGAGTACTGAAAAACAGCGACTTGCCTGCCGATTTCAATGACAATAAATGTTCTTTTAAAAATGCTCTCGCCTTGGGATCAAGTCCGCTCATTGGTTCATCCAGCAGCAGCAGTGGACGTTGACTCAAAAAACTGGCTGCCAACCCCAGCTTTTGCGCCATCCCTTTTGAGTATTGACGCACCGGTTGATACAACGCCTCCACAGATAGATCCAATATATGGAAGATTTCTGCCACCTGTTCCTGTTCAAGTTTCACTTGATTTAATTCGGCCATATAAGACAGGAAATCTTTACCTTTAAGATAATACGGAGGCAAAAACTTCTCTGGTAAAAAGGAAAGCGTTTCGCGTGATAAATTATCTCGATGTGATTTGCCAAAGATGTTGATTGTGCCGGATTTAATTGAAACAAAATCCAGAATAGATTTAATCAAGGTTGATTTACCCGCGCCGTTTATCCCTACCAAACCAACAAACTCATTCTGCTGAATTTGAAAACTGATGTCATTCAAAACAGTGTGTTTGCCATAGGACTGGTTAACGCCACTAATATTTAATGCGGGTATCGACATAAATTATTAAAACTCGAATATGCGACTTCTAAACCTGACGTTCTTAACTACTATCAATAATACTAGATAAAACAATGCCCGCATATAGCGGGCATTGGCTTTTCAAATTGACTAATAATTAATACAGAAAAACCTGACCACAGTCCTGCGCATCGTCAAAGATATCATAGATTTCTGTCTGCTCAGCTGCGATGTCACCGTCGTTACCTGCGTTATTTGCTGGCGCGTTGGCTCCTGAATCAGTCGCACAGGTCGCAAATTGTTCTGCAAAAGAAGCCGCTCCAACCCCATCGAAAATACCGTCACCATCTGATTGAGTTAAGCGTAATACACCGGTATGAGGCAGCCCGTCATCTACCTTTTGATCTAATTCACGCGCGATATTGACAGGTACGTTCGGACCCATGTGTAGATTAAGTCGGTCAGAACGGGTACCAGTGTATCCCTGGTTTCGGGTTAATACTAAAGAACCATTAAATGCATTTAGCGGGGCATTCGTAGGGTAATCTGCAATCGCCGGTATCGCAACAGCGTTAACAGGTGTAAAGCCACCACCCAGGAATTGAGATTTTGCCAATTGTTCCCACAGGGCCGCGGCCTCTTCAATCGTATTATCAACACGGCCATTACCATCCGTTGCAGATCCTGCTAATGGTAAATTTACAGCGACACCTAACGCCTGAGTAGCATCAAGTGCGATGAAATCACCCGGCACCTGGCGATAACGGTCAATAAAACCATAGTAAGCAGCTTGTATGCCTGAATTCTGATCGGCAAGATTACGCACCCTGGCGCTATTAATCAGCTCCTGACCTTTGAGGATACCACCCAATAACAGACCAATAATGACCAGTACGATGGCTATCTCAACTAAAGTAAAACCCTGTTGTTTTTTCATTGCTTTTATTCTCCTGAAATAAATCTGATTCTGTCTTTGTCCAAACTTAAAGCACAGCACATGCCAACTTCCTAAGTGACTGTTTTATATTAATTATTAGTTTAGTAATTGATGTATTTTATGAGATTATGATGATGACTCGACAATAAATGTTGAGATCTCGACAAACTAATAAAAAATTAGTAAAAACAGTAAAAATAAAATCTGATAGATTGAGCAATTTGGCTAATATTTTGCAGCTTGCATTATAAAACAACGGGCTCTATCAACTTTCAATCACACATCATGCAATTAAGCAAACAGATACACTTAACACAGTTAGCTCTAACAATCGTGTTTTTACTGTTTATATGCAGCGCCATTGATTTGGTTCAATTCTCTGGAAAGCAAACACCATTTATCTTGATTAATTTTGAATTGTTTAATCAGCCAGGTTATTTCGCATTAGTCACAAAACGCATCATCCTCACCCAAGAATTCCTGTTTTTTTTGCTATCTGGCCTGATAATCAGCATTGTTGTGCCAATGCAGTCAGCAAAAAAAGGCTTAATGACAGTGATGGTAGTAATCGCTGTTATGATGATGATTATTGCGAATATTAACTATAATAATGCTGTGTTACCTGTTGCATTCAGCATATTAACGACATTAATTCTTTATATGCTAAACGTGCTGGCCCATTATTTTGTTGAAATTGGCAACAGACAACGATTAATCGATAGCTTTGGCCAATATGTCCCGCCTCATCTTGTTAATGAACTGAGTCAGCAATCAAAAACCATTTCTCTGGATGGAGAAGCGCGGACCTTAACTGTTTTTTTTTGTGATTTACAAAATTTCACCAGCATCTCGGAGCAGTTAAACCCGAAACAGTTAAATACGCTCTTGAATGAATACTTCAACGTGATGACAGAAATCATCTTCAAATATGAAGGAACTATCGATAAATATATCGGTGATGCGATCATGGCATTTTGGAATGCACCACTAAAACAGGAACAACATGCGAATAAAGCGGTTAATGCTGCGTTGGAAATGAATCAAGCGATATTAAAATTATCAAAAAGCTTTGTTGCGCGAGGTTGGCCCGGTCCAACTATGGGTACGGGTATCAATAGCGGACGAGCACATGTTGGTAATATGGGTTCTCGCCATCGCGTTACCTACACGGCAATAGGCGATGCAGTTAACCTGGCATCAAGAATCGAAGCCTTAACGAGGACATATCGAGTTCCGATTATTATTAGTGAAGAAACCATGAGACAGTTGGAAAATATTAGCTGTCGCGAAATTGATTTAGTGCAAGTGAAAGGAAAGAAAAACAAGACCCGACTGTTTCAGCCACTTTACCATACCGATCAATTGTCAAATGAACTAAAAGAGAAATTGATTCTACATGAAGAGGCGCTATCGCTGTATTACGATGGTAAGCTAAAGAACGCCGTCCGTTTATTTACAAAGCTATATGAATTAGATAAATCGGATAAATATTATAAAGCGATGGTCAAACGCATCATTGAGTTGCATCCGGACTTAATGAATTAGTTTGCTGTCTTTTTTCGATTTCTTTCAGTCTGGCACTTAAAAAACGTTGTTGATGTTCATCTTCCAACTCACCGCTTTCTAACAATCCACCGATTAAAATTTTTGCCGCTTCTAGTTCACCCATATCTTCTAATACAAAAAACTCCATTTGTTTTGCCCAATATGGCACTTCGCTACCTGTAGCATGTCGCCTTAATAATCTCGCTGTATTAACCGCCAGCTGTTTATCTTTAATTCGATGCTTGGCAATATAAACTGCATGCGCCATAGCAGGCCATCGCAAATGAGGTTTTTCCAAAAATTTTCTACTGACAAACTCCACCATCTGCCGCTGTTTTTCAGGTACCGTAACTTCCGCGTAAAAACGTATTGCTGCAA
Source organism: Gammaproteobacteria bacterium (assembly GCA_028279365.1). Lineage (GTDB taxonomy): Bacteria > Pseudomonadota > Gammaproteobacteria > Eutrophobiales > Eutrophobiaceae > JANQNX01. The sequence goes on along the minus strand of JANQNX010000009.1, from coordinate 367,003 downwards.
GTAATGGGTACTGAATCAAAGAGTCCAGCTCCAGTATCATATTCAGCCATTTAATGACTTGCGCATAATCAAGGTCTTTTAATGGCAAGCTGATACCCGGCTGATTGTCAAACGCTTGTAACCAAAGCATCGTGACCTTAGCCGTAGTGATCGTATCATCCAGGCCTGCCATCCTGAGCGAGACGATGGTAGGAGGATCGTATAATCGGGTTTCTTTTGTAATCAACTTCATGCTTGAATAATGCCAACTGAGCTGTATTAGCAAGGTAGAAACTAACAATACTTGAATAACTTTTGGAACGTAACCGACTGGTCGAGTTAATGATAATAATCCGGTCATAACTACAGCTCTTTCCTATAAAGATCAAATAACGCGGCAAAGGCTAACATCAATACATAAATAATCGTCTGTATGAATATCAATATCAGGACATTAAAACTCTCCATCCCGTAAACAAGCCATTCCGTTTTAGTGAAGCGATAGAGATCCGGTAAAAGGTAAGCAACAGCGTCTATAAAAAAATCAATAACACGATAGCTCAGCGTATTCGTTACCACTATTGGAGAATCACTGATAAGCTGGATCGCCTCCATACTCCTGGAAAGAATATAAAACGCGGCTACCATACTGAAAGACAAGGTAATACTGTTAAGTGTAAATAAACATAATAAGCTTAATGATATTGTAATCAGTAATTCGAAGAACAGAGATAATGACCAAACCAGTGCAGCCCAATTTGCATCATAAAAAAGTAGAAGCAACAAGCTGGCACAGGAAATGGCAAATGCGATAGTTGCATAACCACATAGCTTTCCAAAATAATAGGCTGACCGGGGTAGTGGGTGTGAGAGTACCAATTCAAAACCTTTATCATTAAACTCCCTTAACATGCTGGTGATAACAAATAAGCTTGTGGTGAAGATTGCAAAAATTCTTAATGTAAAGGCAAGAATTGCAGTTTGTGTCTCGACCGATTCAGTAATCGCCAGTTCCCCAACAAATAAAGACAACAAAAACATTGCACACATGCCTGTTATTATTAGAAGCAGGAAACGATCTCTTATCGCTTCGAAGATCGAGTACTTGGCGATGGTAATAATTCTATCGTTCATTATCTTTACTTGGTTGCCAGTCTAATCCTAGGCTAATATAACAAATACATCCGTTGGCCTGAATAATTAATGAGTGCATTAAAAAATCAACTTACGCAAAGAAAAGAACAGTTTGTTCTGGCGATGATGTTAATCACTTTACATCTCGCTATCTGGTTTGATTTCTCCAGCGTTATGTCGCGTTCACTCATGCTCAGTCATCTCGGCTTGTTTCTTATTTGGCAGCCTGTTTGGCGTGGGGATGAAAGATTGAGCATTGATAACATCATCGTATTTTTCATGTTCACATTAACATTTACGATATGGCTAAATTATTGGTTATTGTTTGCCTGGCTGGTCATTCTTATCGGTTTTATCAGTGGGCGAATCGCTTATGGTCGTAGTGAGCGAATCATACTGATATTGGCACTGTCTTTCCTGGTTTTACAACTTTTTTTCGCCTGTATTCCAAATATCGTCAAAATTGACATAGAGTTGGATAACTTTTTGATTGTATTTTTACCTGTGTTACTCGTCATCATATTGGTATTTCCCATCTCTTCAGAAGAAAGGATGATAAGTTCGGTTGATTTTATTCACGCTATTACCAGCTCCATGTTAACCAGCCTGGTGGCATTGGGAAGTGTGTTAACCATGTTTCTTGGGGAATCGACGTATTTTATTGCACTCACACAAACATCCCTGGTAATTGGTGGCCTGATCCTGTTCATCAGCTGGCTATTAACATCGAGGACCGAGTTCAGAGGGATGACCCAATTGTGGTCCAGCTATATGCTGAATATCGGCACACCGTTTGAACAATGGTTATCCGATTTATCCGGATTAAACGAAAAAGATCTTTCAGCTGAAGAGTTTTTATCTGAAGCGATGATCACCATGGTTGGTTTCAGCTGGATATCCGGAGTAAGTTGGCTAATTGCCAATCATGAAGAAAAAGCAGGGAATCAAACTGATAATTTTATCGAGGTTTCAAATACACAATTTAGCGTTATTATTTATACCTATAATCCTCCCGGAGCAGCACTCAGCTTACACTGCAACCTTCTAATCCAACTGCTTAACAATTTTTATGTTAATAAACTCCGTGAAAATGAATTAACCCGGCAAGCGCATTTAAAAGCAATCTATGAAACTGGTGCAAGAATCACTCATGACATAAAAAATTTATTGCAGTCGTTCCAGGCCATCACCAGCATTATCTCTCAAGACAGTAGCGATATTGATAGTTCGGCAGGACAACAAGTATTAAAAAAGCAATTGCCTAACCTGACACAACGTTTACAACTCGCATTAGATAAATTACAGACACCGGAAAAATTAAACGAGGAAGAAATTTATCTAAAAGACTGGTGGAATGACGTCAAAAAACGTAATGACCCGGCTGTGATCGAATTCCAATCAGAGATTACTGGCGATCCCATGATACCGGTTGATTTATTTGACAGTGTGATGGATAACTTGTTGGAAAATGCTTATGAGAAAAAGATAGAAGAAACCAATATTGAGATTCGCGTGACACTGGCCTGTAATGATGATTTTATCTGCTTTACTGTTTGCGACACAGGTAAAAATATTCCTGAAAACATCGCCAGAGAATTGCTAAAAAGTCCGATAAAATCGGACAATGGTTTGGGGATTGGTTTATACCAGGCAAATAAACACGCGCAGCAATTTAATTACCAATTACGCTTATCAAACAATCAACCAGGCAGGGTCTGTTTCGAGTTAATCAAAGATTCGGCTAGCTAAATCAAGGCAATCTTCCTGCAGATACCATCCTGTTCATCAGAATAGTCGCAGGAATCCAGTCAACAATGTCATCATACTCAATCGTGCTTCCTCCAGCGCCTCTTTCGTAATCCATATCCAGAAAAACATTGGCATCATAATCTGCTGCTGTGTAAGCGGCTAAAATAGTATTGCCTGTATCCGGGTTGACCGGGTTACGTCCATAATTTTCGACTTCCTGATCGGTCTGCACTGTCTCCAAATAATTTTCTCCATGAGAAATCAAAACAGCTATGACATTATCGGCTACTGTTGGTGTTGCACCATAAGGTGAGCTATAGGCATTCCAAATATCAATATCACCCTCTGTGCATAATTCAAATGAGACACCGACAGTCGGTGAGCCACAACTAGCAGTATTACTATCACGAGAAAATAACGGGCTGACTTGATAGGTAAGATGATGCCCCCACGCATCATCCTCATCTACCTGTAAATTGACCCAAGGCACATTACCCACGTCAGTTCGACAATCAAACGGACCATTTGAAAAATCTTCGATCCCATCATTCGGAGTAGCCGCTACAGCATTACAAGTACCAATAGCGGCATCGGGACAGTCTGGACAAGGAAGACGACCATTAATAATAGCAAAACCCAACAAGGCTTCCTTAGTCTCAGACACAAGCTGAGAAGAATTTTCGCGGTTCTCCTGCTCAATACTGGTCGAGAGCGGGATTAATAATCCGCCTAACAGTAAACTCACTATAAATAGTACTACCGCCAGTTCAATGAGAGAAAAACCTTTTTCTTTTTTTGTTAACGCCAACATAAATTTGTATCACCAGGAGGATCGCAGCTAACTGCCACTTTTATCTTATCATTATAATTTGATTGTATAGCACGACTGTTTGCATCAAGCCCATTTGTGACGATAGATTTATCGAACGTATCATCGCCGTCAGCATTCTCCAACGCGTCATTATCCACATCACCTTCAAAATAAGATTGAATGTTACCGCTCGCTAGTGTCTGTGGCTGATTTGTCAGTTCGCGACCCGAATATATAATCATAGCTCTCACATTATCTTGTGTATTACCCACAGGTGGATCCACGTTCACTACCAAACAGTCTGTACCAGCTGTGCAAGGCGTTGCAGTACCAGGTATATCACCTCCACTACTATAAGCAAAATAAAAATACTGATACCACTTATTCCGAATAAACCATGCGGGAATATCATTGGATAACTCAGATAGATAATATTTCATATTAGAGACTAATAGACTACCTGAACTTGCAGCAGAAGGAGTAAATTCTGCACGACCGACCTCGGTAGTTCCATCTTCTTGATAATCTCTGACGGTAATCATTGTTTCATTTCCGTTTATCGAAAACGCTGTTGCTGCTGTTACAGTACAATCCGCATTATAGCCAACACAAACGTCCCGTAAACGTTCTTGATCGACCGTTTTTGTCACCTGATTACCGCGGATACGTGTTCTCCATTCATGTTTGCGGGAAAAGCGATAATCATAATAGACAGTGTAGTCATTTGTAGTTGGATTAATCCACGTTAAGAAATTTCCATAGGGAACAAAAGTTAATGTATTTGCGCTTACATTCGTAATAATGCCAAAGCCAGTTCGAAAAATAGTACCAAAAAATATTGTGGTCACATTTAACTCGACAACATCACCAATTTCGATACCCTTATTGATAAAGTCACCATCTACATCGCTGATGATACAACTATTATTATTAGTACAACGGGTAGGGCTTGTGCTGTCTGCAGTTGCACTAAAAGAGCTGGAAGCTGAAACGATGCGATATTGTTCTTCAAAATCAAAATCTGGATTAGTTGTTGATTCCAGATTATCTGTATCTACTTGATTCTCACTGTTTACCGAAGTTACAACGAATCGTCGTGCCTGATAAATTGCATAATTATCGCCATCTCTAAATTCAATATCGGTTTCACCTTCTCCTTCATAAGATTCAGCAATAAGTGTATCGGTGCCTATCGTATCGGAAATCTTGCCTTGGATTTTACCTACACCTAACTCTCCTTCGAGTGTATTGTTTTGAATTAAATAGCTATAACGCTCATAACCTGAGAAATCGGCTGCCGCATCTACTAGAGTAGTGCCAGTACTGCCGGCATCAGCCACACCAGAATCAACGAATATTTCATCATCGTAATTGAGCGCGATGTCTCCACGCGATATACCGTCGCTAATAAACGTTGCATTTGCATCATTAATTAACGAAGTGTTAAGGCCAGAAGTATTTCTGCCTGCAGTTGTTTCAAAGTCATCAAATACAGCATAGCATTCAGCAATTCTTGGTACTGACCAGATACATGTCGCATTGGTACTTGTAAATGCCTGTGTTCCAGCATCGGCATAATTCGTCAAGTAAGCCGTAAGGTTATTCCGATAAGTCGCTTGAGCTAACGGGAAGTTAACAGTATCAAAACTGATATCACCACTATTCACTGTTATATCCCAAGTAAGATTTAGTTCTGTAGGAAAAGGCTCAGCGACTTCATGAAATGCAAGTTTCCCTAATCTAGTATTATCAACAGCATTAAAACCTGGAATCATATACTCATCACCAAAAGAGAATGAGTTATTTACTCCAAAGTACTGTTCCCCAAGAGATAACGTGGTATCGCTAAGAACTTCATCTACACGACTAATCGAGCCATCTGTGAGATTCCAAACAACATCTCCAACTTGTACTCCCATTGTTATAAAATTTGTATTTCCATCGATAAGATCGATTGGACTTCCGCCATTAGCTGTAGCTTCGCCAAAATTTGTACGAACACGATATTCATCACCATCATCAAAATCATTATCTGTACCACCCGTCAAACTATTTACTTCGATTTGATTGACTCCAATGTTTACAATCGTGCCAGCAGATCCATCTGTAACATTTTCTAATGTATCACCGACTTGTAAATCAGTTTCAGTAAAATCCAGGCCAATCTGATTGTCAGTTAACGTTGTGAAATTACTTGCGAGTAATGCGACATTACCAGACAAATTATCTTGTAGGTTATTTACCAGTATGTAATATTGATCATCTTGATCAAAATCATTGTCATCACCTAGCACCAAACCTGAAATGGATATCTGATTTGGCGATGCACCACTTGGATCAACGGACACTACTCCTATCGATTGATCGGTAATGTTATAGACAAGATCATTCTGCTGCACCCCAGCTAAAACAAAGTCTTTGGTTGCATCGATTAATAATGTGGCAGTACTACCTGCATCAGCACTGCCATTTAAGTTTATTACTTTGGACTTAGGATCTGAAAATGGCGACAGCCATGGGAAAGCGCCGTGAACGGTATGATATGTTGTCAGGATATTGCTCAGTTCATTCATGACTCTCTGTTCTAAGCGATCCATAAATTCATCAATTGTCACGAATACCAATTGATCATTAAAACTATCTGTCGTATCGGCTGTGTAATCTGAGTCTGGATAAATAATGAAATCCTGATCATTATCGGCATTACTATAATTGATACCTCCGACTGTCACATTATCCAAAAAGTTAACCGCATCAGGAGCCACTGCACTTCGATCTTGACCAGGTAAAGCAACGCCGGGGGATATTAATACAAACGCCACTCTGTCTGAGATGACGTTACCATTTTGATCGCGTACGGTGATCCAGTTCGTGTTTGTATTAAGTAGAGAAGTTGAAACAAATGGATACTCAGGGCTCTCATATACCAGATTACTCGATACGGCATACCATAATTCCTGCCCAATAAAATCTTCGGAGACAATATTCAGCCCGGTTTGCGGTGCGCGACAAGGGTTATCTTGTCCTCGCCATGGCAATCTGCCAGACAATAACGCGTTATTCACAGCAAAGTTAGTGCAGTCACTATTTCCATCATAGTCACCGTCAGTGTTCCTATCAGGAAACAGCATCATTCCTGGGTTATCAGGGTGATTTAATGACCATCCTATTAGAGCTTGTTCAGCTTGTTTAAGATAATTATTTGATTCCTGCCGACGATCATAATAGTTTATATCCGAATTGAGTGTTTTAGTTAATAAATAACTTGAGCCGATCAAAAGAATCAAAGCAAATGCAAGGAGGACGACACCTTGCTGAGATTGATAATGTTGAATAGTAGAACGCACGCTAAATGAGTTAACTAGAAGCTACTCACTCAATGATTCAGGAACGTAGGCGTCTCCAACCTTGAGCTTGATTCTGGTTTGTTGATCTGGCATAACTATTTCTACATCGTCCTGACTAATAGTATTGTCACTAACACCAATATATTGAGACTCGAGATCGCCCTCAAAACTATTGCTATCGTTGATCCAGGCTGTATTTTTTCCATCGCTCCTGTAAACCAGACCTCTTAATCGTAACGCTCCTTCTAATTGAATCACTTCCTTTTCTTCTACTACTGGTTCATCAGGAATATCAATAGTAACCGCTTCTTCAACTTTCTTAACCACATTTTTTTGCAAACGTAGCTTATCTAACTGTTGGCGCTGAGCTTGATCAGTGAATAAACGCCCTAGGTTATCTGCATACGCCATTTCACTGACAAGCAATACCGAAAACAAATAAAATGAAAACAATAGTTTATACATGGTTAAATCTCAATTCCTTTGCCTTCAGGGAGATTAATCGTGATCCAGTTAAGTAAGCACGAAACACTAATATTGGTTTTTTCACGCTCAAATACAATCTCTTTTCCTTTTTTGGAAAAACTACATTCATTCACGGTAAAATTACCATCCGCATTTGTTTGTAACTCAGCAAATAAATTAAATAGATCACCCTCATGCAGCAAACCCATCTTCAGATCCATTTGGCTCTTGAATAATTTATAGCCACTATAGTCAACATTAAAACTCGGGATAAACTCTTCCTGAGTGCTAATGTTGTAGCTCAATGAAGGAACTTTAACTTCTTCGCCAGATGCTCTTAAGGCCTCTATCCAATTTAACCTTTTTTCTTTACCTATGTAGCCTGCATTATAAAGTTTGACGAACTCTGGGTAATAATCGAGTAATAGTGTCTCTTCCTTGTCAACATCCAGATAACGTCGACTTATTGACTGAAATTGATTTTTATTATTCTTGAACTCTTTTTTTGAACTGTCATTGTAGTAATAAGCGCTGACAATAAGACCAATGCCAACAGATAGACATACACAAAACACTATTAGTGCATTTCTTAAAATGCTCCAGTCAATCTCTTCTTTTTTCATTCATAGACTCCAACAACAGCCCGAAGTGAAAACAACGCAGTTTTTTCCTGCTTATCTGCATCACCTTGCAAGGTTGATTCCGAACTGATATCCAATGGTAAAGACTCAATAGAGACATCATAAACTTCTTTCTCTGACTTTAGTGTCTCAACAAACTGGTTTACTGTAGCAATGGCTTCGCGATAGTTACCGTCAAACGGTTCAAGACGCGCCTTGATGTTTGATATTTGATAAAATTTGGGAACCTCATTGCTTTCCTCGGCAGACTGCTCATAATTGATACTATCGCTGCTCGCAACTGTATCTCTATAGGGATCCATACTAAAAGACCAGTCAAACGAATCTAACTGCACTTGCGGAAAGTTAACCAGGTTGGAACCAAGTATTGACAACATTTCATAAGGTGATGACTTATATTGCTTGATAGTATCTATCGCATCGACTGCTGTTTTGATTTGGTATGAATCGACAGGGGTTTCCGGCAAACGCTCTTTTGCCAGGTTGTATCTGGCCTGATAATAATCCGCCTTATTTTTCGCATCCGTACTTTGCTGTTGATAAAATATTGCGCCCATCAAGCTATAACCACTGTATGCAACACTGGTTAGTAAAACAAGTACGCTACAGACGTTCATGGCAACTTTCATATTACGCATTTTCGCATAACGCATATCTTTTTCTGAAGCGTAATAGTTTTTCGGCCTGTCGTTAAACAAATGAACCATTAGTAGTTGGTCTATAAAAGGAATGGACTTTTCCATTTCCAGGCCAAGTTTAGATGAAACTTCCTTGATATCAATTAAGTGATGTTTAAACATCGGTGACTTGGTTTTTTCACGATCAAAATCTTCAAGCGTACGTTTATCGGCCAACACATAGACATCCAGCGGCACATCATTAGGCACCAATCGAAGACTATTTAAATAGCGCTGTATCTTGTCAACTTCGCTATCTATCCTGGGAGCATATGGGTCAGTGCCATATCTCGGCAACTTTGATAAGCGGCTTAATTTAAGTTTTTTATCCAGAAAAAATGTCTGCCGTAAACCACTGATACTTTGCATCGTTACTACCAGAGCATGTTTGGAAACGTCGGGTATATGTTTAATAAATGATTGCAATAACTGCGGTAAAGAAATCACTCCTTTCACAGGCACTTTATGTTCGTCCAGCAATTCAAGCCATGGCGTTAACAGTTGATTATTCGTTATCGCCGTAAAAAGAAATTTATCATCACGACGACCTTGTTCGTCACGTCCTAAAAAGTCGGCATAATGATATTCGGCATCACGAAATAGTTTACCCTGTTTTCGCTTAATCAACGCATCACGGTCACTGCCAAATACATGGGGGATGGTATCCTCACGAAACTCTTCTTCAATCGTATCGATCAGTACATAAGCAGGCGTATTTGATGACTGTTCCAGATAACGTTTAAAATTCATCTGTCCCGCTTCATCAACATCAAACAGATACGAACTACCCAATTTACCTTTCTGCCAGTGATGCACAGAAAGCTTATCCGCACTCAAAAAGATGGTGCGAAGATTAAAAAAATCAGATTTTGACTTTAGTAATGAGATCATAAATTGGTCCAAGCACAGAAAACATAACCCAGGCGATAATGGCACCCAAAACAACTGTCATAGCTGGCTCTATCATAGCCTGAAGCCGCTCGATAGATTCCTTGATATCTCTGTTGTAAAAATAACTGATGTTCAATAACGAGTCCTGCAACGCGCCAGTATTCTCACCCACACGAATCATTCTTAATACTAGTGGTGGAAATAAATCTGTGGATGCAAAACTATCACTTAACGTCATACCATCTGCAATCTGTTGCCCAACCTGACGCATGGCTTGTTCAACCGCCTTATTTCCGGCAATTTCTTCTCCAGTACGAATACAATCAATAATCGTAATACCGGAGGCGTACATAATCGCGAAGAAACTGGCAAGGCGAGTCAAAATAATTTTTTTGAGGATTGGGCCGACAACCGGTACGCGCAATTTCAAGGCATCGAATTTCAAATGAAATTGAGGGCTGCTCTTTATCCCAAGATAAATACAGAAAGCAATCACAAAAGGTGTTGCCAATACTATATACCAGTAATTAACAAAAATGTTGGAAACCACAATTAATGCCTTGGTATGCGCAGGTATTTCCTGCCCCATGGTTTTAACAAACTTCAACAGCTCCGGCACCAGATACGTCATTAAAAAGAACACCACGCCACCAACCACTGCACCGACAAAGGTAGGGTACATTAGTACTTTTTTCGTCTGGGAAGATATTTCGTCCTGCCATTTCAGGTTGTCGCCCAGTTTATTAAATACCTGACTGATTTCACCGGATTGTTCACCCGCCTTGACCAGGTTTACGAAGACATTACCAAACACGACTTCAAATTGTTCCATCGCCTCAGATAGCGTCTGGCCACCCTCGATTGACTCGATCATGGCATTGATTACCTCAGCAAGACGCGGGTTTTCTGTGCTGTCACGCAAGTCCTGCAGACTATCCATGATCGGTACACCGGAACGAGATGTTTGTTCAAGATGGAAGCAGAACGTAATTAAGTCACGTCGTTTGATCCCTGCACCACTGATACTTTTACCACTGGATTTAACCGTTTTATAATTAACCAGATCCAGTCCCATCTTGCGTAAACGCATTTCAAGATCGGCTTCATTGATTGCATCAACCTGGCCATTATGAATACGGCCACGTTCATCAATCGCCTTGTATTGAAAAAAGTCCATAATCTATTTTGTTTTTAACCGGGAAGTCAGATCGACAACGCGCGACATCTCTTCGAGACTGGTTGAGCCATCCAATACACGGCTGGCGCCAACATCGGCAAGTGTTCTGAATCCCTTAGACAACGCCATGCGTAAAAAATCGCGTTGCGTACCTTTTCTTGCGATCAATTCGTCAATATCCGAGTCGAAGTGCAATACCTCTTGCAGAGCGATACGACCTTTGTATCCGTGGTTATCACATTTGTCACAACCTTTAGCACGATAAATTTCTTTCTGTTTATCTGTCACTTTTAAACCCAACAGGTTCCGTTCCAGATCGCCAAGCGGGTAGGCTTCTTTACAGGCGTTACACAAACTTCTGACCAGACGCTGCGCAACAATACCGATGATATTGCCAGCGATAATATCCGGCTTGACACCGATATCCAGCAATCTTGGGATAGAGCCCAATGCGGAGTTCGTATGCAAGGTTGAAAATACCTGGTGACCAGTCATCGCCGCGCGAAATGCCATGCTGGCAGTATCTTCGTCTCGAATCTCACCAACCAGGATGATATCCGGATCCTGACGCATTAAAGAGCGAATACCGCTGGCGAAGTCGAGCCTTGAAGTTTCATTGGCCGAGGTTTGTCGAATCATGGTGGTAGGATATTCGACCGGATCTTCCAGAGTCATGATATTGACAGACTCCGTATTCAAATAACTTAAAATTGAATACAGCGTGGTCGTCTTACCACTTCCTGTAGGGCCGGTGACCAGAATAATCCCTTCTGGCCTCGCCACCATCAATTTCAGTGTATTCTGCGCATCCTCTCTTAAGCCGAGTTGTTCAAAGCTGACGATACCTTTTTGTCTATCAAGTACACGTAAGACAATATTTTCACCATGCACAGTCGGTAATGTCGATACACGAAAATCGACTTTTCTTCCAGACAATGAGAGTGAGATGCGTCCGTCTTGAGGTGCCCGGGTTTCAGCAATATCCATTCCCGACATGACTTTGACTCGAACCGCGATCGCAGACCAGTAGTTTTTATGCAGACTTCGGATCTGTCTCAATACACCATCGATTCTGTAACGAAAGCGTAAGAAACCCTCTTCCGGTTCAAAGTGAATGTCTGAGGCATTGCGTTTAACCGCGTCCGCTAATAAAGCATTGACCAGGCGCACGACGGGTTGACTGTACTCATCAGATTCGGCATCGAGACTCTGATAATCAATTTCACCGGTTTCAATCTCATTTAAAATACCATCGACAGATAGCTCAAACCCGTAAAACTGATCAATCGCTTTTTCGATTTCAGCCTCACCAGCAAGCACTGGCACAACCTCTGCGTTGCCACCAAGATGCGTATTGATTTGATCCAATGCAACAACATTAAACGTGTCACACATTGCAATGGTTAACTGATGTGTCAAGCCGTTGTAGGTTAGTGGCAGTACGCGTAGTCGACGCGCCATGTCTTTCGGTATCATTGATACCGCTTCGCTGTCTGGCACTGCCTTATTTAGATCGACACTCTCCTGACCAATGACACCGCCAATGACGTCACGGATAATCGCTTCCGTTGCAAACCCGAGCCTTACCAGTATCTTGCCGAGATGCTCTTTACTGCGTTTTTGTTCAGTAAGAGCAATATCAATCTGATCGTGGGTGGTGACCCCTTTTTGTACCAGGATCTCACCAAGCCGATAGTGCTTTTTATGTGCCCCTGTCACGGTTTTATCGCAGTCGAAGCTGATAATGCAGCAATGCGATTATTCACAGCAACATAATCGAACCTGGTCGAGGCAGGATCTGCCAGATCTAATGCCTGCTGATAAAAATCTCTTGCTGCCTTATATTTACCCATGTGATCAAGACTCACTGCAAGATTAAATGCATACTCAGCGTTATTATTATCAACTCGATAAGCATCAAAAAAAGCCTGCTGCGCTTCAGACCAGCGTAATTGTTTTGCATAAATATTCCCTAACGCGAAATGTAAATAAGGTAAATCACCCTCGCTCTGTAGGAGCAACTTGATCGCACTCTCGTCACGCACAGGATCAGGATCGTTATACAAGGATTGCAGCGCACTAATTGCGAGTGGGTCTTTGGGATTAAGCTTTAACAAATAAGCATAGTGTGAATACGCCGCTGTTTTATCAGCGTCACGTATGGCGATTGCAGCAAGGCCAAGATGAGCATCACGACTATTTGGCTGGAGTTTCAATGCGTCGTTATACAAAGAACGGGCAGCATCGTATTGTCTTGCTTTAAACGCCTTAAATGCTTGCCCGATAATAACAGCTTTTTTTTCAGGTTTGGTATTTTTACTAATACGAATAACACTGGCATCAGGCGTATTTACACTGGTACCTGCTGCATCTTCCAGCACTTGCGCTTTAGCTATCAGTGCTTCTGTTGAGCCGTCATTCGTTGGCGCATCAGAGACCGGCGCTGCTATATCTTCTACTGCGTCGCGCTTATCAGTTACTATTTCTGCTATTGATTCAGCAGTATCCATCCCTGCAATCTTGTCGACTAATACATCTTTAATTTCATCTACTTGAATCTCCTGTTCGACCATATCTTCATCCTTTATCGTCATCTGCTCTGCCACTGCCTGTGCCTGAGCGATCAATTCTGGGCTCATTTCAGTATCGATCACCTGTTCAAGGGTTTGATCAACCTGTGTCACTTCAGGGAGATCAGTATCATTATTAACCGCCGTTTCAGATGAAATTAATGTTCCGCTAACCGCTTCTTCCTCGGCCTCAGGAATTGACAGAGCTCTCGGTGGAACTGGAGTTGTCTCTATGCCCCTGGCGACTGTTGGGGAAGGCATCGTTCTTGACACTGGAGTGATAGAAAAATAATAAAAAACTGCGAATGAACCTAGTGCAAGTACAATCATCACTGTCAGCACTCCCCATTTAAATGATGACTTGCTGGTTTTGGTATTCTTTTGTGAGGCGGAAAAAACAGTCTGTGCGGCTACGGGAGTGGGTTGATAATTACCCCCACCAATATCTTTCGCAAGCTGATCCGCAGAAACCCCCGGCAGCGTCTCCTCATAAACATCAGTATCCTCGTCAGCTTCGTCCATGATTACACCATGGAAGGTATCATCAAACGGTGCTGATGAACTCTCAGTGCTTAAGCCTTCCAATACATTATTATCATCAAGATCGATTGCTTCCTGAGTAGCCTCGAGTGACTGATCAATTATCGATTTTTCAACAGTATTTTCGATAGTCATATCCTCTGAGAATGACTGCGTGACATCGACGGTCGGGATGTCTTTTTGGCTAATTTGCTGAGTATCTTCGACCGGTAAAACAGCGGTATCCTCAAAGATAGAATCTAATGGCTCCAGAGTAAGTTCAGAGGTCTCTGAAAAAGCGGATTGTTGCAATACCGGTTGCTCATCAGTACTGTCAGCTAATTCATTGCTGGAAAAACTACCGCTATCATCAACATCAGGCAGCTCATCAACTTCCTTAAGTTGTTTCGCTGCTCGTTTTTTTTCTTCTTCCGCCTTTTTCAAGGCGTCCATTAACAGACTCACGGTGTCGCTGTCTCCAGTGAATTTGCGTCGTAATAAGACGTCTGATCAAGATATTGTTTATATTCTTCCAGTTCTGTCTCAATACTTGGACTATTAATGATATAGGGTTGAATGAAGATCACGAGTTCGGTCTTGTTCTCAATAATCTGCCTGTCTTTGAACAAGGCACCGATGCCTTCCACATCCTTAATACCAGGCAGACCCCTGTCATTCTCTTGCGACTCGTCCTGCATCAGACCACCGAGCACACCGATCTGGCCATCGGTCAGACGTAACATAGACTCCATTTCCCTAATTTCAATCTGGGGGACCGGGTTAGTAACATTAGCGTCCGCCAGTAGTGGATTCGGATCATTGACGAAACTACTAATACGTGAAATCGTGGGTCGCACATTTAATGAAACCTCTCCACTAGTACTGATTTGTGGTGTGACACTCATAACAATCCCGACAGGTACGGTTTGCGCAGTCGTATCTACAGCCTGAATAGGTGCGCCTGTTGCAACTGGGTTTGGCGTAACCTCGGCATCAACTGCAAAATATACAATATTCTCAACCACCTTCAATACGGCTGTTTGGTTATTCAATACCATTAGCTGTGGACTGGAAAGCACCCGTGTATCACCAAATTCGTCGAGTAATTGCACAGTGGTCGTCAATCGATCATCCCGTGACTCGTTTGGGTCGACATAACTTAATACAAAAGAACTTATTGTATTTGCTGGTGGGCCGGTAAATGAGCTAGATGCAATTGTAAATCCAGCCTTGGCTGCAGACTGGAGTAGCGACCAGTTGACGCCAGCCTGGTAGGTATCATTCAGCGTCACTTCTGCAATCGTAACGCGGATCAACACCTGGCGTTTCGCATTGGCTATAGTAACGTCGATATATTTTTGTATTTCTTTATGTTGCCTGGCAGTTGCACGCACTGTCAGTAAACCCGATTCAGGCGTAGCCATTACAGAATTCGTAATTTGCGTTGCCTGTTGTCCTTCATCAGAAATAATTGCGTTGATATTAGCAATCAAAGTCTGCCAAAAATTATTATTCGATGTGCTGGTCACTTCAGTTGTTGAGTTATTGCCGCCACCTGCACCGCCGGCTCCACCTCCACCCGCTCCACCGCCGGCACCACCTGCTGCAACGCCGCTACCACTGGTAGCAGCAATCTGCGTTGCCACAGTGTTGGTACTGGTCATATCACGCGACATGTTCACATAGTCAATCCTATAGGTTCTTAAAAAAGGCGCATCACGGGTAATCACCAGATTATCGCCATCGAATTCATAGCGCATATCTATCTGGTTTGACATACGGTTGAGTATTTGCGGCAAGGTTTGTTCTACCGCGTTTATCGTCACTGCTCCGTCAATATCAGGATGAATATCAACATTGATCTTTGCATCCCTGGCAAGCGCAAATAATAATTCTTTTACCGGGACTTCATTCACAACGACGGTATAGCGTTCCAGCGGTTCAGGTTCGCTTGGCTCTGGCAAGACCGGGACCGTTTCAACCAGTTCTGGGATAGCCGCGCTGACTACAGGTGCATCCTCAGCCTTGATATGTCCACTGGATTGAACAAACGGTTTGGGCTCAAGTTCAGCACACGCGCTAATCAACATTGCAAATATGAACAATATGAATAGTTTATTCATTGTGCTTTGCTCCTGTGTAGTATCATCGTGATAGTCATCATTTAAACAACCCCTATAAACTAGTTAATGCTCTCTTGCGTCTCTTTCACCGGTCGATATATGAAAGTGCTGCAAAGCTTACATGTCATACCGGTTGCTAGAGAATTGTGTGTCATTATTGTTTCGGAAGGTAACTCCACCAGCTGTTGCATCAGTAATTCACGATTCTGGCTCGAATACGCTGGCGTATTTTTTATGCTATCGATATTCATCATATCTCCAGAAATTTCATTCACTACATTCTCTTGCTTTAATGGCGTTTCCGGATAGGTATAGACATACTGTTCCATTGATTGCCATGCTGCCGACTCGAGCTCCGAAGGATCCGGCAACAGCTGCGATTCAACTGCCAAAGTTTCTTCAATGCTGGTTGCACTGTCAGTCACTTCCGATTTAACAATGCTAGCGGACATTTTTTCATTGGTCAGCACTACGTCTTCCTCATTTTGTTCTATCAGCATTAACGCAGAATTATCATCTTCGACATCAGTATGCAGCACCGCCAGGTTTTCTTTTTTCAGTTGTTCCGTTTGCTTATCGACGCTAAAAAGATCCAGATTTAGCAAGGCGAATAAAACAATTGAAGCCAGACTGATAGCCAACAGCGAGTATAAAAATACTGGACGATTAAAACTGATGTTGCGTGTTTTTCTGTCACTAACAAACTCTGTTTCACTTGCAGCAAGTTCAACATGTTTGGCAGTGACACAATTAACATTCGCGGCATAACAAGCCAGCAGAGATTTATCAGCCAGGATGTTAATCCTTCGTAATAATCCATTTGAATACTTTGCAATGCATTTGATCGCTTTCTCGTTGAATAACTCAGTCGAGCGATAGCCACAGGCACGCAGTCGTGAGTTGATATAGTCCTTGATCTCTTCAGGCTTTAACGGGTTCAAGTAAAAGCTGTAAGTAATCCGCTCTTTCAGCTGTCGGATCTCCTGCCTGGCAATCATGACATCAAGTTCTGGCTGCCCGAATATCACAATTTGTAACAACTTGTTTTGCGCGGTTTCCAAATTGCTCAACAAACGTATTTCTTCAAGTGTGGCAATTGGCATGCTTTGCGCTTCCTCAACAAACACCACGACCTGTTTGTTTTCGGCGTGTCGTTCTAACAAATAATTTTGTAAATCATTCATCACTTTCAAACGACTGGAATCGGGCTGCACCTTGATACCAAGTTCAAAAGCGATAGCATGTAAGATATTGTCGGGGGATAAACTGGGATTAGCCAGATAGACAATTTCGACATTTGCTGGCAATTCCTTTTCCAGCATCCGACAGAGCGTGGTTTTACCACTTCCCACTTCTCCAACCAGCTTAACGATACCCTCACCACTGACAATGGCATAAATCAGCGCATCGAGAATAGCACCGCGATCACCGCCCGGAAAAAACAAACTCGTATCGGGCGTAATCCTGAATGGGGGTTGTTTTAGATTAAAATAATCGTAATACATCGCCTAATCTTCCGTCGATTTCGTATTGATATTTAGCCGCTCTAGCCTGCTATAAAGTGTAGTACGATTTATGCCTAACATTTTGGCCGCTTTACTTAGATTTCCATTACATTGTCTTAATGCCAGATTGACATAGCGTTGTTCCATTTCCGTCAATTTTTCATCCAGATGAAAACCTTTGTCAGCCAGCTCTCTCGCCAGCCATTCCTCAGCAACACCATCAGCATCGAGAGTCGTTTGAAAATCTGTTTCCAACTCTTCCAGCAGACTCTCACGACTCACTTGTTTACCGGCATGCTTGGCCGACAAACGTATGACAATGTTGCGTAATTCACGGATGTTACCTGGGAAAGAATATGTCACCAGCAAATCGCGCGCCTCGTCTTCAAGTGAGAACGGTGCAGCGCTGATTGCATAGATGTTTTTAAAGTGCTCTAACAGCAGCACTGCATCCTGCTCTCGCTCTCGCAATGGGGGCACAGAGATAGTTAGGACTGATAAACGATGGTACAGATCTTTTCTGAAGTTCCCGACTTTAACCTCTTCTTTCAGATCTCGATTGGTCGCGGTTAACACCCTTGCCTTTGAGACACGAGTTTTGGTTTCACCAATTCGATAAAATTCGCCATTTTCCAGTACGCGCAGCAACTTTGACTGCAGTGTCAATGGCAGCTCACCGATTTCGTCCAGGAATAGCGTGCCTTCTTCAGCTTCTTCAAAAAAACCTTTACGTTCTGAACTGGCGCCAGTAAAAGAGCCCTTGGCATGGCCAAATAATTGGGCTTCCAATAGTTCAGGCGTAAAGGCTGCGCAGTTAACTGTCAGAAAAGGTAGTTCCGAGCGATGACTGGCCTTATGTAATTCCGACGCCACCAGTTCCTTACCGGTGCCAGACTCACCTTCAATTAACACCGGATAAGGTGTATCAGCAAATTGCTTAATAAGATCTCTTAGTGTCTTTAATGCCGTGCTTTCTCCAAGCAACTCAACATCATCATGCTGTCGTTGTTTTTCATGCATCTCTGCTTGCAACATCATCATTTGATGTTGCAAACGCGCGCGCAACAATGACATGTCGCAGGGTTTAGGAATGAAATCAACCGCGCCTAAGGTCAGAGCATGATGAATATTATTTTCTTCATTTTGTCCGGACAGGATCAATATCTTGAAATCACTATTAAATGACATCAATTCTTCAATTAACTTGAAACCTTCTTCTGGAGAATGCGGTTTTGGAGGCAAACCTAGATCAACTAATGCAAGTGAAGGTTTATCGGCGGAATCTTTAATTAGTCGGGAAACCTGCTTTCTGGAATCGGCAGTGATGATGTCAAAATCTTTTTTGAGAACAGCAGAAAGCGCATCGACGATAATGGGATCATCATCAACGAACAATAATGAGGGTCGCTGCTGACTCTCAATTGCGTTTACATTCTCAACTTGTGCTGACAAGATATTGATTCCTAAATACTTTCATATGCAAACATACAACCTAAAATGCATAACAGCAAGCAATTTGAGGAAAAATACCACAGTCAAAAAGTTATGATTAGAGGTATTTCTCCCGAAATTATAGGAATCTATTCGTCAGGATCATTTATCTCTTTGATCAATACCAAGATTTTTCCAGATTTTAACGCTGGCATCTGACTGATTCATCGTATAGAAATGTAGCCCAGGCGCACCGTTAGTAAGTAATTCCTCACATAATTCTGTAGTGACATCAATACCAAATGCCCTGATCGACGCACGATCATCTCCAAATTCCTGCAGTCGCAACAGTATCCAGCGCGGGATCTCAGCGCCACACGCCTCAGAGAAACGCAATAATTGAGTACAATTAATGATCGGCATAATCCCGGCCACGATAGGCACATCGAGTCCCAACTTTTCGCAGCTATCAATAAAGCGATAGTAAGCAAAAGGATTATAGAAATATTGCGTAATCGCGCTATTTGCACCAGCTTCAATTTTACGCGCAAAGTTTTTCAAATCGGACTGTGCATTTGCAGCTTGCGGATGAAACTCAGGATAAGCCGCGACTTCAATATGAAAATGATCGCCGGTTTCCTTGCGGATAAATTCCACCAGTTCATTCGCATAGCGCAGCTGACCATAGCCGACTGAACCAGAAGGTAAGTCTCCACGCAATGCAACGACACGCTTGATACCGGCATTTTTGTAATTATCGAGAATGACCTTGATTTCTTCGTTCAAGGAACCCATGCAGGAAATATGCGGAGCGGCCTCGATTCCGGTTTTTTCGCTAATGTCCTGTACCGTTTCAAAGGTTCTATCACGGGTACTGCCGCCGGCACCAAAGGTGACCGAGAAAAAATCAGGATTTAACTTGGCAAGTTCTTCCTGAGTTGTTTGTAATTTGCCGATTGATTCCGGCGTGCGCGGTGGGAAAAATTCGAAACTGAAGCTTCGTTTAAAGTGTTTTTGTGATTCCATATCAGCCCTACCAGATATTGAGCAAAATTATTGATGAATCGATTTAACTGAAGCATCACCCCGGGCAAAAGCCCGGGATAGTTAACTCCAAAGAAAATCGATTAATAACGATAGTGCTCAGGCTTGTAAGGACCTTCGACTTTGACATTGATATAATCGGCTTGGGCTTCGGTCAATGTCGTCAACTTGGCACCGATACGATCAAGGTGCAAGCGAGCGACCTTTTCATCAAGATGTTTGGGTAATACGTAAACATCATTTTGATACTGATCGCCCTTGGTAAATAACTCGATTTGCGCCAATACCTGATTAGTGAATGAGTTAGACATGACAAAGCTGGGGTGGCCAGTTGCACAACCTAAATTAATTAATCGCCCTTTCGCCAATAAAATGATGCGTTTGCCATCAGGGAAAATAACATGATCGACCTGTGGTTTAATCTCTTCCCACTCATACTGCTCAAGGCTCGCGATATCAATCTCATTATCGAAGTGACCGATGTTACAAACGATAGCCTGATCTTTCATTTTCAACATATGCTCATGACGAATGATGTTGAAATTACCGGTCGCAGTCACAAAGATATCGATTTGCTCAACGACATCTTCCAGACATACCACCCGATAGCCTTCCATTGCAGCCTGCAAGGCACAGATTGGATCGACTTCAGTAATCCAGACGGTAGCACCCAAACCACGCAATGATTGAGCGCTGCCTTTGCCGACATCGCCATAACCCAGTACCAGCGCAACTTTACCTGCCACCATCACATCAGTCGCACGCTTAATACCATCAACCAGGGACTCACGACAACCATACAGATTATCGAATTTTGATTTCGTGACCGAGTCGTTAACATTGATGGCGGGAAATGGCAGTTCACCACGCTTCTGCATTTGATAAAGACGCTGTACACCAGTCGTGGTTTCTTCAGTAACACCTTGTATGTTTGCCAAAGTGCGCGAATAAAAATCACCATCTTCGGCTAATTTGCTCTTAATTGCTGCGAACAGATATTTTTCTTCTTCCGAGCCGGGATTGCCCAACACCGAGATGTCTTTCTCTGCCTTGGTACCCAGCATCAACAACATAGTGGCATCACCACCATCATCAAGAATCATGTTGGGTGCGCCGCCATCAGACCACTGCATGATACGGTGGGTGTAATCCCAGTATTCTTCAAGACTTTCACCTTTGTAAGCAAATACCGGGATGCCCTGATCGGCGATTGCCGCTGCGGCATGATCCTGGGTTGAAAAAATATTACACGAGGCCCAACGCACATCGGCACCCAGTGCGCGCAGAGTTTCAATTAACACGGCTGTCTGGATAGTCATATGCAGAGAACCGGCAATTCTTGCGCCTTTCAAAGGCTGCTCGCTGGCATACTCTTCGCGGATGCTGACCAAACCGGGCATTTCTGTCTCGGCAATACGAAGTTCTTTGTGGCCCCAATCTGCCAGAGAGATATCGGCTACTTGATAGTCATTTGAAATAGACGTGGCTGCTACGCTCATCTTGTTTCTCCTATAGTCATAAACAATTTAAGCGAGCGTCGTTTGAAATTTTCAGAGTCCTGAGCCTAGCGGAAGTGATCCGTTGCAACGCTCCTCAGAACCGTATTTGATTTAGGCTGCGGAGTATAAACCCGCAGCCGACTGGTTTCAAAAAAGAATTAGGTCTAAAACTGAACAGAAATCCATACTAATACCGATTTTCGTTAAACAGCAGATTGAATTAACTAGGCAATTGCACTTAAGGCATCAGCCTTATCTGTTTTTTCCCAAGGCAATTCAATATCTTGTCGTCCAAAATGCCCATACGCCGCCGTTTTAGCGTAGATAGGTCGTAACAGATCCAGCATCGCGATGATCCCTTTTGGTCTTAAATCAAAGTGCTCGCGAATCGCTTCGATCAATTTCACTTCCTCAACCTTGCCCGTGCCGAAGGTTTCCACACTAATAGAAGTCGGCTCAGCCACACCAATCGCATAGGAGACCTGAATTTCACAGCGAGAAGCTAAGCCTGCTGCAACAATATTCTTTGCCACATATCGGGCAGCATACGCAGCAGAGCGATCCACTTTAGAAGGGTCTTTGCCGGAGAATGCACCACCACCATGTCTTGCCATCCCACCGTAGGTATCGACAATAATTTTACGGCCGGTCAAACCACAATCGCCAACTGGCCCGCCAATCACAAATCGACCGGTAGGGTTAACCAGATATCGCGTCTTATCGGTAATAATGTCGGCAGGTAATACGGGTTTGATTATCTGTTCGATGACAGCTTCTTCAAGTTCGTTGAACTCAATGTCTGGATCATGCTGCGTAGATAACACGACTGTATCAATCGAGGCAGGTTTACCATTTTCATAAACAACAGTGACTTGCGATTTCGCATCAGGACGCAGCCAGGTCAAACCGCCACTCTTTCGGACCTCGGCCTGTTTCTTTACCAGCAGATGTGAGTAGGTAATCGGAAACGGCATCAACACATCGGTTTCATCACAGGCGAAGCCAAACATCAAACCCTGGTCACCGGCACCTTGATCCAAATCCAGGCCTTCACCTTCATTCACACCCTGAGCAATATCTGGTGATTGCTTATCCATTGCCACCATCACCGCACAGCTATCGGCATCAAAGCCCATTTCAGATGAGGTGTAACCAATTTCGCGAATAGTGTCGCGCGCTATCGTCGGATAGTCCAAAGTGGCTGAGGTGGTAATCTCGCCTGATAACACCACCATACCGGTGTTAACCATGGTTTCGCAGGCGATTCTGCCCTTAGTATCCTGACTGAAAATCGCATCAACAACGGCATCCGAAACCTGATCGGCAACTTTATCAGGGTGCCCTTCTGATACTGATTCTGATGTAAAAAGGTAGTTATCGCTCATTGTGATTCCGTATACTTGATTATTGAGGCGCGGATTCTATCGTTTCTTTATCGCTAGCGCACCTAAAGCCACATAAAAATTTTTCATACACGTTATCAGGAATAGTATTAAGAGGTAGAGACAATGGTTTTAATGGAAACACCCATCTGTGATTTCGGACAGAAAGCATTTGATTTCGAATTGCCTGATGTAAACGGCAAGCACTGGTCTTTGCAAGACTGCACCGGGAAGAATGGCACGCTGGTGATGTTTATTTGCAATCATTGCCCCTATGTCAAAGCCATACAACAAAGACTGGTAACCGACACACTTGAATTAAAGGCAATGGGTATAAACAGCGTCGCTATCATGTCTAATGATCAAAATGATTACCCGGAAGACTCCACCGAAAATATGAAAAAAATAGCCGAACAATTCAACTATCCGTTTCCTTATCTGGTAGATGAGACCCAGCAAGTGGCAAAACAATATGGTGCCATTTGCACACCCGATTTCTTTGGCTATAACAAGGAACTGGAATTGCAATATCGTGGCAGGCTGGATGACACGGGCATGGGAGAAATGAAACCTGATGCCCGTAGAGATTTGCTCGAAGCTATGCGAGACATCGCCAACACCGGTCAAGGTCCTGCCGAGCAGATACCCAGCATGGGCTGTTCTATAAAGTGGAAAAAATAAGCTATTTCTTGCTGTTCAACATCTTTCTGCAAAATTACCCTGACAATAGACAAAAAAATACCCAGAATTTATTTAATTTAAAGGCTTTCATCTTGCCCGAAACCATCAGTTAAGCGACAATGTCGCGCTTTATTTCTGGCGAATGTCTGTCCTGTCCGTGAGTATGTTTTCAAAATCATAACGCTGGCAGTTTTCACTACTGTTTTATTTTCTGTAGCAACGCGCCATACGATTTTTCATACTGATAATTTCCTGAAAAAGGGCTTAGAGCGAAACCGGGGGAGTCATAAATGTTATCCAGGCAGCAACTTGCCAACGCAATCCGTGCACTCAGCATGGACGCGGTTGAACGCGCCAAATCAGGCCACCCGGGCGCACCGATGGGTATGGCTGATATCGCCGAGGTACTGTGGAACGACTTTCTCAACCACAACCCGGCTAATCCAGATTGGGCAAACCGTGACCGTTTTATTATGTCCAATGGCCATGGCTCGATGCTGGTCTATTCTCTTCTACACCTCAGTGGTTACGACTTATCTATCGAAGAAATCAAAAACTTCAGACAGCTACACTCTAAAACACCAGGCCACCCGGAATACGGCTATGCGCCCGGGATAGAAACCACAACCGGGCCACTGGGCCAGGGTCTGGCTAATGCAGTCGGCATGGCTCTATCGGAATCCGTACTGGCAGCGAATTACAATAAAGATGATTTTACTATCGTTGATCACTACACCTACGTAACGGTTGGCGATGGCTGTCTAATGGAAGGTATCTCGCATGAAGCCTGTTCGCTGGCGGGAACACTCGGCCTGGGTAAACTGATTGCTCTGTACGACAGTAATCAGATATCAATTGATGGTGATACTGATGGCTGGTTTACCGAAGATGTGGCAGCACGTTTTGAGGCCTACGGCTGGCATGTTATTCGCGATATTGATGGTCACGATCCAGAGAAGATTAAGGTCGCGATTACGGAGGCGAAAGCCCATACATCACAACCCAGTTTGATCTGTTGTAAAACGATTATCGGTTGGGGTTCACCCAATAAAGCTGGCAAAGAATCCAGCCACGGCGCACCACTTGGCGCTGATGAAATAACGCTGACTCGCGAAAAGATTGGCTGGGAGCATGACGCGTTTGTTGTTCCTGATGAATACTATGCCGCGTGGAATGCGCGAGCTAAAGGCGAACAAGCGGAACAGGCCTGGCAAGCACTGTTTTCCGATTACCAACAAGCCTATCCTGCTCTGGCGGAAGAATTCCAACGACGACTATCAGGCGATTTAATCAGTGATTGGGATAATATCGTCAGTAGTGCTATCAATGCCGTCAATGAAAAAGCTGAGTCAATTGCCTCACGCAAAGCATCGCAGAATGCAATCGAAGCATTTGCCAAGCACTTAACCGAAATGATTGGTGGTTCAGCCGACCTCACTGGTTCTAACCTGACCAACTGGTCAGGCTCCAGGATGATAAGCCGGGAAAATAAACAAGGGAACTACATCTCTTACGGCGTGCGTGAATTTGCCATGGCCGCCATCAATAATGGCATTGCTTTGCATGGTGGCTTCATTCCTTACTCGGGGACGTTCCTGATGTTTTCGGAGTATGCCCGTAATGCATTGCGCATGTCGGCACTGATGAAGATAAGAAATATCTTTGTGTTCACACATGATTCCATTGGATTGGGTGAAGATGGACCCACGCATCAGGCCGTCGAACAAGCTTCAACATTGCGTCTGATGCCTAATATGGCATTGTGGCGACCGTGTGATGCGGTAGAATCCATCATTGCTTGGCAAGCGGCAATAGAAAATAAAGACGGTCCGACAAGTTTGTTATTTTCTCGTCAGGGATTGCCACATATGGTCAGAGACGACAAGCAAATTGCAAACATCAAACGTGGCGGATACATATTGATTGATAGCGGACAAAAACCGGATGTCATCATCATCGCTACCGGTTCGGAAGTCAGTCTGGCAGTGAATGTTGCCAATCAACTTAACGACAATGGCAAAAATATTCGCGTTGTCTCCATGCCGAGCACCGATACATTCGACCAGCAGGATGAAGACTACAAAAACGCTGTCTTACCTGATACTTGCCGAAACCGAATCGCCATTGAAGCAGGTGTCACTGACTACTGGAAAAAATACACCGGGCTTGATGGAAAAGAATTAGGCGTTAATACCTTCGGGGAATCTGCGCCAGCAAAAGATGTATTTGAACATTTCAATTTGACAGAAAAGGCGCTGACGGATCTGGTCAATAGTTTTTAATAGTAAACATAATTTTTAAATAAAGCAGAGCGGAGTAAAGCAATGACAATAAAAGTCGGTATTAACGGCTACGGTCGAATTGGCCGCAATATCTTACGTGCAGTTTATGAATCAAACCGCACATCTGAAATCGAAATAGTTGCAATTAATGACTTGGGTGACGCAAATACCAACGCGCACCTGACACAATATGACACTGCGCATGGAAAATTTCCAGGCAGTATCAGCGTCGAGGGCAATCACATGATCGTCAACGGTGACAAAGTGCGTGTGTTATCAGAACGCGATCCAGCCAAATTACCCTGGGGTGAATTAGGCGTTGATGTAGTACACGAGTCGACCGGCTTCTTCGCCAGCAAGGCCAAAGCGTCGGCACACCTTGAAGGTGGCGCTAAGAAAGTCATTATCTCGGCACCGGGTGGGAATGATGTTGATGCGACCGTCGTTTATGGCGTCAATGATGATGTGCTCAAAGGGTCAGATACGGTTATCTCAAACGCATCCTGCACAACAAATTGTCTGGCACCCCTCGCAAAAGTCTTACATGAACATATTGGAATACTCAGTGGTGTGATGACCACCATTCATGCCTATACCAATGATCAGGTCCTGACCGACGTGTATCACAGTGACCTGCGACGCGCACGTTCGGCAACCATGTCGATGATTCCGACCAAGACTGGTGCCGCAGCGGCCGTAGGCCTGGTTATGCCAGAATTAAATGGCAAGCTCGATGGTTATGCCGTACGCGTCCCTACCATTAATGTATCAATGGTCGATCTGAGTTTCTCTGCAGCCCGCGAGACGACTATTGAAGAAATCAACGCATTGTTAAAAGACGCTGCCGACGGTAGCTTAAAAGGTGTACTCGCCTATAACGACGCGCCACTCGTATCAATTGATTTTAATCATGACCCGGCATCATCAACCTATGACGCATCATTGACCAAAGTCATCGATGGTAAACTGGTTAAGGTTGTTGCCTGGTATGACAATGAATGGGGCTTCTCCAATCGCATGCTCGATACCACCATTGCATTAATGAATGCATCATAAACGACTAGACTAAAAACGTGACCATACTGGTAAAAATTGCTGATCTGGACCTCTCGGGCAAAACCGTTCTTATCCGTGAAGATTACAACGTGCCATTGAAAGATGGTGCGGTGGCTGATGACACTCGCATCCGCGCCAGCTTACCGACAATAAAACAATTGCTTGAGGCAGGGTCAAAAATCATCCTGGTTTCTCATCTCGGACGCCCGGTTGCAGGGCAGTACGACGAGGCATTCTCACTTGCACCTATCGCAAAATGCTTAAGCGAGCTACTGGGTCGGGACGTACCGCTTATTAAAGACTGGCTGAATGGTATCGATATGTCTGATAAAGACATTGTGCTGTGTGAGAATGTCAGGTTTGAAACAGGCGAAACCAAAAACGATGAAGCGCTCTCTCGTAAAATGGGTCAGCTTTGTCAGGTTTACATTAACGATGCCTTTGCGACTGCGCATCGCGCGCAAGCGTCCACCCATGGCGTCGCAAAATATGCAGCAATAGCGGCTGCCGGCCCTTTACTGATCGCTGAGTTAAAAGCCTTAACCAAAGCACTGCGCGATGCCAAGAAACCGCTGGTTGCAATTGTGGGCGGCGCCAAAGTATCGACCAAGTTAACTATATTGGAAACACTCTCCGATAAAGTCGATCAGCTCATTGTCGGTGGCGGTATTGCCAATACTTTTTTGAAGGCCGCTGGGCATAATATCGGCAATTCGCTGTTCGAGGCCGATCTGGTCGAGGTAGCAGCAAACCTGATAGAACAGGCGAAAATAAAGGGCTGTGATATTCCGCTGCCAGTTGATGTCGTTTGCGGTAAGGCATTTGATGAAAATACACCCGCGATAACAAAACTATTATCGGACATTGAAGATGACGACCTGATCCTGGACGTAGGTCCGGAAACCAGCCAACAGCTTAACAACATATTAACTAACGCAAATACGATTGTCTGGAATGGACCACTGGGCGTATTTGAGTTTGAACAATTTAGTGCTGGCACAAAAAATCTTGCTGACGCCATTGCCAATAGTGACGCCTATTCCATCGCGGGTGGTGGCGATACCATCGCCGCGATAAGCAAGTTTGGCGTAATAAGCGACATCAGTTACATCTCTACCGGTGGCGGTGCGTTCCTTGAATTTCTGGAAGGGAAAAAACTACCAGCCATTGAAATCCTCGAAGAAGCGGCAAGGTCCTGGGCTGCAATGGAAAAAGCACGGGAATACTAATCGTTGTTCATGAAGCTTTAACAACGGGTGATTACGCTATTAGCTGGATAAAAAAACATCTCATGAGAAGAACAAAAATCATTGCGACCCTGGGTCCTGCAACTGACCAACCCGGCATGCTGGAAAAACTGATCGCGGATGGCGTTGATGTGTTTCGCCTGAATTACTCGCATCAAACCCATGCCGAACATGAAAAGCGTATGAAAGAAATACGCAAACTCTCATTGAAACGACGACACGCAGTTGCGGTTATTGCTGATTTACAAGGACCCAAGATTCGTATTGAACGTTTTAAAAATAAGTCTGTAAATTTAAAAGAAGGCGACATATTTAAAATAGATACCCAACTTGACTCTGATGCTGGTGATGAAACACAGGTTGGCGTCAGTTATAAGAACCTACCTAAAGACGTCAAGCCGGATAACGTCCTGTTAGTCGACGATGGCAGAATCGTATTTCATGTTAAATCGGTAGGGAAATACATCATAGAGTGCGAAGTCATCACCGGTGGCATATTAAGCGATAACAAAGGAATTAATCTTCAAGGCGGTGGCTTGTCAGCCAGCGCACTAACCGAAAAAGACATTGCTGACTTAAAACATGCCACCGAAATCAAGGTCGATTATGTTGCCATTTCCTTCCCGCGCGATGCCGAAGATATTCGGCATGCACGAAAGATGATGGAAGAGTGTAAATGTCAGGCGCGCATTATTGCCAAGATAGAACGTGCTGAAGCCCTCAACCATATCGAGGAAATTATTGAAGAGTCCGACGTGATTATGATTGCTCGTGGCGATTTGGGTGTCGAGATTGGTGATGCTGCTTTACCACCAGTGCAGAAGAGTTTAATCAAGATGGCCAGAGACATGGATCGTGCGGTCATTACGGCGACACAAATGATGGAGTCGATGATTGAAAATAAAATACCGACACGTGCCGAAGTGTTTGATGTTGCCAATGCGGTGATTGATGGCACTGATGCCGTTATGTTGTCTGGCGAGACAAGTATTGGTCGTTATCCTGATAAAGCCGTCGGCGCGATGTCGCGCATTTGTGAAGAAGCGGAAAAACAACGCAGCGTCAGGGTCTCGGATCATCGTATCAATCAGCGTTTTGAAAATATTGCAGAAGCCATTGCCATGTCCAGCATGTATTCAGCCAATCATATCGGTGCTAAGGCAATTTGTACGCTTACCGAAACGGGCGGCACATGTTTATGGATGTCGCGTATCAGTTCCGGCATTCCTATTTTTGCGTTTACCCGGCATACATCAACCCGTCGACGGGTTGCACTCTATCGCGGTGTTTATCCGGTAAAATTTGATATTACCCATACCGATCCACTGGAAGCCAATAAGGAAATGATCGATATCTTACTGGACTTCGGTGTTGTAAAAGATGGCGACTTTGTCATCATCACCAAAGGTGATTTACGCGGTCGGCGCGGCGGGACCAACAATATGAAAATCATTCAGGTTGGTCAGGCCCTCGAACATACACTATAAAACAGACGTTATTCAGTATATTTATTCACGACACGATTAACCCACTAACACTTTAACTATTGTAAAACCTGAGAGGAACAATCATGAGCGCAGCGGAACTTGAAACAACAGCAAAGGCAATGGTAGCTGAAGGTAAAGGCATACTCGCCATTGATGAGAGTTCACCCACGATAAAAAAACGATTCGATACCATTAACATCGAATCCACAGAAGAAAATCGACGCGCCTATCGTGACATACTTATTACTGCCCCGGATTGTAATCAGTACATTAGCGGCATGATTCTGTTTGATGAAACCATTCGCCAGGCAACCAGCGATGGCACCCCGTTTCCAAAAGCATTAATCGATCAAGGTATTATGCCCGGGATTAAAGTGGATACCGGTGCGAAAGACTTTGCTAATCATCCCAATGAAAAAGTGACGGAAGGACTGGACGGCTTACGTGATCGCTTAGCTGAATATAAATCTTTAGGTGCGAAATTCGCCAAGTGGCGAGCGGTGATTACTATCGGCGAGGGTATTCCAACACAGGCATGCATCGATGCAAACGCACATGCACTGTCGCGCTATGCCGGATTGTGTCAGGAAGCCGGTATCGTACCAATGGTCGAACCGGAAGTGTTGATGGATGCCGATAACACTATTGAAACCTGCTATGACGTAACTGAAAGAACACTTAGCACATTGTTTAATACACTTTATCAACAAGATGTGGCTTACGAACACACGATCCTGAAAACCAATATGGTGATATCAGGTAAACAATGCCCGACGCAGGCGGATGTACAAACGGTAGCGGACATGACCGTAAAATGTCTGTTGAATACCGTACCGGCATCATTGCCCGGTATCGTATTTCTATCTGGCGGACAAAGTGCTGAACTTGCCACCGCACATTTAAATGCGATGAATAAGACCTATCCTGACTTGCCATGGCCACTCAGTTTCTCTTACGGTCGTGCTCTGCAGGAACCTTGTCTCAATGCCTGGAGCGGTAAAACCGAAAATGTTGAAGCAGCAACCCAGGCACTGCTGCATCGGGAAAAATGTAATAGCCTGGCATGTACCGGCGAATACTCAGCCGACATAGAAAGTTAATATTGCAAATGGATATTGATTCTCTTTCTACAGAGGCACAAATTGCTTACCGGGCATTTGTTGATATGGGTGCAAGTAAGAAAGAGTATTTCGATTTGTTACAAGATTTGGATGTAAAGTACAAAAACGGCGGTGGACCCAGCATCGCTGAAAATCTTCAGTTAGAAAAGCTACTGGAACGCCATGACAAAAATGTCATGGCGTTCAATACTGCAATGGCAGGTGTGACTGATGCTGATGCACGGACCGCCTTGATTGAGTTAATGTCTTAATAAAACGATTACTATTCAACGTTAATCGTTATCTTCTCCGACATCACCGCTGGCTCATGCGGTATATGTACATAATTACCCAATAATAACTGCAAAGTATGTGTGCCCGGTGCCAGCGTAATCTCGGTTTCCGTTTGACCACCGCCAAAATGTTTCACATTGTCATTGGCAGGTAGAGGTTTGGTTAAATCTGGCATCCCTTCATAGTTGATTAATAAATGATGATGGCCAGTATTATCTCTATCGACACCGGCTGGTGCGACACCCATCCCAGACAAACCAAACTTGACCGTGAATGTTTGGCTCACGGTTGCACCATCAGCCGGTTCAATAAAATAGACTTTTGCCTCTTCCCCAGCATTAACCGCAAAAGCTGAAATATAAAAAGCCAATAAGATAAGTAATTTTCTAATCATGATGCACTCCATTAAAAATTATTTGAATTACTGATTTGACTCCTCGATTGCATTTCGAGTCTGCAACGCTGCATCATTTAATAACCCTTCTACTTGCTCTGCTTTATCTATCGATTCTGTTTGGCCTTTCCAGACGTGTTCGCCTGAGCCACTGCTGTCTTCTCCGGAACATCCCAATATCATGACAAATAATGCTGTGACTAAGCCACTCTTAATATTCATTGTCTTGATCCTCTTTCATCAAGCGATCTCTCGCTTCTCTGTACTTCATCGCAGTATTGTTAATAACCTCTTCAGGTAAAACAGGACCAGGGGCTGCCTTGTCCCAGTCCAGCGTCTCCAGATAATCACGCACATATTGTTTATCAAAACTAGGTGGACTGGTACCCAATTTATAGGAATCCATCGGCCAGAAACGTGATGAGTCAGGTGTTAACACTTCGTCAATCAATACCAGGTTCTGATCCTGATCCAGACCGAACTCCAGTTTCGTATCAGCAATAATAATACCGCGATTTTCGGCATAGTCCGAGGCCTCCGAAAATATTTTTAGCGTGACATCACGTATTTTTTCGGCAAGCTCCTTCCCAATCAGATCGATACTCGCCTGAAAATCGATATTCATATCGTGGTCACCGACATCTGCTTTTGTCGCCGGGGTAAAAATAGCTTGTTCCAACTTCTGTGCTTGCTGCAAACCTTCAGGCAATGCGATGCCACATACAGCACCAGTTTGCTGATAGTCTTTCCAACCAGAACCGATCAAATAACCGCGTGCGACTGCCTCAACCGGTAATGCCTTCAGTTTTTTCACCACAATCGCGCGACCCTGCATCTGTGCTAATTCATCTGGGTCAGTAATAACATCAGATAAGGAAATATCGGTTAAGTGATTAGGAATTAAATCGACAAATCGATGAAACCAGAAGTTAGACACTTCGGTTAATATTTTGCCTTTCTCAGGCACCGGATCGGGCAGGACAACATCAAATGCAGACAAGCGATCGCTAGTCACAATCAGCATATGCTCATCATCCACGGCATAAATATCCCTGACTTTTCCCTGATTGATTAAAGTCAGATTTTTCAGCGAAGATTGGTAAACGGAAGACGTCCCGATCATGATCAATATGCCTGTATTATTAAAACCATATTTTCCCATACTCACCGCAATTCGGCTATTGTCAGTCTTTTTTTGCTGGTGTAATGTCGCGATTTTTAGAACGTAATTCGATGACTGACGCGCAGGATAAAATTCGCCTGTTTGGCTTTAACAACCTTACCAAGACATTAAGTTTTAATATCTACGATGTCTGCTATGCCTGTTCCAAAGCGGAAGTAAAGGAATACATTGATTATATTGATGAGGAATACAACTCCACCCGGCTAACCGAGATACTGGAAAATGTGGCGAGTATTATCGGTGCGAATATTCTCAATATTGCCAAGGCCGATTACGACCCGCTGGGTGCCAGTGTCACTTTGTTAATTTCAGAGGAAGTACCGGCACTCGCTGGCGTGACCAATAGTGAATCACCCGGGCCCACACCAGAGACACTGGTCGCACATCTAGATAAAAGCCACTTAACCGTACATACCTACCCTGAAACCCACCCGGCACAAGGGATCTGTACTTTCCGTGCCGATATTGATGTCAGTACCTGCGGCATGATCTCACCCTTAAAAGCACTAAATTATTTAATACACAGTTTTGAATCCGATATCGTCATCATGGACTATCGCGTTCGAGGTTTTACCCGCGACACCTCCGGCAAAAAGCTGTTTATTGATCACGAGATCAATTCTATCCAGAACTACATCGACGACGATACCAAAGGACAGTATCAAATGGTCGATATCAATATGTACCAGGAAAACCTGTTCCATACCAAGATGATGCTGAAAGACTTTGATCTGAACGATTATTTATTCCGCGTCGATAAAAAAGACCTGCCAGAGAAGGAACAGGAAAAGATCGATTGTTTAATTCGAAAAGAGATCGAAGAGATCTTCAATGGCAAAGAATAGCAGCCGATAATCTATCCCTAACTAAAAATATGCATGACGACTAGCAGCAAAGTTTAATCAGATGGCGGCATCCACGTAATAGAGGAATGGTGGAGTGAAATTAAAACTTTGCCATTCAGCTTATGATATGCAAACGTATAATCAGCACGTGTCGCATCACCGTTTTCATTAACGAATGTATAATGCCCCATGTCTTTATAACCCAGGCCTCCTGCCTTTAATACAGGGCCCACTGCACTCTGAAAGTCCACATGTTTCCAACCATGATTGAGAAAACCTTTGTCATGCGGGTAGTCCGGATTACCCCCTACAAAATAAGAACGCGCCCCGGCTTCATCCAGGCGGATGACATCCGCCAATGTCGGTTTGAATAATAGTGGTTCATCAGGCGACCCAAAATCATAGAGTTCAATAAGCGCCTCAATATCTTGCTCAGTAACTGCCTTGGCCCATGCGCGTTGTGCGTTTACAACCTCTGCTTTAGTCATTTTTTCAAATTGTCTCATAGCGACCCCACTTATGATTGAGCTCGTGCTCAATTAAGATTAGTTATTATTATCAGTCGTTTATTCAATAAAGCTTGCTAGATACTTTTATACAGTATTATTTTTATTATCATGACTTGCCAATAACTTTAGCTTTTTCATCTTTTAAAATCTACCTGAAGTCTATGATTTGAGCCGAAATACAGTTCAATTTTGTGTTGAGAAAATTATACTCTGTTGCGAAAAACGGTAAATGATGGAGTATTTAATACAAAAAAGAGAAAAAAATTTTAATGATAAGGGATAACGTTTGCACTCATCGTGCGCGAGCATCGTGATCATCCGGATGAAGTGATTTGTTAGGGGTAATATCTAAGATCTCAGCATGGGCTAGTCTCACCGACTCATTAAATTCAAATTGTATTAGCCTGATTTGCTCAAAGTCTGCTCTTTTTGTTTCGATTAAATTTGCCAACATACTATGTAATTCTTTTTGCTTCTCTTTCATATGAACACCACTTGATGGGGCAAACTGTATATAATTTTGTATTTCCCAGTCTAAATATTGTAGTAACCTAATATTGTCTCTGATAGCAATCTGTTTTTGTTTAAATTCTTCTTCCCATCCCGGGAGTTTTTCTTCTCTTATCTGTGCCACAGCCCATATGTTTGCTACGCATTTAGAAACAGCAGTATTGTAATTATGAGAAATCTCTAGAAATTGTTTTGCCCACCAATTTTGCCAATCATGCTCTTTTAAAAAGATCGATTTATTTTTTTCGAGAGTGTTATTAATCAATATCCCAAGAACCAAGATAACAAGTGGGGTAGCAACAGAAATTACTAATTTTGTAATTTCTAATTCTTGCTCAGTCATTCTTCATTACCCCTAACTATATTTTAATGGATACTTTGTCATATATCCTTATATAGGTGTCACAAGTAGACATTATGGAAAACCTCGTTGTTTCAATCAGTTTGATTATAGTACACCTATATCCTAGCTGCCCGCTTGACATATAGGATATACAAATATGCGATTGCGTGACTGCATGGATGCAAGAGGTAGGGCGAAGCAGGAACAAGAGCCAAAGATGCAAAAGAGCGATGAGCTGTTTTCCATATCTGAACTGGGTATGTCCGTATATTTTGAAGATCCTCATAAATAAGGATTCATTTATGAAATATCAATAACATACAATATTCAGTCAATTATTAATATCTGAAACTTAAACTGAGAAAACAATCTTGGTCTTGATAACGAACCGTACCAAGAAATAAATTACTTATTCATCTTCGCCCATGAATCTCTGAGAGTAACCGTGCGATTAAATACTGGTTTGTTATCTTCGCTGTCTTTACTATCTACACAGAAATACCCCAGGCGTTCGAACTGAAAGCGCTCTTCTGCTTTTGCGTCTTTTAACGACGGTTCAAGTAATGCGCTGTCGCGTCGTTCTAATGAGTCAGGATTGAGAAACGAGGTCCAATCCGCTTCGTGTTGTTTGCTGTCCGGTTTTGGATCGTTAAACAAACGGTCATATAAACGCACTTCGGTTTTTAATGCGTGGGCTTCTGATACCCAGTGAATCGTCCCTTTGACTTTACGCCCATCCGGCGCGTTACCGCCTTTGGTTTCCGGGTCATAGGTGCAGCGTAATTCGATCACGTCGCCTGCCTCATTCTTAATGACTTCCTGACAAGTAATAAAATACGCATAGCGTAAACGCACTTCACGACCAGGGCCTAAACGGAAAAACTTTTTCGGTGGGTCTTCCATGAAATCGTCCTGCTCGACATAGATGACTTTGGAAAACGGTAATTGACGTGAGCCCATCGATTCATCATTCGGATGATACGGTGCATCCAACCATTCGGTTTCGTCTTCAGGATAATTTTCAATCACGACTTTTAACGGGTTTAGTACACCAAGTACCCGGCGGGTAGTTTTATCCAGATCTTCTCTGACACAGTTTTCCAATACGCCAACATCAATTGTTGTATCGCTCTTGGTAATTCCGATACGCTCGCAGAAATCACGAATCGATTCCGGTGTAAAACCGCGACGACGCATACCAATAATGGTTGGCATGCGTGGGTCATCCCAACCTTCGACATAGCCTTTGGTTACCAGCTCATTTAATTTACGTTTACTGGTTACCGTGTAGTTTAAATTTAGACGGGCAAATTCAATCTGCTGGGGATGATGTTCTACTGGTAATTGATCCAGAAACCAGTCATACAAGGGGCGATGGTCTTCAAACTCCAGCGTACATAAGGAATGGGTAATGCCTTCCAGAGCATCGGAGATGCAATGGGTAAAGTCATACATTGGATAAATCGACCAGGTATCGCCAGTACGGTGATGTTCAACTTTACGTATACGATAAATAGCCGGATCACGCATGTTAATATTTGGCGAGGCCATGTCTATCTTTGCACGCAATAAACATTCACCCTCTTCAAACTCTCCCGCGCGCATTTTGGTAAACAGTTCCAGGTTTTCTTCCACACTACGGTCGCGATACGGACTGTCTTTGCCCGGTTCGGTCAAAGTACCGCGATACTCTCTGATCTGTTCGGCGTTTAAGTGATCAACATAAGCCTTACCGTCTTTGATCAAGGTCACAGCATATTCATAAAGTTGTTCAAAATAATCGGATGCATAAAACAAACGATCTTCCCAATCAAAACCCAGCCACTTTACATCGGCCTGTATAGCATCAGTGTATTCCGTGTCTTCTTTTTCCGGGTTGGTATCGTCAAATCTCAGGTTGCATAAGCCGCCTTGATATTCATTGGCAATACCAAAGTTTAAACAGATTGATTTCGCATGACCGATATGTAAATAACCGTTTGGCTCGGGTGGGAAACGGGTATGCACGCGTGATTCATTCTTACCGTTTTCAAGATCGGCATTAATGATGTGACGAATAAAATGACTGGGTTCGTTAGTGTTATTGTCAGACATAGCTAGTTAGTTTAGTTCGCGCTAATATTCTAAGCGAGTGTATAAGATAATAATCAGAGATACGAGTAACGACAGTTAACGCGCAATATCAGGCAAACCGCCCTCGATACCCATCGCGCGTCTCATGATGGCATGTTTTAACAGCGGCAAATCATTCACCATATCCAACCCGACATTGCGTAATAAGGGTAAGGGTTGTGATTGATTTTCAAACAAGTATTTAAACCCATCCATCAGATACATCATGCTGTGATTTTTCCCTTTACGCCAACGTTCATATTTTCTGAGTACCTGCTGACGGCCATGATGACGGCCTCGCTGATAGGCATCAATGACTATTTCTGCTAATGCCGCCGCATCCAACAAGCCGAGATTCGCACCCTGTCCCGCTAATGGATGAATCGTGTGGGCACTATCGCCAATCAGCACCAGTCCCGGCTGGGTGTAATGATCCGCCCGGGCTCGACTTAATGGAAATACAACTCGCTCACTGGTAGCAGTAATTTGTCCCAGCTCATTGGCAAAGGCCTCTGACAATTCTGCATAAAAACTACGTTCATCTAAACCAAGCAAACGCTGAGCATGTTCCGGACTGGTCGACCAGACAATCGCGCATTGATGCTGATCTGCCATCGGTAAAAATGCCAGCGGGCCGCGTTTTAAAAAACGCTGACGCGCGACCTGTTCATGTGAAAATTCTGTTGTGGCAATACAGGCCAGTGCAGACTGTTTATAATCATGCCGAATGTAGTTAATCCCAACCAATTGCCTGATTTTAGAATTGGCACCATCAGCGGCAACGATCAGTCGGGTTTTATAAACCAGACCATCTTCGGTTTTTATTTGAATAGTATCTTGCTTACGCTCAATCGATACCGGCAATACAGACCAGAGACAGCGGATGTTATCTATATCTAACATCGCATCCTGTAATGCATCGGAAATTGCCTGATAAGGAATAATATATCCGAGTTCAGATTGGCAGATAGCTGCGCTATCAAAGTCAATCTCACCGACACCATTCTCATCCCAAACATGCATCTTGTTAAAGATGCCGATATCGTTTTGATCGATTCGGTTCCATGCGCCGCTTTGCTTGAGTATCTTTTGCGAGGCGAGTGTCATTGCAAAGATACGTGCATCAGATTGTTTCAAAGAATTGATCTGTCTGATCCCGGACTCAAGTAATACCACTTTTAATCCGGCAAGTCCGAGCAAACAGGCGCAACTGGCTCCGGTTATGCCAGCACCGACGACGACGACATCTGCATCCAAGGTATTATTCGAATTCATTATGCAATCGTTTCCCTGACCATTTGTGGCTGCATACCAGCGAGTCCCATCGATGTCTCAAGCAACATCGATTTTAATTCAGGTAAGGTATCGACCAGCAACATCATTGAATTTCGGCCCAGGCGTTTCAATGGATTACAATTATAAAACAGGCCGGCCAGGCCATTGGTAAACTTCATCGTGCGTTGTTGATCGGGGCGACGATTGACAAAGTACTGCTCCAGTATCGTGATATCACTGATGTCATGTCCATGCTTCAACCCCTGTTCAATGGCTTCAGTTAAACCGGCGACATCACGTAAACCGAGATTAAACCCCTGCGCTGCATTTGGGTGCAGTGTATGCGCAGCGTTGCCAAGCAATACCAGACCTTGCTGATAATGTTTTAACGCATCCTGAAAAATAATCGGATAGGCGCGCCGCTGTCCGACTTTTTCGATATTGCCAAGTCGGCGTCCAAGGCGCGGCATCACCTGCTTAATGTAATCTGCATCTGACAGGTTCAGCGTTGTTTCAGCCTTGTCTCTGTCAACGGTATAGACCATGACGCTGCGATTATGCGCAATCGGTAATAACGCGATCGGGCCGTGTTCGGTAAAACGTTCAAACGCGATTGACTGATTAGTTTTTTGAGTCGTGACGTTGGCAACAATGGCTGTCTGCTTAAAGTCGTTTTCCTGCACGTTAATACCTGCCAGTCGTCTTACCAATGAACGCGTACCGTCGGCACCGACGACTAAGCCCGCCGTCATTGTCTGTGACTCTCCATCCTGACTATAGGCTACTTCCATACTGTTATCTTTTAACGCAAAACCGGTTAATTCAGCCGGACATAATAAGCGGATATTGTCAAAATCAGTTAAGCGCTGATGCAGCGCCTGACCCAGGTACTTTGCCACGACCACATGGCCCAGCTCAGTTCGGTTGACACTACTCGCATCTAAATGCGTATAGCCAAAACGCCCTTGCTCTGACACATGAATTGATTTGATAGGATGGGCATACGACTCAGCATGCTGCCAAACACCGATATAGTTCAGGATACGGCTTGAAGATGGCGACAAGGTGATGCCACGGTCGTCGTAGCTGGGCTGATCCTCACTGCGCATGGACACGGATTCCAGTACGGCAATGCGCAAGCCTGTTGGTGCCAAGGCGATGGCAAGACTGGCACCGACCATGCCGGCACCGACAATGACGATGTCAAAATCATGCGGCATTGGACATGAGTTCCATGATCTCGTCGGCCTGTTTAGGCGCATCCTTGCTCAACACTTCATTACCCTGTTTGGTTACCAGCACATCATCCTCAACACGAATACCAATATCCCACCATTTTTTTGGTAAACCGCGGGTACCTGCTGACAGATATAAACCGGGTTCGACGGTTAACACCATACCCGGTTCCAGCATGCGCCATTCGCCATCCAGTTTATAATCACCGACATCGTGCACATCCATACCCAACCAATGTCCGGTGCGGTGCATGTAATATTTGGTATAGGTTTGATCTTCTATCAGTTCATCCGGGTCGCCTTTTAGAATGCCCAGTTCGACCATACCCTCGGTTAATACCCTGACAGCGGCATCATGCGGGTCATTCCAATGATTACCCGGTTTTACTTGTTCAATCGCCGCTAACTGTGCAGCGAGTACCAGCTCATAAACCTGACGTTGTGCCTTGCTATATTCGCCATTGACCGGGAAAGTACGGGTAATATCACTGGCATAACCATCATATTCAGCACCAGCATCAATCAGTAGCAGATCACCAGAATGTAAGGGATCGCTATTCTCAGTGTAATGCAGGATACAACCGTTGGCACCGGCACCAACAATAGAGGGATAAGCGGGCGAGCGGGCGCCATGCCGCATGAACTCATGATTTAACTCGGCTTCGACCTGATACTCGTGCATACCCGGTTTGCAATTTTGCATGGCACGCCTATGCGCTGCTGCCGCTATTTTTGCCGCCTTGCGCATCAATTTGATCTCTTCACGGCTCTTATACAAGCGCATCTCATGCAGAAAATGATTGAGTGAAATAAATTCATCAGGCGCGACGACCCCGGAGCGCGACTTGTCACGAATCTGGTTGACCCAAGCCAGAACACGGTTATCGAAGTTTTGGTCGTGCCCCATGTTATAAAATACCCGCTCGTGGCCTTCTATCAGGCCTGGCAAAATGTCGTCCATATCCTCTATCGGAAAGGCATCGTCGGCGCCATATATATCACAGGCACCCTCTAATCCGGCACGACGGCCATGCCAGGTTTCCATCTCCGCATCGCGTTCCCGACAAAACAGGATATATTCGCCATCGGCACGATCCGGGATCAGTATGGCGACGGCCTCCGGTTCCGGATAAGCGGTCAGATAATAAAAATCGCTATCCGGACGAAACGGGAATTCCACATCCCGGTTTCGAATATAGACAGAAGACGTCGGAATAATGGCAATGCTGTCAGAACCGATTAGATCCATGAGTTTTTTCCGCCGACGGCGTAATTCTTTATCTTGCTTCAATGTAATACCTCAGGTTTGGTTTCCTGTTGATTTACCGTTTCGAGATAGACCATTTGTACACCGACGCGAATATATTCCACCAGTTCAAACAACGCCGACTCGCCTTCTTCATCATCGCTGGCTACCGTTTCCATTTTGGACATCGAGACCAGATCCTTAACGAACTCATCACAATCATCATTCAGCTTGATAGCGCCACCAATACCCAAGCCACTGACAAACCCGGCTGACCATTCCGACAACGCCAGCGCTCGGTCAGTCACCGATGCATTGTCATCGGGAAGCAATGGTTGGAAAGTCAACTCATCACTACCCATCGTTTTAATAATAGTGAGACTCATGCTGGCGATAATTTTATGGCACTGTTCCATTGCGGCAGCATCATCCACATCTGAAATTAGATGCTCAAACAACGACTCCAGTTTCAAATTATGGCTGGCACAATAATAACCACTGATAAAACCATGACACTCTGCAGCACGAATGCCCGTGCGCGCATCGATAAATTCAGCATTTATTTCATCAAAGTCAGTTATCGTCGTCATTATGTGGATGCATTCCGAAGTTAAACAATATGAGGGTAAATAAACCCGGTAGTGTTCGCATTTTCTGGCTAATATTATCATATCCTTTCCATGTAATTCGCTTTCTGAATATCGGTGGTTGACCCGCTTATTCAGTCACTCTATATTGACCCTGTTAGCGCTGGAATATTAACGTTAAAATCTCACGTTCAGGCAATACTGGAAACCATCATGAGTGACAATGATATTGATAGTACCGACTTAGGCTCGCTGGAAACACGCGTTGATGAACTGATCAAGACAGTCGAAGAACTAAAATCAGAAAACTCTGCGCTCAGAAATCAACAAGAAAGCCTGGTTAATGAAAGGGCTATCCTGATTGAAAAAACAGAACAGGCAAGGACACGAATTGAGTCAATGATCACTCGTTTGCGAGCGATGGAAACCAGACCATGAGTGGAACAACGTCACCGGTCAAGGTGATGATCCTGGATAAGGAATATTTGATCAGCTGTTCCGATGAAGAAAGAGACCAGCTCCGCACCGCCGTTGATCTGTTAAATGATAAAATGCTGGAGATGAAAAACGCGGGCAGCGTCATCGGAACTGAACGCATTGCCGTGATGACGGCACTCAATATCACGCATGAACTTCTGGATTACAAACAAAAAAATCAAGACTATACTTCCAGAATAGACATTACATTAAAACGCCTGCAGGGCAAAATTAACAACGCCCTGGTTAGAGAATCACAACTGGATATAGAAGATCCAATTTCTCAAGGCGGTTAACGACTAAGCTTGGGTATCTTCTGCGGTGTTCGTTATCATTCTCGTGGTAACTTGAGCCGATAAGATATTATCCCGGGAGTTCGAAAATAATGTTGTTGTGCATGTCCAACCACGTGGAAAGCCTGATACGTTATTTACTAGAGCACCCACTTGAACCTCAAGGTTCAAGTTCAATGTATGAGACGACATTGCGGTTGATACCCCCCTACTTAACTTTAATTCAACATTCTTATGAACTACTGGTTAATGAAATCGGAACCCTCCGAATTTAGTATTGACGACCTGAAAAACCGACCTGACAAAACCGAGCCCTGGGACGGCGTCAGGAATTATCAGGCACGCAACATGATGCGTGATCAGATGAAGAAAGGTGAACTGGTTTTCTTTTATCATTCGAACTGCGACGTACCCGGCATAGTCGGTACGATGACTGTGCATAAAGAAGGCTATCCTGACCACACTGCCTTTGATCCCGAAGATAAGCATTATGACCCCAAAAGCGATCCCGATAATCCGCGCTGGTTTTATGTCGATGTAAAATACAAACGTAAATTCAAACGCACTATCAGTCTGGCAGAGATGAGAGAGCATAAAGCGCTAAAGGACATGAAGTTACTGCAGAAAGGTAACCGCTTATCCATCATGCCGATTACAAAAAAAGAATGGGACTATATTCTTAAGCTTGAGTAATTGTTGAATTAGCAATCAGCTAATCAGAAATAGCGTCGCCAGTCCTAGGAAGGTCAAAAACCCAACCACATCGGTTACCGTTGTGAGCACCACACTCCCGGCAATGGCCGGATCAATACCAAAGTGTTTTAATACAAACGGGATCAGTGCGCCAGCCAATGCAGCCAGTGTGAGATTAATCATCATCGCCAAGCCAATGATGATCCCAAGCGACAAACCATCGAACCAGAAAAACACTACGCCGCCGACCACGGTTGACCAAACCAATCCATTTAGGATGCCCACTAATAACTCTTTTATTAATAACGGGCGAAGATTACTTTTTACCAACTGGCCCTGGGCGATACCCCGAATGGCAATGGTCAAGGTTTGGCTACCTGCGATACCGCCCATCCCTGCGACCACCGGTAACAACACTGCCAACGCCACCAGTTGTTGAATCGTATCTTCAAATCGACCAA
The DNA here is from genome assembly GCA_028279365.1 of Gammaproteobacteria bacterium. GTDB lineage: Bacteria > Pseudomonadota > Gammaproteobacteria > Eutrophobiales > Eutrophobiaceae > JANQNX01. The sequence goes on along the minus strand of JANQNX010000009.1, from coordinate 323,749 downwards.
TCACCCAGGACCCCAGGAATACCGTCATTAGATTAATACCCAGCCAAACAGCACGTTGTTTGGCACTGTTCAATACCGGAGAAAACATATCATCTTCACTTCTTAAACCGGCCATGCTCCTGACTGTTTGGTCAGCGTTTTCCTGGATGACGTCAACCACATCATCAATTGTGATACGCCCGAGTAACAGACCATCGGCATCGACAACGGCCGCAGAAACCAGATCGCGTCGTTCAAATAAACGCACCACTTCATCCGCGGGACACTCAGCATTAAGCGATGGCGCTTCTTCTAACCATTCACCTACCGTCGTCTCCGGTTCGCGAATTAATAAATCAGTTAGATGTAACACGCCAAGATAATGATCATCACGATCAACCACCATGATGTTATCCGTCCCTTCCGGTATTTCCCCCATGCGCCTCAGATAACGCAACACCACATCCAACGTAACATCAGCGCGCACTGAAGTGACATCGAGATTCATCAAACCGCCGGCTGAATCCTCCGGGTAGGTCATCACTGATGCCAGTCTATGGCGATGCTGTTCATCCATCGCCAGCAATATCGTCTCTGCTACCGGCTCAGGCAGATCCTGTAGGATGTCAGCAATATCATCCGTATCCAAATCACGAGTAGCATCCACTACCTCATGCGGTAGCATCTGTTCCAGTAATTCCGCTCGCACCACGTCCTGTGTATGCGATAACACATCGCCTTCCAGTTCAGAATCGATAAGCTGCCAGACTTCATAACGGTCTTTACTGGGCAGGCCTTCAATCACGTCGGCTATCTCGGAAGGATGCAGCGAATCGATAACGGTTTGCGCCACAGACGCATCATCTTGCCCCATTGCTTTATGCAAGGCATCAATCGTCGTCTTCTCGGCAGTGTCGTCAGTTATTTCGTCCATCGCTATCTAAACGCTGAAAGTTGAATAACAGCAATATTAACAGTGTTTATAGGGATTTTTTATGACTCTAACACAAGCGCGCGCTAATGCCTTGTGTTAACCGGGTGACAAAACTAAATCGTATCAGGAAATTTCTTTTTTAGCATGAGCTGTACTTCAGGACCAGTTTTCGCCTTGAGTGCTTTATTAGCCAATCTTTTTATTTCGCTAACGTTGCTGTCGTTGATGATCTTCTTTATCTCTAACAAGCTGGCCGGATGCACACTAAACTGCCTTAAGCCGAGTCCTAATAACAAGCGCGTATGTTCTATCTCACCAGCCATTTCACCACACATCGCGACCGGTATGCCGGCTTTGTCACCGGCCTTGATCGTCATCTGGATTAAACGTAGCACAGCCGGATGCAAAGGATCATAAAGATAATTCACTTCATCGTTAACACGGTCAATCGCCATCGTATACTGGATCAAGTCGTTAGTACCTATCGATAAAAAGTCCAGTTGATTGGCAAAGATATCCGCACAAATCGCCGATGCCGGTACCTCGACCATACCACCAATCGGTATTTCATGATCGTAATCAATCTGTTCGTCATCCAGATCAGATTTGATCTCATCGATCATCATTAATACCTGTTGCATCTCCTGCATATTCGTCAGCATCGGTATCATGATGCGAATCGGTCCATGCGCAGAAGCACGAATAATCGCGCGTAGCTGCGGTCGGAATAACTCCGGCTCTTTTAAACAAAGTCTGACTGCACGTAAACCCAGTGCCGGATTGGAACGACTTTGTCCATACTGTCGACCGACACCATCGACCTGCTTATCCGCGCCCAAATCCAGCGTGCGTATGGTTAATGGTAAACCGCGTAGCGCCTTCATCACTTCCATATAAGTCTCAAAATGTTCCTCTTCATCCGGAGGAGACTCACGGTTCATATACAAAAATTCGGTACGGTATAAACCGACGCCTTTAGCGCCGACATCCCTGACGTTATCAAAATCCTTCGGCAATTCGATGTTTGCCATTAACTCAATATCAATACCGTCCTGCGTTCGCGTCGGTGCATTCTTTAGCCTGCCTAGCGATGTGTAGTAACGTTTGAATTCACGCTGACGCTTTTCATAATGGTTTAATATGACTTTATCCGGTTCAACCAATACAGTACCGGTGCTGCCATCAATCACAACCATGTCATTGTTTTTAACAAAGCGAAGCGAATTATGTAAGCCAACAATGGCAGGGATGCCCAGGCTTCTCGCCAAAATGGCTGTGTGCGAGGTGGGTCCGCCATACTCAGTAGCGAAGGCAGCGATACCATAGTGCTGCATCATCACCGTATCGGCTGGTGTTAAGTCATCGGCAAATATCACTTTATTTTTTAAGTGGTCATCCGCTACTTCATGTAGCAACGGTGTCTGTTTTAATAACACACGCAATATTCGATTAACCACATGATCAACATCATCCTGACGCGTGCTAAGATACGCATCGGCCATTTCTTCAAACACATTCACCAATGCATCACGCTGTAATTTCAATGCCCACTCGGCATTGCAAAGCCTTTCCTTAATAATACGTTTTGGTTCTTCGGTTAAAGCATTGTCCTCTAGCATCAATAAATGTGTGTCGATGAAAGCAGCGATATCAACCGAAGTGGATACCGGGATATGATCACGGATCGCTCTTAACTGTTGTCTGGCATTTGCGATCGCATCATTAAAGCGTTGTATCTCGTCTTCAAGCCGAGTACTCCGGATCTGGTACTCACGAATATCAAGTTGATCGTGCTGAATAATATGCACGTGGCCAATCGCAATACCACGAGAAACGCTAACACCCTGAAAGGCTATCGTCATTCTTCCTCACCAAAGCGATCGTTAATTAATGTTATCAACGCATCCATCGCTTGCTTCTCATCTTTGCCGACAGTCGTGATCTCTACCTCCGAACCCTTACCCGCAGCCAACATCATAATACCCATGATGCTTTTGCCACTGACTTCACGATGACCGGAGATAATCATTATCTCTGACTCAAAGCCGCCGGCCACCTGAACAAATTTGGCAGCGGCACGTGCATGCAAGCCTAATTTATTAATGATAGTGATGGTTTCCTTTTTCATTGATTATTATTTCCCCGATCAATGGTGACGCCATCCATGCCGCCGCTAAAAGCCTTCTCGGTCAAATCAGCCAGATTTAACTGCGGGTAATTCATGACGCGAATCAGCATAGACAGATTCAGGCCGGTGACAATCCCGACCTCTGCATAGTCGTGTAAACGATAGGCAATATTGCTTGGCGTCGAGCCATATAGATCGGTTAACACCAGAACCCCATCACCGGTATCCAGTTCCTTGATCAACAATATTGCCGATTCAAGTAATTCATCAGCATCGCTCTCGCGACTGGCAGAGAGTAATTTAATATCCAAAGGACTCTCTTTGATCATAAAACTGGCTGTGCCATAAATAGCAGCGCCGATGCCGCTGTGGGTAATAATTAATACACCTACACTCATTGTTATATATCTCTATGTCTAATAATGACTTGCTTGTTATCAGCTTTAAATTTATTTGCCAACTGTTCTACCAGATAGACAGAACGATGATGCCCGCCGGTGCAACCGATAGCAATACTCAAATAGCTTCGATTATCCGCCTCGAATTGTGGTACCCACTCACTAAAAAAACGTAACAAATCATCCAGCATTTTTTTCACACTTTCCTGGTTGGACAAAAAATCAATAATAGGTTGTTCGTTTCCAACAAACTGCCTTAAATGTTTTTTCCAATAGGGGTTAGGTAAACAACGCACATCAAACACAAAATCGGCATCACTGGGTATACCGTGTTTGAAACCAAATGACATGATCTGTATCGACAGTGATGCCAGTGCTTTTTGCGCGATACGCTCTCTGACAATGTCGCGCAATTCATGCAACAGCATATAGCTGGTATCAATACGGATATCGGCCGACTCGACAAACTCTGACATGATAGATCGTTCGCGTTTGATTGCGTCATCCAGCGACTGTGCTTCAGAACTTAATGGGTGTTTACGTCGGGTCTCGCTAAAACGCCGGGTGAGGACTTCATTTTCGGCATCGATATAAACCAGTTCGATTTTCAGATCGCGTTCACGTAACGCAGTCACGATATCCGATAAGCGGGAAAGATCGTCAAGGCTATTTCGCGCATCAATACCGACGGCAATTTTGCCCTTGAACTTGCTGTCTGACTGACAGATTTGCTCAACCAGCGAATCCAGTAGACTAATGGGCAGGTTATCGATGGTATAGTAGGAGAGATCTTCAAGCGTATTTAACACCACAGTTTTACCAGCACCGGAAAGTCCCGTCACGATGCTTAACTGCCGTGTGGTGTTATTCATTTTTTAACCCCCGGCGTCAATCAAACGCTGCTGCCTTTTAGCAAATATCTCTGACGCATTATACCCACTGTCTCGCAATATATGATTCCGGGCCGCACACTCCATCATGATGGCCAGGTTACGTCCGGGTGCAACCGGTAAGGTAATCTCGGGTATATCCATATCCAGTACACTGCGGGTGCTATAGCTGCCCTCAAGACGATCCAGTGACAGTAAATTATCGGTATCCATGGGCTGCAGTTGCACAATTAATCGGAGATACTTGTTTCTTTTAATCGCACTATCACCGAATAATTCGCGCACGTTGATAATACCCAGGCCTCTGACTTCCAGAAAATCCTGCAGCGTTTGCGGACAGGTGCCGTTAATAATATCCGGCGCGATTCGGGAAAATAACGGCGCATCATCGGCAATCAAACGATGTCCGCGAGAGATCAACTCCAATGCTAATTCACTCTTACCAATTCCACTCGGGCCGGTTATCAATACCCCGATGGCCATCACTTCCATATAAACCCCATGCAGTGTGAGCATGTCTGCAAATAGATTGGTAAGAAAATAGTGCAACACATCAGAAAGCCGATCACTATTTACCGGTGAAGTCAGCAGCGGAATACTGTGCTCATTACTTTTTCGTTTCAGGAGCGTCGGTGCTTCCAGTCCACCAGCGACAATGACACAAGCAGGACGACTTTGAAACAATTGAATAACGGCGTCCTGCATGGATATGTTTCGCAGACCTTCCAGGTATTTAATCTCCACTTCACCGATTATCTGAATCTGGTGCGGGTGAATTAAATTAAGATGTCCAACTAAGGACAGACTTTTTGGTTCCGCTTTCTTGGTTTTTCTTGCCTTTTTCGAGCCGCCCTTTTTACCCCGTGTTTTCTTTTGATAAACGGGTTCTTCTTCACGGATAATGGCGTGTCTCGCACCTTGCTGGCCGGCTATCCACTCAAGCTCAAGCTTTTCTTTGTGAATCTGATAGAGATCCTCGATGCTGAGCTGGTTGGTTATTCCGGGCATGCTGTCACCCCGTCAATATAGAGTAGATAGTATCAGCGGAGTCAGATTGTCGCAGTTGGGTAATGGTATCTTCCTTGCTAAACATCTCGGCTAATGCCGCAAGAATTTGCAAATGCTCCTCGGTTGATTCTTCCGGGACGATAAGTGCAAACAGAAGATCTACCGGTTGCTTATCCACCGCATCATAATCCACCGCATTGTTTAGCTGGATAAATGCCGCCAGGGTTTTTTTACCGGCGGTCAGTCGACCATGAGGAATGGCAATACCTTTACCCAGACCGGTACTACCCAATCGTTCTCTCGCCAGTAAACAATCAAACACTTCGGTTTGTGAGGTACCGCTATCCGCACTGGCAATCGTTTTGGCCAGTGTATCCAGCGCGTCTTTTTTACTCTGACAATCCATACCAACCAGCACGCAATCAACAGAGAGTATTTCTGATATATTGATAGACAAACTTCTACATCCTTACAACTTATTCTAATTCTTGATTATGCAACCTGCCTTCGCTGCGATGATGATCGGTCAACTTCTCCTTGTGTTTTTTTAATTGTCGATCCAGTTTATCGATTAGACCATCAATGGCAGCATACATATCGTCTTGTTCATTTTCAGCAAACAGGTTGCCACGATTCACATGCACCGTAGCTTCGGCTTTCTGCCTTTCTTTCTCTACGGTCAAGATAACGTGGATATTGGTAATGTGTTCGAAATGACGTTCCAGTTTGGCAAACTTTTCATCAACGAAAGCTTTAAGTGAGTCTGTAATTTCAACATGATGACCGGTTACGTTTATTTGCATAATCGACTCCTGACTATTTTATTATTATCAAGCAAGTCTTTTACGTTCATTAGAAGGCGGGATTGACATTGCTTCTCGATATTTGGCAACAGTTCGGCGAGCGACGTTTATCCCCTGATCCTCAAGTAGCGCCGCTATTTTACTGTCACTAAGTGGTTTATTCGGTGTTTCAGCACCGATCAATTTTTTTATCAACGCGCGAATCGCGGTTGACGAACAGGCACCGCCATAATTGGTACTGACATGACTGGAAAAGAAATACTTTAATTCAAAGATACCTCTTGGGGTATGCATATACTTTCTGGTAGTAACACGCGATATGGTCGATTCGTGCATACCTAAAGCTTCGGCGACATCATGTAATACCAGCGGTTTCATTGCTTCCTCACCATATTCCAGAAATGCTCTTTGCCGTTCAACAATACAGGTGGCAACTTTTAATAGGGTTTCGCTACGACTTTGCAGACTCTTGATAAACCAACGCGCCTCCTGCAAGTGTGACTTTAATGACGTATTATCAGCAGAATTATCTGCGCGCTTTATCATGTTGGCATAGGATGAGTTTATCCTGAGACTAGGCATGGACTCGGCATTCAGATTGACTTTCCACACGCCGCTGTCTTTCTTTACATAAACATCTGGCGTGACATACTCGGTGCGGCTATCGGAAACCTGGTTGCCCGGGCGAGGGTTCATTGACTGTATCAGTCCAACTACCTCTGCTAACGCTTCCTGATCCAGTTTCATTTTTCGCATTAGCTGGTTGTAATCGTGAGAGGCGAGCAGGTCCAAGTAATTTTCAACCAGCAATTTAGCCTCATCTAATCTATATGAATCCGGATCACACTGTCGAAGTTGCAAGGTCAGACATTCTTTAATATCGCGTGAGGCAACACCTACTGGATCCATCGACTGGATCATGTGTAATACTGCCTCTACTTCCTCAATGCCTAGCTCTTCGTCATCATTGGCATCTTTAACCGCAGTCAATACATCTTCTAACGAGCCGGAAAGATAACCATCATCATCCAACATGTCGATGATGGTCATTGCGATGACCTTATCGGTATCTGAGGTTGGGGTCAGATTTAGCTGCCACAACAAGTGCTCACTTAACGTTTTTTCCTTGCTATCCTGATTTTCAAAGCCATCATAATTACTATTATCGATGGAGCCTTTGCTATAGCTGCCCACGCCATCATAAACATCGTCCCAGGCACTATCGACCGGTAAATCATCCGGAATCGTTTCCTGGGTCATGGTGGTTTCTACGGTAGAACTATCAGTTTCTTCTTTTGCTTGCTCCTGGGTTGTTGACGCCTCAACATTATTACGTTCGGTTTCGGCTTCATCCAGTTCCAACATCATGTTGGACTCAAGCGCGTCCTGAATTTCGGCTTGTAATTCAACACTGGAGAGTTGCAACAAACGAATCGCCTGCTGCAATTGCGGTGTCATTGTCAGGCTTTGGCCTATTTTTAACTGGAGCGACGGCTTCATGTTGATAAGTTTAACTTAAAACACATTGATTAAAAGAAAATCTGTATAGTTTTCAGAGTCATATCTGAAATTGATCACCGAGATACACTTCTCGCACCTGATCATTGTCCAGTATCTGCTCTGCTGTACCTTCTGCAAGAATTTTGCCATCACTCACAATGTAAGCCCGGTCACAGGTTCCGAGCGTTTCCCTGACATTGTGATCGGTAATAATGATACCAATCCCGTGTTCGCTCAGCCGGCGAATAAGCTGCTGAATATCGTTGATTGAAATCGGATCGATGCCCGCAAATGGCTCATCCAACAACAAAAAACGCGGCTCAGAGGCCAGCGCGCGGGCTATTTCCAATCTACGACGTTCTCCACCCGACAAACTCATACCCAGGTTGTCACGGAGGTGAGCCAGGTGAAATTCATTCAATAACATTTCCAGTCGCTGACGGGCTTTTTCCAAATCGTGCTGCAAACGTGTCTCGAGAATCGCCATGATATTCTCTTCAACCGTCAACTTTCTGAACACTGACGCTTCCTGGGGTAAGTAACCAAGCCCCAAATGAGAGCGTTGATCCATACTGAGTGCACTAATCTCCCGATTATCAATATAAATCTTGCCTGCGTCAGAAGGTACCAGACCAACGATCATATAAAAACTGGTGGTCTTACCCGCACCATTGGGGCCTAGTAACCCAATCACCTCGCCACTCTGCACACTGAGGCTGACATCAGTCACCACTTTGCGGGAACGGTAACTTTTTGATAAATGACGAACAGTTAAAATGCTCATGAGTTTTACATAAACGTAAACTTAACAACGATAGCTGTCGAACACTCCATCTCAACTGCTTTCGAAACACAAATTATTGTTCAACATCTACCGGTTTTTTCTTTTTAATCGTGATCTTCACGCGACTGTCGTCTATTTTTTTCGCCGGTTTCTCACCTGGCTTGGTCGTATTCACATTTCCTTTTGCCTTAACCTGGCTTAATACCGTATCGTATTCAATTCGATTACCACTGAAACGCAAGCCTTCCTGAGTCACCAACGCTTCATCAATCAGAATGACATAATCTTTTAATGCATAGTACTCCATTTGCAGAGATTCAGCTTCATCATAAATCTGACTATCATCTGGCAGCTGTTTATAGGTCGCGGGTTTACCCACCATAATCACCAGTCTCATGTCACCGTTTTCATCAAAGTAGACAGTCATTTTATCGCCGGTCATGTGGATACTGCCTTGTATCACAATCACATTACCACGATAGATAGTAATACCTTTGATATCATCCATTTCGGCAGTATCTGCTTCAATTTCAATATCCTGAAATTTATCTGTCGATAGTGCCAACAGCTTCGGGCTGAAGAGACATAACAGGCTAAGGAATAACAACCTAAGGTGTTTGCTTGGGTTCAATTGTTGTTTGTACATTATTTAAAAATTCCATTCGCTGCTCTTTCATATAGGCACGCATACCGATCGAGTTGATCACAGTTCGTCCTCGTATCACCGTTGCTGCCTTGTCGGTCTCGGCATACTCCTGATCAACCAGGACTTTGGCATCATCCGCTATGACTTCCAACTGTTTCTCACCACGTTCATTGTTTTGATGTAAATATACGTTACCAGACAATAAAATCACTTCGTTATTTGACGTAATCCAGCCTTTATCGGAACGAACAATAATCGGCTGCTCCTGTTCACGAAAAATCTCCAGTTCCGGATTCAATAGCTCAGTCGTATCATCATCTGGATAATGCGCCATATAATCAGCCACTAAACGATTTTTGGGCAAGCCTTGCGCATTCATTGTCAGCGTAGTGAAGTTTTCCATGGTGAAGTCAGGGAAATGCGCAAGCTTGTTCAGGTTAATGGTTTGGTCATCGGTCAGTTGTCTTAATGCCCAGTAACTAAATGCGGCAATGAGCAATAATAACAGCGCTATTTTCCATCTGCCCGCTAACAATCAGGCAGTCCTCTACAGAAGAAACGTCGGGACATGTCATGATGCGAGATAAGCATTAATCCGGTCTTCCAGTTTTCCCTGCGCTTGCATTATAGCCTCACACACCTCGCGCACAGCGCCTCTGCCACCGCATTTATCCGTTACCCAATGTGCATATTCCTTTACTACCGGTTCAGCATCGTTAACGGCTATTGCCAGGCCCACTTTTCGCATCGCCGGCAAGTCAATCACGTCATCACCAACATACGCTACCTGCTGGTTGTCTAATCCGAGCTCATCGATTAATGATAGCAATCTTGCACCTTTATCCTGTTCTCCTTGATATACATATTCGATACCCAAAGACGCCATACGTTCAGCAACAATGTTGGAAGAACGAGCAGTGATAACCGCAATCTTGCAACCGGTTTCCAATAGCATGACCAGGCCGTGACCATCACGTACATAAAAGGCTTTATATTCGTTGCCACTCTCACCCAAAATCAATCTGCCATCGGTAAGCACACCGTCAACATCAAACACCGCTAGTTTGATCCCGGCAGCTTTATCATAGAAAGCGTCTTTACTGATTTGTGTCATACCACTCTGGCCTTCAATAAATCATGCATGTTAATTACACCGGCTAGTCTGTCTTCATCATCAACGACCAACAATGCATTAATACTAAACTTTTCCATGATTGCCAGCGCTTCCGCCGCTAATTGATTCTGTTTAATGGTTTTACCATTTCGGGTCATGACATTCACAACCCGACATGATTTGATATCAATGTCTGAGTCGAGGGCACGACGCACATCTCCATCAGTAAAGATACCGAGTATATTGTCGTCCGCGTCGATTACAGATGTGACACCCAGTTTTTTTTCAGTCATTTCCACCAATGCATCACTGAAACTGGCACTATCCAATACTTTTGGTATCTCATCGCCAGCATGCATAATATCACTCACATGCAATAGCAAACGACGTCCTAAAGCACCACCAGGATGCGACAGAGCAAAATCTTTTTCATTAAAACCACGTGCTTCAAGTAAGGCGATGGCAATCGCATCACCCATAGCTAATGTTGCTGTAGTACTAGATGTGGGTGCTAGGCCCAAAGGACAGGCTTCTTGTTCTACACTAATATCAATATTGACGGTCGCTGCTGTTGCCAGGGTCGACCTGGTATTACCGGTTAAGCTGACCATCGGCGTATTTAAGCGTTTGATTACCGGGAGCAACGCAATGACTTCGTCGGTCTCACCGGAGTTCGACAACACCATAACCACATCTTTGGTCGTGATCATACCAAGATCGCCATGGCTGGCCTCACCGGGATGGACAAAAAAGGCAGGCGTACCGGTGCTCGCCAGAGTTGCAGCAATCTTGTTACCAATATGTCCAGACTTGCCCATACCGATGACGACCACACGCCCCTCACAGGCCAATAACAGGGAACAGGCTTCAGCAAAATTATCATCAATACGATCTGCCAGTTGCGCCACTGCCTGACGTTCTGTTTCGATCACTGCTTTACCAAGCGCGATAAATTTAGCCGGGTTATGTTTATCCATTGATTCTTTTAGTTAAGCTATTGAGGATATTGTCTGTATATAGAGTAAATATTGATAACTGATAAAACACAAGAAAAGTATTAAACCTTCAGAGCGAACTAACTTACCTTTACTGGCAAGGAAGATCATTATACCTAAAAGCAGGCTAAGGCCCGCCATGACCGGAAAATCGCGTAGCAACACCCATTCCTCAAAACTTGCCGGTTGAATAATTGCAGGTATGCCCAGCACCGCCAGCATATTAAACATATTCGAGCCAATAATATTTCCAATCGCGATATCGGCCTCATTTTTCATCAAACTGCTTATTGATGCGGCCAACTCTGGCAGGCTGGTACCAATCGCTACTATCGTCAATCCAATAACCAGCTCAGACACACCAAATGCCTGTGCAATTGCCACCGCCCCGGTGACCAGCAAATGTGCACCGCCCAATAACAAGACCAGACCGAAAATAAGTTTAATCGTCGCCTTTCCACCAGAATCGGTCTGTTTTAATTCTTCATCAAATTCATTGGCCAGTGGATCATTGGCGGCGGTTTTGTTTGCTATCCAGACGACCCAGGCAATCGCAATCACCAGCGACACAACCAGAATGATGCCATCGATTCGGCTTAATTCACCGTCTAGCATAAGCACGAATCCAACGGCAATCGCTGCCAACATCAAACCGTATTCACGCTTTAGCGCTGTTGAAGATATTGCTATTGGTAACAGTAAAATACTGACACCCAGTACCAAACCAATATTGGTAATGTTAGAACCCAGTGCGTTACCGATCGCAATTGCTGTTTTATCCTGCCAGGCAGAGACCGAACCAACAATGATCTCCGGTGCAGAGGTGGCAAAACCAACCACCGTTAAACCTATCACTAACGATGACATGCCTGACAGGCGTGCGATACTCGCTGCCCCAACTACAAATACATCAGCACCATAGACTAGAATAACGAGACCAACTAAGACAAAAAGACATGAAATCAGCACGTGCTGATATTCCCCTGTAAAAGTTATAATTATTGAATGATGCCAGAATCAAGCATTACTGAGAAATACACAAGTCCGGTTTTTACCTCAATTCAAAATAATCATAGACTGCCAACCTGTATTCCCTAATTATGACGATGGCTTCACGTTTAGAACAATTACACGACTGGTTAAACACAGTACTTGATGTGGACACGGTTGAACTCAAACCTGCATCTGAAGATGCAAGTTTTCGCTGCTATTATCGAATTCTTCATGATAGTAAACATTACATCGTAATGGATGCACCGCCCTTGCATGAAAACTGCGACGCGTTTATCGATATCGCAAAACGACTGGTGTCTGCAGAGATAAACGCACCCGAAATCCTGCACACAAATCTGGAACAAGGTTTTTTAATCATCAGCGATCTCGGGCAAACGCATTATTTATCATCGCTGAAAACAGCCAATGCTCAAACACTCTACCAACAGGCGATTGATGCGTTGTTAGTTATGCAGAAAAAAGTCAGTACCGAGGAGCTTCCCGATTACGATAGCGCATTATTAGAAAACGAAATTAACTTATTTTACGATTGGCTACTAAAACAGCATTTGCAATTAGATGATAGCGAATTTAATCAAGGCAGACATAGCCTGACGGAATGTTTGATAACTAATGCACTTGAACAACCACAAGCATTTGTTCATCGTGACTATCACTCTCGCAACCTGATGTTAACCGACATTAATAACCCGGGTGTTATTGACTTTCAGGATGCCGTATCCGGGCCGATCAGTTATGACCTCGTCTCACTGTTGAAAGATTGCTACGTGAAATGGCCGCAGGACCTGGTTACTGATTGCATTAACTATTATCTGGAACGGCTAAAAGATAAAGATATTGAACTTGCCTTTAACCGCGCCGCCTTCCAACGCTGGTTTGACTTGATGGGCGTACAACGGCATTTAAAGGCCAGTGGTATTTTTGCTCGACTGTATCATCGCGATGGGAAAAGCGGTTATTTAAAAGATATCCCTCGTACGCTGTCGTACATAACTGAATTGGGTGACCAGTACCCGGAACTGTCTGAGCTTTGTGAATTGATCGAGCGCAAGGTATTACCAGCCATGGGAACGAAAAAGTGAAGGCCATGATTCTTGCTGCCGGCAAGGGTGAACGCATGCGACCTCTGACCGATGACACGCCTAAACCACTATTAAAAGTCGCGGGGCTGTCACTAATAGTAAGACAAGTTCAAGCACTCGCCACCGCCGGCATCAGCGAGCTGGTAATTAACACTGGCATCATGGGGGAGCAGATTCATGAACAATTGGGTAATGGTGAACGCTATGGTGTGACGATCCAGTATTCGGTCGAGAATGGTAACCCGCTGGAAACCGCTGGCGGCATCATCAAGGCATTACCATTGCTGGACTCAGACACGTTTATCGTGACTAACGCAGACGTCGTCACCGATTTTGATTATACGGAACTGCGACTAGACGCTGACAAGACAGCACATTTGGTCCTTGTGGAAAACCCCAAGCATCATCCTGAAGGCGACTTCGGGCTGAAAAACGGCCTGATTCACTATAATACAGAAAAAAAATATACCTTTAGCGGTATCGGTATTTATCACAGACACTTTTTTGACGGCTATATTGAAGGCGTACGCCCATTGGCACCACTTATTCGTCAGGCATCGAAATCTGACCAGGTATCCGGTGAGTTATTTCAAGGTTACTGGAACGATGTCGGCACACAGGACAGACTTGAAAAAGCAAATAGAGACTTATTATAACTATAGAGTAACTACTCACTTATTTCCCGTCAGCTTAGTTTCTGGCTCAAAAGAGCTGAACTGAACTTATAGACCAATCTGTCATCCAACCACCCAGCAACATGTGATTTGTTGCAGTGCAATATATAGTGTGATATGTTTCACATTCTCATTTAGCCTAATTCCATATATAGCGGTAAAAATTTTTTTCACCACTATATATAGATATTTTGACGATCAACGGCTATGATTCGCGCAAATTCCGTTTAATCAACAAATAGATAACGAAATTTTTTAACGCCATGTATAAAACGACGTTTGGACAATTAGCAGTTATTGTTCTCTGCCAGCTATTAATGCTGACCACGTCATTTAGTGTCAGTGCCAATGAGACTGGCGAATCCAATCAAGCGACAGTCGATCATTACTGCGAATCACCCAAATCCTTGCCCAGCCAACATTCCGTTATCGATCTCGAATTCGAATCGAACCTTGAGCGAATCAAAGCCAGCGGCGAACTTAAAGTCCTGCTACATAAAAAATCGAACGGCTGCAGTATCAGTCGAAAAGAAAAAGAATTGATTGAGCAGTTTTCGCTGGACAACAACCTCAACCCACTGTGGGTATACGTTGATGAAGAATGGAATCTGCTCCCTTCTTTAATGAAAGGTAAAGGCGATATCATCGCTGGCCAGCATAATAAGATTGATGCGGGTAGCAAACGGGTTGAATACACTTACACGTGGGCGAAAGCAGCGTATAAGGTTGTCCATCGTGCTGACAACAGCCGCATCCAACGTGAGAAAGATTTAGTCGGTAGGCAAATTGCTGCCTACAAAAACTCCGACATCTGGCAGAAACTGGAAGAGCTGGCTGAAACCCTGCCGGGCTTGGTGTTGGTTGAAATCCCGCCAAGCATGCCTTACGAACAAACGATGCAGAAAGTAAAGTCCGGTGAATATGACCTGGTCGTAGCAGACAGCCTGTTTCTGGATAACTATCTGCCGTCCAATAAGGAATTGGCAGCTAACTTTGCCATCTCTTCAGTCAACAACATGGCCTGGGCAGTAGATACTGATGCGACTGATTTAAAAATCAGCCTGAATGAATATCTCAATCAACAACACCTGACACATAATCTGGTTACGACCGAGTTCGATGACTTTTCCGGCATAAAAGATCGCGGTATTTTGCGGGTGATTACCAGCTCTAACCCCTCACATTACTACCTTAACAACGGCAAGCTGTATGGCTTCGAATACGAGCTGTTAAATCATTTTGCCGAACAGCACCGACTACGCGTCGATGTAATTGTTGCCAACTCGCAAAACGAAATGTTTCAGTTACTGCGCGAAGGGAAAGGCGATGTAATCGCGGCTTCATTGCCAATGAACCTGATGATGAAGGATACGCGCTATAAATATTCGAAAGCGTACAATTACTCTAACCCGATGATAGTGGGTCGGACAGCAGAACAAGCGATTGTTGATATTCGCGATTTATCCGGTCGCCGTATCACCTTACCAAGCGACAGCCCCTACTGGGATTACATGTTGCAACTGCAAGAGAATGGCGCTGAGTTTGAATTAGTCATGGCTGACAACGGCGTCAACATGGAAGGCACCTTATTAATGGTGGCACTGGGTATGTATGATCTGACCGTGATCGGCTACCACCAATACAAGGACGGCTTCTCTAAAGATATCGGCCTGGAATATAAATTTAACCTGTCGGAACCCGTCTCGCATCGTTGGGCTGTGCGCGAAAATGATAAACAGTTATTACGTGCACTGGATAGCTACATCGAAAACGAATACCGTGGGGAACATTATAATATTTTACACGCGCGTTATTTTGAGCGTTCACTGATCCCGAAATCAGGTGATTACAATACTACGCGACTAACTGCATTATCTCCTTACGATAATCATATTCAAAAGTACGCTAGCCAGTATGCTTTCGACTGGCGTTTAATAACGGCATTAATGTTTCAGGAAAGCCAGTTTAATCCAGCGGCCTTATCTCACAAAGGTGCCGAGGGTTTAATGCAGTTAATTCCTGAGACAGCAGATTTCATGGGCGTCAGCCTGAATGAATCCCGTAACCCGGAAACAAGCATTAATGCAGGCGTGCGTTATTTAAATTACATCCGCGATCAATTTGAAGATACGCTGCTACTCGAAGATAGGATATGGTTTACGCTGGCGTCCTATAACGCAGGACCGGGCCGTGTGAAAAAAGCCAGGGATATCGCAGAGGAAATGGGACTGGATCGTAATCGCTGGTTTGACAATGTTGAGGTAGCGATGATGAAAATGGCGCAACCGTTCAACCGCGATGGAGAACAAATCCGCCTTTGCCGCTGCGGTGAGACGGTCGTGTATGTCAGGGAAATCAGAACACGCTACTTCAACTATGTGCGTCTGACTGAATCACTGCAATTAGCGTCTTTGTCTAGGTACAGGAAACCAAATAGCCTACAAGTTCGATACGGTCGCTCTTAAAATCAAGACCGGTTGGCTGATTGATTTTCATTCATCTCGACGACTGGAATTGATTCAGCGGTATTCCATTAGCTACTCTTCATGATTGATAGCAATATCAAAGTGCAGCACCTGTTCACGAATACCTAATTTCTCATACAAAGCAATCGCAGGTTCATCGCCATAATCCGCTTGTACAAAAATGACATAGGCCCCTGTTTCATTAGCAATAGTTCTAAGATAATTAATCAATGCGGTGGCTATGCCTTGTCGCCGATAATGTTTACTGACAGCTAAATCATAGATATATATCTCACTGCGTTGCTGTTCAAACTTGATTAATTCATAGGCAGCCAAACCCGCAATCACTTCATTATCATCAATTGCCACCAAGGTGAAGAAAGACGGGTTTGCCAGTAGTCTTTTTAAGTAGGGTGTTTCAGGCTGAGCATGACAATAAGTCTTAACATCATCAAACACCTCACCAAACAAGTCCAACAAAGACCGCATGAGGCTTATATCATTATTGTCTAGCCGTTTAATTTCCATGCTCATGTCATGACTAAACTTGATTTGGTTCACGTTAGGTAACGTGTGGGATCAGCTACGCCAGCTTCGATAAACCCCTGCTTTCTGAACCGGCACGAATCACAGACGCCACAAGCATAACCATTACTGTCAGCCTGATAGCAGGATACCGTGATTGAGTAATCAACATTCAACGCGATGCCTTGCTGAATAATTTGTGCTTTAGTGAGATCGATTAATGGTGTGTGTATCTTTATCGCTGTACCCTCAACGCCAGCTTTGGTTGCTAATGTCGCCAGCCGTTCGAATGCTTGAATAAATTCAGGACGACAGTCCGGATAGCCTGAATAATCCACCGCATTAACACCAATAAAAATATCATTCGCCTGGACGACTTCTGCCCAGGCCAATGCATAAGATAGAAAAAGCGTATTCCGCGCCGGGACATAGGTGACCGGTATCCCTTCAGTAAAACTTTCCGGTACTGCAATGTTACTGTCTGTCAGCGCAGAGCCACCAATTTGCCCCAGATCCAGTTTGATGATTTTATGGTCTATCGTGGCAAAATGCTTCGCGACTCGTTTCGCTGCATCCAGCTCGGCAATATGACGCTGGCCATAATCAAAACTCAGAGCGTAACACTCATAACCTTGCTGTTTGGCAATGGCCAGCGCTGTCGTTGAATCAAGGCCACCTGACACCAGTACAATGGCTTTATTATTGTTACTCATGGTGTGATTGAGCTTATAAACGAAACATTAGTTAGAAATAAAAAGAAAACCAGAGACAGATTAAAAAACTCGCAAACTGCATGTATATTCATCACGGTCTTTACCAGACACAGCATATACAACTTGTACTGGCACCAGACAGTCAACTAACGGCCAGGAGTATTGCCCCATAAGTACTTATGCAGCTGAACTTGTAGCCTCACCGCTAATCGATCCTCCAGAATCCAATCCGCCAGATCAGCCGCACTAATCGCTTCATGCTCGGGGGATAATAGCACTTCGCAGATATCAGTCAGGTTGTACTCAAGTAGTTTCTGTTTTGTCCAGTCATAATCATGGCGATTACAGATAACAAATTTTATCTGGTCAGGATGATGAAGACATTTAATATTTTCATAACGATTCTTTGACTCTTCGGTAGAAGAGGGCGTTTTAATATCCATGATCTTCATGACGCGTTGATCGACATGCGAAATATCCAGCGCACCGCTGGTTTCCAACGATACATCAAAACCTTCGTCGCACAAACGCGAAAGCAATTCCAGACAGGATTTTTGCGCCAGAGGCTCACCGCCGGTGACGGTAACATGCCTGGCACGATATTGGCTGATGGATTGAATGATCGAATCAATCGTCATCTTCTCACCACTGTGAAACGCATAGGCCGTATCGCAATAGCGACAGCGCAGTGGACAACCCGTCAGACGGATAAAAATAGTGGGTAAACCCACTTTGGTTGATTCACCCTGAATCGAATAGAAGATCTCATTAATACGTAGTTCAGTACTAACGTCTGTTGTCACTAGCGAACTACGCTGAGTATCGGGTTGCATGTCAGGTATTGCTCTCTTTATTACTGCTTATCTTGCGCAAACGCTCATCCGCCAGTCTTGCAGCGGTTGTGCCCGGGTATTCCGTTTTTACTTTGCTCAAGGTTTTCTCTGCATCACTGGCATTACCCAACTCAGCATAGCTGTAACCGATTTTTAGTAAGGCATGCGAGACTTTCTGACTGTCGGGGTAAGTACTTAACAAGGTCTGATATTCATTAATAGCGTTATCATATTCTTGCATCACGTAATTGGTTTCACCCAGCCAGTATTGCGCGTTATCGGAGTAATCGCTGGTAGGATAATCAATCAAATATTTTTTGAACGCCGCCAGTGCTTGCTCATACTGAGCTTCTTTTAACAACTTAAATGCACGCTGATACTCGGCCTTAGCCTTGGTTGGATCAGGTTTAGCCATTGGTGTCGACTCATCCTGCTTCGCTACCTCAGTACTGTCAGCCATATCTTTTTTAGTCTCGGCAGTCTCTGCTGAAGGTGCCTCAGCCTGTTTGACCGGCGTATTATTTTCAAGTCGCTGTAGACGTTGATCAATATCAGTATAAAGATCGCGCTGTTTTTTCTGCAGCTGTTCAATGGTGTGGGTCTGCACTTCAATCTGCCCACGCAACTCATTGACATCAAGTTTAAGCGTCTCCAACACGTTCAGCATATCGAGCAATGCCTTGTTACTCAGATATTGTTCAAGCCTATCAAGACGACCGTTAATATCCTGTGTAATAGGTTCAAACGTTTGCTGCTGATCAGCCTCTTCAGCATAACTTGAAGTATTGAGCATGCAGCAACTTAATACTGCGGGAATAAAATATCGCATCGGACGAATTAATATAGAATTTCTACACGACGGTTTTGCTGCCAGGAAGCTTCGTCATGGCCATCAACAGCAGGACGCTCTTCACCATAACTCACCAGCCGAATCTGGCTGGAGGATGCACCGAGCACAGTCATTTGTTGTTTAACCGATTGGGCACGTCTTTCCCCTAAAGCCAGGTTATATTCTCTGGAACCACGTTCGTCAGCATGACCCTCAAGGGTAATCGTGGTTGATGGGTTTTCAATCAAATAACGGGCATGTGCTTCTACCACAGAACGATATTCAGCACGTATTTCACTACTGTCATATTCAAAATAGATAATCCTGACTGATAGCTGACTTTGCGGATCATCCAGTTCGCTGAAAGAGGATGTACCGCCGTCATCCGTACCGTAAGCCTGCACACCTGATTCATCAGCGCTTTCATCTGGCGCGGTTGTACTCAGGTCTTCCACCTCTACCGGCGTTTCTTCCTTTACCTGGTCAGAACTACAGGCAAATAACAGTGCTGATATACTCAAAACACATAACAAACGGACAAGCATAAATTTTCTCCTAAATTAAATTCTGAGTGTTTCCAAAACAGATGATAACCCTTATTACCTCTGACTGTAGCGCCTCTTCATTTGTCGTGACAAGTCTTATTTTAAAAACGGGCCCCAGGCCGGTTCTCTCACATCGCCAACTTGTAATCCAAGTCGTTGATGAATACGTCCATCGGTAGAAACGGCAGCGAGCTGTGCACCTTTTATACCCATGGTCGCATAAATGATCATGCCGCCGTTTGGTGCAAAGCTTGGCGATTCATCGAGTCGTGCTTCGGTTAACGTCGTAATATAGCCGCTATCGAGATCGAGTATCCCGATTCGGTAAGACGCCTCTACCCGATGCACCAGGGTCATGTAAGTCCCATCAGGCGAGTAACTTGGACGCGCATTATACTTGCCATCAAAGCTTAACCGTTTTGGTTGGCCCCCGTTTAGGCTGACTTCATAAATCTGTGGGCCACCACTACGATCTGAGGTAAATGCCAGTTTCTGCCCATCCGGTGACCAATCCGGTTCGGTATCGATACCGCGATGACGGGTGATACGCTGCAATGAACCGTTGCGCAAATTTTTAACATAGATTTCTGTATTGCCATCCTTGGATAAGGTCATTGCCAGTCTGGAACCATCAGGTGAAAAGGCGGGCGCACTGTTAATGCCGGGATAATCGGCAATTTTTTCACGCTTTCCGGAGAGTACATCCTGGACAAATATCGCCGAATTTTTCCCTTCGAAAGAGACATAAGCAAGCCTGCGACCATCAGGCGACCAGCTTGGTGACAATAAGGGTTCGTTTGATTCCAGCAGGATTTGTGCGTTGTAGCCATCGGCATCGGCAATTTGTAAGGAATGTAATTTTTTACCTTTCACCTCTTTTACTGTGATATAGGCCACACGCGTATCGAACGCCCCGGGGATACCGATCAGTTTCTCAAAAATAATATCGCTGATTTGGTGTGCCACACGCCGTAAACGATCGGCTTTGGCAGGAATACGAAAACCGGCAATCTGCTTTTGGCGATAAATATCTACCAAACGGAAACTGATATCAAAATCACCCTGGTCGGTAAGTACCATATTGCCTATCAGGATGTTTTCCATGCCCAACTTGCGCCAATCGTTAAAATTAATTCCATCAAACGACTGTGGCCGTTGCGGTAGATCTTGTTCAGCCATGACATCAAAACGACCACTGCGGGTCAGGTCCTCGCGAATCACGGTAGCCAAATCGATAGGCGGAACATTAGCCGACTGAGACCATCCGAACGGTACGATGGCAATGGGCAGAGGGTTATCGACACCGCCTTCAATAATAACTTTCAGTGGTGCATCAGCATAGCTCGTGGCTGAAATCACAAACAAGCCGATAAAGAGAATGTGTTTAACAATTTTTAACATATCTATTTACGATTAAGGTTTGAAAAATAAATCCAGGTTACGCATTTTATTTAATAGCCGGACGTCATCCGGCGCAGGTAATGGGGATGCCGAGTAAACTGCATTCTCCGCTCGCTTATCAAATAATTCATTGCCACTTGATTCTATAATACTTACATCGGCAACCTTGCCGCCATCCAGCAATCGAATTCGGATAACACAGGATAAACCTTCAGGTAGACCTGTCGTAATAAATTCGTCCCGAATTGAGCGACTGATCGCTCGCGTATAAATATCGATCTCTTTCGCATCCTGTTGTTCCTGCAACGCCTGCTGTTCTGCTTCCAGTTGCTCCTGCAATGCCTTTTCTGCAGCCAGCTTTTTCTCTGCTTCTTCCTTTTTCCTGCGTTCTTCTTCAAGTCGCTTCGCTTCTGCTTCTTTCTGTTTTCTCTCCTCTTCCTTACGTTTTTTCTCTTCTGCTAATCGCTTCTTTTCCGCCTCTTCTTTTTTCTTTTCTTCTAATTCGAGTTTGCGTTTTTTCTCAAGTTCCTTTTGTTTTTTCTCTTCCTGTTTACGTTTCAACTCGGCCTGTTTCTTCTTTTTAATTTCCTGTTCTTTTTTCTTTTTAATCTCCGCCAGTTTCTTTTGTTCCTGTTTTAACTTTCGCTCTACTTCGGCGGCTTTTTTCTCAATCGCTTTTTGCCGATCAATTTCGGCCTGCTTCTTCGCCTGTTCCTGATCGGCCAGACGTTTTAATTCCAGTTCAACCTGTTCCTTGTCAACAGAAGTCGCCTTGACAATATTCACCTTGGGTTTAGGCGCTGGCGGTGTCGATGAAAAATTAAAACTGAACAACAATATCGCCGCAATCACAACGTGCAACACAACCGAAAACAACAATGACCGCGAGGTCAATAACCAGCCCTTGCTCATAATCAGCTTTCAGGGGGCTCCGTGATCATCCCGACGGACGGTACACCGGCACGTTGCAATAAGGTCATCACTTCAACCACCTGTCCATAAGGCACATTGCTATCACCACCAATCAATACCGGTATCTCCGGTTGATACTTCAATAACGCAGCGATACGCGTTAATAATATGTCAGCCGTGACCGGCTTATCCTGATCTTCACCATAATTAATATAAAACTTGCCGGCCGCATCAATGTTAACAATCACCGGTTCTTTTTCATTCGGCGGTAGCGGTTCGGAAGCTGATTTTGGCAGTTCAACTTTGACACCTTGACTCAACAGCGGTGCTGTCACCATGAATATAATCAACAATACCAGCATCACATCGATATAAGGCACGACATTGATTTCGGACATGGGCCGCTTTTTAATTCGTTGCCTCATATACTATGACCTACTAATAGCTCTAATGCTCTAGCTATGGGCATGGCGGTGTAATATTGACGCAAATTCTTCCATGAAATTGTCATAACGATTAATCAAACGTTCAACATCATAAGAGAAACGGTTGTAAGCAATTACTGCAGGAATTGCGGCGAATAATCCCATCGCAGTTGCAATCAGCGCTTCACTGATACCGGGAGCAACCATGGCAATGGTTGCTTGTTGCACCATACCCAGGGCTTGAAAACTGTTCATGATCCCCCATACCGTACCAAACAAACCAATATAAGGGCTGGTCGAACCTACCGTTGCCAAAAATGAAAGATTGGTTTCCAAATCATCCATTTCTTTATTCATTGCAATTCGCATACTGCGTTGCGCACCATCAAGGATGACATCCGCGTCTATTCGTTCCTGTTTTTGCAAACGGACAAATTCTTTAAACCCGGCTTCAAATATTTTTTCCATGCCAGTGGGTTCATAACGGCTATTAGAGATACGTGTATAGAGCGGACTAAGATCGTCAACCGACCAAAATTGATCTTCAAACACCGTTGCATGCTTTCTTGCATCTTTTAATAGCTTTCTTTTGTTAAAGATCATGGTCCAGGAAATAATTGACGCCATTACCAATATCAACATCACGAGTTGAACTAACAAACTGGCATTGAGAATCAAATCAAGGATCGAATGTTCAGCGGTCATGCATAAACTCCATCAATAAGGCTTCGGGAACAGCGGCAGGTTTTAACGTATCGGCATACAGACATGCCACTTTGACTTCTGCCTGGCTAATTAATTCTTGCTGCTGATTAGTAATTTTTTGTTCAAACTGAATACTGGCGCCGCGACGAGAGGAATAATCAGATGAAACCGTTAACAGATCGTCCAACTTTGCCGGTTTAATATAATCAATCGCCAGTTTCTTTACCGCAAACAAAATACCATGTTCGCTTAATAACGACTGGTGTTCGAAACCCAGACTACGCAGCCATTCGGTTCTGGCACGTTCCATATAACGCAGATAGTTGGCATAAAACACGACACCAGCAGCATCGGTATCCTCATAGTAAACACGTACCTGCCACTCAAACGTATTATGCATAGAGGAATTCGTAGCAATTATTGATCGTCTGCATCAAACAAATCAGCATTCGTAGGAGAATCTGATGGTGCTTCCAGACCAAAATGTAACCAGGCAGTCTTCGTCGCAACCCGGCCTCTGGAAGTACGCATCATAAATCCTTGCTGAATCAGATAAGGCTCGATTACGTCTTCGATGGTATCGCGTTCTTCGCCTATCGCTGCCGCAATACTGTCAACACCGACCGGACCACCATCAAATTTTTGCAAGATTGCCAACAGCAGCTTTCGATCCATCATATCGAAACCATGTGCATCAACGTTTAACATATCCAATGCGCGCGAAGAGATATCACCATTAATCGTCCCATCCGATTTAACCTGTGCATAATCCCTGACTCGACGCAATAAACGATTGGCAATACGCGGCGTACCCCTAGAACGGGCAGCTATCTCAGATGCGCCTTTTTGCTCGATTTCGACTTCGAGTATGCCGGCAGAACGAGTCACAATCTGGGTTAATTCAACCGGATTATAAAACTCCAGTCGCTGAACGATGCCAAATCGATCACGTAGTGGTGACGTTAATAAACCAGCTCGGGTAGTAGCACCAACCAGCGTAAAGGGTGGTACATCCAGCTTGATTGCACGTGCAGCAGGACCTTCACCTATCATGATATCAATTTGATAATCTTCCATTGCCGGGTACAACACTTCTTCCACCACCGGACTCAAACGATGAATCTCATCGATAAACAACACATCATGCGGTTCCAGATTCGTCAATAACGCTGCTAAATCTCCTGGCCGCTCCAATACCGGACCGGATGTCTGTCGCATATTGACATTCATTTCATTGGCAATGATATGCGCCAGTGTCGTTTTACCCAGACCGGGTGGCCCAAAGATTAAAACATGATCCAGTGATTCTGCACGTTGACGTGCAGCACCGATAAAAATTTCCATTTGCTCATGCACAGAGGTTTGCCCAAGGTAGTCATTAAGGCGTTTTGGCCTGAGCGTATTGTCCGCTGCCGCATCGTCGGCAGAGCTTTGGGGAGAAATTACAGCGTTAGGTTCAACCATGTCGGGTGTCTATTTTCCCTGTTATCGATCAATTTAGCCAGCAAACTTAAGCGTATTTAAACCTGAAAACAGGGCAATAATATGACAAACAGCGGGCAATCTACTGACGCTACTGTTTGACTGAATTCTTCAATGCCTCGCGAATCAACTCTTCACTACTCATGCCGTCACTGGCAACGGCAAGCACGAAGCGACTGGCCTCCGGGGGCTTATAACCCAGTCCAATCAGTGCGCTGACCGCTTCATTGACCGGATCATTTTCAATCTGTGTGGATACCGCCGTTTTTGCTGTTGTCGTGCTAGCCGGTAGATCGTCCAGTTTATCGCGCATTTCGACAATTAACCGTTCTGCGGTTTTCTTGCCTACGCCAGGTAACTTGGTTAATCGCGCTGCGTCATTATTCTGTACACACAGCGCAAACTCATCAGCCTCAATACCAGACAGAATAGTCAACGCCATTTTCGCCCCGACACCATTCACCTTAATTAGGGTACGGAATAAATGCCGTTCATTCTCGGTCGCGAAACCAAATAATAAATGCGCATCATCGCGCACTACCAAATGGGTATAGATCTCGACTTCAGCATCTTTCTCGGGGAGTGCATAGAAAGTAGTCATGGGTGCCTCGACTTCGTAACCCACACCCTGCACATCGAGCAACAATAATGGCGGCTGTTTCTTGATGATCAAACCGCGCAGGAAACCGATCACTGTAACCTCCCATAGCGAATCCCGCTAACACCCTGCATACGCAACAAGCCTTCGCGCGAATTGGCATGGCATAAGGCAATCGCCAATGCATCCGCCTGATCAGCCTTGGGCGCTTCCTCGAGACACAACAATATTTTGATCATGTGCTGCACTTGCTGCTTACCAGCGTGACCCTTACCTACTGTCGCTTGTTTCACCTGGTTGGCCGAATATTCAAATACCGGCCTCTCCTGTATTGCGCATGCCGCTATCGCCGCACCGCGGGCCTGGCCGAGTTTTAGTGCAGAATCCGCATTACGATGCATAAACACTTTTTCAACGGATATTTCATCAGGATTGTATTCCTGAATGATAGACGTGAGCTGCTCATGAATGACTTTGAGCTTATCCGATAAGGTATCACCAACAACCTTGATAATACCGCTGTCGATATGCTTGGAGTGATTACCCTTATTATCAATAATACCGAAACCGGTATTAATGGAACCGGGGTCAATACCCAGAATGCGAATGGTAGTATTCATAATAAATCAGAATAAACTGATCTAATGTTGATGAATATTTGTGGTTTGATAATGATCGATTGATTCCGCTTAGTTCATTTGCGCAAGCACATCATCTGGAATATCAGCATTGGAATACACCTTTTGCACATCATCCAGATCTTCCAGCATATCAAGCAATTTCAACATACTTTCCGCACCCTTGGCATCAAGCTCACTACTGTTTGATGCACGCATAGTGACTTCCGCATTTTCTGCTTCAAAGCCAGCGGTGGTGAGCGCGGTTTTCACATCAACAAAACTATCCGGCTCAGTGATCACATCAACCGATCCATCATCATTGGTTACCACATCGTCAGCTCCGCCTTCCAACGCAGCTTCCATGATCGCATCCTCATCAGTGCCGGTCGGAAATGAAATAAGCCCGACTTTGGTAAACATATAGGCCACCGAACCGTCAGTACCCAGGTTGCCACCAAACTTTGAGAATGCATGACGCACTTCGGCAACAGTACGATTACGATTATCGGTCATGGTATCAACCATCACGGCAACACCACCGGGTCCGTAACCTTCATAGCGGATTTCTTCAACGTCGCCACCCTCTTCACCACCAGCACCGCGTTTAACCGCACGTTCAATGGTGTCCTTGGTCATGTTGTTGGAGAGCCCATTATCAATAGCGGCACGCAAACGCGGGTTGGCATCCGGATCACCACCACCTAGCTTGGCGGCAACGGTAATTTCACGAATCAACTTGGTGAATAATTTCCCACGTTTGGCATCCTGGCGACCTTTACGGTGCTGGATATTCGCCCATTTACTATGTCCTGCCATTGAACTGAATCTACCCGCTATTCGTTAATATATGTCGACATTCTAACATTCAAGATCACTGCGCCCAAGATGCCACTAAGTTAGCCATGATGCCGAAATTCACCATGTTTAAGAAAATACTCGGTCTGGATGAAAACGCCTTTAGACACCAGTAAACCGAAATGCGAAACATGCAGCACGATATGATCCTTCAAACCATCCAACTTTGTCTCGCAAACCGAGACAGTGCCATCATTCGGTTTTGGAATATCCGGAATCAATATCCCCATACCAAAGCGCATATCCCCGGCAATCACGCCTAAATCATAATCAGTATTCCATGGCGGCACCGTGCCTGATAGGCCATTCTCGAGGCTATTACCTAATAAGCTTGAGGCAAACGGCCAGTTCTTTAATGTGCTGGCTGCACTGCTGGGTTGATTCGGTGTACCAAGCATGACGCTGCGACCCAGCCTATTAATTTTGTGCTTGCTAATAAAGTGCCTCAGGACGAGTCCACCCAGACTATGACAGACAAAATGCAAACGATCTGATTCTATTGCTGAGACAAACTCAGCGAGTTTCTCTGCATTGTCAGATGGGCTAAGTTCGGTGCTGTTATATTTAAAACGGGCAACAGTATAACCAGACTCTTTAAAACGGCGTTCCATCAACTGCATATCCATGCCATTCATCCACAAGCCGTGGATCAGTATGACTGTTTCGTTGATCATTGACGCTTGGCAGTTAAGCGTCGTTGGCTAACATCGTTGCCGATTGCTCGCTAGTGAAATCGAGTAAACGTTGAATCGCTCCACGTGCACGTTTAATGGTGGAATCTTCTACTGTTATTTCATTACTCCCACTTTCTAGTACCTGCAGAAGTTTGCGCAGGCTGTTCATCGCCATCCACGGGCAGTGGGCACAACTGATGCAGGTCGCACCTTTACCGGCAGTCGGTGCTTCAATGATTTCTTTATCCGGTGCGGCCTGTTTCATTTTATGAAAGATGCCCTTATCGGTAGCAACGATAAACGTTTTGGCATCCAGTGTTTTTACTGCATTAATAATTGCCGTTGTTGATCCCACTAAGTCTGCCTGAGCCACGACCGCCGCAGGAGACTCGGGATGTACCAGTACTTTTGCATCGGGATATTGCGCTCGCATTATTTCCAACTCTTTCGCCTTGAACTCCTCGTGCACGATACAAGCACCTTGCCAGATCAACATGTCGGCGCCAGTTTGTGCCTGTACGTATTGGCCCAGGTACTGATCCGGCGCCCAGATGATCTTTTTACCTTCACTAGCCAGATGCTTTACCACATCAACCGCACTTCCCGATGTCACCATCCAGTCAGCGCGTGCTTTTACCGCAGCACTGGTATTAGCGTAGACCACCACTTCGTGATCCGGATGCGCATCGCAAAATTCGACAAAGTCTTTTTCCGGACAGCCGATATCCAAAGAACAGTTAGCATCAAGGTCTGGCATTAGCACGCGTTTTTCCGGGTTTAATATCTTGGCAGTTTCGCCCATGAACTTAACCCCGCAAACGATTAAGGTTTCCGCATCAGATTCATTACCAAACCTCGCCATGTCCAGTGAGTCCGATACATACCCCCCTGTTTCATCAGCCAATATCTGAATATCAGCATCCGTGTAATAGTGCGCAACAATCACTGCGTTTTGTTGCTTTAACAGTTGTTTGATCTTGTCGGTGAGTTGTTGGCGTTCCGCATCACTGATCTGTTCTTCAACAGTCAGGGGGATTTGTTCTTTATCCAATAGATAAGAACGGGTTGTTTGAATATTTGCTGCCATACACTT
The DNA here is from genome assembly GCA_028279365.1 of Gammaproteobacteria bacterium. GTDB lineage: Bacteria > Pseudomonadota > Gammaproteobacteria > Eutrophobiales > Eutrophobiaceae > JANQNX01. The sequence goes on along the minus strand of JANQNX010000009.1, from coordinate 295,125 downwards.
TTATATAAGGGTTTAACGCAGTAAAACAAGCAAAAGTGCTTGTAATTATTCAGGTTTATTCGGTTTCGCGAGTTTAATGCCGAGTTCACGCAGCTGTCGGTTACTGGCCTGTGCCGGCGCTGATGTGAGTAAACAGCTAGCGGTTTGTGTCTTTGGAAAGGCAATCACATCCCGTATTGATTCACAGCCGCCCATTAACATGACAATACGATCCAGCCCGAATGCAATACCACCATGTGGTGGACAACCATATTGTAACGCGTCTAGCAGGAAGCCAAATTTCTCTTGTGCTTCTTGTTCGCCAATACCTAGCAATTCTAATACTGATGATTGCATGTCTGCATCATGGATACGTATCGAACCACCACCCAACTCGATACCGTTTAACACCAGATCGTAAGCACGGGATAAAATGCTGCCCGGATCTTTTTTCATTGCCTCAATGTCTGTCGTATTCGGTGCAGTAAAGGGGTGGTGTAATGATTCCCAACGTTTCTCATCCTCATTGTATTCAAACATGGGGAAATCTACTACCCAGACTGGCGCCCACTCACCTTGTAATAACTCCAGGTCTTCTGCCAGGCGATTACGTAGTGCACCCAGCGCATCATTGACCACTTTCGATTTATCGGCACCAAAGAAAACCAGATCGCCATCTTTGGCTTCGGTGCGCTGCATGATTTCTAATGCGACTTCATCGGGCAGGAATTTAAGTATCGGGGATTGCAATCCTTCAACCCCTTTCGCAATGTCATTGACTTTAATATAAGCCAGACCCTTGGCACCAAATTGGCTGACGTAAGCCGTGTAATCATCGATCTCTTTTCGTGACAGGCGACTACCATCAGGCACATGTAAAGCAGCGACACGACCGTTATCCATACTGGCCGGACCGGAAAAGACCTTGAATTCCACTTTCTGCATCAAGTCGCTGACATCAATCAGCTCCAGTGGATTACGGAAATCAGGGCGGTCACTGCCAAAACGATACATCGCCTCGGCATAGGTAATTCTTGGGAACGGATCAACCAGATCGATATTTAATGTATCTTTAAACAAACCGCGCACCATTTCTTCCATTAGGCCGGTAATACCCTCCTCATCCATAAACGAGGTCTCAATATCAAGTTGGGTAAACTCAGGCTGACGATCAGCACGCAGGTCTTCATCACGGAAACAGCGCACAATCTGATAATAGCGATCCATGCCTGACATCATTAACAACTGTTTAAATAATTGCGGTGATTGCGGAAGCGCAAAAAAGTTGCCCGGATGAGTACGACTCGGCACCAGATAATCTCGCGCCCCTTCGGGGGTTGCCTTGGTTAACATCGGCGTTTCGATATCCAGAAACCCCCTGTTATCCAGAAAATCACGCATCCGTTTGACGACATCAGAACGCATACGTAAGTTTTGCTGCATCAACGGACGGCGTAAATCCACATAACGGTATTTAAGCTTCACATCATCATGCACATGCTCATCGTCCAACTGAAATGGAGGCGTTTTGGCCTTATTCAAAATTTCGATGGTGTAACCCAGTACCTCCACTTCGCCAGTTGGCATATCGGGATTAATGGTACCTTCCGGACGGGAACGGACTTTGCCGGTTATCCTGATGACGAACTCATTGCGAACCGAGTCAGCGATAGCAAACGATTCGGCACGATCCGGATCGAACACGATCTGGGCGATACCCTCACGATCGCGCAGATCGATAAAAATGACGCCGCCGTGATCGCGACGACGGTGAACCCAGCCGCAAAGCTCGATTTCCTGATCAATATGATTAGCGTTTAATTCTCCGCAATAATGGCTGCGCATGGATATTCTTCCGTCCCGGCGTTAAACAAAGGGCGGAATCTTACGAGTCAGTCGCGGTTTGCGCAACTTTATTGCGGATTATTTCTGCTTTTAGCGGGCCATCAGGAATGATGACGCCCATCGAAATGATAAATTTGAAGCCCTCCTCGACGGTCATGTTCAACTCAATGATGTCAGCTTTGGGCGCCATAATGATAAATCCGGATGTCGGGTTTGGCGTGGTCGGAATGAATACTGCGGCCAACTCACTTTTTATGGTTTCGATTTCGCTGTTTACGCTTTCATTTGTCAAAAAAGCGATACTCCAGACACCTATACGCGGATACTCCAGCATCACTACTTTACGAAATGACTTACCGTTAGAATCGAGTAGCGTTGTCGAGATCTGCTTAACGCTATTATAGATAGTACGAACCAGCGGTATCCGATTCAATATCGATTCCCAGATATTCACCAGTCTGCGACCGAACAGGTTTGCCGCCAGCATGCCGGTCAATAGTAATACCGAGATGGCAAACACGATGCCGAAGCCTGGCAACGAAAACCCGAGTAAATTAGCCGGTTGGTATTCCGGCGGGAGCAACAATATGGTCTTATCAAGCAAATCAATGACCAGCTTGATGATGACTACTGTTGCGGCCAAAGGCAGCCACACCAGTAAACCGGCAATAATGTATTTGCGTAGCGTGCTCACAAGCTGATTATTGAAAAAGGCGTTCGCTAATCAGAACCGGCGGCTTTTTTAGGACTCGCCTTGGTGTCGGCCGTTTTGGAATCAGTCTTGGTATCGCTTTTTTTATCTTTTTGGGCTTTTGTGTCAGCAACAGGCTTAGTATCGGTCTTCGGTTTCTTGTCTTTGAAATCGGTCTCGTACCAGCCCGTGCCCTTCAACTTAAATGCCGCTGCAGACACCAATTTTTTTAAGCCATCCTGCCCACATGCCGGGCATGTTTTGGCCGGGTCATCGCTGATTTTTTGTAGCATCTCCAATTGATGTCCACAATATTCACATTTGTATTCGTAAATCGGCACGTTTTGCACTCCAAAAAGGCTATATAAAAAGAATATCGCGAAAATAGGGTTGTCCAAGCATAAAATCAAGGCTGTTTATCTATTTTACCCGAACTATTTTACCCGCAGACGATTCTTGGGTATCATCGCCGCCTTTGTTGATTCAGACAGGCACTTCCACATAAGAATCACTCGATTGGGCCGTTAGCTCAGCCGGTAGAGCAGTGGATTTTTAATCCATTGGTCGGGCGTTCGAATCGCCCACGGCCCACCATTTCATACATCCACAATATTAATCAGAATTAATTTGAACCAATGGATTAAAAAGGGATTGGTCGGACGCTGATAAAAGCCATCCATGGCTTTTACCCTGCGGGCGCACTACGTGCGTCCAATACTGATCCTGTCAGTATTGTCGAATCGCCCACGGCCCACCATTTCCATGGGCTACATCGCAACAACAAATCTCCACCATTAATCTCTGAGTTAATATCAATCAGATGCGCATATATTGCGCATACTTTATGTATACAAAAGAATGCGTAAGTCTTTGTATTAATTTATATTTTTCAATTTGAATTCATCATATCGACATATTATTTCACTAACCTTGCTGCTTCTTTAAATCGAAATCTTCATATAACTGGGAGGAGAATATGCAAGATATAGTTAAATGTACTGTCGTCGGTATAAGCCTGTTTGCAACCAGCATGGTCGCAGTAGCGGAAACCAACTTTAGTGCAAAAGCTGACATCAGTTTGTTTCCAATAAGCACCTACGCATCTGGCGTATTTGATGATGGCGCCGCCGAAATCGCTGCTTATGATTCAAGACGAAAACGCCTTTATGTCACCAATGCCAACGCCAATTCGGTCGATGTGATCAGTATTAGAAATGTATTCAAACCAAGACTACGATTTACCATTGATCTTTCACCCTATGGTGCCGGCGTAAACAGCGTTGCAGTTAAAGATGGAATTGTCGCGGTTGCAGTTGAGGCTGAAACTGCACAAGACCCGGGTTCGGTTGTGTTTTTTAATCGTCGCGGTCGATTCATTAATAGCGTGGAAGTCGGTGCCCTGCCCGACATGCTGACTTTTACCCCTGACGGCAGCAAGCTGGTTGTCGCGAATGAAGGGGAGCCCGATGATGATTATGTTATTGATCCTGAAGGCAGCATCAGCATCATCAATCTGGCTGGTGGTGTAAAAAATATCACTAGCGCCGATGTCACTGAAGCAGGTTTTACTGCCTTTAATGGCATGAACCTGGAACCGGTACGTGTGTTTGGGCCGAATGCAACTGTCGCACAAGATCTGGAACCTGAATATATTACCGTCTCTAGCGATTCATCGACTGCCTGGGTGACACTACAGGAGAACAACGCCATCGCCATTGTTGATCTATACGCATCAACCGTCACCGACATCGTACCACTCGGTACCAAGAACTATGATGTGATCCAAAATGCCATCGATGCCAGCGACAGAGACGGTGAAATCAACATCACTACCTGGCCTGTGGTCGGCATGTATCAACCTGATGCCATTGCCTCTTATGAAGTGGATGGCGAAACCTATCTGCTCATTGCCAACGAAGGTGACGCACGTGACTATGACGGCTTTAGTGAAGAAGCCCGGGTCAAGGATGTCGGCGAGGACTTTATTGTTGATCCCTATGCCTATCCTGATATCAACACGCTGGCTGACGATGCCGCATTAGGCAGATTAAAGATCACCACGGCAACGGGAGATACCGATGGCGATGGTGATATTGATGTCATTCATGCCTATGGTGGACGCTCATTCTCAATCCTTAACTCAGCCGGTGAGATGATCTATGACTCAGGCTCAGACTTCGAGCGTTTGATTGCAAAGCTCAACCCGGACAACTTCAACTCAACTAATGATGAGAACGGTTCATTCGATAATCGAAGTGATGATAAAGGTGTCGAGCCAGAAGGTATCACGGTAGGTAAGATAGGTGATGACTATTATGCGTTCATCGGATTGGAACGACATGGTGGCATTATGGTGTATAACGTGACAAATCCGATTGCTCCACAGTTCGTACAGTTCTTTAATAATCGCGACTTCAATGGCAACGCCGAAGCGGGAACAGCAGGCGACCTCGGCCCTGAGGGTTTGCTGTTTATTGAAGCCAATGAAAGCCCGATTAGACGCCCATTACTGGTCGTAACCAATGAAGTCAGTGGTACCACCACCATTTACTCCATTTTTAGAAAGCCCGGCTTTTTTCATTAAACCCGCATATCAGCAACCCGCTTTAAGCGGGTTGCTGAACTTAAGATAACGTCTGGGAAAGATTATCCATTGCCTGATTGAGTTCATGAATACTCGATTGAATATCATGAATCACTTCGCCAGCTTCATTCGCCAGTTCTGCGCCTGTATTTGCCTGCTCAAGACAAGCACCCATGCTATCCGATGCATTGCTGGTATTCTCCTGAATCAGGCTAATCATGTTCGCAATCTCAGCCGTTGATTCGGATGTGCGTGCCGCCAACGTCCTGACCTCATCGGCAACGACCGCAAACCCCCGGCCTTGCTCTCCAGCCCTTGCTGCTTCTATCGCAGCATTCAAAGCCAGTAAATTGGTTTGATCGGCAATGTCCTGAATTGTTTTGATAATGCTACCGATTTCGCTTGATTGTTTATTCAGGCTCTCTATATGTTCGGAAGAATATCGCACCTTGGCAGCAATTTTTTTCATTTCATCAACAGCGTTACTGATGACCGACGAGCCTGCCGTTGCGATCTCCGAAGTCATGTTTGAAATATCACACGCGGTCGCAGCTTTGTCATGACCCAAATGGGTTTTATTCATGCTTTCAGTAATATCATGCGCAAATTTAATAAACTTAAACAGCTTGCCATCTTTGTAAATCGGGTTATACGTGGCTTGCAACCAAACGGTATTACCCATGCTGTCGATTCTTTCGAAGGTCCCGGTACTAATATGGCCAGCACTCAGATTATTCCAAAACTGTTGATAAGCATCACTTTGTGCATAGTCCGATTTGCAAAAAATACGATGATGCTTACCTATCAAATCTGACTTTTCGTATTTCACTGTAGCAAGAAAATTATCGTTACAATCAATCACCTCACCCTGCGTGTTGAACTCAATAATCGCGGTTGAAAGATTTAATGACTCCAGTTTTGCTGTCGTATCCTGCTCCTGCAACACCTGTTCTGTGACTTCAGAGGCAAATTTGATCACCTTGATTAGCTCGTCCTGCCCGTTATAAACCGGACTATACGTTGCTTCCAACCAAATTATTTTTCCCGCTGCATCAACACGTTTAACTCTGCCAGAATGTGGGTTGCCGTCTCGAAGCTCCTCCCAAAAATGTTGATAGTCCGATGATTGCGCGTAGTCCGGCTCACAAAAAATACGGTGATGCTGGCCAACAATATCTTCTTTCTGATAGCCCACCGTCATTAAAAAATTATCATTGGCATCGATGATAATTCCGTCCGGTTGAAACTCAATACGTGCCAATGCGCGATCCATCGCATTCAGCAGCGCTTGCTGTTCATCGAGTTTGGTCTTCAATGCAACCAGCTCTTTGTCGTCTTTCTTTAAAAACATGGTGTTATTCCAAAGTCAATTATTCTTGTTAGCTCGTATATCGGCCAGTAGAAATAAAACTTAACTTTTATCAGCAAGCTGCTAACTTTGCCCTGATCATAAAAAATGATTTATTTCACTTCCTGTAGACGACTGGTCTCGTCGTAGTGGTAGGTGTACTGCCTATCATTAATGAGGTTACCGACCGCATCGTATTGTTAGGTGCCGGTAGTGCTATTACGACTTCACTAGGATCAAGTAATAGGCGGTTACCTTTTGTAGCAACGGAATATTCTTAAATGGTGGATTTGGGTTGAGCCACAAATTATTTACACTTTATATTTATACTAATTCTTAAATTTCGTTAGATAAAAAGCCCATATTCCTAAAATTAAAGTCAATATAAGTGAAGAAATAATGTAAATATCATTATGGATTCCAGCAATGCCCTTTTGTTTTAGCAACGTAAGAAATAATACAAAGCAAAAAAAACATCCTGTCGAAACTACTTTATTAGTCACAATATTTCTTATTATATTTCGCATGTAACTAATAAATTTTCACTAATAAAGATAATATTTTTTATATCTATCTTTTTATCGCTTTCATTATCAATTAGATAAGCTCCCAGCTCGATAATTTTTTGTGCAGTCTCATCCCCAGTTGACTCAGAATCTGACAAGAGTTTTTCATGTTCTAAAAATACATTACGTACTCAGAAAATTCAGTTGTTGGTTTTAAATAACCATGAATATTACCGAATTTTTCTGAAACAATAGAGAATGATCCCCACGTAAGCTCATTTTTATCTTTAATAGTGTACGATTTAGCCATATTTTCTCATTATATTTTAACTGGAATGCCAAACAGAAGTCTCCAAGCAAACTAGTCAATAAAAAACTCCGTTAAGAGCCTTTAAAAAGAATTTATAGAATGTTTAGTCTGACACTTTATTTTTACTCTTTATATTTTCAAATATGTCAAAAAATTTAATACCAACACCTATAAAAACAGATATCAAACCAATTGATGTTAAAGCTGATGTAATTGAGTCACTAAGATGTAATTTAAATGATAGCAATGCAATCGCGATACCACCAAACATAAATAAATATACAATAATTGTTCTTTTATCAGCTTGCATTTAGTTTATTCTCCGCAGTTTTTTGCACTCTTAAGGCGTATTCTTACATTCAATTTTAATTATAGTAAAATTATCCACACCTCAAGAAATACCAGCACCTGGACCAAAACCTACGGTTACACCACCTCCTTCAATACCTCCACATTTTCCAGATTGCTTAATTTTCTATCTTATTTTTCTTACTAAATTTTAGATATAAAAACCATATTCCAAAAATTGCACAAAATACTAAAGATATGATTAGATAGTTATCATTTATATCTCCTACTAATGATTTTCTTTTTACTAGCGCTAAACATAGAAAACAATTTAATGAGAAAATAATAAAAATGAAATTTAGTTTCATTATCTACACACCTTTTCTTCACATTGTTCCAAACATTCTCCTAGTCCAATAGAACTATAAACAGTATCTGTTCGTGAACCTAGATGGATGAATAATTGTGAAACTCCACTTTTGGCAAGCATGCCCAAACCACCACCTATTCCTGAAGAAAAAATTGATAACCCTGCAAAATTTATCACGCACTCCTCTTCACATGAACGTTTAGCACCAGTATTACTCCTGCTTCCATCACTGCGTCTCCCATCTCCACGATTACGTAACCCATCTGGATCCCAATACATAATCGGATTCTGCATCGCATACCCATAGGTATTCAATCCCCCACCTAACCCTATCGGGTCGGAGGTAATGTACCGTCCTGTATCCGGGTCATAGTATCTGTTCCAGTTGTAGTGCAGTCCCGTCTCGTCATCATAGTACTGACCCGGGAAGCGTAACGGTTGTTGGGTAATCGTCGAGCCTGTATTCACCGTCGCGCTGCCAAACGCATCATACTCCACACTCCACACGATCGTACCGGTATCGTCCACTAACTTACTGGGACGTGTTGAGATGGTCGGTGACGTAGAAGTAACGCTTTGGTGGTGCCGGCGGCGGCGGCAGGTAGACGGTTTCGGTACTAAACGATTGCACGTTCGTAATGAAAATTTTTTGCTAGTCATCAATTGAACTTCACTAAATCATTAACTAAACAAGCATGATGGCAACAAATAAAAACAATAAAATTATTAAATTTAAAATGAAAGAATCATAAATATGTATTTTTTTATTTGTTGCATATTTTCTGCATATCAAAAATGATAATATATCTACCTGCCTAGATGGATTGAGTATATTTATTCCACCTACTTTATCGTATAAGGGAGGAAATGCTCTTTTAGTATCAATAACTATCGCTATGTAAATAACAACCATAACTATACTGTCAATTAAAAATATATTAAGTAAAGTATTTAACATTATTCACACTCACAACTTTCTTCTAGAGGAGGAGCTTTTAACCAAGATCGACCAACCGTAATTAATGCACCTTCACCAAAACCTGTAGTGCTACTTACATTTGGTTTTCTGCCTGTTTTCGGAGTTCTCGCACTTCCTAATTTTAAATCTGTTATTGCAAGCCCTCTTGAAACTTGAGCACTAATCACTCCCAACTCAGCAGAACCATTAAAAATACTAGGATCGATATTAGGTAAACCATCATCAAGCTTTTCATTTGAAGAACTAGATCCTACAGGAAGAAAACCCAAATTAATTCCCCCAACTAGACCTTCAACAAAAACTGTATATTTCTTACCATCTATACATTCAGACTCAAGTTCAGCAGTTATTAATGCTCCACCTAAGATATAACCTACATCTGAAACAGTGACTTTACCTTCCCATGTGATCAACCCTGTTGGATCGATCAAATTAATCGGATTCTGCATCGCATACCCATACGTATTCAATCCCCCACCTAACCCTATCGGGTCACTGGTGATGTACCGTCCTGTATCTGGATCATAGTACCGATTCCAGTTGTAATGCAGTCCCGTCTCTTCGTCATAGTACTGACCCGGGAAGCGTAACGGTTGTTGGGTAATCGTCGAACTGATATCCACCGTCGTCCGACCAAACGCATCATACTCTGCACTCCAGACGATCATGCCCGCATCATCCATTAACTTCTGCGGCGTGTTGAGATGGTCGGTGACGCAATAAAAGAGCATTGACTCGTTTAATTAAATCCCCATTTTGAATGCAAACTAGTCTCAAGTAGCACAGCTAAATTATTTACTGAATGAATCACGATAGGCGCATACAAAGAGTTTAATACTTCCTTTGAATAAGCCAATAATATACCTAGAAAAAATAAGCTGGTTAATTCAATAATACGAGCTCCCTCAATATGGATAAGGAGCCATACTCCAGATGTTAAACATGAGGAAATTGCTATACTTAACCCATGCCCTCTAAGTCTTTTGAGTAAATAGCCCCTAAAAAATATCTCTTCAGCAATAGGCCCAATTATTACAACAACGGCAGAAAACAATAAAATATTTTGAGGCGTTTTGTATACATATAGGAAAACATCCGAATAAGGTGATTCATTTAATAAGATACAAATAATATTAAATAAAATCCAAAGCAGTAATAATACACCTAGGTAAAGTAAAACCTTTTCTATTTTAAACTTTTTAAGTTCTAAATAATTAGGGAAAGATTGATTTTCAATTAACTTAATAGCAATGCAAACTAATATTACTATACTTATTGACGTCACAATCAAACTATAGGAAAGAAGAAGTCCATAGGATTCAAATATTATACTACTTCCGGCCTCTATATTGAGAAAACGTATAAAAATTATTGGCGCAATAAAATATGAAACAACACCGATTGAGCCACATATAATAAACGTAGACCATATCGATGATTTAAAAAATTCCATTGTTTTTTTAAATTAAGAACTTCTATATAACCTAACTATAACTACTGCTAATGAAATCATAATAATATGAGAAAGAATTAAAAAAGGATTAATTTTTTTATTGCCTTCTTTATTTTCATTTTTCAAAAAACAATACAAAACTGCAAACGGCCCTAGTACAGAAGCAAAAATATAAAATTTATTAGATAAAAAACCTTTTTTTTCACCTAGCCTAAGACTTTCGGTATAAAATAAAACATAACTAATTAATAATAAATATTCCATTCTGAACTATTCTATCTAAAGGCCACAGTCATCACCTTCTTCGCTACAAGTTATTACACAATTTAACGCATTCCCTGCACTTATGAATGTGCCAACCGTAAATACTCTACTTAAAACATGCTTACCAACTTCAAAAGCAAAACTAGAAAGTATTTTTTTAGTTTGGGATTCTACTGCTTTCTGTACAGAGACAGAACTAGCTTCGCCTAGTATTAATTCAACTGTACATTTAGCTTCACATTCTATATTACCCCTAATTTCATTTGCAGCAGCTGCAAATTCTTGAGTAGGTCTGAAGATATCTGGTATAGCACTCGGTAGACAAATATTCCCTATACATCTTCTGACTCCTGCAGGAAAACTAATTAACCCTGATGGATCAGTATAGTTAACAGGATTCTGCATCGCATACCCATACGTATTCAATCCCCCACCTAACCCAATCGGGTCAGTAGATGAACAGCATCGGTCGAAAAGAATTCCCAGTTTGCAGGATCATACATGACATGAAAATGTCCCTGTCCACACCGATTATTATTAAATTCGTAACAGCCTAATCCCTGAAAAAACGTCAAGCTTGGGTTTGCCACCACGGCCTTGTCAGGACCGAACGTAATCATAAAATCAAGATAATAGGAACCGTAACTGTATTGCGGATAGGTCCAGCCTACCGTCCAATATTCTGGAAACAAGCCGGGTATCTCTTCGATGGTATCCATGGAACCCGATACCGTGCCTATAACATTGGAGTGGAGTGTTACCACTTCGGTCTCTAAATTGATTTGCATCGATAGTGTATTACCACTATCCGCTACCGCATCCACTTGTAACACGTCATCCGGCATGTTGGCCTCATGCGAATATAACGCGATGGGAATATCGGCGAGATATACGTACTCGCGTATTGGTTGAGCCAGCCCACCCACTTCCGCTATTAGCCGGTTTTCCAGATCATAAAGAAAGGTGATATTTTTTCTCGGGTCTTGCGGCTTCTTCTCGGTCACCCGGCGACCGTAGGCGTCGTAATTATAGATGACGAGTGATGTGCCATTCTGTTTTACTTCCCTCAGGCGACTGGTCTCGTCGTAGTGGTAGGTATTCTGACCATCATCAATGAGGTTACCCACGGCATCGTACGTGTAACTATCAGTGACGGCATTGGTGGTTTCGCTATCAAGTCGATTACTGGCTGTGTCGATGGCATAACTGGTCGTCGCACCATCCACCCGTTGGGTGCGGTTGCCGACCGCATCGTAATCGAAATCACTCGTCCCACTGATATCCTGATAGGTGTCGAGGCGATCCAGTGCATCATAGGTCGGCGTGACCGTTAATGTCGACAGTACGTTATCCTGAATCAGGTCGATGTTGCTGTTCAGGTCATAGGAATACGTCTTGTCAAAATACGTGGTCGTAAAAGGAGGAACGGTACCAACTGCGGATACGTTGGTGACTCGGTAGTCGGTATCCCTCGCCCTGGTGACGGTCATGCCATTGCCCGCGTCATAACTTTTTACCGGACCAAAGGGATAATACTGAATATTACTGGCTATGGTTTCAGTTACGCCATCCAACGTGCTCGTGATGCTACTCACCCGGCCTAATACATCTAGCGTATAATCAATAATACGGCCAGTCGGGTAGGTAATTTGGACTAAATTGCTATCCTGATCATAGCTATAAAGTGTTTTTTGTCGAAATAAGCTTAATGAGAAGTGATCGACAATAACATTGCCTTTCTCATCATATTCATAGGTGTTCTTAGGAAATTCACGATTATTCGCATAGTTAGTGCCTGTTGACGCGCTGAAGACTCTGCCGTGAGAATTGATACCCTGATGATAGCTATTTTGGCCCGGTATATATGTCATATGCAGTGCTGTTTCAGAGCCAGGATGAAGTCTTTTTAATAAATTATTCGCCGCATCATATTCGTAGGTTGTTTGTATCCCTCTGGCATCCGTGCTTGTTATCCTATTCCCAGCTAGGTCGTAGGTCATGGTGGTGATACCGGTATCGGGGCTGGTTTGTTTGGTCAGGTCGCCAAAGGCATTGTATTCGTAGGATGTTGTTAACAATCTCGGATCGGTGACGGACGTCAGATGGTCAAGCGCATCATAGCTGTAAGTGGTGACACCGGCTAAGCGGTCAGTGGAAGTCTTGAGCCGGTTCAGGGCATCATAGGTGTGGGTAGTAGTGGCGTTCTTGCCATCGGTCTCGGTCAATTGGTTGCCGTTGTCGTCGTAGGTATAGTCGTTGTCCCAACTCGGGGTGGCGCTACCAATGATTCTCTTTAAACGACTCAAGCTGTCGTATTCCCGTTCCAGTTTCCGCGTTAATACCCCACCCGGGTCTTTGGTTTCCTCTTTGGTTCGGTTACCCATGGCATCCAGCGTGTAGGTAATGCTGTTGCCTTGATGGTCGGTGATTGAGGTCAAGCGCTGCGCATCATCGTAGCCATAGGTGAGGGTTCTGCCACTCGGGAAGGTAATCGTGGTCAACTGTCCGGTATTGTCATAGCCATAGGTGGTGGTATCACCGACAATGGTGCGTGTCCGTAACCAGCCGCGCGGGTGGTAGGTCATGGTGATGGTATTGTCGTTCATATCAGTCATCGCGGTCGGGCGACCGTTGTCATCGTGTTGCGTGATGGTGGTGACGTTGCCAATTTCGTTGGTGAGTTTGATGAGGTTGCCGGATGCGTCGTAGTCGTAGTCAACGATGTCGTTGACATCGGTACGCGGGCCATCGACGGTGTCGACTAAACCATTGGTATCGTAGGTATAAGTCGTTGTCCGAGTTTCGCCAGTCAGGATATCTTTGACGCTACGCGTCAGCACTTGCCCGGTAGTGTTGTAGGTCATGCTGGTTTCGCGCAGGCCCGCTTCGGTGATCTTGGTCGGCAGGCGGAAGTCCGGGTGCCATTCAGTGGTGATGGTTCTTTCTTCCGGCGTACCGACCGCTTCGGTGCGACTGGTCTCTAAACCACGGGAGTTGTTGATGTAGGTGGTGACGTTGCCATTGAAGTCAGTGCGACTGTTAACAAACCCGTTGGCGTCGTAGCCGGTGGCCTGATTCTGGCCGCCGCAACTCGAACAGGGGTCACCGCTTATCTGACTTACCTTCACGACACCAAACTGCGTTTCAAAACCATAGGTCTGATTCCGACCCAGACTATCCGTGACGATAGTGGTTCCATTAGCGCCTTGATAGTTGATATCAACACGATCGGCACCGTTGGCATGCTCACTACTCGTCGCACGCCCTTCGCTATCGTATGTCCAGGTGGCAAAGGGGTCACCGTTCTCATCGGTGATCCGGGTCAATGCATGCGGGTAATTTGCATCGTCATAGTGATAGATACGCTTCGGATTCGCAGCAGGCCCATCATCAGGATAAATCACTTCAGTCAGATTACCCGTCGTGGAATCATAATCATACTGATAAACCGCACCGTCAGGGTCGATCATAGAGACAATACGACCGGCCGTATCGTAGCTAAACACAATAGTGCGACCAAAATGGTTGGTGACGCTATCCAGGGTGTCGGGATTGTCGTCGCCATTCTCTGCAACGCTCAATGTATACGTTAAGGTCTGAACAAAACCGGCACGGTTAGTCATGCTGACTAACTTACCTTCTGTATCATAGGTTTCTTTATTATCGTTATTATCCAGATACTCCCAGCCTATACGCTGACTTTGACTGTCAACCAACTCAATGAGTCGTTCGGTCACATCTGCATCAGACGTCCACTCATTGGCATTATGATTAAAACGAATGATTCTGCCATCCTGCCGCTGTACTTCCACATTATCTGTATCAATTTCATGTATCGCCCTGTCATAACTGTGTCGCCAGTGCTGGCCAATATTGGTAGACCGGATTGACTCACTACTATTGTAAATTCGCTGCAAACTTAATGGGTAAGTACCTGTACCTGTGTAGTCGGTTTCTAACTGAACCTTATTACCCGTTGCAACATTGATTGGGTTAGTGGCATCGTATATTGGGCATTGCTGTGGATTGAAACCATTGTTTTTCGGGTTATCGACACAAGTTTGGGTGACTTCATCAAACTCCTGACCAGCATCACAGGTCGGTATCAGTTTACAAGTCGGACTGCGTTGCTCGGGAAACTGCGGGTTGGGCAAGTTTGTGAAATAATACCCACCATTGCACTGATACTGTCTATATCTATAGCCGGAAACACCGCATAGAGCATTATTATTAAGTTCCCTCATTTCATTTGTAAATTCATCATAAACACCATTCGAGATACTGCCTCTGGTATTAAAGGTTGTCGTATTGACATAGCAACCCTTAAAGCCCTGAAAATTGTTACAGTAATCTTCGACGGCTCCTGCACTTGGAAAGTAAAAATTACCACCGCAATTTGTGCTCGGAGTGAAATTATTTGTAGGGACAGGGAGTGAATTGGGTTCGCAATAATTAAATTGTTGATTATATGAAGTACCGGGAGGGCATGATTCTTCCCAAATACACTGGCCGATACTATTAGAAAAGCGAAACTCTGCTACACACGAGAATTCGTCATAACGGTATTCATTACAACTTGAGTTATCAGTATTTTTTTTGAGAGAGACTGCATGACGCGTTCGAAACCCCTTGGCAATGAAACTATTGGTGTGCACATACTCATTATCAACATAACAATCATTAAAATGTGGCTCAGATTCGCATTGCGCCTTCAAGGCACCAGCTGATGGAAAGTACGTCCCACTGTAGGAGTCACATCTATGAACTGGTAAAAAATTATCGCTATCTGCTGCGATTACTGAATTTGAAATAATAATAGAGAAAACTAATATGAGTAATGGGAAGCGTTTCATTGCAGAAAATCCCTTTAATTAATAGTGTTACGAAAGTACAGAAGATTTTTAAATGATTTTAAATAAACTTATCTCGCTATTATGACGAAATTATTACAGCCTTTGCTTTTTTTCAGTACTCAGGTTTCTTAAAAAAACTTATGTGCATGGATAACCTTGCCGGTATCTTTATTACCGTAGCCTGGTAGTGATTTGATCGTTCTTTTTAATTCAGGACTTTTTATTAACGCTCTAATTTCCTTTTGAATAGGATCAGATAATGATTGATTCATCGCGATAACATAAACCTCTTTGACTAACGGCAGGAATGATAGGTTGAATTCGACTGCTGCCGCTTCTAACCCAAAACCGATATCAGCATGTCCGCTTGAAATTAATGCGGCGACTGCCGTGTGCGTAAACTCTTCGCGTTCATAACCATTGATATCTTTTTTATCGACATCATTGTTTTTGAGTAACTGATCAAATATAACGCGAGTGCCCGACCCTTTCTGTCGGTTAATAAATTTTATTGAACGGCGGGTAATGTCTTTTAGATCCTTGATGCGTGATGAAAGCGCAGGATTAAACATCAGGCCCTGTTGCCTGCGCGCCAGATGTATGTAGCGATATTTTTGATCGTTGAGTAACGGCCTGTAGTCAGCTTCTAACCCGTGTGCGAGATCTCCTTCAGGAAAATGAAACCCGGCAACATCACAACGCATCGCGGTCAGTTGCGTTAATGCCTCAAGGCTGCCTTTGGATTGAAAATCAAAACTTATGGATGAAGCGCCAGCGATCTTTTTTAATGACAAGATTGCCAAATCATCGCTGGCATGAAACCGAACTGTTTTCAGTTGTTTCGATTGCGTGAATGATGCGATCGCCTGATTGATTTGATCGGAATCAGACATCAATTCCATACGGTATTTACTATCAATTGACTGTTTCATTTCCAATAAGGTCTGCCCGAACTCAGTCAACTCAGCGCCGCGTCCACGCTGCATCAAGACCAATGTTTGATTAAACGCAGCGTTGGCCTCATTAATCATGCCCCATGCCGTTCGATAAGACAGCCCGACTTCGACGGCGGCAGTTCTTAACGAGCCGGTTTGTTTAATGGAAAATAATAACGGCAAAAGATTTGGAGCAAGCTCTTGCTCGGCATCTGCATCAAACCAACGAATATCCAGCTTTATTTTCATAATATGTTTTTTATTACATATTTATATAGACAAAGACTAATGCTAAAAATCATTTTTAAAAGGAATTTAAGACAAAAACAAAACAATTATGCAATTTATAACATATAAATATTAAAAACCATGAATCGATTTTCTTCTATCTTTAGCATTATTATTATGCTGACGCTCAGTTGCCAAAGCTCAGCACAATCAGACAACAGCCCATGGCGACTGGACGATGCATTATCAACACCGCATTGGTTTTCCTTGTCGGGCATACACCGCACGCGTATGGAAAACCTGAATAACCAATATCGCAATAACTTCAATGGTGGCGATCAGGCGCTAGTGTTCCGCACTAATGTGTTCGCCAAATTAAACTTTGATCGCATTCGTTTTACCGGTGAGATGATGGACTCAAGGGCAACACTAACGGACAGCGGCACACCGTTAAACACGACAATTGTTAATCCGCTAGAGTTGTTACAGGCGCATGTCGAAATTCCTTTTGAGAATTTCTTACAGATAGGAAGTAAAAGCACAATTAGGGGCGGGCGTATTACCATGGATGTGGGCAGTCGCCGTTTTGTCGCCCGTAATCGTTTTAGAAATACCATCAACGGCTTTACCGGCATTGACTGGAAATGGAACAGTGCCAATAACGAAAGCTTACGCCTGTTTTACACACTGCCAGTACAACGTCGAGTGAGCGGTGATATTCAGGATAACGATGCGCGTATTGATAAAGAACATAAAGAGAATCGCTTTTGGGGTGTGTATGTATCGAAACAAAACCTGTTGCCTGATATCAACGGCGAAGCGTTTATCTTTGGTCTGCACGAAAAAGATATTAGTGGCGAATTAAATACTCGTAACCGTCGAATCTACACGCCTGGCTTTCGCCTGTTTAAAAAACCCGCAAAAAACCAGTTTGATTATCAGGTAGAAACCGCCTTGCAGTTTGGTGAATCAAGATCATCGGCAACCGCAACTCAAGACCTGGATCACTTTGCCTACTTTTATCGGTTTGAAGCGGGTTACAGTTTTGATGTCGCATGGTCACCAAGATTACTCTTGCAATACGACTTTGCCAGTGGCGATGACGATCCAAATGATGCAGACAATAATCGGTTTGATACCTTATTCGGCGCGCGCCGTTTTGAGTATGGACCAACCAGTATTTATGGTGCATTTGCACGCTCAAACATTAATACACCGGGTATCCGTTTAAAATTAAAACCAGCAAACAATATCGACAGTTTTTTTGCCTTGCGCGGTTTCTGGCTGGCATCAAATGATGACATCTGGACCACAGCAGGCTTCGGCAATGCCGCCGGGCAATCGAATAGCTACATCGGCACACAAATAGAGGCAAGAGTCCGTTGGAATATCGCGCCAAAAAATATTCTGCTTGAAGCCGGGGCCGCACATTTGTTCGCTGGCGATATCATGGATGCGGCAAACCGTGACGATGCAACCTATGTCTATTCGCAAGCTATCTTACATTTTTAAACAGAGAGTCAATTACGATGAAAAAAATATTAGCCATTTTATGCTTAGCAATATTATTAGTTAACACTGCTATTGCGGTCGAACCCCAGCGTTTAAAACTTGCTACGACCACCAGCACGGATAATTCCGGGCTACTTGCGGTATTAAACCCGGTATTTGAAAAACAGCATAATGCAAAAGTCGATGTCATCTCCGTGGGCACGGGTAAAGCAATTCGTCTGGGTGAAAATGGTGATGTTGATCTTATTCTGGTGCATGCACCGGCGGCTGAAAAAAAGTTTGTTGATAACGACTTTGGCATAGAGCGTAAACCAGTGATGCACAATGACTTTGTCATCATCGGCCCGGCCAGTGACCCAGCCGGGATTAAAAGCGCTGAATCACTGAAACAGGTCATGCAAAAGTTACTGGACGCTGGCCATGGCTTTGTCTCGCGCGGCGATGATTCAGGCACGCATAAAAAAGAAAAACAGCTTTGGCAAACCACCGATCAGCAACCAGAAGGCGACTGGTATTTATCTGTCGGGCAGGGCATGGGGGTAGTACTGAGAATGGCCAATGACAAAGAAGCCTATACCTTAACCGACCGAGGCACTTATCTCGCGTATAAAGATAAGCTAACGCTAAATGTATTGTATGAAAATGACGAGGCCTTATTTAACCCTTATCACGTAATCATGGTCAATCCGGCCAAGCATCCGCATGTCAAGATTGATCTTGCCAGGAAATATTCTGATTTCCTGCGTAACCAGCAAGGTCAGGATTTAATCCGTAACTTCAAAGTCAATAACGAAATCCTGTTTCACCCGGATGTGATCAAATAGATAGCCCTGGAACGCTGAATTTCGGTTTCATTCTGTTTATACTGTTTTGCGTCAGTAGACTTTAACCGGAGGGAACAATGAACGAAGAACATATCATTGCGGCAATATTGGCAGCGGGTTTAATTGCAAATAATAAAGAAGAAAATCTTGCACCGAAAGATGCTGTCGGCGTTTATGGCCTGTGTCTGGCGGAATTGATCGAGGCTAATCGCGGCCCGAGAGACGTTGCAACAAACGCTTAATCAGGATTGTTTTTTTACCAATTTGAAAAAATAAATAACGGTAAACAGCAACATAACGCTGAAGCTGATCCAACCAAACGTCGCGTTATAAGGACTGACAAGGAAGTCAAAAGAACTACCAGAAGTGCGGACCGTGTAGTAGTCAGCCAGTTTTACTATCACGACCAGACCAGCGTGAACACCGATGCATGCAGCAATACCGTTATGTTTGAGTCTAAGTAAGCCCAGTAATACACCCAACATGAATAGGGTCAAAAAATAATCAACAATCGACCACTCATAAAAACGACGAAATGCATCCGGCATCATGGTGAAACCGGTTAGCCAGCCTATCTCTGTATCCGGAGGAACCTCTCGATAACGAATAAAATGCACTGCTGAATATAACAATGCAGATAGCGTTACCGTCAAAAAAGCATTGGTTTTTTTATACAGCCCGGAAAACAATCCACCACGAAAAATCGCTTCTTCAATAGTGGCGATCAGTAACGCTATTAATACCGCTTTGGTAATACGAATAAAGAACTCATCCAGCATATAGCTTCTGCGTTCGTTAAAAATATGAATGCCGAGCAGGAATAAAATAATTTCGATGAGCAACATCACCAGCAAGCCATAGACAAATCCATTGAGCATCAAACTCAAAAAACGCTTTGGTCTTCCTGAGAAACCAAACGCCTGCCATGACAACAGGCGATAAAGCTTAAGATAAAGCCCGCTTATCAACAGACCGCTAATCAATGTAGCGTAGGTCAGGTATTTTTTATATTCCAGATTCAGGTAAGCATCGAGTGAAAGCTTAAGCGGGTAGGCCAATAGCGCACCGCTGATATAGGCAAACACAATAAACAATAAAAACGCGATAATGGCGCGCACACTGGTTAGCATGCTTATTCGATAGTCGTCACGAGTGAATCAGACTCACCCTTTGTATCAAGCCAGCTTAACTCAAGCTTATCGCCCGCTTTGGCACCTTCAAACATAAATGACAAATACGGGTTTTTCGAAACCGCACGACTCCAATCACAATGTAAAACAACAACATCATTGTGCTTTACGGTAACCAGCTTAATGAAATGTGCCGGTACCAGTTCACCCGTTTCCATATTGTTTCTAAACCCTGTTTCCATTGGATGACGTAATATTGCACGAACGGTGCAGACACCATCGCGTAACCTGGAACGTAATCGAATGGAAGAAGCCATCAGGCACAACCGCCTTCGTGCACAATAATATAGGTCTTGGTGTAAAACAGTTTTCCATCCGACTTGACGACGGCGATGATATCGGACGGCAACTCAACCTTGATCCGCGTTGAAACGAACCCTTTGCATGCGGGTGTTAGATCAAAATTAGCGATCAATGGCGTCGGGTTTTTTTCGACAAAGATAGCAATCGATTCAACATCAGGTAGCTCCGTGACGATCTTGATTGGCACAACGCTGCCGTTCTCAATCTCCTGCCTGACACCAATCGTAATTTGGTCAGACTCCGTCATTTGCTGATTTGGAAAATAGGTGGTTAGTGCTTCCTGATAGTCGGTAGCGGCAAAAGCGGCTTCATTCCACTTTGCCAAAACACGAACAGGAAAAAGTAACCCGGTAAATATTAATGTGGCGCCGGAACTGATGAGTTTTAATGTATCGCGTCTACGCATCATAATCACTAAAGCTCAATCGACTCCTCCAACTCCAGTTCATATTGCAACTCTTCCATTTTCGCTTTAACACGCTCTTCGAGATAATAATCCAACGGATACTGTTGTTGAATAAACTTAAGCTTATCAACCGCCAGCTTAGTCTCGCCGGCATGGTAGTAATAATCCACCTGTATCATGGCAACTTCGATTTCATTACCCAACATGGCCTCAGCCTGACCCAACAATGAATAAGTGGTTAACGTATGAGAGTAGAAACGTTCATAATCAGTCAATAATTGCTTGGCCTGTTTGGCGCGTTTTACGTCGAGCAGTGCTCGGCTGTAAGCAATAATAACCGGCTTGTAGTCAGGATAAAGCTTATACGCCTTTTCATAGATAGCCAGGGCCTTCGGGTAGTTTGATTGTTCTTTTTGGTTCAGCGCCGCAACTAATAGATAGGCTACATCATCCGGGTTATCCTTTAACAGGATATCGATCTGCTGTGCGGCTAACTCATGCTCGTTACCTTTAACATAAGCGTAGGCCAAGCCATAATTTGCTCCAAGACGCTCTTTTTTACTTAAGGAGTCGTCACGTAGTTTATCAATAAAGACATTAATCGCATCGCGCGGGTTTTCAAATGAAAGTGCAATCAACTTATTACGTACCAAGGTATACGCATGTGAGTTTTCATATTGTTGCAGTGGATACTCTTCCGCACGCGCACGGGTATCGGCAATACGTGACGTTGTTAACGGGTGAGTCCGCATATACTCAGGTGCATTACTCTGCTGAAACCGCGACAGTCGCTGCAGCTTTTCAAAGAAAGCCGGCATGCTGCGCGGATTATGTCCGGCACGAACTAATAGCTGCATGCCGATACGATCGGCTTCTTCTTCATTGGCACGGGTGAAATTAATCTGGTTCTGCGCATTAAAGCCGGATACACCGGCCATGGCTGCAGCACCTGCCTGCGGATTGGCAATCGCGATCAGGATTGCGCCGACCATGGCCGCGGCACTGGGTATACTGTATTTTTTATGCTCTTCCAGCATCCGCGCAATATGGCGCTGGGTGACGTGCGCAATTTCATGCGACATCACTGATGCCAACTCACTTTCATCTTGCGCATTAAGAATGATGCCGCTATTAATCCCGATCATGCCACCAGGGCCCGCGAACGCGTTAATCCCCGGATTATCGACCACAAAAAACTTAAACGGCTGTTCGGTATTATCGCTGTGCGATGCCAGCTGATAACCAATCGATTCAATGTATGACTCCACTTCGGGGTCGCTGATGATCCTGGAAAAATACCGAACCTGTTTCAAAAAAAGCTGCCCGAGACGGCGTTCATATTCCGGCGAGATAACACTGGCTGAAGAATCAGCAAAATCCGGCAAGTTTTGCGTCGCACCGGCGTAACAAATCACTGGCAAAATCACACCGACAAGTAGGGCATACTTGTATTTATTAGCATGTGTTTTGATAATAGAGAAAAACATTAACAGCCAACGATTCCCGCTTGTTACGACGGTGTATACCCCGTCTTGTATTGATGAATAGAGTCTAACATAAGACTATAGACCAATAAGCCGGTAAATCGTTTTCACCCATTTCATACAGGAGCAAATTATGGCAGCGGCCAAAAACGCATTTTATGCACAATCAGGCGGCGTCACCGCAGTGATCAACGCCAGCGCGTGCGGCGTTATTGAAACAGCGAGACAACATCCCGACAAAATTGCCAACGTCTATGCCGGCCACAATGGGATTATTGGCGCACTGACCGAAGACCTGATTGATACCAGTCAGGAATCCGATGCCGATATTGCTGCACTCCGACACACACCTTCCGGTGCTTTTGGTTCCTGTCGATTTAAATTAAAAGGGCTGGAAGAAAGCAAAGCCGAATACGAACGACTGATTGAAATCTTCAAGGCGCACAATATCGGCTACTTCTTTTATAACGGCGGTGGCGACTCTGCGGATACCTGCCACAAGGTCTCGCAAATCTCCGAAAAAATGGATTTCCCGATTCAGGCGATTCATGTGCCGAAAACCGTTGATAACGATCTGCCGATTACCGATGTTTGCCCCGGCTTTGGTTCCGTTGCGAAATATATTGCGACTTCGGTTCGTGAAGCGTCGTTTGATGTGTGCTCCATGGCCAAGACCTCGACCAAGGTATTTGTCATTGAAGTCATGGGCCGTCATGCCGGCTGGATTGCCGCCGCAGGCGGTCTGGCTGCCGATGAGGATAATGACATCCCAATTGTGATTTTATTCCCGGAAGTGGAATTTAATCAGGATGCGTTTATCGCCAAAGTCAAAGACAAGGTCGAAAAATTTGAATACTGTTCTATCGTTGTCTCAGAAGGCGCGCACTGGCCAGATGGAAAATTTCTGGCCGAGCAGGGCACGCGTGATGCGTTTGGTCATGCACAACTGGGTGGTGCGGCACCGGTGGTCGCTAATATGATCAAAGATGCGCTCGGCTATAAATATCATTGGGCCGTGGCCGATTATCTACAACGCGCAGCAAGGCATATCGCATCCAAGACCGATGTTGAGCAAGCCTATGCCCTTGGTAAAGCGGCCGTTGAGATGGCGATTGCGGGTGAGAAT
This sequence comes from Gammaproteobacteria bacterium, assembly GCA_028279365.1. Lineage (GTDB taxonomy): Bacteria > Pseudomonadota > Gammaproteobacteria > Eutrophobiales > Eutrophobiaceae > JANQNX01. Next base: position 271,647 of record JANQNX010000009.1, on the reverse strand, counting down.
GCCATCATGCCCACTATTGATAGAAAATCGGATTCACCCTACGTATGGGAAATTGGCAGAGCCAAACTGGAGGATGTCGCTAACGTTGAAAAGATGATGCCAAAAGAATTCATTACCGAAGATGGCTTTGGCATCACCGACGTTTGCAGAACTTACTTATCACCTTTAATCGCTGGTGAAGACTATCCGCCTTACGAGAATGGCTTACCTAAATATGTGACGCTAAAAAATAATCCGGTTGCAAAGATACTCAACACCGAATTCGAACTGTAATGCTCTCGTGACGACCCGACTTTATTATGTACATGATCCCATGTGCGCTTGGTGCTATGCCTTTCGGTCATCGTTAACCAAACTACTCGAGGCCTTACCAAAAGAAATAGAAGTCATCCGATTATTGGGTGGTCTTGCCAGGGATACGGATGAACCGATGCCGGAAGCAACAAAACAGTTTGTAATCAGTAACTGGGAGCGGATCGAACAAACCGTACCGGACGTGAGGTTCAATTATGATTTCTGGACTAAATGCAAGCCAAGGCGGTCCACCTATCCCGCTTGCCGTGCCGTGATCGCAGCACGTATTCAAGGCGAAAAGTTTGATAGTTTAATGACAGAGGCCATACAAAATGCTTATTACTCGCAGGCGCGTAATCCTTCCGATATATCTACCTTGATCGAGTTAGCCGAAGAACTTGGTTTGGGTAAAGAAAAATTCACTAGCGACCTTAATTCAGAAGAAACGAATGAAATGTTGATAAAAGAAATTAAAGAGTCACGGAGCTTAGGGTTAAACACTTTTCCAAGTTTGTTGTTGGATGATGGGGAGAAGCAGAAAAGGGTTGAGCCAGATTATATTAATACTGTATCGATGTTGGGAAAATTAATAATATAAAAAAGAATTCAGAGCTGAAAACTGATTGATTATCTATGTCATCAGCGCAATGCCAGTAATATAGGTGTGTAGAAACATTAATATGACATAACCCACACTACCCTTTATCAATGTAATCACATCATTCTTTATAGAAACCGCTTGAGGCTTACGCCACGCTCCCTCGCGCCGATTAATCAGTATTATTTCGACTATTGCCCATACACCCAATGTGATAAATAAAATCACCGATCTATTATCACCATTCGCAAACAGATGGCCGACACTCCATAGCACTAAACCAGTCAACTGCGGATGGCGCAAAAAGCGTTTGATGTTGGTTTTGCTTTTTGCGGCGGCGAACAGGATAAAGGTAACTAATACTAATAAGTATGTGACATGCCTGCCCCATACTGGTGGGTAGTAAATATCCTGATAGGTCGTGCTGCGCCAGCCAAACACGATCAATACGATTGATAAAAGAATCAATAAAGCGAATAAGCCTTTATACGGCCCTAACCCGATTTTACCAATGATGTTAGAACGCGCGTTCTTGAAGACACTCGGAAACAGATGCACTGTAACCCATATTAATAAACCAATGACAAGTAATAACATTTTATGAATCTACTTTTAGTTATTCTAATAATATCAAACAATGAACTGTTTTATATTCTTCCACTGCATCATTTTTTGTTTTTCCGACATCGCTGCATGTGCCGGACTGGTTGAAGGTAGTCGATGATATTCAAGGTAGGTTATTTTCATCCCTTTTAAGACATAACGTTTAAAAAGTTTTTCTGCCTCTCCACCATTAAAGAACACGGCCTTGATTTGTTTATGTTTATGGAGAAAGGTCTTAAAGTCATTCGCCTCGATAGTGGAATAATCAATATTGGCATCAAGGCTTCCTGGGCGATAAGCCGCTTTTAATACATCCCATAACGCGATCTGGTTTTCTATCAGCAAGCGCTTTCGTTGTGCGTAACTTTTTATTGACTCAACATTTAGCAATTGGAACATGATTGGCCAAAAGGCATTACGCGGATGTGCATAATATTGATTCTCTTCCAGTGACTTCTGCCCCGGCATCGATCCTAGAATTAAAATCTTTGCATCTTTTCGACAGACAGGAGGGAAGCCTTGATTGTAAGACATAGCGCTATTATAGCTTTCGGAAATCGTTTAAAAGAAGAGAGTAGTCTAAATCATCCATACATCGGTTTTGCATCGTGCAAAACCGATAGTCATTACGTCCATGTAAATAACAAAGGCCGCATTAAGCGGCCTTTGTTTATATATTAATGAATAACTAAACCAATAACGGCGCAATCACCAAACTGACAATCGCCATCACATTAATCAAGATATTCATAGAAGGACCGGAAGTATCTTTCAACGGATCACCCACCGTATCCCCAACGACGGCAGCGTGATGCACATCGGAACCTTTACCACCGAGATTACCTTTCTCAACATATTTTTTGGCGTTATCCCAGGCACCACCAGCGTTGGCCATCATTAGTGCCATCATGACACAGCAAATCAATGCACCACCTAACATACCACCCAATGCTTTCGGCCCTAATACGAAGCCAACGATAACCGGCGCCAATACTGCCAATGAACCTGGCATGACCATTTTCTTCAACGCGGCGCGGGTTGCGATATCAACACAGCTGGCAGTATCAGGCTTACCGGTACCCTCCATCAAACCCGGTATTTCCTTGAACTGACGACGTATCTCTTTAATCATTTCAAACGCAGCGTCACCCACTGCGGTCATCGTCATCGCACTGACGATAAAAGGAAAGATACCGCCAAGAAACATACCGCAAAGCACTAGCGGATCGTTAATCTGTAGTGCAAAGGTCTCACCGCCGGCAGATTCAATACCTGCACTGACTTTTTCGATATAAGCACTGATCAATGCCAATGCTGCCAATGCTGCCGCACCGATAGCAAATCCTTTACCAATAGCTGCAGTCGTGTTGCCGACTTCGTCTAGCGAGTCGGTTATCTTACGGGTATCGGCACCCATTTCCGCCATCTCAGCAATACCGCCAGCGTTATCTGCCACCGGACCATAAGCATCGATAGCCATGGTAATACCGACTGTACTTAACATACCGACTGCCGCAATTCCGACACCATAAAGACCGGCAAAATGACTGGAGGTAAAAATAATGGCAGCAATGGTAATCACCGGAACCGCTACCGATTCCATACCGGTCGCTAAACCGGAAATCATCACCGTTGCCGGGCCGGTTTCACCGCCTTTTGCAATTTTGCGTACTGGCGAACCACCGGTGTAATACTCGGTTACCAGACCAACGACGATACCGCCGACGGAACCGGTTAATACCGCAATCCAGACATTAGTCGATGCACCCAGAAAATTGACCAGGAAGTAGGCAGCAATAATGAATATCACGGCAGAACCCATGGTACCAATACGCAATGCGGTTTCAGGACTTTTAGCAGAGAATAATTTAACTGAGTAGATACCCAGCATTGAACAAATCAGACCAACCGAAGCTAGCGCCAATGGCATGAACGTCAGGACTTCGGTACCGCCCTCGGGCGATAAATTAAAGACTTCTTTTGAAGTCATGGTCACTGCCAGCGCGATAGTCGCAATCATGGATCCACAATACGATTCAAAAATATCCGAACCCATACCGGCGACATCACCGACATTGTCTCCAACGTTATCCGCGATTACGCCCGGGTTTCTCGGATCGTCTTCGGGAATGCCGGCTTCTACCTTACCCACCAGGTCGGCACCGACATCGGCGCTCTTGGTGAAGATACCACCGCCGACACGAGAGAATAATGCGACTGATGAGGCGCCCATAGCAAAGCCTTCAATCGCATGTACGGTATGTGCGTCGCCTGCAAAAAAGTAATAGAGAATACCAATACCGAACAAACCCATCGCCGCTACCGTTAATCCCATAATCGAGCCACCAAAAAAGGCAACGCTGAGTGCTTCTGACGCACCGCTCTTATTCGCTGCCACGGCGGTACGGACATTGGCGTGAGTCGCGGTATACATACCCCAATAACCTGCCGTACCGGAACAAAGTGCACCCAGTAAAAACGCCATGGCGGTGTTCATACCCAGATCCGAGCTTGCGATAGCAATCAGACAGACAACACAAAAAACAGCAAGAATCTTGTATTCACTTTTCATGAACACCATCGCACCGAGGTGTATCTGATCAGAAATTTCCTTGACACGACCTTCACCGGCGGGAGAACTCTTCACCATCGCAAACACGATGACGGCTGATATCAAGCCGAAAATACCCAGGCCAACAGGCAGTATTGCATTAGACATAACGGTCTATTCCTCTAGTTTTGTGATATTTGATTAAGTAGGAGGTAGATATTTGTTATTGTTGTTTCCTGGGCGTTTTATACCGAGTTCGTTCGACTCTGTAAAGCCGAAGGAACTGTAAACTGGAGCGCCAATCTAATTTTTATCGTTTTACTGTTTTCCGGGAATCAATCCAATGTCGCGTTATGCCACAACACTGCTATTCGTCTTTTTGATCATCTCCACCATGACCCGTTTTGCCATGGCCGAGTCAATCCTCGAATATCATCAGCGTCAGTGCGCGGCGGGTAAGGAATCCAGCTGCAAACGCGCTGAGATCATGGAAGAGGCAGATAAGTATGCAAAACGCACAGAGGAATTAGGGGATCGCTTCGCAGCATCCATTAACCGAGCAGACTACGAAACCGAAAATAAACCGGAATTGGAGAAGGCCTATCTTGCAGTAATAGAGGACTTTTTTACTGCCGAGTCAGACAAAGGCATTACCCAAGCCGTATCAGACGAAATTTTGTCATTATGCGCTTATCACTACCATGACTATTGGCTTAATCAAAAATTGATTTGGCCGACCAATGAAGCTGGAAATCCGGATTGGTCAACGATTTACTACTTTATTATCGACCACTACTATGGCTACTGTTTACGTAGTGTCGCCGGAGAGTCCAGCAGCTGAGAAGTCTCATAAAGCGGTAATCCCATGACACCGCTGTAACTGCCTTCAAGCCGTTCGATAAACGCACCAGCGTTACCTTGAATAGCATAGCCGCCAGCCTTGCCAAGCGGTTCTCTGGTTTCGCAGTACCAATCTATCTCTTCCTCTGATAATTGTTTAAACGTTACCCGACTCTCGCTTAATAAAGTACGCTCTTGATCATTGATCAATGTTACCGCTGATAACACAGTGTGGCTTTTGCCTGAGAGTCTTTTCAACATGTCTCTCGCAGTGTCAAGCGTCTCAGCCTTACCTAGAATAATATTATCCAACACCACCGCGGTATCGGCTGCCAACAGCGGCATGTTATCATCGACTTGTGCTTTACCGGCACGGGCTTTTTCTTTAGCAATACGGCATACATAATCTGCTGGCAATTCTTCACCATTCCAGCTTTCGTCGATATCAACATCAACCAGTTCATAATGGATACCGATCTGATCCAACAGTTCTCTGCGACGAGGAGAACGCGAAGCAAGATAAATATGACTGGTCATTAGTCTTCCTTGTCTGGCCCACCAAATTGTTCAATCAACTCGCGTATCATTTCATGCAATTGCAATGTCATTACTGCAAAATCCTGATCGAACTGGGTGGCCCGATCATCAGCCTCACCCTGCGCCTGCTCCTGCACGATCTCTTCAAAGCGCAGACGTTTTATCGAGATATCTTCGCCTATGACAAAGCGAATCGCATCACGCCAGATAAGTGCCAGTTGCACAACCCGTTTGCCTGCTTTTAGGTGCGCACTGATTTCAGCGCTTTCCAATTCCTGATTCTTGCAACGTACGATATTTTTACTCTCGCGCGGGTTTTGCAGTTCGCATTCATTATCCAGTTCAAAACCGTTCGGCATTCTATCCTTAAGCCAATGCGTCATAATATTGGCCGCATCACCATGACATGACAAGGGCACAACAGGCAGGCTGCCAAGCGTTGCCCGCAGGTGTTCCAAAAACTCTTCCGCCTTGTTGGTACTCGCGGTATCAACCACTAACAGCTGGTTTTTTGAATCGATGTAAGCGTAGGTCAAAGAAGAGCGGGTTAACGCACGCGGCAATAAGGTATGAATTACGTCTTCCTTAATGGTTAGCTTTTCCTTGCGATAGATATTTCGAGACTGAGCCGACTCAAAATCAGTGACCTTTTCTTCAACCATTTCATTGATTGCAGCCGGCGGCAGTATCTTTTCCTGTTTGCGCGCGCATAGCATGGTGTAACCACCACAGCTATGGGTAAATAATTCACTGTCTTTACCTAATGGAGATACCCAACCATAGCGAGAAAAATCCATATTATTGCAGGGTTTAAAGCTTTGTTCTGCTAATTCAGACTCAAGCCTTTCCGAAGACAAATCAATATTCTTTGTGAATCGATAGATACGTAGATTTTTAAACCACATGATAATTTATGACTGGGAAAAAAGGGGACGGATTATGGCGTATCCATCCAATAGCAAGCAAGGAAAAACTCCATATAGATAATTTATCGCTAATACGTCACCATATTGCCAATCAAATATCCTTCAATTTTTTGCTGTGAAATCACCCGTCGACAAGCTGCTACAAAAAAATCGTGAACTGATTCATTCGGAGATGATGAAAGTGAAATCGCATGTGCAACGCGATGAGAAACATAGCGACTGGATCATCAACACTATTATGCTAGAAGGCTATGATGTGCCGTTTCGATTTAAACGTAAACAAGAATACCGCAACCTGACCGGTGCCCGCGTCAACGTCACTTATTATCCGGTGACTGAAAAAGTCGGCGGCTTCGATATGGAAATCATGAACGTAGTAAGGATTCGCCAGTCGTAACGACTAACTCAAGAACAGCTTGTAAGCGGGATTATCTGTTTCATCCCAAAACTGCATTCCCAACTCATCGACAAACGCTTGAAACTCATCGCGATCCTGCTGCTGCACCTGGAAGCCCATTAGCACCCGGCCATAGGCTGCGCCATGGTTACGGTAATGAAACAAGCTGATATTCCAACGTTCGCCGAGCTCGGTAAGAAAGTGTAATAAGGCACCAGACCGCTCCGGAAACTCGAAACGATAAATCACTTCATTCTCCGCCTGTGGGGCATGACCACCGACCATATAGCGAATGTGCATCTTGGCAATATCATCGCCACTCAGATCGGTGACGTCATATTGTTTATCTTTCATCTGTTCCAACAGCTTATGCTTTTCCTCAATACCATGCTTAAGCTGAATGCCGGCAAATACCATCGCCTCCTTGGCATCGGCAAAGCGATAATTAAACTCGGTGATAAGTCTCGGGCCAAGGTCATGACACAAACGACGGAAACTGCCCGGCCGTTCCGGTATTTTGATCGCAATTAACGCCTCGCGATTTTCTCCCAACGCGGAAAGCTCAGCGATATGACGTAAGCGATCAAAATTTACATTGGCACCGCTAAAGATCGCGATCAGTTCTTTTTGCTCAATGCTTTGATTTGCGACATATTGTTTTAATCCTGCTAACGCCAATGCACCGGCAGGCTCAGGGATCGAACGCGTATCCTCAAAAATATCCTTAACCGCAGCACAGATCTCATCAATGCTTACTAGTAAAATATCATCGACCAATTCTTTGGCGATGCGGAAATTTTCCTCACCCGCCTGTTTCACTGCCGCACCATCGGCAAAGATACCAATCTTTTCCAGAACAACACGTTCACCCGCTTCAATAGCATGATGCATACAGGGCGCCTCATCCGGTTCAACACCAATAATGGTGATATTCGGATACAGCTGTTTAATATGCACCGCGATGCCGGCAATCAAACCACCGCCACCAACAGGCACAAAAATAATATCCGGCTCGGTAGGATGCTGTTCCAGCAATTCAATTGCGACTGTCGCCTGACCCGCTACCACTAGCGGATGGTCGTAAGGCGGGATAAAACACAACTGCTTTTCCTGAGATAACTGCTGCGCATGCTCTTTTGCTTCATCGTACGTATTGCCATGCAGGATTACTTCTGCCTGCATCCGCCTGACTGAAGAGACTTTAATGTCCGGCGTCGTTTTCGGCATCACAATGGTCGCGTTTATATTCAGGCCTTGAGCCGCGAGCGCAACACCTTGCGCATGATTACCAGCTGAGGCTGCAATCACGCCGCGAGCGCGTTCCTCATCGGACAAGGCTGCGATCATGTTATAGGCGCCACGCAATTTATAGGAGAAGACCGGTTGCTGATCTTCGCGCTTCAACCAAATGTTATTATTCAGACGAGCAGATAGCTGTGGTGCGAAATCCAGATCGGTACGTTTGGCAACCGTATAAATGCGGCGGGTTGCATCATCGATTAAGGCTTTGTATTCATTAAACATCAGCATAAGATAACATTTAAGAACAGGTCGAACATTAATTTGATAGGAGCAAGCCATGTCGCAGGACGAGAGAAAGAAGGCCGTTGCCGAGGCAGCCATAGACTACATAGAAGAGGATAGTGTCGTTGGAGTCGGCACAGGCAGCACGGTTAATTTCTTTATCGACACGTTGGCCACGATCAAACATAAAATAGAAGGTGCCGTATCCAGCTCCGAGGCAAGCGAAGCCTTATTAAAACAACATAACATCCCAGTATTGCCACTAAACAGCGTGTTCGAGATTCCGGTTTATGTCGATGGCGCAGACGAAGCGACCAAAAATAAGCACCTGATCAAAGGCGGTGGCGGTGCGTTAACCCGCGAAAAGATTGTTGCGGCAGCCAGTAATAAGTTTGTGTGTATCGTTGATGACAGCAAGATTGTACCCATGCTGGGTAAATTTCCATTGCCGGTTGAAGTCATCCCGATGGCACAAAGCTATGTAGCCAGACAACTGGCCAAACTGGGTGGACAACCTGTTTTGAGAGAGGGCTTCACCACCGACAACGGCAATATCATTATTGATGTTCACAACCTCAAGATAGAAAACCCGATAGAACTCGAGAAAAAACTCAACCAGCTGGTCGGTGTCGTGACCAACGGCCTGTTTGCGCAACGTGGTGCCGATGTGATCCTGGTTGCAGGAAAAGAGGGAGTTTCAACAATCTAGCCAGCTATTTGCGAACCGGTTAGCAGATATTATTAGCTAATTCAGCAGAATATGGCTTAAAATAACGTCTCAATCTTGAGACAACAAATTATAAACAGGGGAAGAGCATGCTGTTTTACATCGTATACATTTTGTCAGTGGTGGTGTTGATTCTACATTTCACTGGCTTTTTGGCTCGCAGAAACATGGATTGGGTCGTCTTAGTTGCCGCCGTTGCTATCTTTGCTGTCAATATTCTCGACTTTCTCAAGATCATCTAACTTAAATCTACTATTTTTCCCTGCATGATTGGGCTGCTACAACGGGTCCTGAGTGCGTCTGTCACGATAGACCAAAAACAGGTCGCTGAAATCGGTAGCGGTTTACTGGTATTGATCGGTGTTGAACAACATGACGATGAGTCATCTGCAGACAAGTTACTGGATAAACTGATCCGCTATCGCGTGTTTGCTGATGAGGATGACAAAATGAACCTGTCATTACTTGATACTAACCAAGCCTTATTACTTGTGCCCCAATTCACTCTCGCCGCCAATACTAACAGCGGATTACGACCGAGTTTTTCCGAGGCCGCCAAGCCAGAACTCGGCAGGCAATTATTCGATTATCTCGCCAATCAAGCCAAACAGCAGATTAGCAATACACAAACCGGTGTGTTTGGCGCTGATATGCAAGTCGGGTTGGTCAATGATGGCCCGGTTACATTCTGGCTACAGACTTAAACTACGCGGCTAACCAATCCCTCGGTTTTAGAAAAACCTCATATAACTCAGCTTCTGCAGAACCGGCTTCCGGCTGCCAGTTGTATTGCCAGCGGACATTCGGTGGTAAGGACATCAGGATTGATTCGGTGCGACCACCTGACTGCAAACCGAACAAGGTGCCGCGATCGTAGACCAAATTAAACTCGACATAACGGCCGCGCCGATAGAGTTGGAAATTACGCTCGCGATCAGAGTATTCGGTATCCATTCGTTTCTCGACTATCGGCATGTAGGCCTTGAGGAAATGATCGCCGACGCTTTGCATAAAGGAAAAACAGGTATCGAAATCCCACTCATTAAGATCATCATAAAACAAGCCGCCGATACCACGCGGTTCCTGTCGATGTTTCAGGAAGAAATACTCATCACACCATTTTTTATATTTTGCATAGGTGTCTTCACCAAAGCCCTCACAGGCCGCTTTTGCTGTCTCATGCCAGTAACGGGCATCTTCCTCAAACCCGTAAAACGGTGTCAGGTCAAAGCCTCCACCAAACCACCAAATGGGATCTTCACCATCCTTCTCAGCAACAAATAAACGCACATTCATATGTGTCGTCGGTACATAAGGATTCATTGGATGAATCACCAGCGAGTCGCCCAGTGCCTGGAACGAACGACCCGCCAACTCCGGTCGATGTGCGGTGGCCGAGGCAGGTAGTCCATCACCGTAAACATGCGAAAAATTAATGCCTCCCTGTTCGAAAATCGACCCATCGCGCATGACACGACTTCGACCGCCGCCACCGCCAGGTCTTTCCCAACTGTCTTCAATCAACTGTAATTCTTTATCCAAGCCCATTAGTGAATCGCAGACCCGATCCTGTAAATCCAGTAAATAGGCTTTCACTGCCTCGATTTGTATCATTGTTATTGTCTCTTTTTTATTGCTCTTTGTTGGTAATCATGCCACTTGCGGTTATGCTATCACGCAAATTTTAGCAGGTATTGATCTATGACAAATCGAAGCGCAAAAGTCACCCGCGATACCAAAGAGACGCAGATTGAAGTGATGCTGGATCTCGACGGCACGGGCAAGTCTGATCTTGATCTCGGTGTGCCCTTTCTGGAGCACATGCTGGATCAGGTTGCGCGTCATGGCATGTTTGATCTGACTATCAAGGCCAAAGGCGATCTGGAGATTGACGCTCACCACACGGTCGAAGATGTCGGCATCACACTTGGGCAGGCATTGACCCAGGCGCTGGGTGATAAAACCGGGATTCGCCGATACTCGCATGCCTATGTGCCGCTTGATGAGGCACTATCAAGAGTGGTCATCGATTGTTCCGGCCGACCGGGGCTGGATTATCATGTCGAATACCCGCGAGCGCGTATCGGCGAGTTTGATGTGGATTTGTTTTTTGAATTCTTCCAGGGTCTGGTTAATCACGCGATGATGACACTGCACATTGATAACATTCGCGGACGTAATGCGCACCATATTGCCGAAACCATATTCAAAGCATTTGGACGTGCACTTCGCGGTGCTGTTGAAATCGATCCAAGAATGGAAGGTATCCTGCCTTCTACCAAAGGGGCGCTATAGCTCTCTGCTTCGGGTACTGCTATGTCAAATGTCGTCGTGCTCGATTACGGGAGCAGTAATCTTCGTTCAGTCGCAAAAGCACTTGAGACTGTTAGCGAGGGTCGCGATAACATCGCGATCAGCAATGACCCATCAACGATCCTCAAAGCTGATAAAGTCGTCTTTCCCGGGCAAGGTGCGATTGGGCAGTGCATGCGCAGTTTGAAAGAACAGGAACTGGATCAGGTAATACGTGAATGTATCAACAATAAACCGTTTTTAGGTATTTGCCTTGGCCTGCAATCATTGATGGATGTCAGTGAAGAAGACGGAGGCGTTGACGGCCTGGGCATATTGTCCGGAAAGGTCATGCGATTCCAATCTAACGTTCGTGATGAAAACGGCGCACTGTATAAGATACCGTCCATGGGCTGGAACCAGGTTTATCAAACCCAGAATCATGCACTATGGCAGGGAATTGAAGATGGTAGTCGGTTTTACTTTGTACATAGTTATTATGTCGTGCCAGAGCAGGAAGCTAATACTGCCGGCAGAACTGACTATATCTGTCGTTATACTTCCGCTGCCGCGCACGATAATTTATTTGCGACCCAATTTCACCCGGAAAAAAGTCAACACGACGGGCTACAACTACTTAAAAATTTTCTTAATTGGAAGATTTAGCACGTCGACGCGGTTTGGCTGAAGACTTTCGACTACGCTTTTTCTTGGTTGCTGTCGCTTTTTTCTTTTTCTTATCAGACTTCCGACTGGCACGTTCATGTTCCTTAAGTCGGGTAATATTCATTTGCCGACCGGCTACACGCACTTTCTTTAACTCACGAAATATCTGATGTGGCATGCCGAGAGGAAGATCCACCGTCGCATAATTATCAAAGATCGTGACATTCTTAATATATTGCCCTTCTACGCCGGCTTCATTGGCAATCGCACCAACGATATTCGAGACCTTCACACCGTGTTTATCACCCACTTCGATCCGGAAACGTTCCATATCCTCATCCGGTTTTGATTGTCTCGGTTTTTTATCATCACTTCGCGTTTTGGTTTTTTTATCCTTTCCCGGTTTTTGCTTGGTTAATAAAAAGGGTTCATTACCTTGCGCTATTTTTGCCAGCGCCGCCGCGATATCCAGCTCCGAGCAACCTGTCGCAGCCTGGTAGTCAGATAGAATAGATTTGAATTCAGCATAATTATTGTCGGTGAGGGTTTGCGTAATATTGTCTTTAAAACGCTGAATACGATCCTGGTTGATCGTTTCCACCGTCGGTGGGTGCATGCGCCCGACCTTTTTGCCGGTCACTTTTTCTATCGTACGAAGTAGATGTTGTTCGCGCTGCGTCACAAATAAGATCGTTTCTCCCTGCCTGCCCGCGCGTCCGGTACGCCCAATGCGATGTGTATAGGCTTCAGGATCATTGGGAATATCGTAATTGATCACATGACTAACGCGCTCGACATCAAGCCCACGAGCAGCCACGTCAGTCGCAATTAAGATATCCAGCTTACCGGTCTTCAAACGGTTTACCGTTTGCTCGCGAATCTTTTGCGTAATATCACCATTCAGTGCCGCACAAAAATAACCTCTGGCAGCCAACTTTTCTGCCAACTCAAGCGTGATCACTTTGGTTCTGACAAAGATAATCATGGCATCAAACTGCAAGCCTTCCAGTAATGTCGTCAGGGCATCCAGTTTTTGCCTGCCATTAACCAACATGTAACGCTGATTAATCGTGTCCGCGGTAATACTCTTTGTTTCAATCGTAACCTGTTGCGGTTGATGCAGATATTTTTTTGAGATCTTTCGAATCGGTGCGGGCATCGTCGCGGAGAACAATGCAATTTGTCGTTGATCCGGTAATTGTTCCAGTATCCATTCGACGTCATCGATGAAACCCATTCGTAACATCTCATCCGCTTCATCTAATACCAGGCAGGTTAAGGCCTGCAGATTTAGTGTTTTGCGTCGTATGTGGTCCATAACCCGACCCGGCGTACCGACTACCACATGCACACCTCGCTTGAGTTGCCGTAACTGAATGCCATACTCTTGCCCACCATAGATTGGCAGTACATGAAAACCTTTCATGAATGACGCATAGCGCTGAAACGCCTCAGCCACCTGAATCGCCAATTCGCGCGTCGGCGTCAATACCAATATTTGTGGCGTTTTGATTTTAAGGCTAATCCGGCTCAACAAAGGCAGGGCAAAGGCAGCGGTCTTTCCGGTTCCGGTTTGTGCCTGACCGATGACATCCTGTCCGGTTAACACATGTGGGATGACTTCCGCCTGGATCGGTGAAGGCGTTTCATAACCGACCTTGTTTAGCGCTTTCATCACTGGCTCAGACAACGATAGGTCTTTAAATGAATGGACGGTCGGGGAAGACATGGCGATACCTGTAGCTGGATTGAATTAAGTGTTTGTTATGAATGCATATTTCCACAACAAGAGGCGGTGGAGTATACGGACTTAGGCATCTTATACAAGCCATATCTGGTAACCTGTATGAAACATACATCGTAGATAATGCTAACTATGCAATTATATCGACAAGCCTTATCAGAGTTTATCGGCACTTTCATGATGGTCTTTGCCGGCACCTCCGCCATTGTCATCAATGATCTGTATGGCGGACAGATTACCCACCTGGGTATTGCATTGGTATTTGGGCTGGTTGTCGCAGCCGTGATTTATTCGCTTGGGCCGATTTCCGGCGCGCATATTAATCCGGCCGTGACGATTGCTTTTTGTTTGGCCAGACGTTTCCCGAAAGAGAAGATACCCGCCTATATAACAGCGCAGATTGGTGGTGCTGTAGTCGCGAGCATTATCGTTTTTCTAATGTTTGCTAATCATGCAACACTTGGTGCAACTCTACCGCAGGGGACAAATATTCAATCATTACTATTGGAAATCGTCATTAGTTTTATTTTGATGTTAACGATTATTAATGTTGCTACCGGCTCGAAAGAGCAGGGCATCATGGCAGGCGTTGCCATCGGCGGCATCGTTACCCTCGCTGCAATATTTGCCGGCCCCGTATCTGGTGCATCGATGAACCCGGCTCGATCAATTGGCCCAGCAATCGTATCCGGCAATATTGCATCGTTATGGATTTATATTATTGGACCGGTGATAGGCACCAGTTTATCGATATTCTGTTGCCGCTGTATGCGAGAAGATGACTGCTGCGTGAATCACTAGAACTTAGCTGGACTGTTTTTCCCTTTCTACTGCTCGATAACCAATATCGTTTCGATAAAACATACCGTCATAATCAATATGATCTAATGCAGCATAGGCATTGGCTTTAGCTTCAGTAACATTTTCGCCTAATGCAGTGACACACAACACACGTCCGCCATTAGTGACGACATCATTATCTTGTTTTGCTGTTCCAGCATGGAACACTTTTGTATTGTCAGGATACCTTTTATCTAAACCGCTTATCACGTCACCCTTGCTTGAGCTTGCGGGATAACCAGCAGAAGCAGTGACGACACCGAGCGCCGCTCGTTCATCCCATTCCACCTCATGCTGATCCAGTTCACCTTTCGTTCCCGCCAAACAAAGCTTAACCAAATCGCTTTTTAAACGCATCATGATGGGCTGTGTTTCCGGATCGCCAAAGCGACAGTTAAACTCCAACACCTTGGGAACGCCGTCTGGAGTAATCATCACGCCAGCATATAAAAAACCGGTGTAGGTACGTTTGTCCTCGGCCATTGCTTTAATCGTCGGGGTAATCACCTGTTTCATGATCTTGTCATGCATAGCTTCATCAACAATCGGCGCTGGCGAGTAAGCACCCATGCCACCAGTATTAGGACCCAAGTCGCCTTCATCACGCGCTTTATGATCCTGCGAACTGGCAAGTGGTAATATATTTTTACCATCAGACATGACAATGAAACTCGCCTCCTCGCCCTGCAGAAATTCTTCAATCACAATTTGATGCCCAGCTTCACCAAACTTGTTCCCGGCTAACATATCGTTAATAGTCGCGACGGCCTCTTTTTCGGTCTGCGCGATGACGACGCCTTTACCTGCGGCCAGACCATCAGCTTTAATCACAATCGGTAACGTTTTACTGACGACATATTCCACAGCCGGTTCGATTTCATTAAAGACTTCATACTCAGCAGTGGGGATGTTGTAACGTTTAAAAAAGTTTTTACAGAATGACTTGGAGCCCTCCAGAATTGCCGCCCCCGACTTGGGGCCAAAACAAGCCAGGCCCTCTTTATCAAATTTATCGACGACACCGCTAACCAACGGCGCTTCCGGACCAATGATGGTTAATGCGACTTGCTCCTTTTTTGCAAAGGCGATCAAGTCTTCAATCGCTTCTGCACCGATGGCTATATTTTCCAGTTTATCTTCCGTTGCCGTACCGGCATTACCGGGCGCAACAAACACCTTTTCTACTGTTTCACTTTGCGCCGCCTTCCACGCCAACGCATGTTCACGACCACCGCCACCGACGACTAACACTTTCATAAATAAGATCTCATTTATTTTTATTAATAGAAAACTGAAATAGTAGATTTTGTTTTAAGACAAGGCGCCGCATTATCGAGCAACGGAGTTTATCGCTTACTAAATGAGTAGCGCAGCGACGATTGCAACGAAGAAGTAACAAAAAAGATACCTGCTAGTGGAGGAAGTGGCGCATTGAGGTAAAGAGCATCGCAATATCATGTTCATCCGCTGCCGCAATCACCTCTTCATCACGCATGGATCCTCCCGGTTGAATCACCGCAGTGATACCGACTTCCGCCGCTGAATCAATTCCATCGCGAAACGGAAAGAATGCATCCGAGGCCATCACTGAACCGGCGACTTGCAGGTTTTCATCTTGCGCCTTGATAGCTGCGATACGCGCACTGTAGACGCGACTCATTTGCCCGGCACCAATACCAATCGTCTGTCTGTTTTTGGCATAGATAATTGCATTCGATTTCACATATTTAACAACGTTCCAGGCAAATAACATATCGCTCTTTTCCTGCTCGGTCGGTTCACGCTTAGTCACGACTTTCAGATCCTGACAATTCACTTTACCTAGATCATTATCCTGAACTAACAAACCGCCGCTGACACGTTTCAAATTTAACTGTTGCGCAGGTGCAGCTCGGTAACCCACTTCTAATACACGCACGCCTTTCTTTTCAGCAATGATTGGCAAACAGTCACGATCAATCTCCGGCGCAATAATGACTTCAACAAACTGCTGTTCAATAATCTCCTTTGCTGTCGCTGGATCCAGTTTTTGATTAAACGCGATAATGCCACCAAAGGCTGAAGTTGGATCGGTCGCATACGCGCGTTGATACGCTTCCAGTAATGAATCCGCTGTTGCCACGCCACAAGGGTTGGCGTGTTTGACAATCACACAAGCGGTATCCATGAATGACAGGACACATTCCAACGCCGCATCGGTATCGGCAATATTATTATAGGAAAGTTCTTTGCCTTGTAACTGCTCGGCAAAGGCCAGCGTACCCTCGGTCGGGAAAGGTTCGGAATAAAACGCTGCGGTTTGATGCGGGTTTTCGCCATAGCGTAATTCCTGGCGTTTTTTAAACTGCGAGGTGAAGGTCGAGGGATATTCCAATAACTGTTTATCCTCACTCATGCCTCCAAGATAATTCGATACATTGGCATCATAAGCGGCGGTGTGGGCAAACACTTTTTGCGCAAGCTTAAAACGAGTGGCATCAGAAACGCTGCCGTTGTTTTCCTGCATCTCTTCCAATACCAGTTCATAATCTGCCACATCGACAACGACTGCGACTGAAGCATGATTCTTCGCTGACGAACGCAACATCGCCGGACCACCGATATCGATATTCTCAATCGCCTCTTCAAAGGTACAATCCGGTTTGGCGACGGTTTGTTCAAACGGATATAAATTCACAACGACCAGGTCGATACCACCAATATCGTGTTCCCGCATGACCGCATCATCAATACCGCGACGACCCAATAAACCGCCATGAATCTTTGGGTGTAAGGTCTTGACCCGCCCATCCATCATTTCCGGAAAACCGGTGTAGTCAGACACTTCAATCACATCAATATTATTATCAGCCAGTAATTTAGCCGTGCCCCCGGTTGAGAGGATCTCGATATCAAAGGATGTTAATGCCGTACAAAATTCAACAATGCCGGATTTATCAGAGACGCTGACTAGAGCGCGTTTAACCGTAGTCATCGGTAGCAGGGTTCCTCGTTGTAATAATTATTGTCAGGCTGAAAACGAATTAATTCAGTCCGTACTTTTTAAGGCGGTTGCGTAGCGTCACCCGATTCATACCGAGCATCTCCGCCGCGTGGCTGATATTGCCATTGGTATGCTGCATCACCACCTCAAAGAACGGCTTTTCCACTTCTTGCATAAACAGTGAGTACAGCTCCGAGGCTTCATGACCATCCAGATCATCAAAATAACTTTGCATGGAGCGGCGTACGCTTTCCGACAGGCATTTTTCCGGTGCTTCATTACGATCAATTGCCGTTTGTTTGGTCGCCTTGGCCTTACTCATGCAGCCAGTTCCTCCGCCACAGAGAAATAAGCTGCAATGTTATCGAGTTGTTCATTTGCGGATTCGACACGATTGATCTGGCTAATAAACGCCTTGCCGTTTGGCTGCGTTTTACAATACCAGCCAATGTGCTTCCTAGCGATGCGCAGCCCTTGATACTCCCCATAATAATCATGCAGTGCTGCTACATGGCCTGATAAGGTATCGCGCACTTCATCAATCGATGGCTTGGCTAAATGTTGTCCGGTTTGCAGGTAATGTCGCATTTCCCGGAATATCCAGGGGTTACCTTGTGCGGCGCGACCAATCATGATTGCATCAACGCCATAGGTAGAAAGGATATATTTTGCCTGTTCCGGTGTTGTGATATCGCCATTGGCAATAATTGGAATATTAACTGCGGCTTTTATTTGACCAACGGTGTCATGTTCCGCAATGCCTTTAAATCCACAGGCGCGACTACGGCCATGAACTGTCAGGGCTTGAATACCAGATGATTCGGCGATTTTCGCTATGTTAATGGCATTATTATTTTCCTTATCCCAACCAGTACGTATCTTCAAGGTCACTGGCACATCAACGACATTCACTACAGCTTCAAGAATTGAGGTGACTAAAGGCTCGTCTCTTAACAAAGCAGAACCTGCCATGACATTACACACCTTCTTGGCCGGACAACCCATATTAATATCAATAATCTGTGCGCCATGTTCCACATTGAAGCGTGCAGCAATCGCCATCTGTTCAGGGTTGGCACCGGCTATTTGCACCGAACGCGGTTCGGGCTCGGAAATATGGCTGAGTCGTAATTGGGTTTTGCGGGTATGAAATAAGGCTGGATTGGATGTCACCATTTCCGAGACGACAAGACCTGCACCGAGTTTTCGGCACAATTGCCGAAACGGTTGGTCAGTGACGCCTGCCATCGGTGCAAGCACCAGATTATTTTTTAATCTATGGGACCCTATTTGCATGAGATCGCGTCGCGAAAAAAGCGAAACGTAAAATACGACCTCAATAATAAACCTATGTCAGAACATGTAAAGTGGATATTTTTTAATCAGCGGTAATTATGAAATTTATTCTCCTCACCAGATATTTGACCTTAAATTTCACACCTTAATTTAGAAAAAGAGATGCTATGATTAAGACTATTAACGACCCAAAGCGGACTTAAACAGACAGTTTAAGAGTATCGAAATCTCATTAAGCAGAAATGTATCCAAATTATGCAGTTCTGTTTATCTACATATCATCGATAGCTCGATAATATTTTTCCTACAACTTTAAGAGAAAGTACGGAGAAAAATTATCATGAGCATTCAAGCAGGTAAAAACACAATTACATTTAAATCTTTTGGCGTAGATTTAGTTGGAAACCTCTATCTTCCAGAGGATTTTGATGAGAACAAAAAATATAAATCAATCGTCGGCGCTAGTCCCTTCCCCCAGGTTAAAGAGCAAGTTCTTGGAACTTATGGACCAGAAATGGCTAAAAGAGGATTTGTCTTTTTAGGGTTTGACTACTTAGGGATGGGAGATTCCCCAGCATTACCAGGTGAATTTAAACAATCTCGATATATGTTTAGATTAATAGAAAACACATGGGATGCCGTTTCATATTTAGGAACACTTCCCTTTGTAGAAGAAATCCATGGCCTAGGCGTATGCCAAGGTGGTTCAATTATTGCGACTGCGGCTGTGACAGATCACCGCATTAAGAAAATTGCGATGGTCTCCGGAATGATGGCTGCGGATGACTTCCAATGGAGTGACAGGGAAGTTGCTAATCAGCTGATTGCTTCTGCCAATGCGTCCACGCAAAAAATGTATGAGACAGGGCAGGCTGATTACATCGCACCGAATGTATTGACCGATGAACATTCAAGAGAAGAATTCGTTGATTTAGGTGTCAATCCAATGGCCGGAGAAACCTATGACTACTATGGAAGAGATGGTGTAAAAGGACCAGTAGCCGTTCCAAACTTCACAAATATGCATATTGGTGATCAGGCCATGCAATCTCTTATCTCTATTGGAGAACATTATGCAGACAAAATCGTACAGCCTACATTGATTATTTATAGTCCGGCGGCTTTCACAGCTATTTGCTCTACTCAATTTATTGAAAAGCTTACCAATGAGCATGAGATCTTAGCTCTTGAAAAGTTTACCCATGTAGACTTTTACCACAAACCGGAAGCTGTCAATGTAGCTACTGAAGCTGTGGCGAAATTCTTCAATAAATAAGTCAAGTATCTATCGTGGGACGCTCAGATTATCTGAGCGTCCGCTTCTATAAGCAGGGCACAAAGAAGATGAAAGCCTCAGACATTTTAAACATAGTTACAGACTTACCAAAGTTGTTTGTTCTACAAACTATACAACCGTTAAGAATTGCTATGCGGAAAACTAAATCGAAGCCAGATACAGCGCAACAAATGGTAGATTTGGTCAACACAGCACTTAAACATGAAATACGAGCAGGATATACACATCGTTTTATGAGAATTTTATTCGTCACTGTAGATGATCGTGTTTTTTTGTCGTCGCTACAGTTACGGTGAACCTTCTTGGCATAGTGCATTTCGTTCAGACTCTTCAGGGCAGATCAAGCTAGATAAAACTATTGTAAATATTGATGGACGCATACCTAGAGATTTAGAAGAAATTAAGTCGGCTGTTGATGAAGCTTATGACCATAAACTTAAAAATCTCGGAGCACGATTTATGTTGAATGGCGCAATTGAACCTCGTGCACAACAGAGCACAATGGAATTAACGTTATCAAAATAATAAAATAGATAAGACAAGGAAATGATATGACTACTGAAAAATTACATTTTACCGACTTAACCGAATATCATAAGTATCTGGGACTAAAAGCTCCAGAACATCCGCTGTTTTCTGTGGTTTCCATATCTTCTAAAAAAACAGATTCGACTTGTGCAGATTTAGATATAGCCTTAAGCAGTGATTTTTATTCTATATCGCTTAAAAATATCATATCCGGAGAGATTTTTTATGGTCGTACTAAATATGATTGTAGAAATGGCACAATGATTTTTATGGCGCCGAAGCAGGAAATCAGAGTGTCAGGTTTAAATATAGAATCCACTGGTCGATCGATAGTTTTCCATGAAGATTTTATTAGAGGAAATTCGATTAAAGACGAAATAAAAAAATATAATTACTTTAGTTATGCTGTGAATGAAGCACTTCATTTATCACCAAAAGAAGAAAAAATGATTGCAAGTATTTTTGATCAGATTGAACAAGAATACACAAACAATCAAGATGAGTTCAGTAAAGAATTGATTCTTTCGCAACTAAGTACACTATTAAAATATGCAAATCGTTTTTATCATCGACAGTTCTTACATCGAAAAGAGAGTAGTTCTAGTTTATTAGACAACTTTATAGATAAAATCGAACTATATATGAGTGAGGAGCAAGCTGAAGGAAAAGCTATCCCGTCAATTGAATACTTGGCAGATTCAATGGCGATGACACCGAGATATTTAAGTGACGCGCTTAAGATTGAAACAGGTAAGACAGCAATAGAAAATTTGCATATATACCTTATAGATAAAGCAAAAGATTTGTTATTACAACCAGATGCATCTATAGCATCTATCGCCTATAAACTTGGTTTTGAATATCCCCAATATTTTGCAAGATTGTTTAAGAAGAAAGTGGGCATGACACCAAGTGAATATCGTAATCAAGTTCATTGATGCAGAATGATTCGTCTATATTTCAAAATAGTTAATCATTATTAAATGTCCACTTCTAGCCGAAAGCAGACGACTACAAGAACCGAAACTCAAAACTGACCGCGTCTTCCATTGTACCGCTGACCTCCAACACAAAATGCACTGGCGCATCGACTGGCATACCACCATCAATATCGATACTGCTATCCAGATAGTCAGTCGGTTCAAATTCACGATAACCGAGTAAGCCGCCGTTGGTATCAAACAAGGTTAACTGCACCCGTGGGTAGGCTTGTTTAACATCGAGCTCATTTTTCATGGTCGCATTAACCAACAAGGTATCTTCATAAGTGGGGTGCAAACGCACATCGCGATTCAGCATCGTGATCGCAGTCGGATTATGTACGCGGATAATATCGCAGCCGTACTTCTCACAGAATTGTTTTAAGTAAGGCCCTGCTTCAGGATAGTTCGCTAATACCTGATCTCGATTAAACCAGGCTATCTGGCCAACTACTCCAATCAATGCAATTACGGTAACCAAGGTCCAGGTTGCGCTTACCCAGCGACTGGATTGAACCGGTTCATCTTCAAGCAAGCTCTCATCTAGCGAGTCAAAGGTAAAGTTTTCACTTTGAGTGTCAGGTGATTCTGATGGCTCTGGCGCAGGTTCGACAGGCGTAATCGACTCGATAATTTCATCGAGCGGATCAGAGGCAACCGGTTCAGCGGTTTGTTCTGAGTCTGGTTGATTGTCAGCGCCGATCTCATCAATGGCCTGCTGCAACTCAAACTCCATATCGCCACTTTCTTTATCAACAATATTATCTACGACATCATATTCTTCTGGACTATCATCAGTCAGATCGAACTCGGGTTCATCTATTGTTTCAACTGGGGCTTGCTCTACAACAATGGGATCTGCTTTTACGGATACCAACTTTTCTGCTGGCAACGGCTTGTCATACAAATGTTGCAAGGCATTAAACTGATATTGACAAAACCCACAACGCACCTGACCCGCCGCCGCCGTAATATGCTCCGCGTAAATCTTGAATTGTTTGCTGCAGTTAGGACAAACCGTAAACATTGTTAGTTATCTTTCTTACCTTCTAATCTTGACCAGTCGGATTCAAACACCGGTTCACTCATAGTAAAGCAGGATGCATAGGCTTCCAAACATTCCTGTGCCTGCACATGCAATAAACCGGATAACACCAGTTGCCCTCCATTCAATAATGATTTGTCGAAAGTTGTGATCAGCTCTTTTAATGGATTCATCAGAATATTCGCAACGAGTATGTCAGCCTTTGGCAATGCCAATTCATCAACCAGACCGACAGAAATGAGTTCAGCTAATCCGTTATTACTGATGTTCTCATTTGCCGAACTTACGGCTTGTGGATCGATATCTACCGCATAGACATGCTTTGCACCAAGCCTTGCTGCTACCATCGCTAATATACCGGAGCCGCAACCATAATCGATCACGGTTTTATTATTCAGATCATGTTCAGCTAACCAGTTAATACACAGGGAGGTCGTAGGGTGGGAACCGGTGCCAAATGCCAAGCCGGGGTCTAGAATAATAACAGGCAGATTACTTTCTGGCGCATCACACCAACTGGGTGAGATACAAATACGATTGGCAAACACTACTGGTTGATGATTATCCTGAAACTCGCTCACCCAATCGCGATCTTTCACCGACTCAATACGGTGATGGGTAATATTATCCGCACCAATCCGATCTTTTAAACAGACCAGCAAGATATCCAGATCGGTATCAGGATGTAGCAGGGCGCTTAAGCGTGTTTGATCCCAGAGTGGTTTGGATTGGTCATTAACATCAAACACGGGTTCATCACTGGCCGCGGTAAAACTGACGGCCTCAGCACCAAACTGCTCAAGTAAATCAGAAAGGGTTTCGGCATGTTGCAGCTGCGTATCCAATTCAAGTCGCAGCCAGCTCATTATTTCAGGATAACGGCGTAAGGGTTATTTAATGCCAAGTTTATTTTCCAGATAATGAATATCCGTGCCGCCATTCATAAACGCCGTATCCTTAACCAGTTTTTGATGCAATGGAATATTGGTTTTGATTCCGTCTATCACGATCTCGGTTAAGGCAGTATTGAGTCTGGCCAACGCCAGCTCACGCGTCTCGGCATGTGCGATTAACTTGCCGATCATCGAATCATAATGAGGCGGCACTTTATAACCTTGATAGACATGGGTATCCACTCGTACACCCGGCCCACCCGGCGCATGGTAATGCTCTATCGTGCCTGGCGATGGCATGAAATTATCCGGGTCTTCCGCGTTGATACGACATTCAATCGCATGACCATGGATCTTGATATCACTTTGCTGATACGACAGTTTTTCACCGGCCGCGATATGCAGTTGTTCTTTGACAATATCAACACTGGTGATCATCTCCGTTACAGGATGTTCAACCTGCACGCGGGTGTTCATTTCAATAAAATAAAACTCACCATCTTCATATAAAAATTCAAACGTACCGGCACCGCGATAGCCAATTGTTTTACATGCATCAACACAGCATTGGCCGATCTTTTCTCTTGTCGCTTGATCCAGCCCTGGCGCCGGCGCTTCTTCGATGACTTTTTGATGTCGACGTTGCATGGAGCAATCCCGCTCACCAAGATAAATGACATTGCCATGTTCATCCGCCAGTACCTGTATTTCAATATGGCGCGGATGTTCCAGAAATTTCTCCATGTACACCATGTCATTACCAAATGCAGACGAGGCTTCAGCCTTGGTCAGTGTGATAGACTTCAATAGGTTAGCCTCACTGTGCACCACGCGCATGCCTCTACCGCCACCACCGCCGGCGGCCTTGATGATGACCGGATAACCGATCTTTTTGGCCATATTCATCAAGGTTTTTGCATCGTCGCCCAATGGACCATCAGAACCCGGCACGCAAGGAATGCCGGCTTTTTTCATCGCATTAATTGCTGACACCTTGTCTCCCATAATTCTTATGGTGTCGGCTTTCGGGCCAATAAAGACAAAACCACTTTGCTCAGCACGCTCGGCAAAGTCCGCATTTTCAGACAGAAAACCGTAACCGGGGTGAATGGCAACAGCATCCGTCACCTCGGCGGCACTGATCACAGCGGGGATGTTCAAGTAACTCTCGGTTGAAGCGGCGGGACCGATACAAACGGACTCGTCCGACAGAAACACATGCTTTTGATCACGGTCTGCCTCTGAGTATACGGCAACCGTCTTGATACCTAATTCTTTACACGCGCGTAATATTCTCAGCGCGATTTCACCACGATTGGCGATAACGACCTTATCTAACATTTACAATTCCGAGTTTAATGAAACAATGGGATAGCGTTAGCTATCTTCCGTCTCTACAACAAACAGCGGTTGTCCGTATTCGACCGCGTCGCCATTTTCAGCAAGAATCTTGACCAGCTTACCTGATACATCGGCTTCAATCTGATTCATGATTTTCATGGCTTCGATAATACAAAGCGTATCACCGGTTTTCACTTCCTGGCCTACCGAACAAAACGGCGGGTCTTCAGGCGAAGGTGACGCATAAAACACACCCACCATAGGAGAAGGAATAACATGGCCTCGATCGGAATAATCACTTTTAGCAGGCGCGTCTTCCGGATGCATATGTGACTTGAATGACTCTGTCGGCGCAGTTGCTGGAGTCGGTGCTGGTACCGGTGCATTAATCACCGTTTGCGGTAATGGTGCGATTGAACTACCGCGACTAATGCGGACTGATTCTTCACCTTCATGAATTTCAATTTCGGCAATACCCGATTCTTCCAACAACTCAATTAACTTTTTTACTTTTCTTATATCCATAATGATCTAGCTTTTGTTTAAATAGTTTTCAGCACCGAGCAAGGCCAGCTCATAGCCATACGCACCCATACCGCTTATTACGGCCACAGCAACATCTGACAAATAAGAGTGCTTTCTGAATTCTTCACGAGAGAAAACATTCGACAGGTGGATTTCAATAAATGGAAGCTGTGTTCCAAGCATGGCATCGCGCAGGGCAATACTGGTGTGAGTGAATGCGCCCGGGTTAATAATTACAAAATCAACGCCAGACTTTTTCGCTGCATGAACCTGATCAACTAACTCGTGTTCTGCATTACTCTGCAAGGTACTGAGCTGGTGACCTTTTGCTTCTGCCAGCGCCAGTAGGCCGTTGTTGATGTCGTCCAGGGTCGTGGTGCCATAGACTTCGGGCTCGCGTTCCCCCAGCAAATTCAGATTAGGCCCGTGCAATACAAGAAATTGCAAAATTTTCCCCAAATGTTGTTTTTATTAGATTTTCAGCGCATATCGCTGCAAAGTCGGGCATTTTATCAGATGCCAATTAGAAAAACGAGGGTGAAATTTAAGGTATTTTATCTAGAGTAATTTGACGATGACGCCCTCGGCCTCTGCCTTGGATAACGGCCCTTTGTGGGTAAATTGAATGATACCGGCTCTATCAATAATGACAGTATAGGGCAAAGCGCCGATACCGTTGCCTAATTGCTTGGCCAGACTGATCACATCCTGCTCGCCTACCAGAGAAGGATAGTTGAGGTTAAATTCGACGATAAACTCTTGAATTTCATCAGCGGTTTGCAATGCAATACCAATGAACTGCAGTCCTTGTTCGTCATAGCTATCCTGTAATTCTATAAAGGCCGGGATTTCTTCACGACAGGGGGGACACCATGTCGCCCAAAAATTTAGGGCCACCACTTTGCCCTGCCATTCTGTTAATTCACGCGTTGATCCTTGTGCATCGGCAAGTGCAAAATTCTCTGCCTGTTTACCAACAACATCAATCGTCTGCTGAATGCTTTTAGTTATGCTTGGCGCTGGAGCTACCGCTGCTTGTGATTGACTGCGTTGTTGTAACCAGTAACCACTATAAGCCGCAACAGCGGCTAATGTTGTCGCTAAAGATAAAAACTGCCAGCGCTTCATATCTTCTTAACCTGGGCAAGATGTGAAATAAATGTTTCAGGGTCAACAAAGCCAATTAAACGGTGCGACTTGATTTCAACACCACTCTTGTCATAAAAAAGTATGGCTGGTGGGCCAAACAGTTCATGCGATTTAAGTAAACGTTTATCCGCATCGTTATTTTGAGTGACATCAATTTTTAATAGCTTAAACTCGGCCAATTGTTTCTGAACCGACGCATCGGGAAAGGTATATTGTTCCAACTCATTACAAACCACACACCAATCCGCGTAGTAATCAAGCATGACCTGCTGCTGATTCTGTCTGGCTTGCGCCAGCGCGATATCCAGTTCCTCTACACTGCTTATGTATTCAAATTTGAGTGATTTGATATTGTCTTGCGCTAGCCCAGCCAGTTGAATAGGTTGCAATACGGTACCGTTACCGATCCCCGCACCCACTACCAGCACTGAGCCATAAAGTAACAACACCACGGCCAGGCCTTTTTGGAATCGTAACCAGGATGTGGTTGAACTATCCTGTTTATCCAATGCGCCCATGTAGACTGCAGTAATCACGAATAACAATGCCCATAACATCAATACAACACTTGCTGTAAGAACACGCTCCATGAACCAGATAGCCACACCCAGCATAATAACGCCGAACACTTTTTTTATTGATTGCATCCACTGACCGGCACGGGGTAATAATTCACCGGAGGTGGCACCCACCACTAATAAAGGCACACCAAAACCGAGTCCCATAGCAAATAAGGCTAGGCCGCCGAGTAGGACATCGCCAGTCTGGCTAATATACAAAAGCGCACCAGCCAAAGGTGGTGCCACACAAGGCCCAACAATAATAGCGGACAATACGCCCATCACGGCGGCACCTTTTAACGTACCGCTATCAGTATTATTACTGGTTAATCTAGATTGCCAGCTTGCCGGCAATTGCAATTGATAAAAATCAAACATCGATAAGGCAAGTAATACAAACACCAAACTAAAAACAGAAAGTACAACCGGGTTTTGTGATGCGGCCTGCAGGTTCAGGTTAAACATGCCCGCTAACATCCCTAACACAGAATAAGTCAGAGCCATTGCAAACACATAGCTAAGCGATAGACTAATCGCCCTCGAGCGCGTTATTTGTCCGCCTTGTCCAACAATGATGCCGGACAGTATAGGAATCATTGGGAACACGCACGGCGTTAATGCCAGTAAAAAACCAAAACCAAAAAACGCCAGTACATTGAGCAACAGACTTTTGTTTTTTAATGCCTGGGTAATGGCGTCCTGTTCAGAGACAAGCTTGATTTGATTATTCTTAACTACCTTTTGTGAAGCGTTAGCTTCTATTGGGTTAGTCTGAGCAGTGACATTAACCGTATACGATTTCTTGATGGGGGGATAACAAACTGCGTTTTCTTTACAACCTTGAAAACTGACTATGACAGCAAACGCAGTTAGGTTAACACCTGATAATGAAAACGGAATTAAAGTGGAACCACCGGAGTAATAAACCTCGACTTCTCCAAAAGCCGGATCATTTTTTGTTTTACCAGCGGGAAGTTGATAATCACCAAGTGCAATGTCAGGACTATCTGCAACAATGCCCAATTTGTCTTTGTATAAATAATAGCCTGGCTCGATCAGCCATTCCAGACGTAAGGTGTTATCTGAGTAAACAACAGGTAAAAACTGAAAAGCGATTTCCGGATCGAGTATTTCATCAGCAACGCCAGATGGATCATTGCTGGAAAAAATCGCGCCCAGTTTTTCACTAATACCATCCGCGTTGACAGTAAAAGAGAAAAATAGCAACAGAGATAAAACGCTGCATTTCAGAAGTTTCATTGCTGTTTGGTATTGTTTGTCACCCAGTCAAGGTAGCCGTGTAGCCCAGTGTGAATTGGGACAGCGATAATTTCTGGAAGTTCGTAGGGGTGCATGGCCTTAATCCTTTCCTCCAATGCAGCATAGGCCTCGGTAGTTGTTTTTATAATGAGTAAATATTCATTGGCATTATCCACTTTATTGACCCAGCGGAAATGGGATTGTACATCGGCAATGATATTGCAGCAGGCGGCAAGCTTTTCTTCTACCACTCGCTGCGCAATATTCTTTGCCGTTATTGAACCCGGACAAGTGCTTAACACCAGCAAATGCGTTACATCATTAATCATTCAATTTACTATCTAATCTATTGTTTGAGTTAGTATTTTGCCTATACATCATGAATAATGCCAGACACATGCTGCTGTAGCGACCCGGAGGCCCATAGCTTGTTTAAAATTCTGTTCCTGCTTTTTCTTATTGTCCCTATTGTTGAAATTGCCATTCTGATAGAGATTGGCAGGGTATTCGGGGTTAGCTATACGATTTTATTAGTAATAGGCACGGCTGCTCTAGGCGCGGCCTTATTCCGCATCGAAGGACTGTCTACACTGGCACGAGTCCAACAGCAGATGGATCGAGGCATACTACCTGCTACCGAGTTACTGGAGGGACTACTTTTACTGATTTCAGGCGCGTTACTTCTGACCCCGGGCTTTTTCACCGATGTCATTGGTTTTCTCATACTGGTACCAGGTATCAGAAGCAAAATTGCACAATCTTTACTGGTTCAGTTAATCCAATCGAAAGTCGACATCAAACAAACCAGTGAGGGCAACATTATCGAAGGCGAGTGGAAATCAGATTCGAAAGAAGACTGAACGTGAACAGTTTGATAGTAACGTTAAGCAGATTGTTTGTGACAACTTTATTAAATTCACACTACATCAATTGATAAAAAAATCCAGGTCGTAAATCTCAGACTAGTCGCTTATAATCGCGCGCTATAAGTCTTCATCAAAAGCTCTCAAAGCTAATTCATTATTTAAAAAATTCATGGCGTTAGAAAAGATATTAATTCGAGGTGTCACGCTCGACGGGAAAAAATTTCGCCCTAGTGATTGGGCCGAGCGACTCTATTGTGCAGTCGCAAACTATGGGCCTGATGGCAGAATAAAATTTAATCCGCTGGTAAATATCAAGCAGGGAGATAAATACAAGTGTGTGGTGATTAATCCGGCACTGGAAGAAAAAGACCCGATGCTGTATGACTTCCTGATTGACTTTGCCAAAGGCAACCATCTGGAAGTAGTTGATCAAGACTACAACCCTATCGAACTCTAACGTTTAAGCTTTACGTTGCCGATTCCGGTATTTCCTCTTCCGGCCATTTTTCAATGTAGCGTTTCAACAACTTGTTCTGAAATTCCGTTTCTTCCAGTGAAGCGCTGATAATATCGCCAATAGACAATACGCCGACGACTTTGCCAGCGTCGGAGATAGGAATATGGCGAATCCGGTTCTTCGACATTTTTGCCATCACCTGCTCGATGGTCTTTTCAACCGCACAAACTATTACTTCGCGGTTCATGACATCGCTGACCAGCACCGACTCCCAATCATCGGGATGCTTGGCAACATTATGCAGGAAATCACGTTCGGTAAAGATGCCGTCAACGGCGCCATTATCGCTGAGTATCAATAAACAGCCTATATTTAACGACAGCATTTCTTTCAATACATCTGCCAGCGTTGCGTCTGCAGCAATACTGTATACCTGATTACCCTTATTGCTCAAAATCGTGGATATTTTCATGTTGCTATCACTCTTGTTATTTTCTGCTCAAACTGAAGTATAACCTGATGATTTATCAAATTGTGATCAAATTCACGGAATCAAAAACCTTTTGCGTTTTTTATCACTTCATAGGCCTGTTTAATTTCATGGGTTCGCTCAGCGGCGAGCTTCATCATTTCCTCTGGCAGTCCTTTCGCCACCAGCTTATCAGGATGATGCTGGCTAATCAGTCGTCGATAGGCGCGTTTGACCTCGGCCGTATCTGCTGATTCGGTCAAATCCAGCACCGCATAGGCCTGTTTTAAATCCGGCCTGGAGCTGGAGGTCGATGTATTACTGTGCATGCCGCCGATCATTGCGCACAGGTGCTCAAATTCATGCGAGGATATATGCAAGGTCTGGCAAAGGGATAACAATAGGCTGCGTTCTGCTTCATGCATTACGCCATCGGCATAGGCAGCCATGATTTGTATCTCAATAAACATCCTGATGAGATTGGGCCGAAACCCTATCTCTTGTTTAAACTGCCGGATGATCGCATCGACGGGAAACGATGACTTTTTCCCTTCATTGAATAACTTGATTGCCGTTGCCTGTTGTTCGGCATTCATGTCCATTTGGTTCATGATTTGTCGTGCAAGCGCGATTTCATCTTCTGAAACACGACCATCGGCCTTGCAGACATGCCCCATGATTGAAAATGTGGTGGTGTAGAACAGGGTCTGGATGCGCTCCTGTTTACCCATGCCATCAACCCCGGCACTGGTATTCAATCCCTTATCAAAATTATGACCAAGTGCTGCCCCGAGCAGTGCCCCAATCGGACCGCCGATCATCATGCCAAAGGCACCGCCTAATATTTTTCCCCACCAACCCATAGCGTTAATTCATCGTGTTTTAATAAAAGAAGAATAAACTCACGCGCACTAAGCTTATTCGTTATAATGAAACGTCTTGATTAATACAGAAACAATATAGCATTCGTGACTGCCTCATTCATTGATTAATAGCGATTTCATTATGAGCTCAAAAAACAAGAAAAAAAAATCCAAACCGAGCATAGCCGATACCGCTGATCGCCACGTGTACTATGAAGACTCCGTACAGTGTGTTGAATCAGAAATTGATTTTGTTGATGCAACCTTTACCCGTTTAAGAAACCGTCAGGGTAAGACACTACGCGAAGACTTCTGCGGCACCACCAATACATCCTGTGAGTGGATAAAGCGACGTAAGACGAATATCGCTTACTCTGTCGATCTTGATGAAGAAGTACTGGAATGGGGGAGAAAGAACAAGATCTCACAGCTAAGTGCAGATCAACAACAACGCATCCACGTCATCAACGGCAATGTCATGACCGTCGAGACGGAACCGACCGATATCGTGTTGGCGATGAATTTTAGCTACTGGCTATTGAAAGAACGCAAACTCACTATTGAATATTTCAAACGTATCTATGACGCTTTGCTCGACGACGGTATTTTCTTTCTGGATGCCTATGGCGGCTATGAATCATTTCAGGAGTTAAAAGAAAAGACCAAATACAAAAATTTTACCTATATTTGGGAACAGGCACGCTACAACCCAATCAATGGTATTGCACGATGTCATATTCATTTTAAGTTTAAGGATGGATCACGCATGATGAATGCCTTTAGCTATGAGTGGCGGGTATGGACGATGCCGGAGATTCTCGAAATGCTAACCGAGGCAGGATTCAAGCCAACTGTCTATTGGGAACAGGCAGACGATGATGGTGAGGGCACTGGAGAATTTCTTCCTCAAACAGAGGGCGATGCGGATGCAGGCTGGATAGCCTACGTCGTTGCCGAAAAATAAGGCTATATTAAGTCAGTAGGCCGGATAATCCTGATTTTTTCGGGTGTATCAACACCCGCAGCAAAGTCCTGATTATTGAACTTCATCAAACATAAGGTTGCGGTAGTCATCAGCTTACCTTCTTTTCTGTTCAGCGCGATACCATTCGCCAACAGCTCTACCAATTGATCGAGACCGGGGTTATGCCCGATCAACAACAAACTGTTTACCCCATATTTATATAGCGTTATTTTTTCCAACAAGGTGTCTACATCGGCGAGATAGAGGTTGTTGTCATAATGCACGGCGTCTTTATCACAAGCTTGCAACTGTTGGGTAATTCTCTCTGCGGTCTCTTTAGCGCGCACAGCCGGGGAACTGATAATCATATCAGGATAATGCTCGTGCTCGTCCATCCATTGACCCAGCAACTTGCTATTTTTTCTGCCGCGCTTGTTAATTGGCCGGTCAAAGTCGGAACGACTCGCTACCGACCAGTCTGATTTTGCATGGCGCAATATGTATAAATAAAAAGCCATAAATGCGATCACACTCCGGGTAAATTGTGATACATTCCCTTGCATCCGGCTCGGACATTATAACGATACTTTTAATCAACAATCTCTACTATTTCCAGTGTCTGATACAAGCGAACCGTACGCGGCCATCGATCTGGGCTCAAACAGCTTTCATATGATAGTGGCAGATTACGTCGATGGCAGGGCGTTAGTCGTTGATCGCATAAAGGAAATGGTACGGCTGGCAGGCGGACTTGATAAAAACAGGAGGCTCACCGATGAGGCCTCTGATCGGGCAGTGCAATGCCTGGAGAAATTCGGTCAACGGATAAAATCCATTCCCACCTCAAACGTTCGCGCCGTCGGCACCAACACCTTACGCCAGGCCCGCAACGGTCTCGGCTTTTTAGCCAGGGCCAATAATGCGCTGGGACATAAGATCGAGATTATCTCTGGCCGTGAAGAAGCCAGGCTTATTTATCTCGGTGTCGCCAACACGATATTTAATGACACGGATAAACGACTGGTCATTGATATCGGTGGCGGTAGTACCGAATTAATCATTGGCAAGGGCTATGATGCCAATGTCACTGAAAGCCTGTTTATGGGTTGTGTCAATATTAGTGAACGCTTTTTCAAAAATGGTGAAATTAGCGCCAAATCCATGCGTAAGGCAAAAATTGCTGCATTACAGGAAGTCAAAAATATCCAGGAACATTATAAAGCCCATGGCTGGGATTCTGTGGTCGGAACCTCGGGGACGATCCGTTCAATTCAGAATGTTCTACTTGAGAAACAATGGAGTCACGACAGTATTACGCCTGAGTCACTGTACCAGCTTAAAAAAACGTTGGTTGATCTTGGACACATCGATAACATCGACTTTACTTCATTATCATCCAATAGAAAACCGGTGTTTACCGGTGGCGTAGTCGTATTATCTGCGGTGTTTGAAGCCTTGGGTATTGAATCAATGAATTACTCAGACGGCGCTTTACGCGAAGGTTTACTCTACGATCAAATTGGCCGTCAGCACGACCGCGATGTCCGTGAAAAAACGGTAGACCGATTAATGCTGCGATACAGTGTAAACACGGCTTATGCGGAGCAGGTTGCAAACACGGTAAACAGAGTCTTTGCTGCTGCAATGTCCAGTTGGAAACTGGACAAGTCGACCGATGCAAAAATTTTACGTTGGGCTGCCTGTCTGCATCATATAGGTCTTGCTATATCACATAGCCAGTATCATAAACACGGGGCTTATTTACTTACCTATTCTGATTTGCCTGGCTTTTCCCGCGAAGAACAAACCGTTTTAAGTACCCTGGTCAGGGCGCATCGAAGAAAATTTCCATTGGATGTGTTTCAACAATATATCGATGAGGATGTAAAAAGCAGACTAATTAAACTATCCATCATCCTTAGATTGGCTATCGTACTCCAACGTGGCAAACACGATTCAAACGAGAATAATTTTGAAATACAGGTGAAAAAAAACAGTATCACCATTCTGTTAGAACAAAACTGGCTTGAAAAAAACCCATTAACCGAAGCAGATCTGGCAGCCGAGGCAGATTATCTGTCAGTGACAGAATACAAACTCAACTACAAAGATGAACAACAGGAACTAAAATAGGGATAGTACTTAGCAATAATGATCTAGCAGCGTTTGTTGAGCAGAACGCGGTTTGGCATTACTTCCAGGTTTGGCGCGTCGATAACTACCATCAGACTGTAATATCCAGGCCTGGGTGTTATCAGATAAATAGTTCATTAAACCCAACTTGATAATCTGGTCGCGCGGCCGTTTTTCTTCAATTGGAAAACAGGCCTCAACCCGATGAAACAGATTACGTTGCATCCAGTCAGCGCTCGCACAATATAGATGCGGGTTACCATCATTATGGAAATAATACACACGCGTATGTTCCAGAAAACGCCCGATTATTGATCGCACATGAATATTATCCGAAATGCCTTTTACACCGGGACGCAAACAACAAATACCGCGGATAATTAAATCGATTTTGACACCGGCCATCGACGCCTCATATAGGGCCCGGATTATTTCCGGCTCTACCAGGGCATTCATCTTGGCAATGACACGTGCATCTTTTCCGGCACGGGCATTGGCCGCTTCAGCGCGGATAAGCTCAAGCATTGACTTATGTAACGTAAAAGGTGACTGCAGTAATTTTTTTAATTTTGTCGCTCGCCCAAGCCCGGTCATTTGATGAAATAACTTGTTAACATCTTCAGCCACTGCCTGGTCCGAGGTTAACAAACCATAATCAGTATACAGTCTGGCGGTACGCGCATGATAGTTGCCGGTGCCGAGGTGGACATAGCGTCTCAATGATCGGCCTTCTCTGCGCACAACCATGATCATTTTGGCATGCGTTTTATAACCGACCACACCATAGACCACATGTGCGCCAGCTTCTTGCAGATCACTAGCTAATTCAATATTCGCTTCTTCATCAAAACGTGCGCGAAGTTCAATGACGACGGTGACTTCCTTGCCGTTGCGCGCGGCGTCTTTTAATGCCTTAACAATGGCGGAATCATCACCGGTGCGATAAAGCGTTTGCTTAATCGACAGGACTGCCGGATCGGTTGCTGCCTGCTTCAAAAAATCAACCACCGGAGCAAAACTCTGGAACGGGTGCAATAACAGAATATCGCCGTTATGCAGTGTTTCAAAAATATTACTTGTCTTTAATAAACGTGGTGGTAAATCGGGAGTAAAACCCGGGAAGACCAGATCAGGACGGTCAATGAGATCATGCAATTGCAGTAATCTATTCAGGTTGACCGGCCCATTAACTTTATAAAGTGCATCTTCAGTGAGTTTGAACTGGTCCAGTAAAAATGCGCTGATATCTTCCGGACAGTTTTCCGCTACCTCGAGTCGTATGGCGTCATTAAAACGGCGACTCGGGAGTTCACCTTCAAGCGCTCTGAGTAAATCATCAACTTCCTCATCATCAACAAACAAATCACTATTGCGTGTGACTTTAAATTGATAACAGCCTTTTACTTCCATGCCAGGAAACAATTCACCCACAAACGCATGCAAAACCGAAGACAGCAGGATAAAGTCATCTGTCTTGACTGAGTGTTCTTTCGGCACAGCAATGACTCTCGGCAAAGAACGGGGCGCCTGTACTATCGCATAGCCTCCCTCTCGGCCAAATGCATCTTTGCCCTCAAGCTCAATAATAAAATACAGGTTTTTATTTAATACTCTGGGAAATGGGTGGGCCGGATCCAGACCGATGGGACTTAACACCGGCAGTAGTTCACGATTAAAATAGCGCTTTACCCAACGCGATAATTTTGGCTTCCATTGTGCCCGGCGCAAGATTCGAATTTTTTCCTTGGCCAGTTCCGGTATCAGCACATCATTTAAAATCTGGTACTGTTCGACCACCAGCTCATGTGCTATTTCGCTAATCCTTCTTAATACCTCAACCGGTGCCAGGTTATCTTCGCCAGTCTGGGTTGAACCGTATTTAACCTGTTGCGCCAAACCAGCGACACGTATCTCAAAAAACTCATCAAGGTTGGTACTGGCAATACAGAGAAAACGTAACCGCTCTAATAGCGGATTATGTTCATCTTTGGCTTGTTCCAATACACGTCGATTGAACTCCAACAAACTCAACTCACGATTAATGTATAGATCTGGCGACTTAAGATTGGGTTTTTCAGAGACAACAAGTGACTTGCTTTTTTTGACGCTATTCATTTATTCCGCCTTAACACAACAGTAGCGATTATAATAATTCAAAGAAAAAGAGATAAAAACTGATAGCGCTAACAGACCAAAAATAAAAACTATTTATTAATAATTTCTTTCTCTATTTGCTCCAGGCTAATGTGACGTACATCTTTGCCTTCTACCAGATAAATCACATACTCACAGATATTACGTGCATGATCGCCAATGCGTTCCAACGCACGTACTACCCATACCGCATCCAGTGCACCGCTGATATTTCTCGCATCTTCCATCATATAAGTGATTAACTGTCTTAAAATAGCACTATATTGATCATCAGACTCGGGCTCTTTGTTGGCAACATCAAACGCACTCTTTGAATCCATACGTGCAAAAGAATCGAGCGCGTCATGTAACATACTGCTAACTAGGTTTCCCATAGACTTAATGCTGATGTAATAAGATCTTGGTCCACTATGCTTTTCGGTCAGATCCTGACCACGCTTTGCTATCTTTTGTGCTTCATCGCCAACTCGTTCGAGATCTGTAATGGTTTTTGATACGGCGGTTACCAGACGCAAATCACTGGCGGCAGGTTGACGCCGTGCAAGAATATTGGTGCACTCCTGATCAATCTTGACTTCATAGGTATTGACCTCAACTTCAGTGTCGATCACCTCTTTGGCAAGATTAATATCGCCATCGATAAGTGATTTAAGTGCGTTGACCAGTTGCTGCTCAACCAGTCCTCCCATCGCTAATACTTCGCTTAGCACATTTTCCAGTTCATCATCGAACTGACGAGATATATGCTGGTTTTTGGAACTGTTATTCATTTTCTTTTCCTCCTAGTTGGAGATGAATGAATTAACCATATCGACCAGTAATGTAATCCTCCGTCATCTGCTCGTTAGGATTGGTAAATAGTGTGCTGGTATCACTAAATTCAATCAGCTCACCAAGATACATATATGCAGTATAGTCTGAAACTCGGGCGGCTTGTTGCATATTGTGTGTCACTATCACAATAGTGAAATTTTGTTTGAGCTCATAAATCAGTTCTTCAATCTTCAATGTCGATATCGGATCGAGTGCCGATGCAGGCTCATCCAGTAGAATAATCTCGGGTTCAATGGCAATAGCCCGGGCTATCACCAGGCGCTGCTGCTGACCACCGGACAAGCCCATCGCCAGATCATCGAGTCGGTCTTTGACTTCATCCCATAGTGCGGCGCCTTTTAGCGACTTTTCTACAACCGCATCTATCGTACGGCGATCATTTATCCCTTGTATGCGCAAACCATAGGCCACATTTTCATAAACCGATTTTGGAAAAGGGTTGGGCTTTTGAAACACCATACCAACACGCCTGCGCAAATCGGCAACATTCACGGTTTTATCATAGATATTTTGATCCTGAATCCTGATCTCTCCGGTCACTGATACACTATCAATAAGATCATTCATTCGATTAAAACAGCGCAACAATGTCGATTTACCACAGCCACTTGGGCCAATAAAAGCAGTGACCTTCTTTTCAGGGATAGTCATATTAATATCTTTTAATGCCTGTTTATCGGCATAAAAAAGATCAAAGTTGTTCACCGTTATGCAGATGTTTTCATCTTCCAGCCTGGTTTGTTCATGGCCATTTACGATGCTACTCAAATTCATTGCATGAGTAGGTGTAGAGTCAGTTGAGTCACTCACAGCTTTTATCTCACTTTCTTGATTATCAATAATGTCATCAGCCTTGTTCTGCTGCACGATATTTCTCCCTAAGACTATTACGAATTCGAATCGCTGTCAGGTTCAAAGTTATAATTAATATGACCAGTAACAATGCCGTTGAGTAAACCAGCGGCCTGGCCGCTTCAACATTTGGGCTCTGGAAGCCAACATCGTAAATATGGAAGCCAAGGTGCATAAACTTTCTGTCTAAATGTAAGAACGGGGCATTGGCATCAATTGCCAGCGACGGCGCAAGTTTTACCACCCCAACCAGCATCAACGGAGCAACCTCTCCGGCGGCCCGCGCTACCGCCAGGATCAATCCAGTAATCATCGCTGATGCCGTCATTGGCAATACTGTCCGCCACATGGTCTCTGCCTTGGTGGCCCCAAGTGCCAGACTGCCCTCACGAATGGCACGCGGCACGCGCGACAAACCTTCTTCTGTTGCAACGATCACCACCGGCACTGTTAAAATTGCCAATGTTAACGACGCCCATAACAGTCCGGGGGTACCGAAGGTCGGGGCAGGCAGCGACGCCTCAAAAAACAATTGATCTATCGAACCACCCAGAAAATAGACAAAGAAACCCAGTCCAAATACACCATAAACAACAGAAGGGACACCGGCCAGATTATTTACAGCGATTCGAATCAATCGAGTCAATGGACCCTGCTTGGCATACTCGCGAAGATAGACCGCAGCAACAACACCAAACGGTGTGACCATAATAGCCATGATGATCACCATCAAAACCGTACCAAAAATCGCCGGGAAGATACCGCCTTCGGTATTGGCTTCACGCGGATCTTCAGCAACGAACTCCCACAATTTCTCGAAGTAGAAGCCGGTCTTTTCAACAACGCCCATTGCATTGGGGCGGTGCGCCCTGACCACATTAAGAAACTTCACTGTGACTTCCCTGCCGTTTGACAAACTTGCCACAAAACTGTTGCGGTTTAATTCATCGTAAAGCTCGGATAATCTCTCGGTTAACTGATTATATTCGCTTTGGAACTTGTCACGTTTCGCATTGAGCTCCTGCAAGCGTTCCGGTGTTTTTTCACCGTCAAGTTCGTACTGACGCTCTTTTAATCGCAGGCGCTCCATACCGAAGTTAATCTTGCCGATCTGACTTTTTTCGATATAGCGAATTTGTTCAAACGTCGCATTACTCTCTTCGACCTTCTGCTCAAACAGTTCCCATAAATTTTCAGTGCCGGTAATCGTTTTACCATCGATTTGAATGGCCTTGAGGTAACCATACAAATTACCCCACTCACGCCGTTCAACAACAATAATGTCTTCCGGAAAGGATTTGTTTTGAATGCCGGCCGCGAGTACCCAGCGAAAATCCAGACCGACAACATCGCGATTACCGGTCTTGATTAGATAGCGTGTCACCGTCTCGCCGGGATAAATCACTTTGCCAGCGCGGGCACGTGACACGGTTTCTTCATCGACGAGCTCACCCAACAAGGCGACAGGCTCTGCATCGGGTTCAGCGTAATAATCGAAGGCTGCGATATCAGCTGGCCAGAAATGACCCAGACCGCGAACAGCGATTAAAATAACCAGGCCAGCAACCATGATGATACTGACTGAAACGGCACCAGCATTTAACCAGATATAAGGCTCACCGGTGCTAAACCATGTTTTAATTTTATTTGTCATTAATCTAAAGCGAACTGTATTTCGTTCTCAAACGTTGTCTGACTAACTCGGCCACGGTGTTAAAAAAGAAGGTCGCAATAAATAACACCAAGCCAGCCAAAAACAGTATACGGTAATGCGTACTGCCGACTTCCGACTCAGGCATCTCAACTGCAATGTTGGCAGACAAGGCACGAAAGCCTTCAAATATGCTCAAATCCATAATTGCGGTATTACCGGTAGCCATCACGACGATCATGGTCTCCCCGACAGCTCGACCCAAACCAATCATGATCGCCGAAAAAATCCCCGGGCTTGCAGTCAATAAAACCACTCGCACCATGGTCTGCCATGGCGTCGCGCCCAGCGCAAGCGAGCCGGTCGTCAAATGTTTAGGCACGCTATAAATGGCATCTTCACTGATAGAGAAGATAGTAGGGATAACCGCAAAGCCCATCGCGATTCCTACCACCAGTGAATTACGCTGATCGTAGGTGATGCCCATCTCCTGGCTAAGCCACAAAGGCATATTGCCATTAAAAAACAGATTCTCTATCGGCTGGCTGATTTGCACTGATATCAATACCGCAATAATAATGACCGGTGCTAATAGCGCTGCCTCCCAGCCATCGGGTATCTTATGTCGAACTTTTCCCGGTAATTGGCCCCAGACTGCCGCAGACAATAAAACTGACACCGGGATAGTTACCAGCATAATAAACATGCCCGGCAAATGCTTTTCGACAAATGGCGCTAGCCAAAGCCCGGCGAGAAAACCAAGGATAACCGTTGGCAAGGCCTCCATGATCTCGATGGTGGGTTTAACCACCTGTCGCATCTTCGACGACATAAAATAGGCCGTGTACATTGCGCCCAGTATCGCCAGCGGCATGGCGAACAGCATGGCATAGAATGAAGCCTTTAAGGTGCCGAATGCCAACGGTGAAAGACTGAACTTGGGCTCGAAGTCACTACTGGCGGATGAAGATTGCCAGATATATTCAGGTTGAGAGCGGCTTTCGTACCAGACTTTACCCCAGATTGACTTAAAGGAAATCTCCGGGTGTTCATTGTCGATATGCCAATAATGAAGCTGTCCATCAGCAGTTTTTATCAGCATGGCATTGGCTCTGGGTGAAATCGTCAGTGACTCCAGTCCTTCTGATGCAATCGATTCCAGCAATACCGTCCTGTGTGCAGTCGTATGATAAATGCCTAATTCATTCGCGTCGTTAATCGCCAGGAAGCCTTTACGAAAATACTCGGGCACAATCTGAATAATCGCCTTATCACGCTTTTCAAAAGAACGTATTTTTTCCAGCGTGTAGTTATTATTTTCGTCCCTGACAGGGAACCACTGTGCTATGTGACCATTGGAATCGCCGACCAGGATGGAAATACCGCCGGTCAAAAACTCCATGGCGGTAATTTTTACACCTTGATCAACCGCCTGAACCTTATGGATCAATTCCGCATCAGACTTATCCGTAATATCAAAATAATAGATTTGACCTGATTCAGCGGCGGCATAAAGCTCTCTTTGCTCTTTGTCGATAATGAGTTGCTGCAGCTGTTCCGCCTCAAGCAGCAGCTCACCGGTTTGCTCAACAATTTCCACCTCGTCGCTGAGCATTGATTCTTCTCGCGACAAGTTCAACAACATAACACGTGCCCCATAGCCCTTGGCAGCAATCGTGGCCTGCTCTTCATCATATTGCACACTGAGATGTTGTATCGCATCACCAGAAGAAAGGACTTGCAGAGGTTGCTGACCAAACGGGTAATACAATTCCGGCGTAATCAAGCGCTTGTCATCGGGATAACTGATTTTGTAGTTATGTTGAAACAACACGACTGTTCCATCAGACAGGCCCAGCCCTACCATTCGTTCTGCCGGATCGCCGTAGCTTATTGCCGTAATTTCAGCATACGCAGGGACGGGTATTTGGAAGGTATCTCTTAAGTCACCATTTACTGTGCTAAAGAATATGACTTCACCTGACTCATTGATTCGCATGCCGACTTCATGCTGTTCTTCCATCGCTAAATACAGCGTTGTCTCATCATCATTACCCGGGATCGAATAACTACTAACAAGCTCAATTTCAGCACCCTTGAACATTGGCATCACAACATAAAACAAGTAAAACGCAATCAGCGTAATCGCGATAATGACACTGATACCGCCTGCCGCCATTAGATAACGCGTGGCCACGTCTTTTACGTGCCGGAAATGGCGGTAAGTGACAGCGCTTGTCGAATTAAAGTCCGGCAGGAATGATTCAGCTTCAGTTTGTTGATCGTTGCTCATAGATAGTCATATTAATCAGGCTTTGTGAC
The DNA here is from genome assembly GCA_028279365.1 of Gammaproteobacteria bacterium. Classification (GTDB taxonomy): domain Bacteria; phylum Pseudomonadota; class Gammaproteobacteria; order Eutrophobiales; family Eutrophobiaceae; genus JANQNX01. The sequence continues at coordinate 229,686 of JANQNX010000009.1, read as the reverse complement.
AAACGCGTTAACTATAATAGAGTTAACTGCTGTATACAGTTGATATATATATTAAATAGATAAAATTGAAATTCCGAAAATACTCACTATCTCTTGTGAATTATTTTAGCCAGTCAACAATATCCTTATTGCATTACTAAAGAAACATAACCCCGCACAGAGCGGGGTTATGCTTAAGTGTTTTTGTAGTCTCTCAACGGATCATTTACTGATTTTAGCCAGCTCACGCTCCGCTACTTTAGACGGTAAAGGGATATAACCATCTTTTACCACCACTAACTGGCCCGTTTTTGAGAGTATCATTTTAACAAACTCTGCCTCTAATGGCGGTAAAGGCTTATTAGGATGCTTGTTCACATAAACATACAGAAAACGACCCAGTGGGTAACTGCCATTAGACGCATTTTCTGGCGTTGCCTCAATATAATCGCCGCCTTTCTTTTTAGTCAATGGCACAGCCCTGACACCGGAGGTTTTATAGCCAATACCAGAATAACCCAATCCATTGATTGATTTGGTTATGCCCTGTACCACTGAGGCCGAACCCGGCTGTTCGTTAACACTGTCTTTAAAGTCGCCTTTACAAAGCGCCTTCTTCTTGAAATAGCCGTAGGTGCCTGAAACAGAATTTCGACCGTAAAGTTGCACCGGACGATTTGACCACTCGCCAGTTAACCCGGCCTGCCCCCAGTTGGAAATATCATTCGGATGACCACATTTACGCGTTGCGGAAAACATGGCATCAACTTGAGGGATAGTTAAACCCTCGATCGGGTTATCTTTGTGCACATAAACAGCTAAGGCATCAATCGCAACCGCAATAGGTGTCGGTTTATAGCCATATTTAGCTTCAAACGCAGCGATTTCCTTGTCTTTCATCTTACGACTCATCGGCCCAAAGTTTGATGTGGCTTCGGTCAAGGCCGGGGGTGCCGTTGACGAACCAGCAGCCTGAATCTGTACATTAATATTAGGATAAAGGCGTTTGAATTCCTCAGCCCATAATGTCATCAAGTTAGCGAGAGTATCTGAACCAACACTACTGATGTTGCCGGATACACCGCTAGCCTTGCTGTAATCGGCTAAGCCGGCATCGACCTTATCTTCAGCTGCGCAGTTAATTGACGCAAACATTGAGGCAGCAATCAGTACTGCTGACAATCTCTTGGCTTTCATGGGTAATTTTCTCCTGTGATTAAATCGGTGTGAATATCGTTATAATTGTGACAAAAAAGTATGTTGTTATTACATGACAAATTGGTTAAATAAATATTACAGTTTTATTACAAGCGGAGAGCATCGCTTTCCAGATATCATCATCCAGAAGCCGTTTTATTCTCTAACAATCCTGACACGATGATTTTTGCCGGAAGATCGCACTGAAAGATACTACCTTCACCAACCTTACTGTCTATCACCAACTGTCCATCATGGTTTGCGAGTACATGTTTGACGATAGCCAAGCCCAGACCGGTCCCACCTCTTTCGCGCGAACGGCTCTTATCAATTCGATAAAATCGCTCTGTCAGCCGCGGCAAATGCTCAGCCGCTATACCTAACCCATCATCTGAAACAAGTAAGTGCGCGCCGCTCTTATCCTGATACCAGGTAACCTGGATCTTTCCTTCTGCAGGCGTGTATTGCACCGCGTTGAACACGAGATTAGAAAATGCACTATAGAGTTGATAGTGGCTACCATACACATACAGCTCATCATCAACCACTAACTCAAGCTGGTGATTCAATGCACCGCTGAGCGAATTTGCCTCAGCCATAATAGTGTTGAGCATATCCGGTACTCTGACCAACTCTTTATCTTCGTTAATCGTTCTGGCCTCAAGACTGGAAAGCTTCAATAAATCTTCAATCAGATTTTGCATGCGATTAGTCTGTTTTCTCATTTGCCTGATATGCGACAGCCATTCCATAGGACATAGACTATCGTCGGCAAAACTTTCAAGATAACCGGAAATGACGGTCAGAGGGGTTCGCAATTCATGCGAAGCATTTGCAATAAAATCCTTGCGCATCTGATTTGTTCTGACAATATTGGTAATATCTCTTGCCACCAGTAACTGTTGCGTCTCGCCATAAGCAGTGACCCGAATCTCGAGAGTCATTTCCTTGCTTGTTGGAGAGATCATTTGCAAACCCTTGCTATCTTCATCCGGACTTGAGCTTAAATAGCGGTTCAAGGCCGGAGTCCTGACAAGGTTGGCAATACGCAACTCCGAGTCCTGTGGCCACCGGATGCCTAAATACCCTTGAGCATTTTTATTGGCCCATTCAATCTCTCCATTGGGGCCTAAAACCACCACGGCGTCGGGCAAGGCACCCGTTGCCTGCTGGAAACGTTTTAAATATCCGGTCAGTTTTGTTTCTCTAACGCGATGACGGTTCTTGGTGTAGTCAATTTCCCGACAAATATCATCAATGATGCCCGGCTGATTAGGGCTATCACTATCCTGACGACGTTGAAGCCATGCGTATAGTTGCCTGAGCTCTTTGTACTGTGAAAATGTAAAGAAAATAAGACCCGCAATGACACATAAGGCTGGATAACCTAACAGAAGACCAATGAATAGACTAAGGATAAGTACGCTTGCAAAACGCAATAAATCGTACTGCATTGTTAATAGGAACTACCTAGTTGAGAAGCGGTACCCGACGCTACGTACTGTCTGGATAAATTTGTCAAACCCGAAAGGTTCGAGCGTTTTCCTGAGTCGCCGGATGTGAACATCAACGGTACGCTCTTCAACATAGACATTTTCACCCCATACCTGGTCCAACAAATGAGAACGACTATACACCCGTTCGGGATGACCAATAAAGAAGTGCAGCAATTTAAATTCGGTCGGGCTAATTTCAATGTGATTATCGTTGGCAGATACACGATAGGTCTCGGGATCAAGTGTCAATCCCTCGACCTCAATAATGCCAGAGGCATCCTTGGATGAATAGCGACGCAACACTGCCTTGACCCGTGCAATTAATTCCTTGGTAGAAAACGGTTTGGTAATGTAATCGTCAGCACCGGTCTCCAGTCCACGAACTTTATCGACCTCTTCGCCCTTGGCCGTCAACATAATAATCGGGATATCTCTGGTTTCAGGCATGCTTCTTAAGCGTCGCGCATAATCGATACCGCTCATTCCGGGCAACATCCAGTCCAGTAATATGAGATTCGGTTTTTCAGCTTGAAGATTATTTCTTGCCTGCTCAACGTCAATCGCCTCTTCGCAGACATAGCCTTCCTTCATGAGTGCATAGCCAAGCATGTCGCGAATGGCTTCTTCATCCTCGACTATCAGTATTCTGTCTTTGCCGCTACTCATGTCAGTTTGCATAATGTCGGGTATTAGATAGCAAACATATTACAGCTTCATGACAATAAATAGTCATAATTCCAGAAAAAACAGCATGCTCCTCGACCCAAAAGTCTGACAAAATAAACCACTCTAGCTATTTAATTCTGGAAATATAGAAGATTCATTGAGCCACATTAGTTCAACAGTAAGATAAAACTCAATAAAAGGCAGAGAATTCTGCTAACAGAAATCAGACTGGCACAAGCTTTAGCCTGTGCCAGTCTGACATGGCAAATTAGAATGATACGTCATACTGAACACGGAAACGATCATCACTAATATCACGACCTAATACATCATCATCCAGGGTTAGATGAGAGTAGTCAGCGGTGATTTTATTGTTATGGCCGGAAATGAACCAGTTAGCGATAAGCGTAAACTCTTCACGTCGATTGTTAACCAATACATTATTTTCATTAGGCTCATCAACGAAAGCATAGCGTGCCGCAAACTCAAGCTCCTTGGGTATGGAAGGAATCAGGTGATGAAAAAAGTAACCGGCCTGTGCATAAGCGCCTTCCATATCACTAGTTGTGCCGCCTAAGTTGTCATCAACGGTCTTCCAATGATATTCCTGCTGCCAGGAGAAGCCTCGATATTTGAAAGCGGAACCCTGTTGATACTGTTCAACCGTAAATTGACCGTTTTGTGCATTGCCAGCTCGGGTAAAACCATCCAGATTGCCGCAACCACTGGATGACCAGCGGGTACAGCGGCCAGTGTTTGTCGCAGCAGCAAATGAAAGGCTACCGGTAGGCTTCTTGGTATACTCAACATCAGTCTGCCGCCATTTAAGATCGCGACCACCAAGAAAGTTCCATTGCACACGACCCATATACATCAAGCCATCGTCATCATTTTGAACACCACGACCTTCACCGGTAAACGCACCAGCCCAGTAACGCATATCAGCCGCGGTGCCCTTAAACAGGCGGCCTCGCAACTGCGCACCCATTTGACGATCGATGGTGAACTGTCGGTTAACGATAGAACGCTCGATAGCCTGTTGGCGACCAGAGGAATCCACACGTTCCCTGTTGTAATCAATTTTCCACTGACCGATACGTAAGGCTAATGCCTCATATTTATCCAAGGTAATACGCCAGTCGATCACACGACTACTGGCTGCCTCACTGTCATCACCGGTATCACGCGTTGGCTGTAAATCGACCTCGAAATAATAGCCAATCCAGGGTTTGTAACCGTGGCCGCCAATCTTCATACGCACTCGACGAAGCTCAGCAGTACTTTGCCTGTCAGCTTGGCCATCAATAGCAAAGTCATCAACGTTACGCGGGTCACCTCGATACGGGTTGGTAAAACGCATCTGCGCACGCCAGCCCAAGTTCGTTGACCACTTGCCATCACGTGACTCTAACTTAAAGCCTTTCTTGCCATGGCTGACTTTAACAGGAAACTCTTCGTCAACCTTTTTTTCGAGCGCCTCATCCACTTTACGCTCGACCAGCTCTTCTGTTGCTTGCTCCGAAGCACCGAAATCCTTGGCACTAAGACTCGGCTTTTTCATCAGATCTTCATGCTGTTCTTTGGTAATAGCACCATTTTCCAGCAAGATATCAAGCAATGCCTTATCAGCAGCAAGCGTAGAAAAACTAGCTGTAGCGGCAATAGTGATAGTGATTACACGAAAAAAATTCGTGCATATTCGGAACGACTTCATCTGTAAATCCCCTATATTTAAAATTAGTTGAAAGTTGATGGACGATTTACATTTCGACCACTCCATCACTTTCTTTAGTTATTCAGCACGAGTTAGAAAAGCTTATTGAATTAACTCACGCCAAGTTTTTTAACTAGAGGTGACAATTTTGTAACAAAAATATTACAGTTTTATTACAGGCAGGCATCAATCTATTTTAAACTGAGTCAATCAACATACTAATTAAAATTGATAATCGCTATCAATTAAGCGTACTCTAAATTTTTAGAAACGACGGAATGGCTACTTTCTGAAACGTTAAATAAATACACAATTAATAGAAATATAAATCAGCCGTCCCCTCATCCTTTCTTCTGTAGGGCATTCAATATCAAGCTAACTTAAAATGATGAGTAAACAGTGCTTGTAAAATACTTATTTTAGATAATTGTCTGACACAAGCTTACTGCTTACTATTTAAGCTCCTATAATGGATTAATAACTATATATAAAGGAGATATTCATGAAGTTACTCAATACTTTAATACTAAGCTTATTACTAACCCTGCCACTGTTTGCCTACAGCAAGGAGCTAATCAACATTAATACGGCTAACAAAGAGACACTCATGAGCACTATCAAGGGTGTAGGTGAGAAGAAAGCAGAAGCCATTATCGACTATCGTGAAACTAATGGCCCTTTTGAGTCTGTGGACGATCTCACCAACATCAAGGGCATCGCACAGGCTACCATCGACAAACATAGAGAAATGCTGACGGTAAGCGATTGATAATGGCAATAGCATTAGTATCAAGGCCTCTTAATGAGGCCTTTTTTGATCGTGCATCAACAAAGAACACTCTTCATTGCATAGTCCTTCGATTACCAAACAACTGATCGCAAACAACACCTGACATCCAGGATCTTCTTTTCAATCTTTATAAGCCAGTAACATCTCTTGTCGACTAAAGCTACGCTAGGTATGCTTGCGCGAACTTATCTATTCCATCACAAAGACAATAATGCACGCAGAGTACAATCCGGCAGAAATCGAAACACAAGTCCAACATCGCTGGGAGAAAAATCAGTCCTTTAAAGTCACCGAAGACAAAGACAAACCGAAATTCTACTGCTTGTCTATGTTTCCTTACCCCAGCGGCAAACTGCACATGGGACATGTTCGCAACTACACCATCGGCGATGTCATTAGCCGCTACCAGCGTATGCACGGCAAAAATGTCTTGCAACCGATGGGCTGGGATGCATTTGGCTTACCGGCGGAAGGCGCAGCGATAAAAAACAAGGTACCGCCAGCTAAGTGGACCTATGAAAATATCGATTACATGCGAGGTCAGTTAAAACGGCTTGGCTTTGCTTACGATTGGGATCGCGAACTCGCTACTTGTAGCCCTGATTATTACCGCTGGGAACAGTGGTTTTTTACCAAGCTATATGAAAAGGGCCTGGTGTATAAAAAAACAGCGGTGGTTAACTGGGACCCGGTCGATCAAACCGTATTGGCGAATGAGCAGGTGATAGACGGGAAGGGCTGGCGTTCTGGTGCTGCTGTTGAACGGCGCGAAATACCGCAATGGTTCCTAAAAATAACCGACTACGCAGACGAGTTGCTGAAAGACCTTGAAACGCTAGACGGTTGGCCAGATGCAGTTAAAACCATGCAGGCAAACTGGATAGGCCGCTCAGACGGGGTAGAAATAGAATTTACGATTGATGGTACTGACGAGGCGCTGCGTGTATACACAACCAGACCAGACACGCTAATGGGCGTCAGCTATATGGCGGTAGCAGCCGAACACCCGCTAACATTAGCAGCTGCAGAAAATAACACTGAATTGCGCGCTTTTATCGAGGAGTGCAAAGCCGGCGGCACCTCTGAAGTGGAAATGGAAACCATGGAAAAGAAAGGCATGCCGCTTAATGTCAATGTGCGTCATCCTGTTACGGATGAGCTGATTCCAGTTTGGACCTCTAACTTTGTATTAATGGGTTATGGCACGGGTGCCGTGATGTCTGTGCCTGCACATGACCAACGCGATTGGGAATTCGCTGATAAATACGAGATAGCACTGCGCCCGGTGATCTTCCCTCAGGACTCGAAAGAGCATGACTTATCCAAATCGGCCTTCATCGATAAAGGAGTACTAAAAAATTCGGCACAGTTTGACGATTTACTCTCTGAAGATGCATTTAATGCGATCGCTGACTACCTGGAACAGAAGGGTAAAGGCAACCGAAAAACCAACTATCGCCTGCGCGACTGGGGTATATCGCGTCAACGTTATTGGGGCTGCCCGATCCCGATCATTAATACCCGCTCTGGCAAGGCGCTGGCAGTCCCTGAACAAGACTTGCCAGTGGTTTTGCCTGAGGAGATTGAGTTTGAGGGCATTAGCTCACCAATAAAATCCATGCCCAAGTTTATTAATACCGATGCGCCCGATGGCAGCGGCATAGCAGAGCGAGAGACAGATACCTTCGATACGTTTTTCGAATCTTCCTGGTATTTTGCCCGCTACTGCTGTCCCGACAACAACGAGGCGATGCTCGATGAGCGCGCAAACTACTGGCTACCTGTCGATCAATACATTGGTGGTATCGAGCATGCGATCTTGCATCTGCTTTATGCGCGTTTTTTTAACAAGCTGCTTCGCGATCTTGGTTTAATTAACAACGATGAACCGTTTATCAATTTGCTTACGCAGGGAATGGTATTGAAAGACGGTGCCAAGATGTCAAAGTCGAAAGGTAACACGGTCGATCCGCAGCCGCTTATTGAGAAATACGGTGCCGACACCGTCAGGCTGTTTATGATGTTCGCAGCGCCACCCGATCAAAGCCTGGAATGGTCCGAGTCAGGCGTGGAAGGTGCACATCGTTTCTTGAAACGTCTTTGGAAACTTGCCCACACTCACCTGAAGAAAGATAACGCCGGACAGTTGGATAAGAACAGCCTGTCAGATGAACAAGCCCAAGTCAGACGCAAGATTCACCTGACCATCAACAAGGTCAATGACGATATTGGTCGACGCTATACCTTTAACACTGCCATCGCGGCGGTAATGGAGTTAATCAATACTTTATCTAAAGCATCTCAGGACGATGCCAATGACCTGGCAATCATGCGAGAAGGCATTGAGGCAGCGGTATTATTACTATCTCCAATTGTGCCGCATATTGCTGATGCACTATGGGCCGCTTTAGGGCATAACACAGCACTGATCAATGCCAGTTGGCCAACACCTGATGTCGATGCTTTAGCACAGGACATGATAGAAATAGTGGTACAGGTGAACGGCAAGCTCAGGGGGAAAATTAAAATAGATAAGGAGCTGCCTAAGGAACAGATCGAAGCTCAAGCCAAAGCAGAGGAGAATGTCGCAAAATTTATCGATGGCATGACCATCAGGAAGATAATTGTGGTGCCCGGTCGGCTAGTGAACATCGTAGCGTCATAAGGTAAGATGAAAGCTAACTATTTCCTGCGTGATGAGGTCTACTTATGAAAGCTCGCTTGCTAATTGTATTCCTGGTTTTTGCCGTCTCTGCTTGCGGATTTCACTTACGTGGATCACAACAATCATCGTTTGATATCGCCAATATTTATTTGTCATCCTCGAACGCCCCTCAATTAACCAGGCAGGTCATGGATAGGATGAAAGGGGCTGGCGTCACAATCGCATCATCGCCAGACAGTGCAGCCTATGTACTAACATTGAAGCAGGAAAACTTTGAAAAATCTGTGCTCAGTGTTGCCGCCGATACCGGTAAAGTGGAAGAGTTTCTGATCACCTATACCGCCACAATGGATGCCAGGACCGGCGATGGAGAGCCATTGCTGAAAGATGATCCCATTACCCTTGCCAGGGACTTTACCTTCGACGAAACATCGGTACTTGGTGAGTTTTCGGAAGAGCAATTACTTCGCGAAGACCTGGTAGTGCGTGCTTCATCGCAAGTACTGCGACGCTTGCAGGCAGTCATCTCAGAGAAGCGCTAATCAACCAACATGAGACTGCGTCCGGAGCAACTCAACGCACATCTAAACAAGCAAACTCTTGCACCTATTTACTTTGTTTGTGGCGACGAACCACTACAAAAGCTTGAAGCGATAGATGAGATACGTCGCACAGCACGAAATCAGGGTTTCGAGGAAAGAACGGTATTCAATGTTGAGCGGGGGTTTGACTGGGACTCGATAAACCGCGCAGGTGACAACCTGTCATTATTCTCAACAAAAAAAATCCTTGAATTAAGGATGGCGGCACCCAAACCCGGTAAAGACGGGGGTAAGGCATTATTGGAATACACTGAAAAAGCGAATGAGGATAACTTGCTTATTATCAGCGCCGATAAACTTGAGCGAGCCAGCCAAAATACAAAATGGGTTAAGGCCCTGGAAAAAACAGGTGTCTTGATCCAGATCTGGCCGATTAACCCGGATCAATTACCTGGCTGGTTACAAACCCGGGCACAGCGCTACAACAAAGCATTAACACTGGATGCGGCAAAATTAATCGCCCTGCGCGTGGAAGGTAATTTGCTTGCCGCCAGACAGGAAATCGATAAATTACAGTTACTGGTTGATAATGAAAATATTGATGTTGATGACGTCATCGCAGCTGTCGCCGACAGTTCCCGCTACAACGTGTTTGATATGATAGAAAGTGCGTACCTGGGACAAACAGGGAGAACGCTGGCCATGCTAAAAGGCTTGCAAAATGAAGGCACAGAACCCCTCGCGTTGTTCGGTGCAATCATGTGGGAATTCAGACGAACCTGCTCTATGTCAGCACAGCTTCAAAACGGCGCGAATCTGGATAGCCTGTTTAATACTTATCGGATATGGGATCAAAAGAAACGACCCCTGAAAGCGGTATTGCAAAGACATAAAAGTGAAGCACTGAAACGATTGCTTGCCTATTGTGCAAGCATTGATAAAACCATCAAGAGTGCGGCTAAAGACCGTGCCTGGGATCAGTTATCGACTTTATTATTAGGGCTGGCTGACACAAAGACGATTAATCTCGAGAACCAATACTAAATAGCTAATGGAAATAACTGAATACATGCAAGGCCTGGGAAAAAGCGCAAGCGCCGCTTCAGGTTTGATCGCGCGCGCCACTAGCTCAGAGAAAAATAACGCGCTAATAGCAATTGCTGATAACTTGTTAAAGCATCGCGAAGCATTACTCAATGCCAACCAACAGGATCTGGAAACCGCAAAACAAAACCAACTGGAATCGGCGCTGCTGGACCGGCTGGAGCTAACTGACCAGCGTCTTGAAACAATGGCCGAGGGACTCACACAAATCGCATCACTACCTGATCCAATTGGCACAATTACCAATATGGCGCCTAGACCCAGCGGTATTCAAGTCGGACAAATGCGGGTGCCACTGGGTGTCATCGGCATCATCTATGAATCCAGACCGAATGTCACAGCTGATGCGGCCGGTTTGTGTCTAAAGTCTGGCAACGCCTGTATTCTCAGAGGCGGCTCGGAAGCGATTGAATCGAATCAGGCAATTGCTAAATGCATCCATATGGGTCTGGCCAAGGCAGATTTACCGGAAGAAGCAGTACAGGTCGTCACGACAACAGATCGTACAGCAGTTAGTAAACTATTAGGCTTGTCGGACTATGTTGATGTCATTATCCCACGTGGCGGCAAAGGACTGATCGAACGTGTCAGTAATCAAGCAAGGATGCCGGTCATCAAACACCTGGATGGTATTTGTCATGTGTATATTGATAGCGATGCGGATATCGACAAGGCCATTAATATAGCATTTAACGCCAAGACTCAACGTTACGGTGTTTGTAATGCGCTGGAATGTCTGCTGGTTGCTGAACCGATAGCGTCGGAACTATTACTTAAACTAAAGCCAATGCTGGATGAAAAGCATGTCGAGATTCGTGGCTGCGATAAATCATTATCCATACTGCCAGACATTAAGCTTGCGACTGATGAAGATTACGCGACCGAGTATCTCGCGCCCATCATGTCCTTAAAAATTGTCAGTGGCGTGGATGAGGCCATGCAACATATTTCAAAATTTGGTTCGCAGCATACCGACGCCATTGTCACCGAGAACTATACCACCGCGCAACGATTCCTCAGGGAAATCGATTCCAGCTCGGTGATGGTGAATGCCTCCACGCGTTTTGCAGACGGATTTGAATATGGACTGGGGGCAGAGATAGGTATTAGCACGGATAAGTTTCACGCTCGCGGGCCGGTAGGACTGGAGGGCTTAACATCATTGAAATATATCGTCACTGGCGATGGGCATATCCGAAACTAATCAGCCGACAATATTCATTGAAAGCTGACATGTCTTTGCTGTTTGATATATGCAAGCAATAGGGATCTTAGGCGGCACGTTTGATCCTATACATAAGGGCCACCTTCAATTAGCGTTTGATGCGAAAACACAGTTCCCACTTTCTCATGTACTGTTTATTCCATTAAACATCCCTGCTCACCGATCGGCACCGCTGGCATCAAGCTTACATAGAAAACAAATGATCGAGTTGGCGATTCATGACAACCATGAATTTAAACTGGATACAACTGAACTGGACAGTAAAGCCACATCCTACACCGTTAATACCTTACGCAAGTTGAGGCAAACATATATTACCTCCCCGCTGTGTTTGATCATGGGCAGGGACGCATTTAACACTATCGACAAATGGTATGAATGGAACAAGCTGCTTGATTACAGTCACATACTGGTTGCGACACGACATGGCGAAAATCATCACAATTGCTCAAATGATGTACAATCATGGACAGAGCAACATACAAGCAACAACCTTAATGACATTAATAATAAAACCGCAGGTAATATATTCTTCTTTGACATTCCCGCGATCGATATTTCATCCAGCATGATCCGACAGAAACTATCACAAGCACAAGACATCTCACCGCTGGTTGACAAAACAACACTGACATATATAAAGCAACACCATCTTTATCAGGATAATTCATGCATAACAAAGCGCTGATTGAACTTGCCCTTAAAACCCTGGATGAAGCGAAGGCGCTTGATATCAGAACATTCGATGTCAGCAAGATTACCAGTATTGCCGACACCATGATTGTTGCCAGCGGCCGCTCTAACAGACAGGTTAATGCTCTCGCTGACAAACTGGTTGAAGTCGCTAAACAGCATGGTCATGAAATTCTTGGAATTGAAGGAAAACGCGAAGGAGAATGGGTACTGGTTGACCTTGGCGACATCATCATACATGTCATGCATCCACAAACCCGCGAGTATTATCAATTGGAAAAGCTCTGGAACGCCAGCGATATCCAGGCCGAAGGGCAATAGTTAATGCAAATAGACCTGATCATGGTCGGCAAACGCATGCCAGACTGGATCAATACCGCTGTAAATGAATATAAAAAACGTTTGCCACACCATATCGAAATCAAACTGCTTGAAATCACACCGGCTAATCGACAGAAAAAAGATTCTGCAGAAAACTATAAGCACCAGGAGCAGGAAAAAATTTTAAAGGCCGTAGCGCCTCATAGCAGACTGATCGTGCTGGATGAACATGGCAAAATGCAGACTAGCAAAAAACTGGCAACGACCATGCAAAACTGGTTAGATGATCATCAGCACGTATCATTGATTATCGGTGGTCCGGACGGTTTGACTAATGAGCTATTAAATAGAGCTGACGAACGCTGGTCCTTATCAGCAATGACACTGCCACATGGCCTGGTCAGAGTCATACTTATCGAACAGCTATATCGTGCCTGGACGATACTTGCCAACCATCCTTATCATCGCGAATAGCGACAAGCTTGAATTAATGCCATCAAGACTGAATACGAATTAAATAAGCGGTTAAATGTTTTTGTTCAAATTCTTCCAGGTCCCAATCTTCATCCAGCAGCAGATGTCGATAACTATCGCTGATTAGATAGACATAAGCCGAGATATCACCTTGATCAGTCTGTACCTTGACCAACACTCTATTGTAAAAATCTGCCTCGAACTCATCCAACAATAACAACTCATCAGAGCTAATGCCTGAATAAACCCGGCCATCTGTTGAGGCCAATGAGCCAGCCAATAAACCGGGGAATGAATGGTTGCGAATTTTATGACGGCGGTGTTTATCAAGCCGGGCGGATAGATAATCCAGCTCTCTACCAATGACGGCAGCCATCACGCTGGGTATTTGTAGAGTCCCGTAGGTGAATACGGAATACATCTAGTGAAACAATGAAATTTTACTTACCAGGTAAACAACACCCACTGCGGGACATAGGCATCTTCCAACGCGCTCCGGCGCGTATCCAGTTCACCGTTACCGGTCTTGTCAATCAGGTAATAGGACGGGCCAATCGCAGGTGTGACTTTCACCATGTATAAGAAACCGTTAATGCGATACTCTTCGATGACAGCGTCATCCTTGCGGATAATGGTCACCTGCGGTTCAATATTTTCACCGGTTACTAACGGATCGGGCAAATCAGGCGGCTCGGGCGCAGCATCAAATTCCTGATAGTCATCATCAGCAAGACACAACGCCGGAATAGCCAATAAACTGAATAACAAAAAAATGGATTTCATGTTCCTGTCCTTAGCAGGTAATGGTCGTTTACTTTACCACTTGATTTATGCCAGATGAAGCATGATAAACGTCAACCCTGTCATCATTCACAAAAGCGCGGCTTATCAGCGGTATCGGTTTTTTTTCCTGAAACTGTCATAATCGGTAAAAACCACGCTGATAGTTAATAACCATGACCGACCACACGCTTGTCCTTATTGACGGCTCCTACTATTTATTTCGTGCCTATCACGCCGTGCGCAATCTGAGCAATAAAAACGGCGAGCCCACCGGTGCCATTTATGGTGTAATTAACATGATCAAGACACATCTGACCGAGGGTGGGCCGGATTACTTTGCGATTATCTTTGATGCCAAGGGCGACACATTTCGTAACGAAATGTATTCAGAATACAAGGCAAACCGACCGCCTATGCCTGATGACCTTGCCGCTCAAATAAAGCCGCTGCACGACATTATCCGCGCAATGGGTATTCCCTTATTAATCATCAATGGTGTCGAAGCCGATGATGTGATCGCCACATTGTCGAGAAAAGCCGCCGAGAAAAATATCAAGACCATCGTATCAACTGGCGACAAAGACCTGGCGCAAATGGTGAATGACAAGATTCACCTCATTAATACCATGAGCAATGTCTATCTTGATCCCGAAGGTGTTGAAAATAAATTTGGCATCCCTCCCGAACGCATTATTGATTATCTGACACTGGTCGGCGACAGCGTCGATAATATCCCGGGTGTACCCAAAGTCGGACCAAAAACAGCAGTCAAATGGTTAAAACAATACGGGTCATTGGATGAGATCGTTAATCATGCTGATGATATTGGCGGGAAAGTCGGTGAAAACCTGCGTGAGTTTCTGCCAAAAATACCGTTGACCAGAGAGTTAGTCACTTTGAAGTACGATGTAGAGCTGGAATTTGATCCAGAAGATCTGGTCATTGAGGAACCAGACAACGTGCGCCTGCGTAAGATGTTCCAGTACTGGAACTTCAGAACCTGGTTAAGCCAGGTGGAGGATCAAACCAGCTACGACGATCATGTTGAAGACGATCACGACACCGATAATGGGGACAACCAGCAGCAGCTGGTCAGTTACCAAACCGTCCTGACAACAGAGGAGCTTGATGACTGGATTGCCAAAATCAAATCTGCAGAGCTTGTTTCGGTTGATACAGAAACTACCAGTCTCGAGTATATGAATGCTGAGATTGTCGGCATATCATTTGCGGTAGAAGAAAATACCGCTTGTTATATCCCGCTCCAGCATAGCTATCCAGGTGCACCTAAACAGCTACCATTGGATGCCACACTGGAAAAACTTAAGCCGCTACTCGAAGATCACACCATCTCCAAGCTTGGCCAGAATTTAAAATATGATAAGGAAGTGTTTGCCAACCACGACATCTCACTTAACGGAATTGAGCACGACACCATGCTGGCATCCTACGTATTAAACAGCGTCGCGACCCGACATGATATGGACTCACTGGCAAAGACGTACCTGAATATAGACACGATTCATTATGAAGACGTCGCCGGGAAAGGCGCTAAACAAATTCCGTTTAATGAAGTCGATATCGAGCAAGCTACGCCTTATGCCGCCGAAGATGCAGATATTGTGCTTAAGCTACACAAACGTTTATCCAGACAGCTGGATGAAATAGCAGAATTAAAAACCGTCTATAACGAGATTGAAATGCCATTGTTGCCGGTGCTGGCCAAGGTGGAAAGAAACGGCGTCATGATCGACGACACTACGTTGCTAAACCAATCGCATGACTTAAAGACACGCATGCAAGAGATTGAGACTGAGGCACACAACATGGCCGGTGAGACATTTAATATCGGTTCGCCGAAACAGATCCAACACATCCTTTATGACAAGATGGAGTTGCCGGTCTTGGCAAAGACGCCTAAAGGGCAACCATCCACGGCTGAGTCAGTATTACAAGAGTTAGCTGAAGACTATCAACTGCCGAAGATGATTCTTGACTATCGTAGCCTCAGTAAACTGTGTTCGACCTATACCGAAAAACTCCCACAGATGATTAATGCCAGGACTGGCAGGGTACATACCTCCTATCATCAGGCGGTAGCGGCTACCGGCAGGCTTTCCTCGTCTGAACCTAACCTGCAAAACATTCCGATACGCACCCCTGAGGGCAGAAAGATTCGTCAGGCTTTTATTGCGCCGGAGGGATATAACCTGGTGGCTGCCGACTATTCGCAAATCGAGCTGCGCATTATGGCTCACCTTTCCGAAGATAAAGGTCTGCTAAATGCGTTTGCCGAGGGTCGTGATATACACCAGACTACGGCTGCAGAAGTTTTCGCAACTGAACTACCGGATGTCACACAAGAACAGCGACGTGCCGCCAAGGCAATTAATTTCGGCTTAATCTATGGCATGTCGGCTTTTGGCCTGGCAAAACAACTGGGCATTCAGCGTGGTGAAGCCCAGGATTATGTAAACCTCTATTTTGAACGTTATCCCGGCGTCAAGACATTCATGGATGAAACCCGTGCCGCAGCAAAGGACAAAGGCTATGTGGAGACGGTTTATGGACGTCGGTTATACCTACCTGAAATTAATTCAAGAAATGCCGCTCGCCGCCAGTATGCGGAACGCACGGCGATCAACGCGCCGATGCAGGGTACGGCGGCTGATATTATTAAAATCGCCATGATTAATATCGATAACTGGATTAATAACAATCAAACCGGTGGCAAGATGATCATGCAGGTCCATGATGAACTGGTGTTTGAAGTAGCAGATGAACAGCTGGATTCATTCTGTGAGGAAATAAAGCTAAGAATGACCGACAATGATAAGCTAAATGTACCACTGGAGGTGGATATCGGCCGTGGTAGAAACTGGGACGAGGCACATTGAGCAAAAATACCGTTTTGTTAACTAAAGCTTTATTCTCTGTCGAATATCGTCCTATAATTTAACTACCCGGATTAACAACTACTAACAAACACGTATCTAACTTATTCCGTCATACTTACCATCCATCAAGCCGTAAGCTGTTATGTTAATCATTCCCGCAATTGATATAAAAAATGGAAAATGTGTGCGCCTGAGTCAAGGCGACATGAACAAGGAAACCGTCTACTCCGATGACCCGGTTGCGATGGCCGACCGTTGGGTAGAGGCAGGCGCAAGACGCTTGCATATTGTCGATCTTGATGGCGCGGTTAATGGGCGACCCAGTAACGCCGATGTGGTACATGCGATTGCTGAAGCGCACCCTGATGTACCACTGCAGGTTGGCGGCGGTATCCGTGATGAAGATTCAATACAAACTTATCTTGATGTGGGCGTATCGTTTGTCATTATCGGCACCCGCGCGGTCACTACGCCGCATTTTGTTTCCGATGTGTGTCTCGAATTTCCGGGCCACATTATCGTTGGACTTGATGCGAAAAATGGCAAGCTGGCAACTAATGGCTGGTCCAAGCTATCTCATCATGACGCAAATGACATGGCACAGCGTTTTGAGGAAGAAGGTGTCGCCGCCATCATTTTTACCGACATTGGTCGAGACGGCATGTTGAACAACGTCAATGTAAAAGCCACCGTAGACATCTGCCAAAACATTACTATTCCGGTTATCGCTTCCGGCGGCATCAGTGATATGGAAGATATCAAAGCCTTATGTGAAGCAGGCGAAGAAGGTATCTTTGGCGCCATCACTGGTCGCGCTATTTATGAAGGCAAGCTTGATTTTGCTGAAGCGCAACAGTACGCCGACCAGGCCTGCACCTACGAACCCGAATAATGGGTCTCGCAAAACGCATCATACCCTGCCTGGATGTTGATAACGGGCGGGTAGTCAAGGGCGTTCGTTTTATCGATATCAAAGATGCTGGTGACCCGGTGGAAGTGGCGCAGCGTTATGACCAGCAAGGTGCCGACGAAATTACCTTCCTCGATATCACTGCCAGCAGTGATGACAGAGAGACAATTGTCCATGTGGTCGAGGATGTTGCCAGCCAGGTATTTATTCCACTCACGGTCGGTGGCGGCATTCGGCATGTCGACGATATTCAGCGCATGCTAAATGCCGGTGCTGACAAAGTCAGCATCAACACCGCAGCAGTAAAGGATCCTGAATTCGTACACCGTGCATCGGAAAAGTTCGGCTCACAATGTATCGTCGTGGCAATTGATGCCAAGCAAGTTAATGATAAATCCCAGCAATGGGAAGTTTTCACACATGGTGGCAGAAACGCTACCGAACTCGATGTCATCGACTGGGCAAAAAAAATGGAGCAATATGGGGCAGGTGAAATTTTACTTACCAGCATGGATCGCGATGGCACCAAAAAAGGGTTTGATATTGATCTGACCCGTTCCGTGGCTGAAGCTGTAAGTATTCCAGTCATCGCTTCAGGTGGCGTGGGCAACCTGCAACATCTGGCCGATGGCATCAGCAAGGGTGAAGCGGATGCCGTGCTGGCAGCAAGTATTTTTCATTTCGGTGAGCATAGCGTCAATGAAGCTAAAAAGTTTATGGCGAAACAACAAATCGAGGTGCGCCTGTAAACGATGGACAACTGGTTAGATCAGATAAAGTGGAATGATCAAGGCTTGGTGCCGGTGGTTGTGCAAGATGCCTCCAGCAAACAAGTATTAATGCATGCCTGGATGAACAGGGAGTCATTGGAAAAAACCTGCAATAGCGGTCTGGCGACATACTGGTCGCGTTCCAGGCAGTCGCTATGGACCAAAGGTGAAACATCGGGTCACAGTCAGCAGGTTAAATCGATTGCGCTAGACTGCGATAATGACACGCTGTTGTTGGAAGTTATTCAGCTTGGCGGTATTGCCTGTCATACTGGCAGAGTGCACTGCTTTTATCAAAAACTGAATAATCAAGAATGGCAGATTAGCGAGCCAGTGATAAAGAATCCTGACGAGATATACAAATAAACGACATAGAGACCTTATGCAAAACGATATTCTTGCTGAACTGGATCAATTGCTCGAACAGCGAAAAACCGCAGACGCAGAACATTCATACACAGCAAACCTGTTTCAGGAGGGCCTGGACAGCATCCTGAAGAAAGTCGGCGAAGAATCGATCGAGGTTATAATTGCTTCTAAATCCGGTCATAATGGCGATATTGTTCACGAAATTGCTGACTTATGGTTTCATTGCATGGTTCTGCTTAAACAGCATGGCCTGGATGTAGATGATGTCCGCAACGAGCTCAAAAAACGCTTTGGTTTATCCGGCCTTGAAGAAAAAGCTAATCGAAACAAACAATAGTGCTAAGTCATCCATATCTTGGCGCTGTAGTTCAGCAATAACTTCAACTATTATCAAACATATTATTTTAAGCGGAGAATCGAGATGGGTTTTGGCGTCTCTGAATTACTAATACTACTATTAATCGTTGCATTGTTATTCGGCACAAAAAAGTTACGCAATATGGGTAGCGACTTGGGCAGCGCAGTTAAAGGCTTTCGGAGCGCAGTCTCCGATAATGAAGACGCACAGCCGTTGTCCGCAGACACCAATGAATCGACCGATGGGCAGGTGATTGAGGGCGAAATACAGCCTGAACAGGAAAAAGCGGATAAATAATCGTCTCGAGCCTATCTTCTCATGTTCGATATTGGTTTCTGGGAGCTGGTCACTCTCGCCATCATTGCACTACTCATCGTTGGCCCTGAACGCTTACCACAAGTCGCAAAAGACGCCGGCCGTTTTATCCATCGACTTAAACGCTTTATTCACAACACCCGCCGAGAACTGGAAAAAGAACTGGAACTCGATGAGATGACCGAGCTTCAACAAAACATTGACCATGTTGAAAATCTGATGAAACAGGCACCCGACCAGATGATTAAAGACACAAACAAAAGCGACGGGGTATAACTTCGTCATCGATGGTTCTATGTCAAATAGCCCGGAACATGATCAGGAACAACCACTCGTCGATCACCTGATCGAACTTCGTTCCCGGATCATCAAATCGCTAATCTTTGTCGCCATTATTTTTTTGTTGCTACTGCCGTTTGCAAACCTGATCTATGAATTCATTGCGTCACCCTTGCTGGAAAAACTCCCGGAAGGCAGCAGCATGATCGCGACTGAAGTCGCTTCACCTTTTCTTACTCCGTTTAAACTGACCTTGTTTACCGCTATTTTTCTGGCAATACCCTATCTGTTTTTTCATATCTGGCGCTTTATTACGCCGGGACTGTATGAAAACGAGAGACAAACAGCCATACCGTTATTATTAAGCAGCATCAGTCTGTTTTATCTGGGTATCGCATTTGCGCACTTCGCGGTATTTCCATTGCTATTTGCTTTTCTGACTGCAACAGCGCCTACCGGCGTACAAATCATGACGGATATTAATCATTACCTGAATTTTATTTTAAAACTGTTTTTTGCATTTGGTGTGGCCTTTGAAATACCGGTAGCAACTTATATTTTAATTCGTTCCGGTTTTATTAGTGTGGAAAAACTCGCGGCAAACCGACCCTATGTTATTTTGTCTGCGTTTGTTGCCGGCATGCTGTTAACCCCGCCCGATGTGATCTCGCAAATGATGTTGGCGGTTCCAATCTGGATATTATTTGAAATCGGTCTATTACTGGGTCGCAATCAATCAGTGGCTGTCGACAAAGCGGATGAATCTGTCAGCAAACCCTGAGTTGATGTTGCCCAGTTATTGTTATTGTATTGTCTGAGTTCCTGTTCAAGCTGTTCCAGTTTGACTTCAATTTCCTCACCGATATAGATTTGCGGTTCCGAATGTGTAAATGACTCTGCCTGTTCTTTTTCATAGATGGCTGCTTTAGCCGCTTCAAACGCATCAATCAAGCCTAATTGCTGTTTAATGCCCTGCTCAAAGTAAGCCTCGCCAAAAAAGGTATAGTTACCATCATGACCACAGCCAAATGAATTTCTGTCCGGTCTTGCCGCCGTAATTATCAAGGTGCCGGCATCAGACAACGCATCAATAAAACCACCTGAGTAACAAGCAGAAATAACAATAATTTTCCATTTAATCCCAGAGGCATCCAGCCGGGATTTAAGCATGTCAGGCGTAATATCCTTGAGTCTGAACCTCGGAAACGCAGTAGAAAGCTGGTGATCTTCACTGCCATGGGAACTGAGAAACAGAAATAAAATATCGTTTTCACGATCCATGCGTTCCGATACTGTCATTAACAGACGTCGGAGGTTAAAGCGGTTCGCCAATGGGTATTGATCAATGCTGTCGCGATTATTAATTAACAGTGCCGTTTTCCCATAAGCACTGAAACGATCTTTAACGATATTGGCAGCTGAAACGACTTCATTCATGAACACATCTTCAGTTGCATGACCGGCAAAGCCGACAAAATAGACATCTGTTCTTTCATGATTTTCGTTCAGGATAGTATTCTGAATGTTATCCATCAGGCGTTCCTGATCGTGATAAACCGCCTCAATATCAATGGGTTCAACCGTAGGACGATACTCAGGCACATACTTACTTAACCAGATCGGCTGTCCCGGTAACCATATTATGGGGGCAAAGTTAATCACCGCGTAGAACACCACCCAGCCAAGCGCCGGCATGTTCGAAATATAAAAAAACCTTCGAAACAAACGAAAAACAACAATTACATACCAGCTGACATAAACCACAAACACCAGCCAGCTTGCTTGATACTCACTTAACCAATGCTGCAATTTCATCAAGTAGATTAAGCCAAGCGTTCCCAGCCAGATGACCGGCACAATTGATAACAACATGACAACAAGCTTGTCGATATGTTGTAGACGCCGATTACACGCTGCAACGATTAACAGGCTGAAAAAAAACAGCAGGTACAACAGGCCCTGATGACCAAGAGACAGGGGGTTAAACTGGTTGTCAGGCAGAGTGCTGACATAGTCATGGATAAACGTTAAAAAAACAGAGACACCAAACAGTATAAAAACCTGAGCAAACCCTGCCTTAAATGACCACAAATGAAATTTTAAGAAACTTGCCGCACGCGTGCCGGCCAGAATATTTTCAACCAGCTGTGTCAGTTGCCGCATAGCATCCTTACTATACTGAGCAACGCTTCAGGATTGTTCCCAGGGTAGTTGATGAAAACGCCAACCGCTAACGCTATTCCTGTGTCCTTTATCGTTTTTATCGCCTTCAAATCCATCGAGAATATTGTAGGTTTCCTCAAAACCGGCTTGCTCCAGTAACTGGGCCGCGAGTTCGGAACGTTTACCGCTACGACACAGCAGCAGTATCGGCAAACTTTCAATGTCACTATCCGGTCGAACCTGATTTAAGGTTTGTTTGACTGCTTCCGGGAAACCGGGGTCGGTCTCCCAGTCCGGGGGTTCTTTAATGGCAATATGAATTGCATCAACAGGATGACCGACATACTCATATTCCATCGTGCTACGCACATCAACTAACACGGCATCAGTATTAGACTTCAGTAACTCATAAGCTTGCGGAGGAGCCAGTTCTTTCACTATTCAGTCTCAGTATAGAGGAATAAATTTCGGGTTATAAATAATTTGCTAGGCAGTATAGCGATGGTGAACCAGGCTGACTATGACTATTACGGCTGATTGTCTATTATCTGGTAGAATTCGCCAGCAAAACAAAATAATGAATGGAAAACTGAAATGACTATGAATGATCGTGATGGTCACATCTGGCTGGACGGTGAGTTTGTACCCTGGCGTGAAGCAAAGACGCATGTACTAACGCACACCTTACACTATGGTATGGGTGTATTTGAGGGCGTTCGTGCCTACCAGACCGAAAACGGCACAGCTATCTTTCGACTCAATGAACATACTGATCGATTATTTGGTTCGGCGCATATACTGGCCATACCAATGCCGTTTGATAAAGACGCGATTAATAATGCATGTCTACAGACGGTCAAAAAAAATGAGCTGGATAGCGCTTATATCAGGCCAATGTGCTTTTATGGTTCAGAAGGCATGGGCTTGAGAGCAGACAACTTGAAAGTACATGTCATGATCGCTGCTTGGCCATGGGGTTCCTATCTGGGAACAGACGGCCTGGAAAAAGGTATCCGTATCAAAACTTCGTCGTATACACGACACCATGTCAACATCACCATGTGCAAGGCAAAAGCCAACGGGAACTACATGAATTCCATGCTGGCCCTGCAAGAAGCACTGTCATGTGGCTACGATGAAGCTCTACTGCTAGATAATGAAGGTTATGTCGCTGAGGGCAGCGGCGAGAATATATTTATCGTCCGCAAAGGCGTAATCTATACGCCTGATTTAACCTCTGCGCTGGAGGGGATCACTAGAGAGACGATTATGCAATTCTGTAAAGAACACGGCCTTGAGGTAAAAGAAAAACGAATCACGCGCGATGAAGTATATGTTGCTGACGAGGCTTTTTTTACCGGAACGGCAGCAGAGGTCACGCCGATCCGAGAGCTAGACGGAAGGATAATTGGCGATGGCTCACGTGGCCCAATTACAGAGACACTGCAAAAACAATACTTCGACTGTGTTCAAGGTAAACTGGAGCAGTATAGTAAATGGCTTAGCTATATATAGAGGCTGATAAATGATACAGGCAAACAAAGAAAAGGCTGAGGTTTCAACCAGCGATCAGACCGTGTTTCGAATAACAAAAGATCAATTACCATTGCATTGCCCGCTGCCCGAAATGAGCTTATGGAACCAACATCCGAAAGTCTATTTACCGATAGAGGCATCTGGCAGGGCAAAATGTCCTTACTGTGGTACTGAATACATACTTGAGGATAAGTAAAGCCGTTACATGTCAGTCACGATATGGCGTGTTACAGATGGAAAGGCCGGCCATGACACTCAAAGCCAGGGACTTTGCGCTGCGCTGAGCCAGCTTAGCGAGTGTCAAACATTCGATGTATTGGCTTCGTCTATTAAAATCACATTTTTCGACCTGCTCAAAAAAACATTTCCAATAGCTAACGAATTCAGTAACCCAGATATCATCATCGGTGCCGGACATAAAACACATCTGCCCTTGCTGGCTGGTAAACGGGCTTATAATGCGAAAACTATCGTGTTAATGAAGCCAAGCCTGCCGTTATCTTTGTTTGATTTTTGTCTGATACCTGAACACGATATGCCTCCTGATAGAGCCAATGTAATGAAAACCAAAGGTGCAATAAATGACATGCAACCGGGACAGGAAAAACGCAACGAGATCCTGATATTAATCGGTGGCCCGTCAAGACATATGCAATGGGCAGATATCTCCGATCAAATCAGGCAAATCTGTGATGCGCATCCAGAACAAGCGATCAATATCACTGACTCTCCCCGAACACCGGATGGGTTCTTATCATCAATCAATATCCCGATCAGGAATGAATTACAGCTGTTGCCACATTATTCAGTATCAAGATCTACGCTAAGATCTATGATGCAACGAGCAACTCAAGTTTGGGTAAGCATGGATAGTATATCCATGATCTATGAAGCGCTCACTGCCGGAGCAAAAGTTGGTCTGCTGGAATTAGAGGCAAACTCAAACAGCAGAGTGAATAATTCAGTTCAGTCTTTGATTAACAATAAACAAGTCATGACTTTTTCTGAGTGGCTTGTTAATAGGTCGCTTCATCCGGCTGTCAGTTTCAATGAAGCACTGCGCTGCGCAAAATTATTATTGCAACAAGGACTGTGCGACATCAGATAAAACATGACTTGTCGACGATTTATTATTAAATGATATGAGCTCACCCAGGGTATTACAGGTGCTGCCAGCGTTGGAAATGGGCGGTGTTGAAAAAGGCACGCTCGAAATCGGCAGAGCATTAGTCGAGAGAGGTTTCCACTCCTGCGTCATTTCTGCTGGCGGGCAATTAGCTAAACCGTTAGAGCAACAGGGGAGTCGACATTTTAAAATCGACGCGGGTAAAAAATCCTTACTAAGCCTGAGACATGTACATTCGATTCGCGAAATTATCATTAAAGAAAAAATAAATATTATTCATGTCAGATCAAGGATGCCGGCCTGGGTCGTGTTTATCGCATGGAAAACCCTGCCAGAAAAAGAAAGGCCCGTTTTGATCTCCACCGTACACGGCCCCTACTCGGTGAATTTCTATAGTGCGATCATGATGAAAGCAGAATATATCATCGCTATCTCGCATTTTATTCATGATTACATTCTCAGTAATTATCCTGAAACAAAGAAAAAACCCATCACTATTATTCCCAGAGGTATAGATAGCTCCGTTTATTATCCGGCATTCAAACCTCAAGCAGACTGGCATTGCCCATGGCAGGATAAGCTGGAGGCAAATAAAACCATACTGACCTTGCCCGGCAGAATCACGCATTGGAAAGGACAAATGGACTTTATCGAACTGATTAACATACTTAAAAGCAGAGGACTAAACATAATCGGCATTATTGCCGGAGCGCCGCATAAAAAAAGAAAAAAATTCCATCAATCATTACTGGACAAAGTCCGGGATTACGGACTAGAGGATGATATTCGTTTTATTGGACAGCGAAACGATATGCGCGAAGTGATGTCAGCGTCAGATATTATTTTCTCACTGGCTAAAATTCCCGAGGCATTCGGACGCACTGCGCTGGAAGGTTTATGTCTCGGGGTGCCAGTGGTGGCCTATGATCATGGCGGTGCCAGCGAAGTACTTGGCGTAATGTTTCCAGAAGGACTAGTAACAGCAAACGACGTTAACAGCGTCGCCGATAAAACCCAGTCGTTAATAACAAATAAAAAAACAATCGTAAATCAAAACCCGTTTACACTAGATCGCATGCTTAATGAAACACTTGCTGTTTATCAATCTGCGTTAGACCAACAAGATTGAACGATAAATGTTAAACCAACAAAACACATCAACTGATAAAACTGTTATTGATTTTATAAAGCGCAATTGGGGCTGCGGATTAATCCTGCTCACAATAATCGGCTTTGTCAGTAAGTCCTGGTACAACTACCCGATGACAGTAATGGCAGTGATAGGACTGTGTCAATGCCTGAAAAGTCCGTTGTCGATCTGGCATGATAACAAACTACGATTTTATGTTATCACCTTTATTTGTCTGTGGGCTCCCCTGCTTATCGCTTTGATAGACGCAGTTAACATAGAAAGGTCGGCACGCACTGTTTTCCCTTATTTACGTTTTCTGTTTGCCGGTATCTTCATCATTAACGCAATTGGTACTGACAGAGAAAAATTAAAAACACTTATCAGTGGTATCTTTTTTATCGTGACTTTCTGGTGTCTTGATGCCTCACTGCAATTTTTTGCCGGGAAAAACCTGGTCGGCTTTCCTTATCGTGACGGTGACATTACCGGCATGTTCCACCCAAGAAATACTATCGCCCACATCTGTTCTATCTTGTCGACATTTATCTTTATTTACTGTGTCGAAAGAAAAAACATGATGTATTCGATCATCGGTATATTGCCGCTTTTTTTTATTATTTTACTCAGCGGCCGCAGGGCAGCATGGATCATGCTTGCATTATCATCAATCGGCTATTTAGCTTGTCTGTATTTTTACAGCAAAGAAAAACTACGATTGATAAAATATTCTGCCGCACTATTCGTTGTCATTAGCTTAATTTTTACTACGACGGTAGCGTTACACGAACCGCTGAAAACGCGACTATTAACGACCATGGGTCTGTTCACCACCGATTATGAAACAATTGATAAGGCAACCGCGCTAAGACTGCCTTTATGGGAAACCGGCCTTGCCATATTCAAGGTAAACCCAATCAACGGGATTGGACCAAGAGGCTACCGTTATGTCTACAACGAGTATTCAGGATCAGATAACTTCTGGCATGGCCCTGGCCAAACTCATCCGCACTTGCTGTTACTGGAAATAGCTGTGGAGACAGGCTTGATCGGGCTAACAGGTTACTTGCTCTTGTTTTACTTAACGTTCAGACAAGTCTCAGCAACACAAAACAAGCAATTTATTATGCCTGTTTTAATCCCCATGCTGGTTGCCATATTCCCGTTTAACGCGCACATGGCATTTTATGGTTCAATCTGGTCGACCATGGTCTGGCTGCTTACGGCAATATTTATTTCTTCACTTCGGATTGATTCTAACCCCACCTAATGCGCGTGCTAATTATCAAATTGGGTGCGCTTGGGGACATCGTTTATTCAAGTTCAGTGATCAAACAAATACAACAACACCATGTTGATAATGTTTGGCTATTAACAGCACCAAACAACAAACGTTTATTTGCAAACTGGGAAGGCTTGAACGTCATGGCACTTGAAAGAAAAGGTTTTACTAATACGATCAAAACCGTTTTATGGACAAGAAACATGAAGTTTGATCGCGTCTATGATCTTCAGTCAAACGACAGAACGTCACTAATTTGTGCGCTGTCAGGCATACCGTTTCGTGCTGGTAATCATCCAAGGTTTCCCTATACCCATCATCCTGAGAAAACTTACACGGGCGAATGCCATGCATTTGACAGATTAAATATGGTGATTGAGCGAAGTGGCTTGAACAAGGCAGCAGCTAAGCCCTGGTTACCTACCTCTCAGACTGATAAGACGTTTGTTGATGATTGGCTGAAACATAACAGTATTGAGCAAAAGAAGTATGTCATTTTTCATGCTGGTTCGAGTCTGTCTAATAAACAAAAGCGCTGGCCTTACTTTGACAAACTTGCACAAACATTAACAGATAAAGGTTTGACTATTATTTGGGAAGGCGGCAAAGAAGATATGGAGATCAACCAAGCACTTTCCTGCACTAGTGGAATTGATGCAACCTGCAATTTTAGCATTCCACAATCAATAGAGCTGGGCAAGAAAGCGCTGTTTGCTGTGACTAATGACTCTGCGCCTATGCATATCTTGTCCTGCGCCGGCATCCCGGTGTTTGGTTTATTTGGGCCAACCAACCCTAAGCGCACACACGCAGTGGGACAGGAAAGCAGGGTGATATTTGCCGGCGAGAAAATCCCTGATTCGGATAAAGCGTTTATTCCCGAGAGTTTGTCAAAGATATCTGTAGATACTGTATTAGACAGGGTTAATCAGGAAGGCTTACTCAATCAGTTCTGACAATGAACATAGCTGAAAAAGTAAAGTTTGCTTACATCATTATAGTGCGATGGTTTCGACGGTTCGTTATCGCTGTATTCCGTACATTGCTTTTTAGCAAGGATAACAATGTTAAAAAAGTACTGATAAACCGTGATGGCGCCTTTGGTGACATTATTGTCTCGCTTCCGGCAATTAAATTGATAAGAGAAAAATATCCCTCAGCAACAATCAATCTTTTTTCTGTATCGATCGGCGGAATCAGTTTCAACGATATCCCGCTGGAGCCGGGTCTACTAGATAACGTTTTTGTGACTGATAAGCCCGGAAGACAGGCGCTACTGCAAAAACTGTCACAGGATGATTACGATCTGTTTATACAACTTCCGCAAAACCTTGGCCTATACAAATCGCTAAGAAATATGTTGATCGTCCGTCTATTACTAAAAATTAAAAACGGGTTTGGCTGGGACGAAGGCAGAGTCAAAGCATTTATGGATATTCAAAAGAAGTATTGCCCTCCACCCAGAGAAACCGAACGTTTTTTAACTACGCTAAAGCAACATGACATAGATGGAGACATCAGCTACCCACTACAAGAGACGCCTCCCACCAATATTGATTTGGAAGAACTGAAAAACCAGGGTAAAAAAGTCGCCGCGTTTCTGATTGGTGGAAAGTTGCAACCAAAAAAATGGCCATTACCCAACTGGTCCAGCCTGGCAAAGCTTCTGGGTGATGATACGACAATAATTATCATCGGCGGCGAAGGTGAATATAACGAAGCAGAATTTATTGCGAAGGATAATAATCACTGCATTAACCTGTGCGGCAAGTTTGGGCTTGACGAATTATTTTATGTTTTCAAACAAATAGATTTTGCTATCAGTCTCGATACCGGGGCCATGCATCTGTGTGATGCCGCAGCTACAAAACAAATCGTTTTGTTTTCTACCCGGGATTTAACCGACAAATGGCAACCGGGTAATAGCAACTCAGTTGTAATAGAAAACGTACTACCCTGCAGCTTCTGCTTAAAGACAAGCTGCAAAAACAATATATGTATGATCAATATCAGCGCGGAACAAGTTGCCAATATAGCAAAAGCATTTTAGATAACCAGTTTGCTCAACGCAGATTCAACTTCCTGCAGCGGGATATTTCTTGCGTCTTTGTTATCGCCCACTATCGCAACTGACTGATTACCCCAGGGTTGATATCGAACCGGGCTGACGCTACTAAAAAAACTGATGGTCGCTGTGTTCACTGCGCTAGCTAAATGACCCAATCCCGAATCAGGACCAATATAAACTTTACAACGTTCAAGTATTGCTGCTGCTTCTAACAAACTATTACCCACTGTATTGATATATGGCATATCGATCTCTTTAATCAGCTCATCAGTGCCGGGCACTTCATCCGGCCCACCCACGAATACCAGGCCAGAGAAATTATCGGCATGCTTATTAATCAATGCCGCCGTCTTTTCTATAGTCCAGTTTTTAAATGGTTTTGACGGATCGCCAACTGAAACTGCCAGCAAGCAGGCATTCTTATCAAACCCTGACAGGGTTTCTTCAGCATAGTGTTTATCTTCAGGCGCCAACCAAACCTTGGTTGCTGGTATTGGTTTGTCGCCATGAAGGCCGGCAATAACACCCATGGTTTCTTCAACCGCATGATTGCCATAAGACCTGGATTTTCGTTTGGTAAAACGTGTGTTAGCTTTTAAAAGATGAGATAAAAAGTCAGTTCTCAGATCCACCACAATGTCGTAGTGCGTTGACCATAGCTCAGCAATTAATGCAGGCGTACCACGCAAAAACCGGTTTTTATCTTTAATAAACACCTTATCAACGTAAGGGCAGTTAAGGTAAAGCTGTTTTGATCGATTGTCAGCAACAACATCCATTTTTTTCTGAGGATAATGTTCATGTAGTGATTCGAACACAGGCGAGGTCATCACAACATCGCCGACACAGCTCAAACCTATCACTAAAATCTTATTAGCCATAAAGCGTGTCTATTGCGGCCAATACCGGTTCAACAGGTATTGATTGCATCTCACTGGAACCATAATCTGCCGCTTTAATAATGGTCCTGTTATCGATGTTTGCGACAAACTTTTCACTATTGCTGGGCCCGAATAATGACACCAGAGGAACGTTTGCCGTTGAAAAGACGTGACCCATGCCTGAATCATTTGCTAACGCAACCCGCATTTTTTTTGCTAACGCCATTGCCAGCAAAGGCCCTTTCAACTCTGACCGGTTTTCTTTTTCAGGGAATAATGCCTCTGGCACTTGTCGTTTTAACTCTTGATAAATATCGACCTCATTAGGCCCGATAAAAAACACCGGTATTCTGTTATTAGCAAGCTGCTGCTTCGCCACTTCGACAAAACGCGATAATGGCCACACCTTATTCAGTCCACCCGCTCCGGGCGCTATCCCGATATAACTGTCATTATCACCAAGTAAGGATTGTGCTTGCTGCGAATAGTCTGCTGGTAAATTTAATTTTAAGGTCGCGTCAAGCTGATTAGCACCGGCCAACTTAAACAAACAGCTTATTCTATTTTGTAATGAACCTGAGTAGTCCTTTTTATTAGTCGGCTTTTTGTCAGATAGCAAGAAATTTGCTGCGGGTGAGATAAATAGCTTGTGAGATATACGCTTTAATTGAAAGGTCGCTTTCAACTTATGCTGAGTGTCAATAATAATGTCGTAATCATCACTGATCGGACAAGGCCGAAATAACTCCAGCCAGCTAAGTCCAAACAATGGTTTCAACCTGATGGTATCAATATAGGGAGTAACCAGCGGCTTTAGCCAGGTATCATACATAGTAGTACCGTTTCCTGCGCACCAGGTAATCTCTGCATCGGGAAATGACTCTCTTAATTGCGGCAATGCAGGTAACTTTAACAACGCATCACCCAGAATGTCCGTGTAGACATAAACCAATATTTTCCGAGCAGGCCCGGAGCTCTTATTAGTAGTCTTTATACGACTTCTCCTCAACCAGGCCGGATTGAGTCATTAGATTGATTTGTTTTTTTGTTTCTGCGCGTTGATCGTTAGTCACATAAACCGAGCGCGCGAGCTCGATAAACTCTTCATCAAATTCCTTGCCAGACTCTTTTATACGAATCTTGTCTTCGATCTCCCACAAAGATTCGTTAATTTTTTTCAATTGATCCCGCTGTTGTTTGATATCCGTATTTGCATAGTCAGAAGCTGACCAGATTGTATTTAATAAATCCAGTTCTTTATTGACGTTCTCTAGTTTGACTTTATCTTCAATACGCTCCGACTTAATTTCCAAAATCGTGATCTTATCAAGCAATTCACCAACAGATATTTCTATATTTATACTCACTTATTATTTCCTCTGTTATTTACCAATACAAAAACTGGAAAAGATTTCTCCCAAAATATCATCGGCAGTAGTAACACCAACAATATCATCCAGGCTAGCCAATGCCTGGCGAAGTAACTCGCTAAGCAATTCATCCTCAGAAGTATCAAACTCGGATAGCACACCTTGTAAGTAGTGTAATACCTGTTCAAGACCCACTATATGACGTTTCCTGGCAATGATCACCGTCTCGTCATTCTCAACCAGTTTTAATTTTTCCCGCAGCACGGAAAAAAGTCGATCCATTCCTTGCCCGGTTTTAGCAGAAATAAAAACAGTATCCTGATCTTCATCAGCAGTTGTCGATTCAAGTAAATCAGACTTGTTTCTCAATGTAATTAAATTCGTTCCTTCGGGAAACGTTTCAAGTAGCTGGTGATTAGCATCATCTGAATCAGTGACGTGTAATATCAAATCTGCTGTTTCAATCGTTGCATAGGAACGAGTAATACCTTCCTGTTCTATCATATCCTGACTTTCCCTGACCCCTGCCGTATCAACAATCAGTATTTCTGTGTCCGCTATCATAATGGTTTGTTTCACCAGATCTCTGGTAGTACCGGGTTGTGATGACACAATCGCAATGTCACTCTGCGCCAGATAATTAAGTATGCTTGATTTGCCGACATTGGGTCGGCCAATAATGGCGACCACCGGTCGGTGATTTAATTTAGCCCCGGTATTTGCTTGTGTTAACAGTAACTGCAAAGCGGAGATTGCTGACGTTAACCTGGCTTTTATCGGTCCGCGATCCAACTCAATATCTTCTTCATCAGGAAAATCCAGACCAGCCTCAAGCAAGGCCTTTGCACTCAGTATCGATTGTTTAATATGGGTGATGTCGTCAGAAAACTTTCCTGTTAGTGAAGTGATTGCGCTACGCGCAGCTTTCCTGGATTTAGCATCAATCAGATCGGCCACCGCTTCTGCCTGAACCAGATCGATTTTATTGTTCAGGAAAGCACGTTCAGTAAACTCACCGGGACGGGCAAGACGCACATCGGATGCAATAATTTCCTGTAGCAATATTTCCAACACCACATCACTACCATGACAATGGAACTCAATCACATCTTCCCCGGTAAATGATCGCGGCGCTTTGAAATAAAGCAACATGCCTTTATCAATCAGTCGCGCATCAGCAGATCGGAATGAGGCATAAACTGTCTTACCAGGTTCTGGCGTAACAGCGCTTATACGGACAGCAACATTCAGGCTTTGTTTGCCGGAAACACGGATAATACCAATACCACCCTTACCGGCAGGCGTTGCAATAGCTGCAATGGTGTCATGCAAGGACATGACAAGTAAAAGCGTTTATTTCGCAGTTGTTTTTTCTATGTTTTTGGTAATAAACCACTGCTGTGCAATTGAGAGAATATTATTAACAACCCAATATAAAACGAGACCCGATGGGAAAAAAGCAAAAAATACGGTAAAGACAATTGGCAGAATAGACATCACTTTTTCCTGCACCGGGTCCATCGGTGCGGGGTTCAACTTTTGTTGAACAAACATCGTCACGCCCATCAACAACGGCAATACGAAATACGGATCCGGCGCAGACAAATCATGTATCCACAACATAAACTCCGCCTGTCTCAGCTCAACCGTTTCCAGCAACACCCAATACAAGGAAATGAAAACCGGGATTTGTATCAGGATAGGAAAACAACCGCCGAGTGGATTAATCTTTTCTTCTTTATAGATATCCATCATCGCTTTGTTCAGTCGAGCACGATCGTCTTTATAGCGTTCCCTGATAGATAGTAATCTTGGTTGGACCCGACGCATGTTTGCCATGGAACGATAACCCGCTGCAGACAAACGGTAAAACAGCAATTTAAGAAACAGCGTAACCAGGATAATCGCAAAGCCCCAGTTGTTGGTATATTGATGAATAAAATCCAGCACCCAGTAAAGTGGTTTGGCAATAAACCAGAAAATACCGTAATCAACCGTGAGCTCCAGACCATCAGCGATCTCGTTTAGGGTCTTCTGCAGCTTGGGTCCGATATAGAGACGCTGATAATACTCATCGCTATTACCACTCACTATCGTTTTATTTGGTGATACTGCACCTATCACATAGCTTTGTTTATCCGGATTTAGCGTATAGTAATGGTAGTTGTCTTCTTTAGAGCCAGGTACCAACGCAGTAAAGAAATAATGTTGTAGCATGGCTGCCCAACCATTAACTATATCGATAGATAACTTCTCATCTTCAATATCATCAAAATCAATTTTTTCATAACGTTTATCCGGGCTGGAAATCACTGCACCGGTGTAGGTGTAGAGTAGCCGTGAACCTTTATCGACCGGATCGGTGCGATTAATTTGTGAATAGGCACGCCCTGACCAGTCCGATTCAGTTTGGTTGATAACCGCGTGTTTCACATCAACCGCATACTGGCCACGATAAAAAACAAACTGTTTATTTACGACCAAACCGTCTCCTGAATTCCAGCTAAGCGTGACAGCAAGTTCGTTTTGATCACCAAGTTCGTAACGCGTGCGCTCGGATTCAAACACGGTTTTATGGTTAGTGATTTTTCCATCTGCTAACAAACCGGTTTGAATCACATAAAATTCTTCGTCATTGTTTTTTAATAGCAGGATCGGATTATCGGTTTGATATTTTTCCAATGGATAATCCAGTAACGCAGCTTGTTCAATCGTCCCACCAATAGTATTGATCTGTAATTCAAGTACGTCCGTTTTTACGGTGATGAGTTGGCCGGATGCGTTTTGTTTCAGACCGGCTTTAGGCAAATCAACCGGACTTGTGACAGTCTCAGCAGGTAAGTCAGGAAAATCAATGTTTGTGGAGACACTATCTGCTTGTTGTGTTGTTGCCTGCTTTACTACTGGTGACGCAGGAGTAGCAGGATAGTCCTGCTGCCACGCCTGCCAGATCATGGTTAACACCAGACCCAGCGCAATAAATAATATAAATCGGGTGGTTTCCATGAATGAACGTGATTATTTTTGTGGGACCGGATCGACACCACCCTCATGCAGAGGATGACAGCGACAGATTCGTTTTGTCCCTAACCAACTCCCTTTGATAACACCAAAACGGTCTATTGCTTCATAGGTGTAATCTGAACAGGATGGGATATAACGACAGCAAGGTGGTAAATAATAACGTAAAAAATATTGGTAGAGTTTAATGACACCCAGGAATAGTGTTTTCATTTTGCTAAATACTTCCACTGCTGATTTAATTTTGAGTACAAGCGAGTATCTGTCGGATTGATAGATGACTTCGCCAATACGACTATGTCGATATTTGGCAACGACGCAATATTTTCCCTGAAGCTTTCTCTAATGAGTCGTTTAACACGATTTCTACTGGATGCTAATCGAATATGCTTTTTAGATATAGCCAGACCTAACCTGGGAACCTGTCGGGTGTTTTTGACTGAGATAAATAAAAATTCCTTGCTACCAGATTTCTTACCACAATGAAAAACTTGTTTGAAATCTTCCTGCGTCTTCAGCTTATAACAATGACTGAATCGCATCTTGTATCATAGATTATACAGTCAGGCAGACAGTCGTTTGCGTCCCTTATTTCTTCTCGCTTTAATAATCTGTCGACCGGAACGAGTTTGCATACGGGCCCTGAATCCGTGGTTTCTTTTTCTCTTTAATTTACTGGGTTGAAAAGTTTGTTTCATATGCAATGCCTGCGTTTAGTCTAGTGTTTTCAAAGGGGCGCTATATTACTGTTGCTGATGGAAAAAAGTCAATTTCCATCGTATTTTCCACGGCTGGCGCCTTGGTTGTGGATAAGTCTGATCGAGTATAGACTTGAGTTCCTTTGTTCATCACTTTTTTACGAGGTCGTCTTTGTGGGTATTTCTCCTTGGAAGCGTTGCCTGGAGCGGCTTGAAGGTGAATTATCGCCACAACAATTTAATACCTGGATTCGACCACTGCATGCCATAGAGTCAGACGACAATATTCGCTTACTGGCACCAAACCGCTTTGTTCTAGACTGGATCAATGAACGTTATCTATCAAGAATCGAGGAACTACTGGAAGTCCTGGTGGAAGAACAAAATATTTCACTAAAACTCGAAGTCGGCAGTAAGGCGCGTAGCGCTAAAAAACCTGCGCCACAGGAAAGCAAAGAAACCAAGCCTGGCAGCGTAAATAAACCGGTAAAACATTCGAGCAACCTCAACAGCACTTTTACGTTTGATAGTTTTGTAGAGGGTAAATCCAACCAGTTAGCCAGGGCAGCATCGCTACAGGTCTCTGAAAACCCTGGGGATGCTTATAACCCGCTGTTTATCTATGGTGGAGTAGGTCTCGGTAAAACCCATTTAATGCATGCTATTGGCGCGAAAATACTTCAGCAAAAACCCAGCGCAAATATTGCCTACCTCCATTCAGAACGGTTTGTGGCAGACATGGTCAGGGCGCTTCAACATAACGCTATCAATGAATTCAAGCGGCATTATCGATCCTTAGATGCCTTGCTCATTGATGATATCCAGTTTTTTGCCGGTAAAGAGCGTTCACAGGAAGAATTCTTTCACACATTTAACGCCCTACTTGAAGGACAACATCAAATTGTCCTGACCTGTGATCGTTACCCAAAAGAAGTCAGCGGGCTGGAAGAACGTTTAAAGTCGCGGTTTGGCTGGGGTCTGACAGTTTCAATCGATCCGCCTGAACTGGAAACCCGGGTTGCAATTATTAGAACCAAAGCACTGCAGGCGCAGAAACCGGTCCCGGATGATGTGTCTTTTTTTATTGCCAAACGGTTTCGTTCCAACGTCAGAGAACTGGAAGGTGCGTTAAACAGAGTGATCGCCAATGCCAATCTCACCGGTAGTGATATCACGCTGGACTTCACACAACAGGCGTTGAGAGATCTGCTTATTATTCAGGATAAACAGGTTACGATTGAGAACATTCAAAAAACTGCAGCGGAATACTATAAAATTCGAGTGGCTGACTTATTATCAAAACGAAGAAATCGTTCCGTTGCTAGACCAAGACAAGTTGCGATGGCAATATCTAAAGAACTAACCAACCACAGTTTACCTGAAATTGGAGACGCATTTGGCGGCAGAGATCATACTACCGTATTGCACGCCTGCAGAAAGATAAACGAACTTCGCAAGACCGAGCATAGAATTGAAGAAGACTACAATAACCTGATTAACACCTTAACCAGTTGATGATGCATTGTGGGTAAGTTGACCAGTAATTCAAACAAACTGTTTTATCCACAAACGAGAAACAATTTAAACTTATTGATAAACAAGTTATCAACAAAAGCAAAAACAAATAACCAATTGATTTTAAATAGGAAAATAACTTATACAGGTTTTTATTAATCCCTGTAGTTATAATAAAAGGTATATATATGAAATTTAATATTAATAGAGAAGCCCTCCTACCTGCATTGCAAATGCTGAATGGGGTAGTCGATAGAAGACAGTCACTCCCTATTCTTTCTAACCTCTTGTTTGTTTTAAATACTGATAGCTTATCCATTACTGCCACTGATATGGAAGTGGAGCTTATCGTTTCTCTTGCTATGAAATTTGAGCAAACCGGTGAAATAACGCTCCCGGCCAGAAAACTGTTTGATATTTGTCGGGCATTGCCGGCAGATGCCGAATTAAATATTGAAATCAAAAATGACAGAGCCTTGATTCGATCCGGTAAAAGCCGTTTTACCCTGGCAACACTTGCCGCCCAGGAATACCCGGTCATTGATATTACTGAACAGACCGCTTCGTTTAGCTTGGATAAATCTGTATTAAGTAAAGTGCTTGAGAACACACAGTTTGCCATGGCACAACAGGATGTTCGTTATTATTTAAACGGGTTGCTGCTTGAGGTATCGAAAGATACGTTACGCGCTGTAGCTACAGATGGTCACCGGCTGGCCTTGGACGAGACACCGATTGAATCGCAGCTTGAAGAACAAGTCCAGATTATTGTTCCAAGGAAGGGTATTACTGAATTAATGCGTTTGCTGAGTGGTGATGATGAAGCCGTTGAGGTGCAAATCACCCCTAACCATATTCGTATTAAAGATCAGAATGCTTGTTTTACCAGTAAATTAATTGATGGACGCTTCCCTGAATACCAACGGGTTATACCTGAAATCAGTTCTACGGCGGTGATGGCTAATCGGGAACAATTAAAGGATAGCCTGACGCGCGCCTCTATACTGTCTAATGAAAAGTATCGAGGCGTCAGGATTATCCTGAGTGCAAATAGTTTACGTGCCTTGGCCCACAACCCGGAACAAGAAGAGGCTGAGGAAGAGGTAGAAGTCAGCTATGACGGAGACGAGATTGAAATAGGGTTTAATGTTTCGTACTTATTAGACACGCTATCAATTATCAAGACCGAAAAAGTTAAATTAAGCGTCATGGATCCGAATAGCAGCTGTTTAATCCTTCCCGAAGACGACTCCAAAAGCCAATATGTTGTTATGCCGATGCGTCTCTAGTGAATGCTGTTAATCGAGGAGTTAAAAGCATCTGCGGTCCGTAATCTAAATAATTTCAATATCAAACCTGCGCAGAAGCTGAATTATTTTTATGGTCCGAATGCCAGCGGGAAAACATCAGTACTAGAACTGATTTACCTGCTTTCTCATGCAAAGTCATTCCGTAGTAGGCGGATATATGATGTGATCAGGCAAGGTGAACGCTGTTTGTCAGTATTCGCGCAAGGGAAAAATCAGTTGTCCAGTTTTAATCTTGGGATCGAGAAAGGGTATGGCTTAACCCGGCTAAAACGCAATGGAGAAAATATCCTGACTGCCTCGGAATTGGCCAAAACACTCCCGGTTTTTTTGTTAACCCCCGAGCATTATCAACTGTTTCAGGCCGGGCCAAAACAACGCCGTCACTGGTTGGATTGGTCATTGTTTCACGTGAAACATACTTACCTTGATAGCTGGAAGAATTACCACAAGGCCTTAAGACACAGGAACGCCATTATCAAGTCATCAGATCAAACTAACTGGGCGGGGGCCCAGAGTTGGGAAAAAATAATGAGCGAAGAAGCACAAAAGATCGATCAAGATCGGTTAAACTATCTACAGGAATTATCACAAGAATTATCAGACAACCAACTCAACATTGTGCTGACAGGAACGGCTTCAATTCACTACAAAAACAGCTGTTCTGGTGACGAATTATTCAATAAATTGGTTGAAACTAGACGCGAGGATTCCGTGCGTGGTTATACCGCTGATGGTCCGCACAGGGCGGATGTGGTATTTGAATACGATAATTTTAATGTAGCTAAACATTTATCCAGAGGTCAGGTAAAGCTGTTTGGCGCAGCGCTAATCTCTGCGCAGGTAACAATACTGAAAAATCTGGCGATTTACCCATTGATGTTGGTTGATGATATTGATGCAGAACTGGACAGTCAGGCGACAAAAAGAATTTTACGTCTTTTGAAGAACAATGATATTCAAACATTTATTACTTCGTTAGAAAAACACGCGGATGTTGAATCTGAGCCAGATGTGAATGAAGTGTTTCACGTGGAACATGGGTGTGTAAACAAGAGTTAAATAATTTCGGTTTTCCATATTAAAGAGAAAGGTATGTCAGACGAAAATAATTACGATTCCTCGAAAATCAAGGTTTTAAAAGGGCTGGAAGCGGTAAGAAAACGCCCGGGCATGTATATCGGCGATACCGATGACGGTACCGGTTTGCATCATATGGTCTTTGAAGTCGTGGATAATAGTATTGATGAAGCGCTTGCCGGTTACTGTGACCACATTCGGGTTGTGATCCACAGTGATGACTCTGTGACGGTGTCTGATAACGGTCGCGGTATTCCGGTGGGGATGCATGAAGAAGAAGGCCGGTCGGCAGCCGAGGTGATCATGACCACACTGCATGCCGGGGGAAAGTTTGATGATAATTCCTATAAAGTTTCTGGCGGACTGCATGGTGTTGGTGTGTCTGTCGTCAATGCGTTATCAGAAAAATTAAGCCTGTCTATTTCTCGTGATGGCTATACGCACCAGCAGGAATACGCGAATGGTGACCCGGTTGGACCGTTGAGCAAAGGTGAGCCGGTCTCAAATACCGGTACGACGGTGACATTTCATCCGAGCCGGAATATCTTCAAATTAACTGAATTTCATTACGATATTTTAGCC
Source organism: Gammaproteobacteria bacterium (assembly GCA_028279365.1). Lineage (GTDB taxonomy): Bacteria > Pseudomonadota > Gammaproteobacteria > Eutrophobiales > Eutrophobiaceae > JANQNX01. The sequence goes on along the minus strand of JANQNX010000009.1, from coordinate 190,381 downwards.
AAGCGTTTACGCGAGCTGTCATTTTTAAATTCTGGTGTCTGCATCGAATTGTCTGACGAGCGCAGCGGTAAAAATGATCGCTTCGAATACAAGGGCGGTATCTCCGCGTTTGTACAACATTTGAATAAAAATAAAACACCGTTGCATGAGACAGTAATTTATATTGAGACTGATACGCCGGAAGTGGCGGTGCAGCTGGCGATGCAGTGGAATGACACCTATCAGGAAAATATTTTCTGTTTTACCAATAATATTCCGCAAAAAGACGGTGGCACCCATCTCTCAGGTTTTAGGGGTGCGTTAACGCGAAGCTTCAATCAACATATAGAAAAACAGGGTTTGGCTGCTAAAGCTAAAGTCAACGTCACCGGTGATGATATTCGTGAGGGATTGACCGCCGTGTTATCAGTCAAGCTTCCTGATCCGAAGTTTTCTTCTCAAACAAAAGACAAATTGGTTTCCAGTGAAGTGAAGTCAGTCGTTGAATCCAGCGTTTCCGAAAAGATCCAGGAATTCCTGTTGGAGCGACCGGCTGAGGCAAAAATAATCTGTGAGAAGGTAATTGAGGCGGCCAGGGCCAGAGAAGCGGCCCGTAAAGCACGTGAATTAACGCGCCGTAAAACAGCACTGGATGTTGCCGGCTTGCCGGGCAAGTTGGCTGATTGTCAGGAAAAAGACCCGGCCAAGTCCGAAATCTTTTTGGTTGAGGGTGATTCTGCTGGTGGTTCTGCCAAGCAAGGTCGAGACAGGAAAAACCAGGCGATTCTTCCGTTAAAAGGCAAGATTCTTAATGTCGAGAAAGCCCGTTTTGACAAAATGTTATCTTCAGTCGAAGTTGGGACTTTAATCACGGCGTTGGGCTGCGGTATCGGTAAAGAGGAATTTGATCCGGAAAAACTGCGTTATCATCGTATTATTATCATGACTGATGCCGATGTAGATGGTGCTCATATACGTACGTTATTACTCACTTTCTTTTATAGGCAGATGCTGGAACTGATTGAGAGGGGCCATGTATTTATTGCTGAACCGCCTTTGTACAAGGTAAAGAAAGGTAAGCAAGAGCGTTACCTGAAAGATGAATCTGCCAGGGAGGCTTATTTACTTGAGTTGGCATTGGATAATAGTCGCCTTTTTACTAGCGCTGACGCCGATGCTATCGATGATGAAAGACTAAAAACACTGGTAGATGATTATATTTCAGCCAACCATGCTTACACTCAGCTTTGTAAACGATTTCATTCCAGCATTATTGATGCGATGAGATATTTGCCACCTCTCTCAGAAGAGTCTTGCGCCAATCAAGCCCAGGTAGGTGAGTGGTTTGGGAAATTGATTGCTGAACTAAACAATCAGGTTTCAGGCGCGACAGAATATACCTACGACGTGTTTGAATCAGCTGAAGAACACTATGGTGCTAAAGTCAGTCTGCTTGTGCACGGTGTTGAATCCAGTAATGTTTTTACTCCCGAGTTTTTCAGCAGCACAGATTACAAAAAACTGTCAAAACTTGAGGCGAGTGAGACCCTGGAACAAGGTGCTTATATTCAGCGCGGGGATAGTAAACGAGAGATCGCATCGCTTACTGCAGGATTTCGTTGGTTGCTAAAGCAGGCAGAACAAGGCCTGTCTATTCAACGTTATAAAGGTCTGGGAGAAATGAACCCGGATCAGTTATGGGAGACCACCATGGACGCATCCAGCAGAAGTCTGTCCCAGGTCAGGATAGAAGACGTGATCAAGGCTGACCAAATATTTACTACCCTGATGGGCGATCAGGTTGAGCCCAGACGAGAGTTTATTGAGACTAACGCGCTTGCGGTTGAAAACCTGGATACTTGATTATTCGTCTACTGTTTTGGCAATTGCCCACACTTCAATTTCTTTACAACCGCTGCGTTTGTAGAGTCTAGCGATCTCATCAACAGTGGATCCGGATGTAATCACATCGTCAATGATGGCAATGTGTTCCACATTCGGTTTACCTATCATTTGAAAAGCGTTCTTGACGTTCTTTTTTCTGCGCTCAAGTGCTAAATCAGTTTGAGGCACAGTTTTTCTGGTCCTTACAATGTCTTTGTCATGCATTGTTACACCCAATAAGCGTGACAATTGTTTTGCCAGGATCTGGGATTGATTATAACCGCGTTGGCGTTGCCGACTCCGATGCAGTGGAACGGGAACCAGTGTATCGGGCAAATGAAACACTTGTTGTTTTAGTCGATTAGCCAGCAGTTGAGCGCAATGAAGAATGAATTCGGGACGGTCATGATACTTCAATGATTGGATATAGCGATCAACCGGATAAGCATAGTCAGTAATAACAAAGGTGTTATCAAACGCTGGTGGCTTCTGAAGACAATCCCCGCATATTAAACCGGATTGATTAATACTGGCGCACACCGGGCAACGCGGTTTGTGTTTAAAAAAATCCGTTTCGCATACTTCGCAAAAATAATCAGCAGTCGGGCTTTTACAAAAAAAGCAATCACCTAACCTCCAATGTTGTGCATCCATGTAATTAGTTAACCTTTTTTAAACTAAAAAGTTTACAATGCAATCCAGACTATAGTTAATCAAATAATAACCGTGACTAAATCCGATATCAGACATAACTGGTCATTAAACGAAGTGATGCAATTGTTGTCCCTTCCCTTTAACGATTTAGTCTACCAAGCACAAACGATTCATCGCCAGTATCACGATAGTAATAAAGTTCAGCTAAGTACTTTAATGAATATAAAAACCGGTGGCTGTCCGGAAGACTGTGCTTATTGTCCGCAAAGTGCGCACTATAAGACCGGTGTCGATGCCACCAAGATGGCGTCCGTTGATGAAGTTGTGCAGCAGGCAACACAGGCGAAGAAAGAGGGCGCAACGCGTTTCTGTATGGGTGCTGCCTGGCGTCAGCCTAAAAAGAAGGACCTCGATCAAGTCGCAGAAATGGTTGCAGCGGTGAAGGCGATGGGTATGGAAACATGCGTCACATTAGGCATGTTAGATCAAAGCCAGGCCGAACAATTACAACACGCCGGTCTCGATTACTATAACCATAACCTCGATACGTCACCGGAATATTATTCAGAAATTATTAGTACCCGTGATTACCAACAACGACTGGATACCCTCGAACACGTAAGACAGGCAGGGATTAACGTCTGCAGCGGCGGCATTATTGGCATGGGTGAGGGTACGCAAGATCGTGCGGGCTTATTGATCTCTCTCGCTAATATGCCCAAGCACCCGCAAAGTGTACCGATCAATCTGCTGGTTAAGGTTGAAGGCACGCCGGTTGCTGATAATGACGCTGTTGATGCTATCGATTTTGTTCGCATAATTGCGGTGGCCAGAATAATGATGCCGTGTTCAATGGTGAGATTATCGGCTGGCCGAAATGATATGAGCGATGAAATGCAGGCCTTGTGTTTCCTGGCCGGGGCGAATTCTATTTTCTACGGAGAAAAACTGTTAACCACCGACAACCCTCAGTTAAGACAGGATCGCGAATTATTAGAAAGGTTGGGTATTACAACATCACAACAGCAGCATTAATGTGGATATTAAACAACGTATCAAACAGGATTTAGCCAAATTAAACGAACAGAGCCTGTATAGAAAAAGAAATACGATTCAATTTGCTCAAGGCAGTGACGTCTTGATTGATGGCAAGAATTACCTGAACTTTTGTAATAACGATTATCTTGGCCTGGCAAATTCAGAGTCGTTAAAAATAACCATGCATAAGGCTATTGACCAATACGGTGTAGGTGCTGGCTCGTCACAATTGATTTGTGGTCATACAACTGAACATGAACAGGCCGAAAAAAATCTGGCCAGTTTTCTCAAGCGCGACAAGGCACTCATTTTTACCACCGGCTATCAGGCAAATCTTGCTATCGCTTCCACGTTTATCAATAAAGAAACGATCGTGATACAAGACAAGCTTAACCATGCTTCGTTAATCGACTCGGCTATGCTGTCGAAAGGCAAGCTGGTTCGTTATGCTCACAATGATATTGCGCAGCTGGAAACCAGACTTGAGCAGTATAAACATAAACCATTAATGGTCATCAGTGATGGCGTGTTCAGCATGGATGGTGATTATGCCCGCGTTGGTGAAATGGCTGATTTGTGTAAACGTTATGGTGCGTTACTCTTCATTGATGATGCCCACGGCCTTGGTGTACTTGGACACTCTGGCGGCGGCCTGCTGGAACAAATGGAATTATCACAACATGAAGTCCCATTATTGAGTGGAACATTTGCCAAAGCATTTGGGACGGCCGGGGCTTTTGTCGCTGGCGATAAATTTTTTATCGATGCGTTAATTCAAAAAGCCAGGACCTATATTTACACCACGGCAATCATGCCGGCGATAGCGGCGACAATAAGCAAGGCAATTGAGATCGTCAGTAGTGGTGATACGTTACGCAAGCAACTCTCAGACAGGGTAGCGCAGTTTTTACAGGCGATGGAAGGAGACACTAGACTGCGTTCAATATCGCATATACAACCATTGATCATTGGTTCATCACAGCAGGCGCTTGAGTCAAGTAACCGTCTTTTTCAAGACAAGATTCTTGCAACTGCGATAAGACCACCTACAGTGCCGACAGGTACAGCAAGGATCAGGCTAAGTTTTAATGCTACGCATACAAAACAACACATCCAGACATTGGTGGAGTCGCTAAAGTCTATCGAAGCCAGGGTTGTATAAGCATGGAAGGTTGGTTGTTACATGGTTGGGGTTTTCAACGGAGCGTGTTCAATAAAATCAGAAAAACCACTGTTTATTCCTGCCCTTCAACCACTCCCGATTTGTATTCAATCGCCTCATCATTGAGTGATTATCGTTATAGCGCTATGGCTGATGCATTAACAGCTGAGTGTCAGCGTAAGACTATCGCAATCGGCTGGTCCATGGGCGGGCAAATAGCCATAGAATTGGCAGCGAAATCACAAAACATTTCAGCCCTGGTGTTAATTGCTTCGGCTCCGAAAATGGTGAATTCACAAGACTGGGATAACACAATTTCCGAAGATGCCTTTAGCGAGCTGCAGCAAATAGCCAGTCAGGATGTGAATCAGGCATTAAAAAAACTGGCAAGTCTGTCTGCGCACGGCGAATCCAACGCAAGAAAATCCATGTTGGAAATCAACTCACATATTAATAATCATAAAAACCATGACATCCTCAATGTCTGGCTGGAAGAAATGCGGGTTTGTGATTTGCGACAGACATTCTCAAATTTAAATATACCGGTGCTGGTTGTATTAGCTGAAAACGATGCCTTGATAAACGTTAAGTTAAAGAATCAATTAAAGCAATTGTTACCATCTGTGGAGATACAGACAATTCCTGAGGCAGGTCATGCCATAGTAATTAGTCAGGCGAAGCGATGCGCAGAGAGTATTTTGGGATTTATCAATGACATCAACTAATACCGGATCATTTACATTAGATGCTGGTTTAATCCGCTCATCGTTTAGTCGAGCGGCAAGCAGTTATGATCAGTATGCGTCTCTACAAAGAACTGTGGCTGAAAGGCTGGTTGAAGCGTTCGACGGTTTACTGGTTAAACCTGAACGCATTCTGGATCTGGGTTCTGGTACCGGTGCAGGGGCGACTTTGTTAAACCCGTTGTTCCCTAAAGCAACATTATTGCAACTGGATATTTCTGAACGCATGTTAACTACCGCAAAGCAGCGATCGCCGCGGTTTTTTTCGAAACAAAGATTTCTGGCGGCTGATGCGAATTACCTTCCGTTGCAAGACAACTGTGTCGACATCGTATTTAGTAATTTAATGCTGCAGTGGTGTCAGGATCTGGATCATGTGTTCGCGGAAATTCAAAGAGTATTAAAGCAGGACGGCTTGTTTATTTTTTCCAGTTTTGGTCCGGACACGCTAACTGAGCTGAGGCAAAGCTGGTCTGCTGTGGATAATGATGTACATGTTAATGCGTTTATTGATATGCATGATGTTGGCGATGCAATGTTAAGAAACGGTTTACAAAGCCCGGTGCTGTCAGTTGAGACTATTACTTTGACCTATAGCGATGCAAACCAGCTGATGCGTGAATTGAAATACATCGGCGCGCAGAATTTTAACAAGGGCAGAAAAAAAACGCTGACCGGAAAAGGGCGTTTACAACATTTACTGGCGGAATACGAAAAATTTCGCAGCGACGGCAAATTACCGGCAACCTATGAAGTGATATATGGCCATGCCTGGTCTGCTGCAGCCAGGCAGAAGTCAGATGTCCAGCAACAAGCGATATCAGTTGATGCCTTGAAACAGTCTTTACGTGAGAGAAAGAAATAGCATGAAATTAAATAATGTCTTTATTACCGGGACGGATACCGGGGTGGGTAAGACCTGGTTTACCGTCGCGTTGATGAATGAGTTGAAATTAAAAGGCCTCAAGGTTGCCGGTATGAAACCGATCGCCTCCGGGTCAGAATGGAATAACGGCCGATGGGAAAACGAGGATGCGTTGCAAATCATGCAGGCTTGCAGCGAAGATATTGACTACGAAGTGATCAATCCGATTGCCTTCGAGCCGCCGATTGCGCCACATATCGCCGCCGATTTGGTGGGAGAAACTATCGATATCCGAAAAATTCACGATGCCTATCAAGCACTCAAGCAAAACCACGATATTGTGATTGTAGAAGGTGTGGGTGGTTGGCGAGTGCCGCTATCGGCAGAGACCTCCCTGTGCGATTTAACACGACAATTGCAGCTGTCCGTGATTCTGGTTGTCGGCCTAAGGCTGGGTTGTATTAATCATGCTGTGCTATCTGCTGAGGTGATCCGGCGTGATGAATTCGAGCTTTCAGGTTGGGTCGCAACCGAACTGGATCCGGCGTATCTGAATAAAGCACAAACATTGTCCGCCATCCAGACGCGACTGCAATGCCCAATGCTTGTCGAGATGCCGTACAGTACAGTGATTCCGAGCCCGGAAGATATACAGATCAATATCGATTGTTTGTCTTAAGACAATCTAATAAATGTTGCAAATGACTGTCGTTATGGGGCATATTGTGGCACGTTCGGATGCGATCACCGTTGTACAATCAGTGTGATACCTCAGCTTTGTAATATGTTTGTAAAGAGGTGCGAATGATTCTCGCTTTAGAAGAATCTGAAGAAAATGATGCCGGCTTTGTTATCATGCCAAATGCAGCGATGCCTTGGCGACAGCAGGTGTTGTTATATAGCATCATTGCAGCATTTTCGTTGGGCGTCGGCGTTGGTTTTTACTTTCAGGGTTTGACCTATATATTGCCATTTGCCGGTCTTGAGGTTGGTGCGCTGGGCGCAGCACTTTATTTCAGTGCCAGGCAGGGCATGAAAAAAGAAGTCATCAGAATAATAAAAGACAAGGTCAGGGTTGAGACTGGGCGCAAGCAGGCTGAAAATGTACATGAATTTGAACGGTCCTGGGTTCAGGTAGTAATGAAACAGCCGCAACATCAGTGGTATCCGAGCAGGCTGATGTTAAGATCACATGGAAAACAGCTGGAAATTGGACAATTTTTAAATGAAGAAGAGCGAAAAGGGTTAGCGATAGATTTACGTAACGCGATATAAGCTCAAAAATATTATAAATACTGAGGAATTATATATGTCGGTCAAGATTATAAGCCGCGTTGCAACACTCTGCGTTACGGTTTTTCTTTCTCTCGTTTGCGGCGCCGTCGCGGCAGAAACCATGCCTTTAAACTTAACTGAAGGTGTGACCCCTACCAGTAAGCAAGTTTACGACCTGCACATGATAATCCTGTATATTGTTACCGCTATCGGCGTAGTTGTATTTTCAATCATGTGTTGGTCAATATTCCATCACAGAAAATCAAGAGGCGCGGTTGCAGCTGACTTTAGCCATAGTACCTTTGCCGAAGTCACCTGGACGATTATTCCTATCCTGATTCTGGTGGCGATGGCGATCCCTGCCACCAAAACGCTTATTTTTATGGAACAAACCGGCGACTCGGAAATGACCATCAAGGTAACCGGCTACCAGTGGAAATGGCGTTATGATTATCTTGAGGAAGATATCAGTTTTTACAGCACGCTGAGTCAGGATAGTAATATTGCCCGCCAACGAAATTCTAATGTCGATCCCAATACCGTTGAAAATTATTTGTTAGATGTCGATAACCCGGTTGTCGTGCCGGTTAATACCAAGATCAGAATCTTAACCACCGCCGCTGATGTGAATCATGCTTGGTGGGTGCCAGCATTGGGTTGGAAACGTGACGCAATCCCCGGTTTCATTAACGATAACTGGACTTACATAGAAGAGCCCGGGGTTTATCGTGGGCAGTGCGCTGAGCTTTGCGGCAAAGATCACGGTTTCATGCCTATTGTTGTTAACGCCGTATCAAAAGAAGACTATGCGGCCTGGGTGAGCGAGATGAAAGGCGATGATACCGGCGGCATGGTGAAGGCGGCAATGGCGACAGAGGAAGCTGCAGTTATCACAACGGAAGCTGCGCCAGCGGAGGCAGCCGAAGAAGTGGTGGAAGAAGTTGTTGCTATGGCGGAAGCCGGTGCAGAAATGTCAAAAGACGATTTGCTTGCCAAAGGTAAGGATCTCTACGCTGTACATTGTGTTGCTTGCCACATGGCAGAAGGCCAGGGTGTTGAAGGCCTGTTTCCGGCATTGGATGGTAGCGCCATCGTTAATGGCCCTAAGGCCGACATGATAAACCTGATATTAAACGGCAAGAATTTGATGCCAGCGTTCAGGGATCAGTTAAAAGACGCTGAACTGGCAGCAATCATGACACATGAAAGAAACTCCTGGGGCAATACCGCAAAAGATATGATTTCTGCTGCTGATGTTGCTGCTGCCAGATAGTTTCGCGAATTACATAAATTTAAAGATAGATATTAGAGGAAAGGCAAATGAGTGAAGCAGTCATCCACGACGACCATCACGATCACGATCATAAGCCAACCGGCATAGGCCGCTGGTTATTTTCAACGAACCATAAAGATATCGGCACCATGTATATGGTGTTTGCATTAATCATGTTCTTTATTGGTGGCGCCATGGCGTTGGTGATCCGGGCAGAGTTATTTCAACCTGGTTTGCAATATGTTGATCCTCAGTTCTTTAACTCAATGACCACGGTGCATGCATTGGTGATGATCTTCGGTGCGGTAATGCCAGCCGGCGTTGGCCTCGCCAACTGGATGATTCCGATTATGATTGGTGCGCCAGATATGGCGATGCCACGCATGAACAACATGAGTTTCTGGATACTACCATTTGCGTTCACGTTGTTACTTTCTACTTTCTTTATGCAGGGTGGTGCCCCTGCTGGTGGTTGGACTATGTATCCACCGCTGGTGCTGCAATTGGGTGATGCTCTGCCGTTTCTGATCTTTGCCGTTCACTTTTTAGGTGTGTCATCTATTATGGGTGCGATCAACATTATTGCGACGGTATTTAATATGCGTGCCCCGGGCATGACATTTATGCGTTTACCGCTGTTTGTCTGGACCTGGATTATTACCGCATTCCTTTTGATTGCATCGATGCCGGTACTTGCCGGGGCGGTAACCATGCTGCTCACCGACGCCTATTTCGGTACTTCATTTTTTAACGCTGCCGGTGGTGGTGACCCGGTTCTGTTCCAGCATATCTTCTGGTTCTTCGGTCATCCTGAAGTGTACATTCTGGTATTACCTTCTTTTGGTATTATCTCTCAGATCATTCCGACCTTTTCCAGAAAGCCATTGTTTGGTTATGCCTCTATGGTTTACGCAACGGCAGCGATTGCCTTCTTATCATTTTTCGTTTGGGCGCATCACATGTTTACCGTCGGTATGCCATTAACCGGTGAGCTGTTCTTCATGTACGCGACCATGTCAATCGCGGTACCAACCGGCGTCAAGATTTTTAACTGGATGGCAACCATGTGGCGCGGTTCCATGACCTTTGAGACCCCGATGTTATTTTCAATCGGTGTGTTGTTCATGTTCTCGATTGGTGGTTTTACCGGCGTGATGATGGGTATTACCCCGGTAGATTTTCAATACCACGATACCTATTTCATCGTCGCGCATTTCCACTATGTATTAGTGCCAGGCATCATTTACGGCATCTTCGCCGGTGTTTATTACTGGCTGCCGAAGTGGACTGGTAATATGTATGACGAGAAACTGGGTAAGCTGCATTTCTGGACGTCGACGATTTCAGTCAACGTGTTGTTCTTCCCAATGCACTTTCTTGGACTCGCAGGTATGCCAAGACGTATCCCCGATTACAATGTCCAGTTTACCGACTGGAATCAGGTTGCCAGCGTAGGTGGGTTTGCATTTGGTTTGAGCCAGTTAATCTTGGTCTGGGTAGTTATCAAGTGTGTCCGTGGTGGAGAAAAGGCCACCGACCAGGTTTGGGAAGGAGCGCACGGTCTGGAATGGACCTTGTCGTCACCACCACCATTCCATAGTTTTACCACGCCACCGCAGGTGACGGATGCAACCGCGCATTCATAAAGTAAATGAGTGAGCAGCAGAATCATCCTGAGGTCGATCAAAAACAATTGGCGGCCAAGAATACCCGACTCGCCATCATCCTTGGTTTGGTAGCTTTCGGGTTCTATGCGGGTTTCATTTTGATGTATGCGACATAAAGACGATGGTTAAGGACGCGGTCAATACGGCCAAATTGCTTTTTGTGTTTGCGATAGCCATGTTTGGTTTTGGTTATGCTTTGGTGCCACTGTATGACGTCTTTTGTGAAGTGGTTGGTATTAACGGCAAGACTGGTCAGATTTCAGAATCAACAGCGATTGCCGGCGAGATTGATACTAACCGTCTGGTGACGGTTGAATTTGATACCAATGTCAACACGGCCTTGCCCTGGAGTTTCAAGGCAGAGCAATATAAGAAGCAAGTACATCCGGGAGAGATCGCCGAGATGATGTTTGTTGCCCATAACACATCTGATCGGGCCATCGTTGGCAGAGCGGTACCCAGTGTTGCACCCGCGCAGGCGTCACTGTTTTTTAACAAGACAGAATGTTTTTGTTTTACCGAGCAGGTGTTGGAGCCGGGTGAACGAAAAGAAATGCCGGTTAAGTTTGTGGTTGATGCAGAATTACCTGACAAGATAACCATGATGACCTTGTCATATACGTTTTTTGAAGTGCCGGAAGCGGAGCGTGTTGAGACCGCTTCCAAGAATCGAATAATTGATAATAATAAAAGTTAAACAACATATTTTATTAAGTGAGGAATAGTTATGTCTGATGCACATGGTGCCTATTTTATACCTGAACCAAGCCGTTGGCCTTTGGTAGGGTCTATTTCACTCTTCATTACCTTTATAGGTGGTGCATTGTTGTTGAATCAGTCTGATGCGGGCACGCTGGTATTAAGCATTGGTTTGTTATCACTGGCTTATATGTTTTTTGGCTGGTTCTCTGATGTGATTAAGGAAAGCATGGCCGGCAGTTACAACAAGCAGGTGGATATCAGTTTCCGCTGGGGCATGAGCTGGTTTATTTTTTCAGAAGTCATGTTCTTTGCCGCTTTCTTTGGTGCGCTTTATTATGCGCGCGTTTTGTCTGTGCCTTGGTTAGGTGGAGAAGGCTCCGGTTTGGCCACTAATCAATTTTTATGGCCAGAATTCCAAGCGGTTTGGCCATTGATTACCACGCCTGACATGACGGCTGAAGGAATATTCACGCAATTTACTGCGTTTAAAGAAACGATTCCTGCCTGGGGTATCCCGGCGGTCAATACTGCAATCTTGCTGACCAGTGGCGCGACGATTACCTTTGCCCACTGGGCACTGAAAAAAGAACAGCGTACTGCGCTGTGTATATGGTTAGCTGCAACAGTTATTCTTGGTGCCGTCTTCGTCTACTTACAGGCGGAAGAATACATTCATGCTTACAACGATTTGAGTCTGACTCTAAATTCCGGCATCTATGGTTCTACCTTTTTTATGCTAACCGGTTTTCATGGTTTTCACGTCACCATGGGCGCTATCATGATTTTGGTAATATTGCTTCGCTCAATGAAAGGACACTTTAGTGCAAAAGACCATTTTGCGTTTGAAGGTGTGGCCTGGTACTGGCACTTTGTTGACGTAGTCTGGTTAGGCTTATTTATATTCGTATACTGGATTTAGTTTTAGTACGCCAATATCCAAAGGCGCCGCATCAGTGGCGCCTTTTTTATTTGTGGAAAAGAATTATTACTGTCCGAGTCCGTGTGGCTGAATCCAGCCAAAGTGATAGCCAACAAATAACGAAGCGAAGAGTAAAACTGATAAAGAAATACGAAAGGTGAGCGACTTTACCATTCTTGTTGATTTTGAATCATCCTTAACCAGAAAGATCACGCCTGACAACAGTGATGCCATGATTAGTAATAGCAGAATAAAAATGAATATTTTGAAAAGCGTCGCGGTCATAATGTTATGTATTTAGTTCGAATACAGTATAACCAGCAACGGCAGTGAAGTATCTAGCTAAATGGGTTTGGTAATTGGTAATAGGCAGTTTAGTCCAGGACTTTTTACGTCGGCCATTGCATTGCTGACGCTGGTCTTGTTCGTCAAGCTGGGATTATGGCAGCTTGATAGAGCGGCGTATAAACGCGAACTGTATCAAGCTTTCCTGTCTCAACAGCAAGCGCCGGCAACGGAGCTGGGTTTGATTGATTTTGGTTCGGACGATAAAGCGTTGTTATGGAAAACCGTTAAAAGTAGCGGTCAGTTTAATGAGACGCTACGTTTCTTATTGGATAATCAAACCAGGAAAGGCCAACAGGGTTATTACGTATATGGTTTGTTTAAACCGGCCGATCAAGACAAGTGGCTGTTGGTTAATCGAGGTTGGTTAAAGGCGAACCCGGATCGAAGCCTGGTGCCTGAATTGAAAACGATGAGTGAAGAAATAGAGATAAGCGGCGTATTAAAACAAACGCCGAAAACTGGAATGTTGTTAGAAGAGGTCACGCCTGAAAAAATGCCGCAGGGCATCTACCGCTTACAGAAGATTGATATCGCTGAAATTGAGCAGTTGGCAGACGTTTCATTATTGCCTTTAGTATTACAGATGGATGCGAATTCTGATCATGGCTATAACAGACAGTGGTCATTGCCAGGTTCGGATGAAAATAAACATTTTGGCTACGCGTTCCAGTGGTTTGCATTTGCCACGACCTTGTTGATTATTTATTTGACGGTGAATTTTAAAAAACTCGATTAGACATATGGAACAAAACACAAAGAACAAGTTGACGATTCTTGTTATTACCATTGCTTTTTTAAGTCCGGTGATACTGTCCTATTGGTTCCTGAACCATACAGATGTGGTTGAGGAACGCGGAACATCAAATTACGGTGAATTAATTCAGCCTCCAAGGCCGATTGATAATTTTTCGCTAACCGATCCGTTAGCTAACGAGGTTGAGCATAAATTACATGGCAAGTGGAACCTCGTTTACATAACGGATGCCTGTCAGCAAACCTGTTTAGATAATCTTTATCGTATGCGTCAAATCCATATCGGTACTGATAAATACTCGCTACGAGTGCAACGCGTCTTGTTTATGACAAACCAAAATTCACAACAAACAGCACCTGATCTTTCAGACTACGCCGGTCAAAGAGTGATTAATCCTGATGATAACGATGCTTTTTTGGCGAATTTTAAATTAACCGAGTTTGACCAGCCATTAGCCGAAAACCGACTCTATATTATCGACCCGCTTGGCAATTTAATGATGAGCTACAGCGCAGATGCGCCCTTCAAAGGCATTCTAAAAGATCTGAAAAAATTACTTAAAGCCTCACGAATCGGCTAATTTAGCGAATCGTCCACTATGCAAAACAGAACCTTATTAAATTTCACAAGATTTGCCTGCGTGCTGGCATTTTTTGTCATCATTGTCGGTGCCTATACACGTTTATCCGATGCCGGTCTCGGCTGTCCGGACTGGCCGGGGTGTTATGGTCAGCTGATCGTGCCGGATGAAGCTAATGATGCGAACGCAGCTTATCCTGATCGACCACTGGAGAAAGACAAGGCCTGGATAGAAATGGCGCATCGTTATATCGCCGGCACTCTAGGTTTGATCATATTGGCGATTTGTCTGATTGCCTGGGCTAAAGGCTACCCAAAATCGACCAGGCTAGGTTCGACTGCGCTAGTCGGTCTGGTCATCTTTCAGGCGTTGTTGGGTATGTGGACCGTCACGTTACTATTAAAACCTGTAATAGTTATGTCGCATCTTTTGGGCGGTATGACGATACTCAGCCTGCTCTACTGGTTAATGTTGCGTGAGCAATCTTCAAGTACGATATTACCCGGTCGTTGGCAGCCTGAATTGTTTCCGTTTGCTCTGGCCGCGATAATCGTGCTCGCCCTACAGATATCTTTGGGCGGCTGGACCAGCACCAACTACGCTGCCCTTGCCTGCCCGGATTTTCCCACTTGCCAGGGCAAACTGTGGCCCGCAATGAATTTTAAAGAGGCGTTTGTACTATGGCGTGGATTAGGTATTGATTATGAGGGCGGTGTGCTGGATGGTGCGGCGCGAACCGCCATTCATATTACCCACCGTTTGGGTGCAATCGTCGCATTTATCGTCATTATCTCGGTCGCAATAAAATGCACCAGCAGCAGCAATAAAAATATCAGAAATACTGGTATCACGATTATTGGACTGTTACTGCTGCAAATCAGTCTGGGTATCGCTAATGTGGTGATGAATTTACCATTGATGATAGCAGTAGCGCACAATGGGGTAGCTGCGCTATTATTGCTGTCGCTGGTGACCCTGCTTCATCAGACTATTCCAACAACAATGAAATAATCCGGGAGAGAGCATTGGACAACCGTTCCATTACTGATGTGGCCGCTGTGAGCTGGCGGGATTACCTTGCCTTGTGCAAACTCAAGGTAGTCTATCTCATCGTTTTTACCGCTGTGGTCGGTATGCTGTTGGCAACCCCCGGTATGGTGCCGTTGGACACCCTGTTTTTCGCTACGTTGGGTATTGGTTTGGCCGCTTCCTGTGCGGCGGCGCTGAATCACGTTGTTGATCACCAAATCGATTCGAAAATGGCGCGTACCATGCGTCGACCCTTGCCAAAAGGCAATGTCAGTGTGTTGAATGCCATCATCTTTGCCTGGTTTCTGGGCACCATTTCAATGGGTATCCTGGCGTTTTTGGTTAATCCGCTGACGGCTGCACTGACCGCGCTATCGATTATTGGCTATAGCTTTATCTATTCGATGTTTCTGAAACGGGCGACACCGCAAAATATTGTCATCGGCGGTGCGTCGGGTGCGGCACCACCAGTATTAGGCTGGTGCGCGGTAACCGGTACGCTGGATCCCAATTCTTTATTATTATTTTTGATCATTTTTGCCTGGACGCCACCGCATTTCTGGGCCCTGGCTATCTACCGTCGCGATGACTATGCCGCAGTCAATATACCGATGCTGCCTGTCACCCATGGTGTTGAGTTCACCCGCCTGCATATTCTGCTGTATACAATTGTGCTTTGTATCACCACGCTATTGCCCTATCTGGTACACATGACCGGCCCGTTTTATCTGGTCTGTGCCATCATGCTGGATGCCTGGTTTTTGTACTATGTCATTCGTATGCAGTTTGATCACTCTGACAGGCTGGCGATGAAAACATTTGCCGTATCGATTTCTTATCTGATGCTGTTGTTTGCCGCACTACTGGTTGATCACTATATTCCCCTGATTGCCCGCCTTATTTAGTGACCTTCTTCTCATTCAGCCCGTGGTTTTGGGCTGTCGCTGAACTGTATAGCTGTTGACTGGTCATACTTTGACCAGGAGAGAACACTATGCAAAGAAGAAAATTTATTACTGCCGCAGCAGGACTCGGTGCTGCACTTGCCGTTATTAAGCCAAAGTCAATATTGGCACATCCGGTCAGTTCTGAACTCAAGTTCAGTAAACTGGATAAATCGGATAAAGAATGGCGCAAGTTGGTTAGCCCGAGACAGTTCGATATTTTGTTTGAAGAAGATACGGAACCGGCGGGCTCCAGTAAATTGAACAACAATAAAAAAGCCGGCACTTATATATGTGCTGCCTGCTACCTGCCATTATTTGAATCCGAAGCCAAATATGACAGCGGTACAGGTTGGCCAAGTTTTTATCAGCCGATTGCAGGTCGGCTAGGTACCAAACTGGATTTGAAATTGATCTGGCCGCGTACCGAGTATCACTGCATTCGTTGTGGCGGACATCAGGGTCACGTGTTTGAAGATGGCCCCAAACCGACTGGCCTGCGCTACTGCAATAATGGTTTAGCATTGGAATTTATCCCTGAGGAAAAACCGCTGCCTAAACTTCGATCATAATAATTAAAAAGAACAAAACGATAACAATGAAAAACACACTACTTACGGCTGTACTGGTCTTTCTGTCATTTAATGCCTTTGCTGAAACAAAAACTGCTATCTTTGCCGGCGGTTGTTTTTGGTGTATGGAGCCGCCGTTTGACAAGCTTGACGGTGTTGTTAGTACGACCTCGGGTTACACTGGTGGTCATACGGAAAACCCGACCTATAAACAAACCTCAAGCGGCTTGACCGGGCACTATGAGGCCCTGGCCATAGAATATGATCCGGCAAAGCTTAGCTATGAAACCTTATTGTCCGTGCTTTGGAAGAATATTGACCCGTTTGATTCAGCAGGGCAGTTCTGTGACAAGGGCCCGCAATACCGTGCTGCTATCTTTTTTAATGATGAGCAGGAAAAACAACTGGCACTAACCAGCAAAACCGTATTACAAGAAAAGTTTGGTAGTGATAAAAAGATTGTGACCGAGATCTTGCCGGCGAAAATGTTTTACGCTGCCGAAGATTATCACCAGGACTATTATCAAAAAAACCCGATTCGATATAAGTATTATCGTTATTCATGCGGCAGGGACAAACGCCTGAAGGCAGTAGAAAGTCTGATCAATCAGTCGGCGTCCTAAACAGATAGCAAGACAATAAGCCGATATCGACAACAAGTTTTTGTTGTCGACGACTTTTCATATGTTTGATGTAATATCTGCATATGTCTTCCATCATCTCAATCAAAAACCTTAACAAGGTTTATGCGTCCGGTTTTGTCGCGCTGAAAGATATCAACCTTGATATCCAGCCGGGTGAGATATTTGCATTACTGGGCCCAAACGGAGCTGGCAAGACCACCTTAATCAGCATTATCTGTGGCATCGTGAATGCCAGCAGTGGTGAGATCAAGGCGGCTGGCTATTCCGTTGCCGATCAATATCGCGAAGCGCGTGCTCGCATTGGCTTGGTGCCACAAGAGTTGGCGACCGAGATGTTTGAAAGCGTCTTCTCCGCCGTATCCTTTACCCGTGGCTTATTTGGTAAACCTGCAGATCCGGACTACATCGAAAAAGTCCTGCGTGATTTATCGCTATGGGATAAAAAAGACAATACTGTGATGCAACTTTCCGGTGGCATGAAACGGCGGGTCATGATTGCCAAGGCCTTGTCACACGAACCCTCCATTCTTTTCCTTGATGAACCGACTGCCGGTGTTGATGTTGAGTTGCGACAAGATATGTGGGAAATGGTCAGGAAATTACGAGAGTCGGGTGTGACCATCATTTTAACAACACATTATATTGAAGAAGCCGAAGAAATGGCGGATCGAATTGGTGTCATTAACAAGGGCGAGATCATCGTTGTTGAAGATAAACATGTCTTGATGAAAAAACTTGGCAAGAAACAACTGACCTTACATTTGCAACAGCCATTGACGGCTATTCCCGATGCACTGTCTGAATATAATCTCGAATTACAATGCGACGGAAACGAGTTGGTCTATACCTTCGACACACAAAAGGAACATACCGGTATCGCCAGCCTGTTAAGAAAATTAAACGAATATGAAATAGATTTTAAAGACCTCAATTCGAAAGAAAGTTCATTGGAAGAGATCTTTGTGAGTTTGGTTAGGGAACAGTGATGAATTATTTTGCAATAAAAGCAATCTATAAATTTGAAATGGCACGAACTGCGCGAACGCTAATGCAAAGTATCGCGTCACCGGTGTTGTCGACTTCGCTGTATTTTGTTGTGTTTGGTGCGGCAATCGGATCGCGCATGGGTGAGATCGAAGGTGTCAGCTATGGTGCCTTTATTATTCCGGGATTGATTATGCTTTCTCTATTGAATGAAAGTATGTCCAACGCCTCGTTTGGTATCTATATGCCGAAGTTTACCGGTACGATTTATGAAATCCTGTCTGCGCCCATTTCGCCATTTGAAATCATTACCGGCTTTGTCGGTGCTGCTGCTACCAAGTCCGTGATCCTGGGCTTATTGATCCTGGTAACGGCAAGATTGTTTGTTGATTATCATATTGCGCATCCGGTTTACATGATCGGCTTTTTAATCTTAACCGCGATTAGCTTCAGCCTGTTTGGTTTTATCCTCGGTATATGGGCCGATAGTTTTGAACAATTACAGATCGTACCGTTAATGATTGTGACACCGCTAACGTTCTTGGGCGGAAGCTTTTACTCGATCAATATGTTGCCACCATTCTGGCAAACCATCACCTTGTTTAATCCGGTGGTGTACTTAATTAGTGGTTTTCGCTGGAGTTTCTACGGCATTGCCGATGTTGATGTGGCTATCAGTCTGGGCATGACGGTTGTATTTATGTTGGTTTGCCTGGCCACCATCGTGTGGATATTCAAGACGGGTTATCGCTTGAAAAACTAGCGGCTTTCTTTTTCAAGCAGTCGTTGTTTGATCTTTTTGCCCCAGCGATAACCGGAAACATCGCCATTGGATCGGACTACACGATGGCAAGGGATGACCACCGCCAGTTTATTTGCAGCACAGGCATTCGCGACCGCGCGCACGGCGTTAGCGGAACCCATTGATAATGCTAACTCGGTATAGCTGATGGTCTTTCCATAAGGGATCTTGCACAAGGCATTCCATACACGCTGTTGAAACTCTGTGCCGCGAACATCCAGTGGTAAACCAAGTTTCTTTTTATTGGATTGAATAAACTTGATGACCTCGGCCAGCGTTTTTTCAAATTCAGCACTGCCGACAACGATGTCGCTGTTGCGGAACGAGATTTTTAATTCGTCAACTAGTGCGTCCGGGTGATCGCCAAGATAGATCGCACAGACACCTTTTACACTGCTGGCAACCAGCACTGAACCGAAAGAGCAAATACCAATATCGTATTGAATAATTTCCCTGGCAGTGTCTGCTGAATTATTTGGCGCGATGCTTTGACTTCGTGGTGCCTTCTTTAATGCGGATTTTGGCATGGGACGATTCCGGAGTTAATACAGATAACGTTATTGTTAACTAAATGTTTGTTTATCGCCAATTAATCTTCATCCATTTGTATCATGATTTCAACTTAATAAGTTACAAAAAATTGATATTAAACAAGGAAGTGATATGCGCATGTGCCACACTTTTATTATGTATGGTTGCAGACACATTTTTTCTTTTAAACTGAAATAACGGTCTATACTGTAAAAACATGACGTTATCATCTTCAGATGCTGAAGAATTCCAACCCTTTATGGATTTCAGGAATGCCTGCAAGCAAGTCCTGAGGGTTTTGCGATCGCGCTATCCGCTGAACTTGTGGATGGTCGCGGTGACTGAGGGAGATGAGTGGGTGGTATTGGCACTGGATAGTGAAGGCTATGACGTTCAGGAGGGTGACGTATTCCCTTGGGAGAGTACCTATTGTTATCGAATGACACGGGGGCTGGGTCCTTACATTGCGCCCGATGTATTAACTGTGCCCGCCTACGCCAATGTAGAAATTTCAAACATGCTAAAAATCGGTGCCTATATTGGCTATCCATTGATGTATGGCGACGGCAGTCTGTTTGGCACCTTATGCGCCCTGCACCCGGAGCCGATAGATGAAAGTATTAAGCAGGAACATGACATCATTCATGTACAAACCCGTCTGCTTTCTACCATCATTACCGTCGAACTGCATGAGAACCTGCTTTCTGATAACCTGAAGCGTGAGCAGCGCCTGTCGCAAATCGATGCCTTGACCGGCATCTATAATCGTCGCGGTTGGGATAACTTTATTCGGGTCGAGGAACAACGCTGTCGTCGTTATAACATGTCAGCGTCGATCATTATTATTGATCTGGATAAGCTTAAACTAATTAACGATACAAATGGTCATTCGAGCGGTGATGAACTGTTGTGTCGTACGGCAAAATGTTTGACCGGTGTTGTTAGGCCGTTTGATGTCGCCTGTCGCATTGGCGGTGATGAATTTGCCGTATTAGTGATTGAAGCGACAGAAGAGATGACTACTAACCTGGTTAAACGTCTGCGTGTTGCCCTGGAGCAGGAAAATATTGACGCGTCACTGGGTTGGGCCAGTAGAGAAGAGGATCAATCTTTAGTGGATGTGATGGTTGAGGCAGATAAAAATATGTACGAAGAAAAGCGATCTAAAAAGTAAATCGATTCTCAATCGGCATCGCCATCTGCGTGGTTAAAATACCAAACAGAAATAAACTCACCAACAATAACACAATAGCCCAGGCCGGGATGCGCATTGCCCGCTGCTCATCCCCTTCTATTTTTTCATCATCAATATAGAGATCGTAAAACTCCATCCTGCCTACAGCGCGAAACTTAAATCGACCTTGATGTTCGCCCAATGTAAACGTCACGTCTTCACCAAAGCTGGCTGAAGGCAAGACGCCTCCTTTGGTATGTTTGATCAGCTCATCATCAACATAATATTTTTTTTCACCGGTCCAGAATTGATGCACAAGACGCATCATGTGCGTCCTGCCATTGAGTTCAAGCTGCCAGCGGGTGACGGTTTCACCATACTTCATGCGTTATTGCGCCGCCTTCATGGCTTCTAACACGTCATTAAAGGAGCGATGCATGTCGGTATAAAATGATTTAGCCATCATTTTCTGTCGCCAGACAGATACCGCTGGATACTGAGTCATATCAACGCCTAATACATCAACCGGATCGGCCGTCGCCAGTAAACAGAAATCTGCGATGCTCATATTATTCCCGGCAAGGTAGCTGTTTTTACTTAGCTGACCATCGATGACACCGAGAAAGCGTTCAATAAACGCATAACCGTCTTTCATCGATTGCTCATCGACGTCCATTTCAAACATCGACGCAAACACTTTATTGAATAGCGCTTTGGCAATGCCGGCGCCAAGATGATTACCAACAAAGTCCAGCCACTTGTCGACGTGCGCTTGTCCTTCGATATCGTTTGGATAAAACGGTGAATCATACTTACGCGCCAGGTATCTCATGATCGTATTACTTTCAAATAAACCAAAGCCGTCGACCTCTATCGCAGGAATCTTGCCTGACGGGTTCAGGGCTAAATATTCCTCAGACTGCGTTTCGCCGCTTAGCGGACTGATTTCAATAAATTCATAATCCAGTTGCATGGCATTAAGACAAATACGTACGCGATTGACCGGGAATGAGAGCGGTAAGCCATAGAGTTTAATCATGTGTTGCCTCTTAAATGTAGTGGTTTCATTTTCAGTCAGCCATAATGCTTATTGGTTCCGTATGATCCAGAAGCAGTTTGCCTTGCGCGCTTATCGTTAATCAGTCGAACAGCAGTGAAATGAGGAATAAAGCGCTAAGGTACTGGTCTACCTAAGCTGGCTGTCTTTACTACCGCGACGGTTAAATAAATCGAGCGATTTCTTTTCCTGCTCGTCGAGATCAGACTGGCATTGCACGCACAGGCGTACGCCCGGTACCGCATCCCGTCGTGCCTGGGGGATAGCTTCTTCGCATTCCTCACAATGCGTCAGGCTCTCCCCTTTCGGTAAACGGCTCTTGGCCAAATTGATTGCGTCCTTAACACTGGCATCAATCTGATCCTGTACCGCCCCGTCTTTTGACCAACCTCCGGCCATAACCCCCTCTTATCGATAATGAATGAGTGAAATTATAGAAAATAACGCTGATGAGATCAGCAAATGCTGATTAGAAGCTTGAACCGGGCTGTTGCAAGAACTCGATTTCTTCCGGGGTAGATTCTCTGCCGAGTATTTCGTTGCGATGTGGATAACGACCAAAACGATCAATAATCGCTTTATGTTTAATCTCATAATCAAGATTATCCTGAATACCATTACGTTGATATAAGGCCAATGCCAGTTCGTGGATCATTTTTGATTCGCTATGCATAAACGGCATAAATAAAAAACTGTTTTCTTCAGTAGAGAGTTCGCGATCAAACTCGGCGGCGATGGCTTCCTGCGACAGAATCAACGCCATGCCGTCATAAACGAATGCGCGCGGCGTATCGCGAAACATATTTCGCGAAAACTGATCGAGGATAATGATCTCGGCTAATGCACCTTGCGGTGTAAACCGCCATTCAAATAACTCACCTTGCGCAGCCTGTTCATGAATATGAGCAAAACGTTCAGTGATTTCTTGATCAAAGATTTCGTCTTTTTCCCACCAGAGGCTTTGATCAATTTCTTTGAACCAGAAGTTTAAAATAGCATTGACTTTCATCTTTAAACTATTTTAAACGTCACAAAGATCTATTTCTCATATTTTTGTGGATATTTCTATTTTTTGAATTGAAATAATCTTGTGGCAGCTTCTTTAAGATTCCTGGAATATGGTCAAATTTATGTATCTTAGATTTCAGCCATATAATCTCTGCGTTTTTGCATTTTTATCATCTCTAACTTGCACTATTTATTTGGTCTTTGAGTTAGTGCTGAACCTGATGAAGTTTTTGCTGATTTACTAGAATTGGAATTACGCAAAGTTCTAGACGCAGCCGATGCAGCTTTTCTTGATGTAACTCTAGCTGGAGCCTTTCGTTGTGATAATGCAGAGCCTGCTGCAGACTTAGCGCTGCTACTAGAATTTCTGTCTCTCAATACTTTTGATGCTGCAGTTGCTGCACGTTTGCTTGTTACCTCTTTATTTTTTGACATCTAAATTAATCTCCTAATTTATAGTTTAATTTTATGGGTCCATTGAGATATCCCACTATTAGAAAGATATTCAACTAGATATCTCGAACCAAAATATTTAATTCGGCATCCTTCTTTAAAAACTAATGCAGATTGATCAATTTTTAATCCAGAAAGCCGTGCTTTGGTAGTTAGTTGTGAAAGTAGTTTTTGATTGTCTGATTTAGTGCCCGAAATTGATTTTGCGTCGAAGACAGCAAAATCTATCCATCCACCATTTACAGATTTTTCTCTTAAATGAGCTAAATTTATATCCATAATCTATTCACGCCGCATATTTGATATGTGAATTTATCCATTCCCATGCTTTTTTGGGAAGCCAGCCTGTATAGTCGTTAGTAATTTTTACTATTAATAAGCTGTCATTTTTGTCAATTGCTGATTTGAGCTGATTCCAAATTTGGGATGAATTCAATGACGAATCAACTAGCCAAGTAGAATCTAGATAATGCCACCAGTCACCCAAACGTTTAATTTCTTGATGTAGTCGAGTGTAATTCTGATCTGGTTTGTTAAGGTCATAAGAAATAATGTAAATACTCATGTTGGATCTCCTTCTAAAAAGTTGATCTTAAATCAACTTTTTAGAAAATCAATTATTTTTTGAGAAAATAATAAGCCTATTTTTTATATTATTGTTTTATAATCATTTTTTTATATTAAATCTTTTTGATATTATTTTTATCTTGACTTTTTATCAATTATACGATAATTATATTTCAGTTGTTCTCTCTAATATGGTGAGATTTATTGATGAAATATCAATCACTTATGTTTGATGATAGATCAGTTGAGGAAATCATTAGGGTTTTCCTCAATGAGGACTGTTGTGGAATTTGCTTTTCAGAGTCACTAAATGATCAGTTTGAGGAGTTAAATTTCGATATTGACATGCAAGATGTCTTATATGTTTTAAATAATTTTAAAAAAATTAACCGTACAAGCATTAACAATTATTTCTTTGTAAATGGACATGCTCTTGATGGTGCCTATTTGCAAATTCATTTAGTTTTATCTATGGAAAAACAACGTGTCGAAATTAAACATGTTAGGAGATTAAGTTATGGCAAATGAAATCATGCAAAGCAATTCAGTATCTGAACTCAGTAAAATTCGTAAATTGCCTTCGTATGAAACAACTATGTTTGGAGTGAAGTTAATTATTAATAATTCTGTCTTAATGGAGAAATGCCTTGAAACAGGAGAAGAGACAATAACTATTCCAAATACCCGTGGTTTACTCGCAGCAGCAGCATTAACTAGAATTAAAATACCTCTAAGACTAGAAGGCAAAGAAATTAAATTTATAAGAAAGGCTATGAAGGCAGCCGCAAAAAGGATTGCCGCAATAATGGAAGTGAAAGTTGAGACAGTCTCAAGGTGGGAAAATGGTAAACAACTTATAGGGCCTTCAAACGAGAAGCTATTTAGATTTATTGCTTATTATGAGTTAGTAGATGTCGCGCCTGCAATAGAGATAAAACATGAAGATATCGCTGAAATGCGTATCACATCTGTACGTATGCCAGAAGAAAATATTATTCTTTCTTTTGAGTTAGTCAATTTTATGAAGAAAGAAGATAAACAGGTATATGAGGAGTATAAATTGGCAGCATAAAAAAACGCAATAATTATGGTAAAAAGGCCCTTATATTAAGGGCCTTTTTTATTCAACTATCGCTTCCCGCAGTTTTTTCATTGCGTTGCTTTCAATCTGCCGTATACGTTCGGCGGAGACCTGATATTCATCTGCTAAATCATGAAGTGTCGCTTTCTTTTCCGCTAACCAGCGTTTGGCAATGATGTCTTTGCTACGCTCATCCAGATCGGCCATCGCTTCAAATAAAGCATCGTGGTTTTCGGTATCGACCTGTGCGGTTTCAATGATCTCTTCCGGGCCGGCGCTTTTGTTTTCCAGAAAGTAGGCAGGAGCTGAAATGTTATTGTCATCATCATCGTCATCCAACAGACCATCAAACGATGCATCGTAATTACTCAGGCGTTTTTCCATCTCCAGGACATCGCTAGGTTTCACACCCAGATCATTAGCAATCTCATTGACCTCTTCCTGATTCATCCAGCCCAAGCGTTTCTTGGAAGAACGTAAGTTAAAGAATAATTTACGTTGGGCTTTGGTGGTGGCGATTTTGACGATGCGCCAGTTGCGCAGAATAAACTCATGCATCTCCGCGCGAATCCAATGGACGGCGAAGGAAACCAGGCGTACGCCGACTTCCGGATCAAAACGTTTGACGGCTTTCATTAAACCAACGTTGCCTTCCTGAATCAGGTCAGCCTGGTTTAATCCATAGCCGTTATAGCCACGGGCAATTTTGACGACGAAGCGGAGGTGCGACATAACCAAACGGCGCGCTGCCTCAATATCGTTTTCGTCACGCAGACGACGAGCTAATTCCAGCTCCTCCTCTAGTGTTAGTAGGGGTACCTTATTTACCGATTGAACGTAGGTATCAATCGATCCTGCGGGTAATGCAAATTGTAGATTCGTCAATTGATTCATAGTCTTATCCCTTTGTCTGTCCACAGATGTTTTGCACATCGGCACTTATAATTAAAAGTTTAGCACTCTATTGTTTTGAGTGCTAATTCTTGCCTGAGTTCAATCCTGAACTAATATTAAATACTAACAATATCAATTAGTTAGACTGGCTCGATGGCCCGTAAATGGCGCTTTACCGAGATCCAGGAGCCGATTAGGCCCAATGTGACGCCGATTCCCAACATCATCAGGCTATTACCGATACCCAATCCGATGAGCTCAAAATCACTGGCGTAGAGGTTGGCCATCTGCTTCACCGGGCCGCGCAGCATCTGCATCGATACGGTAATCAGTAACCATGCAATAAGACTGCCGAAGATACCGTACCAGAGGCCGCTATAAAGAAACGGACGTTGAATAAAGCTGTCAGTGCCGCCAAACAGCTTGGTAATCTCAATTTCTGCGCGCCGATTAAATATTGCCAGCCGAATGGTATTGCCGACGATGAGTAATACTGCCAATGCCAATAAGGTCGAAAGAATAATGATCACGCGATTCACAATATCCAGCAGATACAGCAGCCGATTGATCCACTGACTATCGTATTGTGCGTTATCCACTTCCGGCAATTTTTCCAGTTCGGTGATTAGCGCGGCAATGTCTTTTTCGTCAGCGCTGTCCAGCGTCGGGTGCACAATGATCACAGCCGGTAAGGGGTTTTCATCCAGTGCGTCTAGCGCGTCGGCAAAGCCGGATAAGGTTTGATACTCGGCCAATGCATCGGCGCGTTTGATCACGGTTGCGTCGTCAATTTTTTGGTTGGTTTGTAATTGCTTGGCGATAGTAAAGGCGTCATCATCGCTGACATCGTTTTGCAGAAATAGCGTGACCTGTAAGGAGCCATCCCAACCGGAAGATACCAACCGCACGTTATCGAGCAACAAATAAAAACTAGTGGGTAGTGCCAGCGAAATACCAATGACGGCGGTGGTTAATAAATTATTGATAGGGTGTTTGGCATATTGCCCTAGGCTAAAGACCAGTGCCTGCGCATGTTGCAACAGCCACATATCGAACCGGCGCTTTAATTCAGTCTTGACGCTTTTCTTGGCGCGCGTGTTTTTAGCAGGAGTCGCGCTCATTCGCTGTCTTCCTGCGATGAAGTGGAGTTGGAAAGCAATCTGCCGTTCTTAAGCGTGATGATGCGCTTTTGCATACGTTTAATCATATCCAGATCGTGGCTGGCGATGAGTACCGTGACGCCGACCTGATTAAACTGCTCGAATAGTTTCATTGTGTCCCAGGATAAGGCCGGGTCCAGATTCCCGGTCGGTTCATCAGCGAGCAACAATGCCGGACGATGTACGACGGCACGCGCGACACCTACTCGTTGTTGTTCTCCGCCGGACAAGGCCATCGGGTAGCTGTTCATCTTGGTTAACAGACTGACTTTATCCAACGCTGCATGCACGCGTTTTTTAATTTCCTGGTGGCGGTAACCGGCGATGACTAATGGTAAGGCGACGTTATCGAACACAGTACGATCAAATAACAAACGATGATCCTGAAACATAAAACCAATGTGTCGACGAAATAACGGGATGCGACGGTTACGAACGCGTTCCAGATTTTGCCCATTAACAATGATCTGCCCACGCGTATGGCGGTCAATCAAAGCGATGAGTCGTAGTAGAGTGCTCTTGCCAGCACCGGAACGACCGGTGATATAGACCATCGCACCCTGGGCAATATCGAGGTTAATGTTTTTCAACGCTTCGTTACCGCCGGGATACGCCATGTTGACGTTAGTAAAACGTATCATGCGTCGACTTCCAGTAAGGCGTCGATAAAATCGCTGGCGTTGA
Source organism: Gammaproteobacteria bacterium (assembly GCA_028279365.1). GTDB lineage: Bacteria > Pseudomonadota > Gammaproteobacteria > Eutrophobiales > Eutrophobiaceae > JANQNX01. The sequence continues at coordinate 162,954 of JANQNX010000009.1, read as the reverse complement.
ATTCACGTAAGTCATCCACTTGCTCGCCAACACCGATAAAGCGAACCGGGATATTTAGTTCATTCGCGAGTGAGAAGATGATGCCGCCTTTAGCCGTGCCGTCGAGTTTGGTTAAGGCTAAACCGGTGATACCAATTGCCTCATGAAACTGTTTCGCTTGTGACAACGCGTTCTGTCCGGTACCGGCATCCAATACCAATAACACTTCGCGCTTGAGATCCGAATCAAATTTATCGCCGATGCGATAAATCTTTTTCATTTCTTCCATCAGGTTGTCTTTGTTATGCAGACGACCGGCCGTGTCAGCAATCAATATGTCGATATTATTCGCGCGCGCGGATTGCAGCGCATCGAATATGACGGCGCCGGAATCAGCACCGTGAGACTGGGCAATCACCCTGATGTCATTACGTTCGCCCCATACCTGCAATTGTTCTATCGCGGCGGCACGAAAGGTGTCGCCAGCGGCCAACATCACACGTTTGCCCTGTGCCTGAAAGCGTTTTGCCATCTTGCCAATGGTGGTGGTCTTGCCGACGCCGTTAACGCCCACCACCAGTATTAAAAATGGCGCGTTAGGAGTGTCGGTCGCTAACGGTTGTTGCACTGGTTGCAACACGTCCAGCAACACTTGCTTCATTACTGTCTGCGGCGTTTGTTCTGCATCGGTGGTTTTGAATGCCTGTAAAGCGGTCATGACCTGATCAGTAGTGTGCATGCCGACATCGGCAATTAGCAGACGATCTTCCAGTTCTTCCAGGGTTGCCGAATCAATGTCGAGCTTTTTACTGCGAGAAAACAAACCGCCAAAAAGCCCGCTGCGCGTGCGTTTCAGGCCGTCTTTCAGTTTAGGGGTGGTTTCTTTGGTTGCGTCTTGTGTAGACGAATCGTTATTTTTTCGCTTAAATCCAAACACTAAAATGATTTATTTCAGGATGAAGTGAGACTTGCGTTATCCTACCATCATCTCGGATCGAACTCATAAACAGAATTGCGCTCTTAATAGAGCATCACTTAACTATTTAGCGAAAAAATGACTATGTTGACTTACTTTTTTTCCAGAAAAACACTGTTGCTTGTCGTGGGGCTACTGGTCTCTATGTCGGCATCAGCGACAGTACATGAATACAATCTTGATAACGGACTTAAAATTCTCGTCAAAGAAGATCACCGGGCACCGGTAGTGGTATCACAAGTCTGGTACAAAGTCGGTGGCAGTTACGAACATGACGGTATTACCGGCATTTCGCATGCACTGGAGCACATGATGTTCAAGGGCACCGAGAAATATGCACCGGGCGAATTCTCGCGCATCATTTCCGAAAATGGCGGGCGCGATAATGCCTTCACCGGTCCGGACTATACGGCCTACTTTCAAACTTTGGAAAATTCGCGTTTAGAGATCAGCTTTAAACTTGAATCGGACCGCATGCGTAATTTGACGCTGCCGCCGGAAGAATTCATCAAAGAGATCGAAGTGGTGAAGGAAGAACGTCGCTGGCGTACCGAAGACAATCCTGAGTCGTATGTCTACGAAGTCGCGATGGCCACCGCCTATCAAACCAGCCCGTATCGTTTCCCGGTAATTGGCTGGATGCATGATTTGGATAAAATGACGATTGAAGACTTAAGTGACTGGTATCAAAAATGGTATGCACCAAATAATGCGACGTTAGTGGTAGCAGGCGATGTTAAACCGGACGAAGTTTATGCGTTGGCAAAAAAATATTTTGGCCCGTTACCTAAAGGCGAACCGATTACCGTCGAAGATCACAATGAGGTAGAACAGTTCGGCCTCAAACGGGTAAAGGTAAAACGTCCGGCTGAGCTGCCTTATTTAATGATGGCGTACAAAGTACCGGTTGAAAAAGCAGACAATGCAAATAACGATGATTACGACTGGGAGCCATATGCCCTGGAAGTCTTGGCGGGTATATTAAGCGGCGGTAACGCAGCACGTTTTAGTAGTCGTCTGGTTCGGGGTTCTGAGATTGCTGCCAGCGCCAGCGCCAGTTATCGTATGGCTTCAAGGCTCGACAACGTATTTATGCTTTCCGGCACGCCTTCAGCGGGCAAATCAGTCAAAGAATTAGAGCTTGCGCTGCGCCAGGAGATTATCGATTTACAAACCAAACCGGTGACCGAAGAAGAATTGCAGCGGGTAAAAGCGCAGGTTATTTCCGGCGATGTCTATGAAAAAGACTCGGTGTTTTATCAGGCCATGATTGTCGGCATCCTGGAAACCATTGGTCTGCCCTATCAACTTGCAGATTCCTATGTTGAGCGTGTTAAAGCAATCACCGCTGAGCAGGTTAAAGCGGTAGCAGAAAAATACTTTATCGATGATCGTTTAACTATTGCGGAGCTGGAACCATTACCGCTTAGTGCTAAATCGCTGCGGCGTCCAGCAGGAGGGTCAGGTCGTGTCCATTAATTTAAACAGATTAACTATTATGTCTTACTGTAAGAATATTTTGTTAGGCTTGTTAGCTATCACGTTAACCAGCATCAGTCTGACGGTATTAGCGGCGCCAAAGATTGAACATTGGCAAACAAAATCAGGCACGGATGTTTATTACGTGCACGCACCCGAACTGCCGATGATTGATATTGAAATGGTATTCGATGCGGGTAGCAGTCGTGATGGTGATAAACCCGGTCTGGCTATGTTGACCACGGGCCTGTTTGCCCAGGGCGCAGACGGGTTGGATGCAGATGCGATCAGTCGCGGCTTTGAATCGCTGGGCGCGATTTATGGTGCGGATACCGGCTATGATTCCTCTTCCGTGAAACTACGTTCATTAACCGACGAAGCCTTACTCAGCAAGGCGCTTGATAACTTGAAAAAGGTTATCGCCAAGCCGGACTTTCCAGAAGACGCGCTAGAACGCCGTCGTTCACGGACTTTGATTGGCTTACGTTCAAAACAGCAAAACCCAGGTTCCTTGGCTCGTGATGCGTTCATGGATGCCGTTTATAAAACGCATCCTTATGCCAAACCAAGTGAGGGTACCGAAGACTCGGTTAAAGCGATCTCGCGTGATGAAATCGTCGCGTTCTACAAAAAACATTTTGTTGCCAGCAATGCAATGATTGCCATGGTCGGCGCCATTGATCGCAAACAGGCAGAAGCCATTGCAGAAGACTTAAGCAGTGTCCTTTCTAAAGGTGAAAAGCCATCGCAACTGGCCGATGTTGATAAGTTGAAAAAGTCTAAAAAGGTGTTTATTGAGCACCCTTCTATGCAAACACATATCCTCGTTGGTCAACCCGGTCTGCGTCGTGGCGATCCGGATTACTTCCCGCTGTATGTGGGTAACCATGTATTAGGTGGTGGTGGTATGGTGTCACGCCTGTTTGAAGAAGTCAGGGAAAAACGCGGGCTGTCTTACAGCGCTTATAGTTATTTTTCTCCGATGCGTTATGAGGGTCCGTTCATTGCTGGTTTGCAAACCAAATCGGAGCAGGTTGATGAAGCGCTATCGGTGTTGATGGAAAATATTCAGATGTTCATTGATAAAGGACCGACCGAAGAAGAACTCACACAGTCCAAGAAAAATATCACCGGTAGTTATCCTTTACGTATAGACAGCAACGACAAGATACTGAGCTATGTTGTCATGGTGGCTTACTATGGTTTGCCGCTGGATTATCTGGAGACCTTCAACGACAAGGTTGAAGCCGTCACGATAGCACAAATCAAGGATGCCTTTGCACGCCGACTTTCGCCTGACAAACTTGTCACGGTGATGGTGGGTACCACCGCAGAAGATAAACCCAAGGACAGTTAGCCGTTTGGCTAAGTCCGGCAAGTTAAGGATCATTGCCGGAGATTGGCGCGGGAGAAAACTCGATGTGCTCGAGTCTCCCGGGCTAAGACCCACACCCGATCGTGTTCGCGAGACCTTATTCAATTGGATACAGTTCGATATTGAACAGCGATATTGTCTCGACCTGTTTGCCGGTAGTGGCGCGTTAGGTTTTGAAGCCTTGTCGCGCGGTGCTGCCCAGTGTGTTTTTGTTGAATCCAGCCCGGAACTGGTAAAACAATTGGAAACGACAGCCAACCGTTTTAACAGCTTACATCATTCAATTCATCTGGCAGATGCGCTAAGCTGGCTACAAAATTGTCAACAGACATTTGATATTATTTTTCTTGATCCCCCTTTTCATCAGGATTTGATCATGCAATGTTTGTTAACGATAAAGAAACACAAGCTGTTGAATGATAATGGCATGATTTATATTGAAGCAGAAAAAAAATTCGTACTGACTGACGATTGGCAGATGATGAAAAATAAACGGGCAGGTCAGGTGCAATCGATGTTGTTAAGGCAGCAACAATGAGTATCGCAATTTATCCTGGTACGTTCGATCCGATCACTAACGGTCATATCGACATCATGGCGCGCGCGGGCAAGCTGTTTGAGACAACTTATCTGGCGGTTGCTGACAGTACCAGTAAGCAAACCCTGTTTGATCTGGATCAGCGCATTGCCTTGGCAGAATCATCACTTGCCGATATTGCCAATGCCAAGGTTATTTCGTTTGATGGTTTGGTTACCGATCTGGCAAAACAGTTAAACGCCAACGTGATTATTCGTGGTTTACGTGCTGTATCTGATTTTGATTATGAATTTCAAATGGCAGGTATGAACCGACAACTATTACCCGGCATCGAAACTGTTTTTTTAACACCGGCTGAACATCTTAGCTACATCTCTTCCACCCTGGTGCGGGAAATTGCTTCTTATAATGGCGATGTGAGTCAGTTTGTACATGGCTCGGTTGGAAAAGCCCTTAACGAAAAATTCTCTTAACAATCCTTATGATGTTTAAATCTGTTTTATTACTCGTTTTGCTCTGCCTGTCTAATGTGTTACAGGCAGAATCAATGAAACAAGCTGCGGTTGCCTCTGCACATCCTTTAGCAACGCAGGCAGGTCTGGAGATATTGCGCCAGGGCGGTAATGCGTTTGATGCGGCGGCGGCGGTGACGGCTTCGTTAGCCGTGGTCGAGCCTTATGGTTCCGGTATCGGTGGCGGGGCATTCTGGTTAATCCATCGTGAGAAGGATAATTTTCAAGTCATGATTGACGGTCGTGAAACGGCACCAGGTCTTGCCCATAAGGATATGTATCTGGATAAGCAAGGTAATGTGATTAAAGGCTTATCTATCAACGGCCCGATGGCTGCCGGTATTCCGGGTATTCCTGCCGGGATCGAACATCTGGTAAAACGCTATGGCAAGCTTTCGTTAAAGCAGGTACTGGCGCCAGCAATAGAACAGGCAAAAAATGGGTTTGCGGTTACCGAGCGTTATCAAAAACTGATCGGCTTTCGTGCCTCGGTAATGAGGCAATATGCTGATGCAAATTCTATTTTTCTTAAAGATGGTGACATCCCTGCCATTGGTGAACGCATTATTCAAACCGATCTGGCTGATACCTTAACCGCAATTGCTGAGCAGGGGGGCGATGGATTTTATTCTGGATCCGTTGCAAATAAGCTGGTTGCCAGTGTGAAGCAACACGGTGGTATTTGGGAACTGGATGATCTTAAAAACTATCGTCTGGTTGAGCGCGAGCCAATACGGTTTACTTACAAAGATATTCAGGTCACGTCTGCAAACTTGCCTTCTTCAGGCGGGATCGTATTAGGTCAGGCATTGCAGATGTTGAATAAGTTTGAGCTTGATAACTATGATTCGATAACACGCAAACATATTGTTATTGAAGCTATGCGACGGGCGTATCGTGATCGTGCTGCTTATCTGGGCGATAGTGATTTTGTTGAGGTGCCGGTCGAACGGTTGCTCGACAAAAATTATGCAGAAGGTCTGGGCCTGACAATTGATGAACAAAAAGCAACGCCAAGTGCAGAACTCTCCGATGTGTTTGCCGATAACCCTGTTGGTGAGGACACGACGCATTTTTCAATTATCGATAGTGAAGGTAATCGGGTTGCGGCGACATTAAGTATTAATCTTCCGTTTGGTTCCGGCTTTGTCGCTGAAGGCACCGGTGTGGTGTTAAACAATGAGATGGATGACTTTTCTATTAAACCGTTTACCGCAAACTCATACGGTTTAATCGGGCAACATGCCAATGCCATCGCTGCAGGCAAGCGTCCGTTATCGAGTATGTCGCCAACGTTTGTTGAGGATGATACGCGTGTGGGTGTGCTTGGCACCCCTGGCGGCAGTCGGATTATCAGCATGGTATTACTTGGTATTCTTGATTTTGCTGAGGGTAACTTACCGCAATCCTGGGTCTCCGTGCCGCGTTATCATCATCAGTATCTTCCCGATCAGTTACAGTTTGAATCAGGTGGATTAACTGCTGCTGAACAATCCCAACTACAGCAACGAGGTCATGTGCTGTCAGAAAAGAGTCGTCGTTACGGTAATATGCAGGCGGTCATGTTATGGAAGCAAAAGAATGTTTTATTTGCTGCCAGCGACCCACGCGGTGAAGGTATGGCCGAGGTGATTTATCTCTCTCAGTAGTATCAGGTTTATCATTCTCCTGACTTATATAAATTCTGGATATTCAATATTCCATTCATGAAGATAGGGATGCAAACCTGGGGTAGTCATGGTGATATTCGCCCTTTCCTCGCACTTGCAGAAGGACTGCAAGCCGACGGACATGATGTCACGCTTGTGATTACCTGTGTTGACCATGCTCGACATGATGCGTCGCAAATAAAAAATAGTGTGACGCTTGTTAACATCGCTTCCCCTGTCTTCAAAGACGAAGCAACACTGAGACGTGTTGGCGAGTCGATTGTTAACGAACGTAACCCGCTTAAGCAAGTTACCAATATTCTTAAGCTGGCCTTTTTCCCCGTTGAGGATCAAATGTCGGAGGCAGCAAAGCAACTTTGTGAAGATAATGATTTAATCATTGGCCACTTTTTCCACTATCCGTTGCAGGCCTGGGCTGAAAAGACAGGTAAACCTTACGTTACAGTGATGCTGCAACATACGTCGATTGCTACGCCTTACTTGTCACCGCCCGGATTGCCTGATTGTGGCAAATGGATTAATCCGCTGCTCTGGCGTTTGACTAATGCGCTGTTAAATCGCTGCTTAAAATCTTATGCGAATAATTTTAGGCGTAAGCTTGGCATGCAAGCGGTAAACGATCTTATAGAAGATGTCTGGTTATCAAAAAAACTTACGTTGATTGCGGTTAGTAAACAACTCTGTCAGCGTCAGGCCGGCTGGCCCGATTACATTGAAGTCTGTGGTTTTTTGAATATGCCTAATATCGAAATGGAAGGAACCTTATCGAAACCTGTTGAAGACTTTATCGCAGCTGGAGATGCCCCAATATATATGACTTTTGGCAGTTTGATGCCAAAAGATATCACCATGCAAACCAAAACCTTAGAGATGTTTACTGATGCGGCAAAACGGGCAAACTGTAGAGCAATTATTCAAACGTGTGACGCTGAAAGTTGTGGCTTTTCGTCGTCATACGATATTCTGTATGTCAATTCACTACCGCATCGGCAGATATTTCCTGCTTGTAAATTGATAGTGCATCATGGCGGTGCGGGCACGACACAAACCTCCAGTTTTTGTGGCAAGCCTTCGATTGTTATTGCGCATATTGAAGAACAAAAATTTTGGGGTAATGAACTGCGACGCTTAGGACTTACGCATCAGGTATTAAGTCGACGCCGTGTTAATGCTGATATATTGTCTAATGAAATTACAAACGCAATAAATGACAAGGCTCTTACTGCTAATGCAGAACGAGTCGCCACATTGATGCAACAAGAAAACGGCGTAGTCATGGCAGTAAAATTAATTAATCAGCTATCGGAGGTATGATGCGTTATTTGTTTGGTTTGCTTATGTTAACAACAGGACTATCTGCTTGTAGTCAGAAATCAATTTATGAAGCGGCGCAGAATAGTCGTTTGAATGAATGTAATACCTTGCAGGGTGAACTATATGAGCAGTGCCTGGAAGAAAACTCGATGTCATATGAAGAGTATCAGCGTGAAAGAAATGGAGAACACAAACAAGAATAAGCTGTTATCTATTTTTGACACTTTGAACAATAAAATGTTGAGCGCTGAGCCCGGCGGATAAGCTTAATTGCGTTTATCAGTTTGTCATAATGTGTTTTCGAAATTCTTTGCGTTTTTTGTTTCGGATTATTACCAGCACCGGCAACAACTCGGCTGCAATTGCAGGGGCCTTAGAAAATAAAAATATGGCGGACCTTTCTGATAAAATAGGCAGACATGTACCCACTAAAAGTGATGCTACTAACGAAGCAACTTTTTTCCAACAATATCTATTCGCAGCAAAGTTAAGCAGACTCGGACAATCTTAAGTGACAAACTCAAATCTTATTCTTTCTTTGCCTTACATTATTTATTCTAAAAGGCGCTGCTGGTTATTTTAGTTAATCTCAATGAAAAGCATGCATTCGCATACATTTTTTTATAGGCTACTATCGTCTATAGACTAAATAACCGATCATTAGGAAAATGATTATTATTCGTTTAAGTTTCGTATCTATCTCCATAACTTTTTTTCTCGCATATGCATTTAGTTACAAGGCTGCATATGCAGAAGAATCCGATTCATTCATATTTGATCGCGAACCAGCTAGCGTTAGTAAAAGATATGGTGAAAAAAATTGTGGTATCTCAAAAAACAAACTGTCAAACACGCAAAAACCAATTCCTAACTTGAATGCGATCAAAAATACAGTAATTCAAGATAACTTGTTTGAAGTTTACTACAAAGGTAGCGCGCAAGGGGCATTAGACTGCATGCTTTACTTATCGATCAGTATTGACGTAATGCAAATGGACGGTTTTGGGCTCGAATACTCTTCTGAATACTCCCTTGTTTGGAGAAATGTTATTTTTTTAAACCGAGATTCAGTGCTTGATAAGTTGTCTGCAATTATCCCTGTAATGCCAAATGACTATGAGAAGACAATTCCAAAAAAATATTTAGTAGATTCGGCAAAAAAAATTATTGAATCAATGACAATCCCAAATGCAGTTTATAATGAAACAAATCCTGATTTAATTATCGGCTATGAAGGTGAATGGGTAACCGCAATATGGGCTAAGAACGGCTATGTAGATAAGCAACTTATTATTCTTTCAGGTTATGAAGATTTCAGAGAAGATAAGTACGATAAGTACATTGCTGAAAAAAGAATAATATACCCTGAAAAATCAGGGATATGTTTAGAGAGCAAGGGCAAAGACGGAAAACCCACATCAGGACAAGAACAATGCTTTGTCGGAATCATTAGTGAGTCACCAAAGCAAAACAAAACTAAAATGAGATTAATCAAAACCACTAAAGAATAATTTTAAATATTCACAAATATGTTTTTATTTATGTCCACTTCCGACCGAGAACCGTAAATGTGATCAATTGACCAATATAGATTTTCATGTCTAATTGCTTAAGACAACTTATTCCAGTTATTAAATTAAGCTTTTGTAAAAATTTAGTCACAATTTTAATGTAAGCTATCTCGTAGCCTTTAGGAGAAGCTCGATGAGAAACTTCATTATAATCTTATTGTTCTTTTATTCAGCATTGCTAAATGCATCACCAATCATAATTGATGATGACAGTACCCCAACAATATATTCTTATGAAACAAATTCGATAACAGTAATTAACGGTGGATATGTTGCAACTATCCGAGCAGGCTTATCAAGTATTGTAACTATAGAAGATGGAGGCCATGTCAGTAATTTATGGGCTAATGGACAAATGCAGTCTATTTTTAATAAAGGTAGTAGCATTTCACATTACCATGGCAATAATGACACTCAATTGACTGTCAATGGAGGCACTGTCAGTTTTATCAACTTATATGATTCTTCTACCGTAAATATATTTGGAGGTGATATAGGTTGGCTTAATTTCCGTGAAAACAGCAGCGCTAATATTTATCAGCTTGATGATTTATCCTGGCTGAGGCTAAGGCCAACTACTAACGTCACACTATATGGCTTAGATTTCAATTTCTATAACCCAACGGAATTTAGCAGTTTCCTAAGTGGTAAATGGTCAAATGGAGAAGAGTTTAACTTTCGCATTGCGGCCTTAGGCGCAGAGATGTCATCTCCGTCAATGGCATACGACACGCTTCCTGCTTATCTAAACCTTGTGACTGTGCCTTTACCTGCTGCAGTTTGGTTTTTTGGTTCTTCATTACTTGTTTTAGCAAGCATTTCTAAAAAAACTAACGCAGTTAATTACTGCTTTAGCTAAAGGATAATAATCAATGAAAAAAATAATTGGAGTGCTTCTTCTTCTTTGTTCTACACCAGCTATAAGCGGACCAATCAATATGTTTGTCGAATTCTCAGCGACAAATTTCTCTGGTCCAGCTCCTCAAGCTACCATTAATGGTAGCTTGACGTGGCTTTACGATGACTCGTTGATAAATTCGTTCGGTCATTCATCATTTAGTGATAATCCTCTAACTTTGACGTTATCTGTCGGTGATCATATCTATGAGTCAGATGACGTAACTATGTTAACTTTATTTCGTTTTGGTGAGTTTAGTGCTTTGGATTTAGGAGCCAATTTAAACGGCACTCATAGAGTCACAGGAAATACAAATGATTTTTTTCTTGGTTTATGCAATTCAGATAACTGTTTGAGTTCTGGATTTATCGACCATTTTAGATACTCTATCGCTGGTTCAAATGAGATTTTCGTATCAAATACAGTTACAAGTGATATTACTTTTACACCTGTTCCTGTTCCTTCCGGGATGCTAATGTTTCCTACAGCGTTTCTATTATTCGGTCTATTAAGAAAAAATAAGTTTCAGTATTACCAGACTTGATTTGCTTTTTTTGTGTCGAGTAAAAGCCAAAAACAGATATATCAACATAACGTTACTCATGCTATTGGCAATTCAAATGGGCTCAACATATTAGTTCCCAATATTTATAACGGTAATATCCACTTATGGCCGATAACAGAAGTCTAAAACCCTTTTTAGTTATTAGGTTCATATTTACATTTTCATTTTTGGCAACTTGAGCAATAAAATGTTGAGCGCTGACCTAAACGAATAATCTTGATCGTTTTTTCACAGTTCACACATTGTTCACCAGCCCGGTCATAGACATTTAGTTCATTGCGGAAATAACCTGGCTTCCCTTCTCCATTAATAAAGTCGCGCAAGGTTGTGCCGCCTTTTTTTATGGCACTTGCAAGTACCTGCTTAATCGCCGTGACCAGTTTTTCATAGCGCGCTTTCGAGACCTTGCCTGCTTTTTGTCTTGGGTTAATACCGGCCATGAATAATGCTTCGTTGGCGTAGATATTACCGACGCCGACAACGACACGGCTATCCATGATAAAGGTTTTGACTGCCTGACTACGCTTACGTGATTTTTGATAAAGATAATCCGTATCGAATGCGTCATGTAATGGCTCTGGTCCCAGGTGTGCGATCAATTTATGTTGATGCGGGTCGTCCTTTGTCCACAGTATAGAACCAAATTTTCTCGGATCGCGAAACCGAAGCGTACGTCCTGATTCAAATACAAAATCAACATGGTCATGTTTGGTTAACGGCATATCCTTATCCAGAATACGTAAGCTGCCCGACATACCGAGGTGTAACAGCATGCAGCCTGACTCGGTATAAAACAATAAATATTTTGCGCGTCGATCTAATTTGCGGATTAGCTCATGCGTAAGCTGCTTTTTTAACGTGCCGGGTATCGGCCAGCGAAGTTGGCGTTCACGAATAATAATTTTCGCTACGGTTTCTCCGACAACAAACGGTGCGATGCCACGTTTGGTCGTTTCAACTTCAGGTAACTCAGGCAAGGTGTTTAGTCGCTGATGAAGAAATCGGTAGCGGCATCGGCTTCGTTAGCCACCGGTGGGTTTTCTTGCAATAGCAGTCGGGCGCTGACATCGCTACCTATATTGTATTGGATCCCCAGGTCTTTTCTGCCTAATATCAGGTGCGGCACGGTTGCGATAATGTCGAAATGTAGCGTCGCATTATGTTCTGTCTCAATAATAATCGCCAGGTCGGTCTGCGTTTCCTGTAAAATATTAGCCGAGACGGCGTTGGCGGTTTCCCAGGCATATGCCAGTTCCTTGATCTGCTGTGGTTTGATGTCCATTAACTTTTGCATTTGCCACTGGTCATCCTGTTTTTCAATTCGGTTATCAGGGAACTGAATTGATTTTATTGTTTCGCCCTTTGGTACCAGCGACAAGTCTGCAAAAAACGGTGGCTCGGTCAGTAACTGCTGGAATAGAAAATCATCGATCATGTGAATCTTGTCGTTAAACAACACATAGCGTCGTTGATCGATGGCGTCAGTGGTGCCGAAAGCAAACTCATGATCGTTTAATTGGAGTGTTACCTGTGGTGCATTGAGCTCAAACCCATCGAGCTTCACCGTGGCTTTGTCAAATGAACCAAACGAGGCTGTCTCAAGTAAACTGAGCATCGCATTAATGCGTGTCAGATTGGCTCTAAATTGCATCGGTGATTGTAATAACCAGCTATCTACCGTTTTAGTAAATTTCAATGGTGTTTGATTTGCGCGATTAACACCAATGCGCGTGATGTTGTCTTTATTGATTGTTGTCAAACGGGTTGTGGCAGGTGGGGTTGGTTCATCTGAACGAATGATCAATACCAGTACCGCGATAACTAATAGCAAGCCAATATTGATCGCTAAACGTTTACCCATTTATTTTTTCTTTCGACGAATACCAGTAGTGATACCAGTCACAATCAAGCCTGCCGGGAGAATGAATAGGAACACAATGCCCATGGCCCCCAAGGTGGTGGATGACATATCCAGTTGTGTATCCGCCGCAACTTTGGGCGGAATCGATATAAATTCATCGTCACTGCTTAACCAGTTTATGATGCGCGTACCGAGTTCGTTATTACCGCTATTTGCCAAATAGGTGTTGGATAAAAAGTCACCGTCTGCAATGATAACGATACGTTGTTGTTTTGTGACTAACTCCTCAGCGTCTTCAATTTCCAGCTCGCGCTCAAAGCTGGCACCGATTGTCAGAGGCCCGATAGTGTCGACGTCCTCATCATAATCCACTGTTCCTTGCAATTTGGCTGTTTCTACCCAGGTATGGTCGCCGGTTTTTAGTATCGGTCGGCTGTTCCAGATTTCCGATTCTTTTATTTCAATTGCGCCGGCCAATGGATAAAGGGTGGTGAATTGAAACTGTTCGGTAATTGGGTGCTCGGCATAAAGACTTTCAGTAATTAATGATATTGTCGGATCATTAATACCAATCAGCTGTCCGGCATAATCAATAATCGCACCTTCGTAAAAAGACATAGCAAGCTGTTCAGCGATTGCTTCCAGTCCATACATCTCACCGGGTTCATGCAACCACAACAGATTGCCGCCGTTATTAATGTAAGTTTGAATTATCTCCACTTCGCCGGGAAGATAATCGATACGCGGCCCGGCAATGACCAGGATAGAGGTGTTATCCGGCACCGCCTGAATATCAGCAAGATTGATAGGTTGCACTTCAAAGCCTTGGTTAAACAACTGGCCGATCCACTCACCAAGATCATGATTGGCTTTGCCTAACGCCCGTCTCTCTCCATGCCCTTCAATAAAAGCAATCCAGCTTTCCTGATTGCGTGCCAGTCGTTGTAAGGCATTAGTGAAGACTTGTTCTTCATCAGAACGAACGTGTTCGCTTCTGTCCTGATAACGAATGATGATTTCGCCATCTACACTGATACCAAGATTTCTGACTTCATCCGGTACTGCATCCGGATTAATAAAATGCAGTTTGATGTCCGGTTTATGACGTTGGTATTTACTAATGAAGTCCTTAATGGCGGTACGCAGTAACTGGTTTTCTCGTGCGTAAGAGATGACTTCGATCTTGTCCGGCATTTGTGCGAGCAAATCACGGCTGGCTTTGGATAAGGTGTGGCGACCGTTTGCGGTCCAGTCATACTGGGCATTGTGTTGATTGCTGACCCATGCCAACAAACCAACCACAGTTAATAACAGCACAAACATAATGATGCTGTTGAGACGTGACTGTAATCGGGTTTTTGCGGTAATTAACATCGTTAACCGAAACTCCGCTCGGCATCCAGACGCCAGATGCTTAACACAATGAATAATAGACTGACTAAACAGTAAAACACGACATCCGCCGAGTTGAATACGCCGTTTAATAAATTATTGTAGTGCGTGAGTAATGATAAGTAGGCAAATACTGCAGCGGTCCCTTCCGATGAATTAGTGCCGGCGGCATTAATAATCCAGAGTATGAACAGCACACCAAACGTACTGATAGCAGCGATGCCGGGCTGGCTGGTCAATGATGAAATAAACAAACCAATCGCGGCGAACGAAGACATTAACAATATCAGCCCAATTAATGCCGCTGTGATTTGTCCCAGATCCAGTGGTGTACCAAACAATAATGCAGCTGGCATCAGACTAATCATCACCAACATCAAGCCATAGAATGCCGTAATCCCCAGGTACTTGCCCAGGATTAATTCAGTAATACTGAGCGGTGATGAAAATAATAATTTGATCGTGCCGGAGCGACGTTCTTCCGTTAATAGTCGCATTGTCAGCAGTGGTGATACCAATAACATGATGACACCGGCAATCTGATACATGCCACTGACCACCACTGCAGTAATACCTTGTCCAGCATTAGCCGGTTGAGCGTATTGTTGAATCAACAAATAAAAAAACATCGCGATTAAAAACTGTACGACTGCGAGGATTATCCAGGCCAGCGGGGATTTGAACAGACGACGTAATTCATTACCCGCGATCAATAAAATATTATTCATTGTGGGTATCCTCGTTGTCTTGTTCAAGGTTTGCCGCGGTCATTTGTGAGGGATCATCACCTTGCGTCAGGCGCATGAATGTTAACTCCAGCGAATTATCATCCGGATTTAATTTATACAGACCCCAGTCTTGTTTGACCGCTTTTTTGATAATTGATTGAGTCGCGTCAATGCCCTCTTCAAAGTTCACTCGAAAGGTATTCTCACTAATATTCTCAACCGACATGACGCCATCCAATCCCAGTAACTCCTCAGGTAATGGTGGATTGTGTAGTCCAATAATGATGCTGTCAGGGTTGTTCTGATCACCTTGCAGGTTCTGTATCGATTGATCCAGCACGATATTACCTTGATTAATAATTAATACCCGGCTGCATAAACTTTGTACTTCAGACAAGATGTGGGTGGAAAGAATCACGCTATGGTCTTCTGATAACTCTCGCATCAGATCGCGTATCTCACGAATCTGGATCGGATCCAGCCCTGAAGTGGGTTCATCCAGTATGATCACCGACGGGGAATGTACAATTGCCTGGGCAATACCTACACGCTGCTTATAGCCTTTGGAAAGATTGTTGATCAATCGGGAGCCTGATTGTTCCAGGCCGCAGCGCTGCTTACTAATGGTAACCGCTTCAGATAGTTCGCTACCTCTTAAGCCTCTGAGCTTTGCAGCAAAGTGCAAATACTCATCAACGGTTAGGTCCAGGTATAACGGCGGCTGCTCGGGCAAAAAGCCAATATGTTGTTTGGCTTTTTTAGGTGTATCGTTAATGTCATGTCCGGCGATGCTGACCGAGCCATGATTCGCCGCGACAATACCGCTGATGATTTGCATGGTAGTCGACTTGCCTGCACCATTCGGTCCGAGAAAGCCGAGGATTTCGCCGCGATGCACATTGAAACTGACGTTCTCGACGGCACGTTGCTGTCCATATGAACGAGAAAGTTCAGAAGCTTCGATTAGTATTTCACTCTCCATTGCGCAGCTATTATTCTTATTACATTAAAACATGCAAGCTTATTCCATAGATGAATCTATTAGGCATTGACACCGGTGGGACCTTCACTGATTTTGTTTTTTATGACGGTCTAACAATCAGCACGCATAAGGTGCTGTCGACACCAACTGCACCTGAACAGGCAATATTGCAAGGCATCGATGAGATGCAGATTGCGCTGGATGAATCACTACTTGTTATACATGGATCAACCGTGGCAACCAACGCAGTGCTTGAAGGTAAGGGTGCGAAAACGGTTTATATCACTAATCAGGGTTTCAAAGATGTCCTGACCATAGGTCGTCAGGCAAGACAGGAGCTTTATAACCTGACACCAGTTGTAAAGGCGCCACCGGTTCCGGCAGCGCTATGTCTTGAAACAGCAGGTCGGCTTGATCATGAAGGAAAAGAACTGGTGCCATTGACCGATGAAGATATCGAGCAGCTGTTAGAAAAGTTGGAGCAGCTCAAACCGGAATCGGTTGCGATTAACTTTTTATTTTCCTATTTGAATCCTGCAAATGAAGTGCGGCTTGCTGCCAAAATACCGGATTTCGTATTTGTCTCGCGTTCTTCTGCGATCGCACCGGTATATCGAGAATACGAACGTGGCATTACCACCTGGTTGAATGCCTATACCGGACCGTTGATGCAAGGCTATTTGAACCGACTGCAGGATAAATTAATGCCTTCCAGTCTGCGTGTCATGCGCAGTTCCGGACAAACCTCAGATGCGAAACAGGCGGGCAATGAACCGGTGCACTTATTACTGTCTGGCCCCGCTGGTGGAATTGCCGCTGCCTATGCGTTAAGCGAGCAACTCAACTGCAATAAATTATTAACTTTTGACATGGGTGGCACGTCGACCGATGTTGCCATGATCGATGGTCAAATTGAATTGACTGGCCAGGGGGGTATTAGCGGCTATCCGGTTGGGGTGCCAATGGTCAATATCCATACGATTGGAGCGGGTGGTGGATCAATCGCCTCGGTAGATGAAGGCGGTTTATTACAGGTCGGCCCGGATTCTGCCGGCGCTGTACCGGGTCCGGCCTGCTATGGTCAGGGAGGCAACAATGCAACGGTGACTGATGCCAATCTGATTCTTAACCGCATTCCGTTTGATACCAGGCTGGGTAATTCGTTAACACTGGATAAAGATCGAGCATTAAGCGTGATGCTGCAATTGGCGCAGCGTTTAAATCTGGCGACTGTTGAAGAAGCTGCACTGGGTATCATTCGTATTGCCAATGAGCATATGGCACAGGCATTGCGCGTTATCAGTGTGGAACGAGGCATCGATGCCAGAGAGTTTACACTGATGGCCTTTGGTGGTGCTGGCGGTTTGCATGTTTGTGAACTTGCCGAAAAGCTGGAAATGCAACGTGTTATCGTGCCGAACATGTCCGGGGTGCTGTCTGCACTGGGTATGATCGTAGCCAGCCCTGGTCGGCAATTGACGAAAACTTTGGGGCGAGTGCTGTCCAATCTTTCCGATATTGAGTTACAGCAACACATTGACGACTTATCAAAACAGGCGGTCGATTCGCTCGCGGATGAGAGACAGCATAGTGATGCCATGCAGACTAGAGTCACGCTGGATTTGTGCTATCAGGGACAGGCACATACCCTTGAGATTGACTGGTCAGATATTAACCACTGTATTGATCTATTTGAACAAACTCACCGGCATCGATACGGCTATGCGCTTCAGGCAGAAATAGAGTTGGTCAATATCCGAGTCGGCGTTACACTTGCGTCAAGCATGACGTTGCCTGCCAGCGACATTGTCCCGGATAATAGTGATTCAAATGGATTGGATAACGGCAAGCTCAATCGTCAACAGTTGCAACCGGGCCAGCGAGTGACTGGGCCATTGTCAATTTGCGACGCCGAGGCGACCGTCTGGCTAGCACCGGGTTGGCAAGCCCAGCTTGATCGGTATGGTCATTTATTATTGAACAGATAAGACGTATTGCTAACTAATAATAACTAGAACGAGGTTTTTCATGTTTAACGGTTTAATTGCATTGCCGTGGTGGGGTTACATTCTTGTCACGCTGTTTTTGACTCACATTACTATTGTCTCAGTGACGGTTTACCTGCATCGATGTCAGGCGCACAGAGCAATAGAATTACATCCTGTGGTTTCTCATTTTTTCCGCTTTTGGCTATGGCTAACCACTGGTATGGGCACCCAGGAATGGGTGGCGGTGCATCGTAAGCACCATGCCAAGGTGGAAACGGAAGAAGACCCGCACAGCCCGCTGATTAGAGGGATTAATAAAGTGTTATGGGAAGGCACTGAGCTTTATAAGGCTGAAACAGCAAAACAGGAAACGCTGGATCAATATGGACACGAAACGCCTGATGATTGGATCGAACGCAATATCTATCGAGCCAGCACTTTTGGCGGGATTATCAGTATGTTTATTATTAATTTCGTGTTGTTTGGCTTTATCGGCATCACCATCTGGGCGGTACAAATGGCCTGGATTCCGTTCTTTGCGGCAGGTGTGATTAATGGTGTTGGGCACTGGCGTGGTTATCGAAACTTTGAGTCGCCTGATGCCTCTACCAATATTGTACCCATTGGGATACTGATAGGCGGTGAGGAACTGCATAATAATCATCATGCGTTTGCCAGCTCGGCGCGTTTCTCGGTCAAGTCATGGGAGTTTGATATTGGCTGGATGTATATCGAGGCTATGCGGAAACTCGGTTGGGCTAAAGTGAAAAAACTGGCCCCTATTCCTTACCTTGATGATCAGAAGCCTGTTATTGATGACGATACTGTGAGCGCGGTGATTACTAATCGCCTGCATGTCATGTCGGATTACGCGCGCGAAGTGATTGCTGACGTTTATCGGGATGAGATGCGCAAAGCTAATGTCACGCGCCGCAGGTTACTAAGGAAAGGCAAACGCCTTTTGCATCGTACCGATGTATTGCTGGATCAACACGCCAAACAATCACTGCAATCAGCATTGGCCGAATCCGATAGCTTAAAAGTCGTGTATGAATATCGATTAAAGCTGCAGGCTATCTGGCAGGAGAAATCAGCCAGTCATGAACATCTGGTTGAGAGTCTGAAAGACTGGTGTGCTCAGGCGGAACAGACCGGTATTAAGGCCTTGGAGGATTTTGCGCAGCATATTCGCGCTTATACCTTACGACCTGCAGTTGTATGAGGGTTTATTTCAGAAGCGATATACACTCTATCCATGGAGATAAAAAAACCCGCGTTAAGCGGGTTTTTGTTATTTGATTTTGGCTTCCTTGTATATCACGTGTTTTCTCACCACCGGATCGTATTTTTTGATTTCCATTTTATCCGGCATGGTGCGTTTGTTTTTGGTCGTGGTGTAGAAGTGACCGGTATCTGCCGTTGAGACTAGTTTGATTTTATCGCGCATATCCTGCTCCTAGATAGTTTCACCGCGGGCGCGGATATCAGCTAAAACGCTTTCAATACCTTTCTTATCAATAATACGCAGGCCTTTCTTGCTGACGCGCAAGCGTACCCAGCGGCTTTCGGCTTCAATCCAGAAGCGGCGTGATTGAAGGTTAGGCAGAAAACGACGTTTCGTTTTATTGTTTGCATGGGATACGTTATTCCCAACCATTGGGCGCTTTCCCGTTACCTGACAGACTCTTGACATTGTTGTTCTCGTCAAACTCAATAAAAAAGAGCGCGGATTGTACATGGATTGAATGCCGGATCCAAGCCTTGGATCATGCTAGCCTGTGAACCAGCCAGGCTTATTACTGTTTCGCCGCATATAGCGTGTTTACAGCCGCAGCCTAGATCAGCCCACGTTCTGCCAGCGAAACGGCCTCATTATCACCGATGACTATATGATCAAGTACCCGCACATCGATAAAAGCCAGTGCCCGCTTCAATTCCTTTGTCAATTGAATGTCCGCTTGACTCGGTTCGGCCACACCAGAGGGATGGTTATGCGAAAAGATGACGGCAGCGGCATTGTGCTTGATGGCGGCCCTTAGCACCTCTCTGGCATGTACCTGCGCGGTATCGATAGTGCCGTTAAATAATTCTTCAAAACAAATAAGTCGGTGGCGATTATCCAGATATAGACAGGCGAAGACTTCATAGGGATAGGCCCTGAGCTTCATGCTGAGAAACTCGCATGTCAGCTTTGGGTTGGTGAAAGCATCACTCACTTCCAGCTCCGCCTGTAGATAGCGTCGCCCTAGTTCAATCGCAGCTTGAATCTGAATATATTTAACCAGCCCCAGTCCCTTGGTAGCGCAAAATTCCTTTTGATCGGTATCGATTAGCGTTTTCAGGCTCCCATGGCGATCTATCAACTCCCTGGCGAGATCCACTGCGGTACTGCCTTCACGCCCAATGCGCAGGAAAATGGCCAGAATTTCAGCATCAGATAGTGCAGCAGGGCCCTTTTTTAGTAATTTTTCCCTGGGTCTTTCATCCAGCGGCCACGAATTAATCGACATCACAACCCTCCCTAGTTATTAATGTTTTATTAAGTTTGTAAGTGCATGCTTAATCTGCACACCACAGCCGTTAAATATTAATGTAAAATCGCCGAATTATGTACCAATTAAAAAACAAACGAGTTTTACTCGGTATTACTGGCGGCATTGCGGCTTACAAGGCTGCGATATTAGTGCGTTTGCTCCGACAGTATCAGGCGGATGTGAGAGTCGTGATGACTCAATCTGCCTGTGAGTTTATTA
The DNA here is from genome assembly GCA_028279365.1 of Gammaproteobacteria bacterium. Lineage (GTDB taxonomy): Bacteria > Pseudomonadota > Gammaproteobacteria > Eutrophobiales > Eutrophobiaceae > JANQNX01. The sequence continues at coordinate 142,373 of JANQNX010000009.1, read as the reverse complement.
CGCCGCTGACCTTACAAGCTTTGTCCGGTCGTGAGGTACACAGCGACTTACTCGATCCTGCGGCTGAAGCCGCCATGGGGCACATCGAATTGGCAAGGTGGGCCGATGTCATCGTCGTTGCGCCTGCCAGTGCTAATTTTATGGCCAAACTCGGCCATGGTATCGCAGACGATTTATTAAGCACTCTCTGTCTTGCCAGCGAGGCGCCGATATTGCTGGCACCAGCGATGAATCATCAAATGTGGATGAACAGTGCCACTCAGGCTAATTATCAAACTCTGTTGGCGAGAAATATCAGCATGTCTGGGCCTGATAGTGGCGATCAGGCTTGCGGTGAAAACGGTCCCGGTCGAATGCGTGAGCCTGAAGAGATTATTAAGGATATTGGCGCAATGTTTAACACTGGCGTGTTAAGTGGTTCTCGACTACTAATTACCGCTGGACCGACCCGTGAGGCGATTGATCCAGTGCGCTACATTAGTAATAAGAGTTCAGGCAAGATGGGTTTGGCGTTGGCCAATGCTGCGATTGAGGCTGGTGCCGATGTTTCGTTGGTTTCCGGCCCGATTCAGCTGGATTTCCCTGAGCATAGTCATGTGAACCAGGTATTGACGGCCAACGAGATGCATCAGGCCGTCATGCAACAGATAGCACACACCGATATCTTTATCGCGGCAGCGGCGGTGGCAGACTATCGTATTGACAATGCCGCTCAACATAAGATCAAAAAAACCAGCGATGAGCTACAGCTTAACTTAAAAAAGAATCCTGATATTCTTGCCAGTGTTGCTGCGATAAAAGATGCGCCGTTTACTGTCGGTTTTGCCGCAGAGACGCAAAACCTCGAGGTGAATGCCCTGGCGAAACTGAAAGCAAAGCAGATTGATATGATTGCCGCCAATCGTGTCGGCGATCAGTTAGGCTTTGATAGTGACGAAAATGCCCTGAATGTTTATTGGGAAGATGGCAGTCAACAGCTGCCGCAAACGCATAAAAACAAGTTAGCAAGAGACCTCATTGCCTTGGTCGCTGAGCGATATCATGCAAAAAATTCAAATCAAACTCATTGATCCGCGCTTGGGCAAGGAATTCGCGATGCCTGATTATGCCACGTCGGGTTCGGCTGGACTGGATATTTGTGCCTGTCTTGACCAATGCTTGATCCTGGCGCCCGGTGAGACCTCATTGGTGCCGGCTGGCTTTGCTATTTATATTCAGGATCCGGGTTATGCCGCCATGCTATTGCCTCGTTCCGGATTGGGTCATAAACATGGTATTGTGCTCGGCAATTTGACTGGTTTGATCGATTCAGATTATCAAGGCGAAATCTTTGTTTCCTGCTGGAATCGTGGCAATAGCACATTCACTATCAATCCTGGCGATAGAATTGCCCAGATGGTGATAGTGCCGGTGGTACAAGCAAAGTTTGAATTCGTAAAATCATTTAGCGAGACAGAAAGAGGCGAAGGTGGGTTCGGTCATACGGGCCTGTCTCAGCGTGCACAGGAGAGTATTGATGGTTGAAGGTCCGGTTACCAATCGACGATTTAAACGAAGAACCGTAAGGAATGCCATTATTGGCGTATCCGTATTTGCGCTCATTGCTGCGGTTGGTGTCGTTGGCTGGATTGTTTATTCAAAGATGTCTACCGGTGCGGAGCAGGCTGCGATGGCTGCAAAGGACGAAAAAGCCCGTAGCGTTGCGACCGAGGTTCGGACTAAATACGCTGCCATTACTGCACAATTAAAAGAGCTGGCAAAAGATCAGGCGACGATCAGTTTATTTGAGTCAGCTGATACTGCCGCGTTGGAAGCTGCTGCTAATCAAAAACAGTCTGGCTTTCCTCATGTCCTGAAATTACGTTATTTGTTACCCGGAAGTTATCAACTCGATACGGAAAGTAATCCGCCGTTGAGCTATGCCTCAATGGATCTACTGAACAAGGCGGAGAAAACCAATCAGGTTAACTCTGAAGTATTGTTATTTGGCTCACCGAAACAGCATATCGTTGTTATTGAACGTGTGGTCAACCCTGCGTTGGAACTGGTGGGTTTATTACATCTTAGTCTTAATGTTGATGTTTTTAGTGAACTGGTTGAAGGGATCGCACCTGCTAACACTTATATCGAATTAGCGCAGCGGGCTTCCGGAAAGAATATTGTTTTAGCCAAGGCCGGTGACGCAGGTTATCGACAAGGTGAAGCGATGACAGTCAGTGTCGATGATACGCGTTGGATCATTGCCTTGTGGACTGCTGATGAATTACTTGCGCCTGCCTCTTCGGAGTCAAGTTCGCTATTGCCAATCATTGCTGTTGTATTGATTGGAATATTATTAATTGGTGGCGGCTTGCTTCTGTTAAAGAAGCGAGGTGGTGGCGGTAGTTCGAAAAAAGGAAAAATTTCTACCGTCACTTATGAGGGCGCTGTAAGAGCCATCGTTGAAGGTGCGCATGCTGGCGTAAAAAAATGGATTCCACATTTGCCGGAAGGTGATCGTATCACCTCGAACCCGAAACCCCTATCGCAGGGTATGGAAGGCGATGACGTCACCATGATTGCCAAGCCTAAAGCACCGGCCAAGAAAGCACAGGCGCCTGCTGATGATATTACCCAAGTCGTACCTTTATCGGCTGAAGATGAAACACCGCAGCCGAAACCAAAGCCAAAGGCTATCGATATCGACCCGGTTATTTTCAGGACCTATGACATACGTGGTGTCGTGGGAGAAACACTGACTGTCGAAGCCGTATCCGAGATTGCAAAGGCATTGGGTACGATGGCAAGCGAAAAGGGTCAACAAACATTGGTTGTCGGTAGAGATGGCAGAACCACCGGTCAGGATTTGACTGATGCATTGATTGAAGGATTAAGAAGCACTGGACGTGATGTCATTGATATCGGCATGGTGCCGACGCCGGTTTTGTATTTTGCTACTTATCACCTTGAAACCGGTAGCGGTGTAATGGTGACCGGCAGCCACAACCCATCCGAATACAATGGTCTGAAGATGATGCTGGGTGGTAATACACTCAGTGGTGATGATATTCAGGAAATAAAAAAACGCACTGAGACTGCTGACTATGCATCAGGTCAGGGATCCTTACGCAATGCGGATATTAATGCCGACTATATAAGACGAATTTCAGAAGATATTCCCGTTGCCCTCGGCGCATCACTGAAGATTGTCGTGGATTGTGGTAATGGTGTGGCAGGTGTGTTGGCGCCTCAATTATTAAACGCAATAGGTCATGATGTAATAGAAATTCATTGTGATATAGACGGGACTTTTCCGAACCATCATCCCGACCCCAGCCAGCCGGAAAATATGCAGGATCTTATTGGCAAGGTGAAGGCGGAAAATGCCGACGTGGGTTTTGCCTTTGATGGTGATGGCGATCGGTTAGGTGTGGTCGATGCTGAGGGCACGATTATCTGGCCAGACAGACAAATGATGCTGTTGGCAAAAGACGTGTTGTCTCGTAACGCCGGCGCTTCAATTATTTATGATGTGAAATGTAGCCGTTATTTAAGAACCATCATCGAAACATTTGGTGGCAAGCCACTGATGTGGAAGACCGGACATTCATTAATCAAGTCAAAAATGAAAGAAGTTGAAGCGCCGCTTGCCGGGGAAATGAGTGGGCATATTTTCTTCAAAGAACGCTGGTACGGTTTTGATGATGCGCTCTATACCGCGGCCAGATTCATTGAAATTTTCACCAACGCCAAACAGAAACCAACGGAAATGTTCGCGGAACTTCCCGATGGTGTGTCTACCCCTGAATTGCGTATGCCATTAGCGGAGAAAGATCACGGTACATTTATGGCGGCATTAATTGAAAAAATGCATGGTTCAACTGATGGAGAAGTGTTTGATATTGACGGGGTCCGTATCGAATACAAAGATGGTTGGGGTCTGGCCCGACCATCGAACACCTCGCCGAATATTATTCTGCGATTTGAAGGTGAAAATCAGGCGGCATTAGAACGTATCCAAGGCATTTTCAAGGAAGCAATTCATTTTGTTAATGCGGATATCAAATTACCGTTTTGATATTGGCTAAATAAAACAACACAGCGGCAGTTTGAAACAACATGTCTGAAACTACACAAAACCCTGCTTTTATTGCTGAGGTATTGAGTGAGGCCTTGCCTTACATCAAACGCTTCAAGGGCAAGACTATCGTGATCAAGTATGGCGGCAATGCCATGTCGGATGACACACTAAAGTCCAGCTTTGCTCGCGATATTGTGTTGATGAAGTTGGTCGGCATGAACCCGGTATTAGTGCATGGCGGGGGTCCGCAGATCGCTGCGTTATTGGAACGCCTTGGTAAAAAAACAGAATTCGTCAACGGCATGCGCGTCACTGATAGTGAAACCATGGACGTAGTGGAAATGGTGTTAGGAGGATCGGTCAATAAGGAAATTGTTAATTTGATCAATCAGCATGGTGGTAATGCGGTTGGTTTAAGCGGTAAAGATGCTGAGTTGATACGCGCGCGCAAACTGCAGCACAAAAATGAGAACAGTCCCGAACTGAAAACCGATGAAATTATCGATATGGGTCATGTGGGTGAAGTCGAAAGCATTGATACATCGATTGTTAATTTGCTAACACAAGGCGGCTTTATTCCGGTTATCGCACCGGTCGGTGTGGATGAGCAAGGACAGTCGTACAATATCAATGCGGATTTGGTTGCCGGAAAGATTGCAGAAGTGCTGTGTGCCGAAAAACTCATCATGTTAACTAATACTGCCGGTTTATTGGATGCTAATGGTGAGGTATTGACGGGACTGTCGGCAGAACAAGTCGATCAATTGATAAAAGACGGCGTGATCCATGGTGGCATGCTACCGAAGATACATTCTGCATTGGATGCCGTACATGCCGGTGTGCGTGCGTCGCATATTATAGATGGTCGCGTTGCCCATGCCGTTTTGTTAGAAGTGTTTACCGATGGCGGTGTTGGCACCTTGATACACGGTCGTAAAAATTTGCCGGCGGATGCAACATGAATAAACGCCAACCAAACCGACGTCAGCAAATCCTGGAAGTATTGGCGCATGAACTGGAAACCCATCCAGGTTCCAGGATTACCACGGCTGGTTTAGCGAAGGCTGTTGGTGTTTCAGAAGCAGCCCTGTATCGTCACTTTGCCAGCAAGGCGAAAATGTTTGAGGCCTTGATCGATTTTGCTGAGGAAACGGTATTCGGTTTGATCAACAAGATTGTTGAGAATGAAAAAGATGTCATTACCCGCAGTGAAAAGATTATTCAATTATTGCTTGGTTTCTCGGAGCGCAACCCGGGTATCACACGAATTTTAATTGGCGACGCATTACTCGGCGAAAATGAGCGTCTGCATGCGCGTATTGTGCAGTTCTTTGACCGTATTGAAACCCAGTTTAAACAAATCATGCGTGAGGCGAATTTGGGTGACGGACCCAGAGCCATTAGTAATATGGAAGCCGCGTCTAATCAAATGGTGACTTACATAGAAGGCAAGATGTCACAATTTGCGCGTAGTTCGTTTACAAAAAAACCCACTGAACATTGGGAAGATCATTGGGTTTCAATGAAACAGGGATTATTCAGGCCCTGATTTCAGACAATAACTACTCGATTCCTTTCAGTTTTTTGTAACGCGCGATATCGACTGCGTGTGATTTTTTGATTTCTTCTTGTTCAACACGTTTATCTTCAATGAACTCATTATTATTGCTTATCTGTCGTCGTAACGAGTCAATATCCTTTAATAAGGCCTCGGAGGGTGTTTTACCAGCGCGTTCATCGGCTGCTGCTTTTGCAATTCGCTTATCCAGATCGGCCTGAATTTTTTCATTTCTTGCCATGGTCAGTTTAATTGTCGCTTCGATCGCGTTGATCCGATCATCTCTGGCGCGTTCGATATCACCGACGCTACCAAAGGTTTGCAATAATATTTTATCCTGCTGTTTTTTCTCTTCTTCTGCTTTCTTCCTTTCAGCTTCAAGTTTTGCTAAACGTTCCTCTTCGGCTAATTCTTCCGGTGTTTTTACACGTTTGGTTTCTTCTCTGACCAATCCGCCTTTACCGATTTCCTGATGGCCTTTTTGCGCAAATTCGGGCGGAACCTTATCGCCACATTCGCGAACGCCCTCGTTGTTAGTCCAGCACTTCATACGGGCTTGCACCGATACAGACATCAACAAACCGCTGATGGCGATGCAAAGCGTTGCAAGTTTAAAAATATGATGGTTCATGCGGCCTCCTGGGGGTAATAGGTGTCAGCAATTAATTTTTTATTTGATTATAGTATGCTCAATGGCTCATGTCTTGGCTGTGCCGTATTGTTCACGGTAGGTTTCAATAGCATCCAGATGAGATTGCATTTCGCCATGCTCCTGTAAATATTGCACAATATTTTCCAGCTTGATAATACTTATGACGTTAATTCCATGCACTTGTTCCACTTCCTGTATGGCAGAAGTCTCTCCCTGACCACGTTCCTGGCGGTCAACTGCAACAACGGCGCCGATTGTAGATCCGCCCAATTTGGAAATAATATCGATCGATTCGCGTACAGATGTACCGGCAGAGATGACATCATCAATGATTAATACCTTGCCGCTGATTTCTGCTCCAAACGTGATACCGCCCTCACCATGGTCTTTCACTTCTTTGCGATTAAAACAAAACGGGTAGCTCTTATTATGGATTTCATTAAAGGCAATCGCCATCGTCGATGCCAATGGAATACCCTTGTAGGCAGGACCGTAGATCATATCGAATTCAACGCCAGCATGATTCACTGCGGCCGCATAAAACCTGCCAAGCTTAGCCAGGCTATTACCATCATTAAATAAACCGCTATTAAAAAAGTACGGACTGATGCGGCCAGACTTAAGGGTAAATTCACCAAAACGTAGCACCTGCATATCAATAGCAAATTCAATGAAGTCTTTTTGATACTGTTCCATAAACCGTCCAGAGTTTTTAAATAAAGCCTATAATACCTCGCTAACTATATAGGGGGTAGCTGTGAAAGTTATTAGTGTGAATGTTAATGGGATACGCGCCGCACATCGGAAAGGGTTTTTTGAGTGGATGCAGAAACAGGATGCCGATGTAATCTGCATTCAGGAAACCAAGGCACAGGTTGATCAGCTAGTCGATGAAATTCTCAATCCGCAGGGTTTCCATGCCTTTTTTCATGACGCGGAAAAGAAGGGGTACAGCGGCACTGCCGTTTACAGTAAACATAAACCCGATAAGGTAATTGATAAATTAGACTGGCCACGATCAGACAGCGAAGGCCGTTATCTTCAGGTGGACTTTGGCAAGCTGAGTATCGTCTCACTGTATTTACCTTCAGGCTCATCCAGTGAAGAACGACAGGCGATTAAATTTGAATTCCTTGATGAATTCATGCCGATGTTGCGAAAGATGCGACGCCAGCGCAGGGAATATATTTTATGCGGTGACTGGAACATCGCGCATAAAGAGATCGATCTAAAAAACTGGAAATCGAATCAAAAGAACTCCGGTTTTCTGCCTGAGGAACGAGCCTGGTTAGACGAGTTGTTTGATAACGTCGGCATGGTTGATTCGTTTCGTGTGGTAAATCAGGAGCCAGACCAATATACCTGGTGGTCAAACCGGGGGCAGGCTTGGGCTAATAACGTCGGGTGGCGTATTGATTATCAAATAGTCACGCCTGGGTTAAAGGATAAAATCAACTCGGTATCGATTTATAAAGATGAGCGGTTTTCGGATCATGCACCGTTGATTACGGAGTATGATTTAGAAATTTAGATCTTTTCATTTTGTTTTTCGCCTAATGGCGAGTTACTTTCTCTTGCGTGCTCAAGAGAAAGTAACCAAAGAGAAGTGCACCCCAATGACTTGTCGCTGCGCGATACCCTCGTTGTTGATTTATTTCTAAAAGCACGCGCATACGGACCTCCTATCCTAATACGCTTTCGCAACGTCCTGTTGCTCAGCCTTGAAATAAATTAACACCTCGGCAAGTCAAAAGGGGATAATTAAATAACACTTAGTTAAGCGCTTGCACCAACAATAATTACCTTAACGTTAATATTCCTTTCAGGCCTTGATCTTTGTCCTTGTAGGTCATTGATTAATCCATTTGGATTTGAAATAAATAAATTAGGGTCATAAATTACGCACCATAGATGATTAGCATTCTGATGCTTTTGGTAATGTTCAATATCTATGATCAATTCGTTACCAATTTTAGTTGCATGGCTTTTGTCTCTAACTCTTTTAGTTTCAATAACAAGATTATGTGTTGGAAGTAAAAAATCCATTCTCGTATTAGAGCCCGCATAACTTGGACAAAATTCTTCTGGACGAATATCGGATATCCAGGGACGTAATAAAGCATGAAGTAAATCTTGTATATCATATTCTGATGTAAATTGTAGTGATTGGGCTCCCTTTCTTCTGTGTATCAAGGGTTGCATTGCTCTTGGAAGACCCCTAATAATTATTCTAAGTAACTCTTCCAGAGAAGACGGTTTACTACCCTCTGTAGCATTATCATTTATTGGAGTGGTATCAATTGGTTCTGATTGACCAATCTGTATTACTCTTCCTCCTCTAAAATATCTAAAGCCATGTTCTTCGAGTATATTTACTAAACGTTCTTTTTTATTTTCATATTCATCTAATGGGTCTGGTGTTTCTATACCAAAAATATTTTCCATCGAATTAGAGTTCTTAAGTGGGGGAAGATCCATGAACTCCTCAATTAGGTTTCCTAGAACTTTTAAACTATCAACTTCCGGATCATTACCAGCTCTTTGTAACCAAGTTTTCCATTTTGAATGGTGAGCAAGATCGGGTGGAGGACCAGGTGCTCCAGCTGTTTCAAATAGGGCATTTAACGAATCATGTGATCCGCTTAATACTTCTGCCACAACAGCACAAACAGCAACTGGAAGTTTAATATTAGACATATGACTATTATCTCATGCTAATAAAAACCTATATTGTATCGAAAGAATTATGGTGCTTCATTTTTAAATTAGTTTGCTCAAGTTCGAAATATAATGAAAATTCGCCTTATATCGTGCTGAGAAAACGTAATGATAGAAGGGGAATTTGGACAGGATGTTCAAATGAGCGCATTAATCATGGATGATTATATGCGCGACCCTGATTAGCATGCGTTTTCGAGGGTATCTGTAGGAACGATATTAGGGTGGTCTTTCTTTTGGTATTTTTTCTTTGACCAAGCAAAGAAAAGATACTCGCCATCAGGCGAAATAAATATTCGAAAAAAACGAATAAAATCTAAACCGCTAACCGTTGCCCCATATGCATCAACGGTGACACTAACAAAATCAACATTAGCTGAAATCCGATTAATACCACTAACGGTGACCAGTCAAACCCGCCAGCGGGTGGAATTACATTCCTGACCCGTCGCATGATGGGTTCGCTCAGTTGATACATCAGTACTGTAGCCGGGTTATAAGCGCCAGGGTTTACCCAGCTAATAATTACTTGCACGATGATGACAAAGATATACACATAGATAACAGTTTGTAATAGATGTGCAATGGTTAATACGCATAAGCCGGGTAGCGCTGGCAGACGACCTGCCGCCACCAGTGTAATCAATAACAGTTCAGCGGCTTGTACGATAAACAAAAGTACAATCGTTGCCCAGTCGATACGCATATAACTGGGAATAATTCTTCGCAATGGGGTTAACGGTGGCTTCGTTACTTTAACAATGAACTGCGACAGCGGGTTGTGAAAATCAGCGCGCACGCTGGCAAGCATAAAACGCAACATCACAGCAATCACATAGAGCCCGAAGACGACTTGTATCAGAAATACTGCTGCCTGAATAAAATAGCTGCTTCCCATATCTAGTTTCCAAACTCCTTTGATAGTTGCTGTGAACGTAATTGGGCGGCTTGCATCGCCTTAACAATAATCTGTGTTAATTGATTGTCATCGAATGTATTCAGGGCTGCCTCGGTCGTACCGCCGGGAGAGGTGACGTCTTGTCTTAATTTCGCCGGGTCGTGCGAAGATAACAAGGCCATCTTTGCTGCGCCCAACGCAGTTTCTATCGTTAATAATCGCGCCTGATTTTCTGTTATGCCCATTTCCATTGCCGCCTTTTCCATCGCTTCCATGAAATAGAAGAAATAAGCCGGACCACTGCCGGATAATGCTGTGACGGCATCCATCTGGGACTCGTTATCCAGCCAGATTGCTGTTCCAACAGATCGCATCATCGATTCGGCAATATTCTTTTGTGCTTCACTACACTCTTCATTAGCAATCAATGCCGCGGCGCCGGCCTGAATCAAGGCGGGTGTGTTTGGCATCACTCTGACAACGGCCGCGGTTTCATTCAAGCCAAGCTGAATGCTGTCGAGTGTGATACCTGCAGCGATAGATATAATTAGTTTATCTTTAATACTGGAAAAACTGTTTAACACATCAGACATAATCTGCGGCTTCACTGCCAGTACAACTACCTCAGCCTGATCTACGGCGGCCTGATTATCAGCATACACCTCAATACCAAATTGTTCGTGCATTGCCTCACGTTGTGGCTGATTCGGATCAGCAGCAAATAGTTGCGATGGATTCAGTTTGTTGGCAATCAAGCCACCAATTAGACTGCGTGCCATGTTACCGCAACCGATGAATGCGACAGTGGTGTTATCCATAAAACGCGATTTGTGTTATTGAAATAACGATTAGTGTAGCAATATGGCAGGCTTCATGCATCGCGCTCACCGAATAATGCCGTGCCTATTCTTAGAATGGTGGAGCCTTCTGCGATAGCCGCTTCTCTATCCTGAGTCGTGCCTAACGACAGTGTATCCAGTTTTAGATCGGCATTATTCAGTTGTTCAAAGCTTTGATAGATTTCTTTAAATGGTTGACGCTGTGCTTGCAGCTCTTTTGCTGGTGCTGGTAATGCCATTAATCCGCGCACTTTCAATCTATCAAAATCCGATATCGCCTCGATAAATTCAGGCACCTGTTTGATATGCAATCCCGACTTGCTGTTTTCGCCACTGATATTGATCTGAACACAGATGTTTAACGGTGCTTTTGAGTCGGGCCTGGCATCATTCAGGCGTCTCGCAATTTTCGTTCGGTCAACGGTATGCACCCAATCAAAATGCTCGGCGATAAGGCTGGTTTTATTGGATTGAATCGGTCCGATGAAGTGCCAGATTAATTCCAGATTTGCCAGCGAGGTGATTTTTTCAACGCCCTCCTGGCAATAATTCTCACCAAAATGCCGCTGACCGGCGGCAATCGCTGCCTCAATAGCGCTGATCGGTTTGGTCTTGGATACCGCGAGTAACTCAACAGAATTTTGCTTTCGGCCGTAGCGTGCTTCTAAAGTACGAATTTCGCTACGGATTCGTGTCAGATTCTCGGCAATATTCATTAAAAATGACGTTTACGCTAGTCTATAATTTAAAATATCAGTAAGATTAATGGCCTATATGATGATGGTTGTAATGTTGGCTATCCAATACACACAACATCATCTTTGCATGAGTATACAAATAATAACAGTGTCTTATGCAACCTCATTTGCAGAATGACCAAAGGGGAAAATAAATGGACATAGGTGAATTACTAGCCTTCGGTGTAAAGAACGGCTGCTCTGACTTGCACTTGTCAGCCGGCTTACCGCCAATGATTCGAGTTGACGGTGATGTACGCCGTATTAATGTGCCTTCGCTGGACCACAAAGATGTACATGACATGGTGTACGACATCATGAATGACAAACAGCGTAAGGACTATGAAGAGTTTTTGGAATGTGACTTTTCATTTGAAGTACCTGGTCTGGCACGCTTTCGTGTCAACGCTTTTAACCAGAACCGCGGTTCCGGCGCGGTATTCCGAACTATTCCTTCCGAAATCCTCTCGCTGGAACAACTCAACGCGCCAAAAATCTTCGAACAAATTTCGGATACACCGCGCGGTGTAGTATTGGTCACCGGCCCGACCGGTTCCGGTAAGTCGACCACATTGGCAGCGATGGTGAACCATAAGAATGAAACGGAATACGGTCATATCCTCACAGTAGAAGACCCGATTGAGTTTGTTCACGAAAGTAAGAAATGTTTGATTAACCAACGCGAAGTCCATCGAGATACGCTAGGTTTTAACGAGGCATTGCGTTCCGCACTGCGTGAAGATCCAGACGTGATTCTGGTTGGTGAAATGCGTGACCTGGAAACCATACGCCTTGCCTTATCTGCTGCTGAAACCGGTCACTTGGTATTCGGCACGCTGCATACCAGTTCAGCCGCAAAAACCATTGACCGTGTGGTCGATGTATTCCCGGCGGAAGAGAAAGACATGATTCGCGCCATGTTATCCGAATCATTGAAAGCCGTTATCTCGCAGACCCTGTTGAAGAAACAAGGCGGCGGTCGTGTCGCTGCGCATGAAATCATGATCGGCACGCCGGCGATTCGTAACCTGATTCGTGAGAACAAGATTGCGCAGATGTATTCTGCGATTCAAACCGGTCAGCAGTTTGGTATGCAGACGCTGGATCAAAATTTACAACAGCTGGTACAAAAAAATGTTGTGACTCGACAGGAAGCGATGTCCAAAGCCGCCAATAAAGACAACTTCTAATACGTCTTTATTCAACTGAATCGGAGAGGTTAGATGGAAAGAGAACAAGCGATAAAATTCATGCGAGACCTGCTCAAGCTGCTGGTTGAGAAAGGCGGGTCGGATTTATTTATTACCGTTGGCTTTCCCCCTGCTATGAAGGTGCATGGCAAAATGACGCCGGTTTCCAAGACTGAGCTGACGCCGGAAAATACCAAGGCGTTGGCATATGCCATCATGAACGACAAACAATTGAAAGAGTTTGAGGCGACCAAGGAATGTAACTTTGCTGTCGCACCGGTGGGTATCGGCCGTTTTCGTGCTAACGCATTTATCCAGCAAAGCTTTTGCGGGCTGGTGATGCGTGTGATTGAGACCGATGTACCCAACATTGATAAATTAAAACTCCCCGAAGTATTAAAAGATGTGGTCATGACTAAGAATGGTCTGGTCATTATGGTCGGCGGTACCGGTTCCGGTAAATCAACCTCGCTAGCGGCGATGATCGATTATCGTAATGCGAACAGCTATGGTCACATTATTACCATTGAAGATCCGATTGAATATGTTCATCCACATAAGAACTGCGTCATCATGCAGCGCGAGGTTGGCGTCGATACCGATGATTGGGATATCGCATTAAAGAATACGCTGCGACAGGCACCGGATGTAATTCTGCTGGGTGAGATTCGTGATAGGGAAACGATGGAATTCGGTATTGCCTTTGCTGAAACCGGTCACTTGGCAATGGCGACCTTGCACGCGAATAGTTCTAACCAGGCGCTGGATCGAATTATTAACTTCTTCCCGGAAGAACGTAAAACACAATTGCTCATGGACTTGTCCCTGAACCTGAAGGCAGTAATCTCACAGCGACTATTAAAAACGACTGATGGAAAAGGCCGTGCCGCCGCAATTGAAATTTTACTTAATTCGCCATTGATTTCTGATTTGATTCTGAAAGGTGAAGTGCACGAGATTAAAGCCATTATGGCTAAATCTAATGAGCTCGGCATGAAGACCTTTGACCAGGCTTTGTTTGATCTTTATGAAGCGGATCGCATTAGTTATGAAGATGCGTTACGTGCAGCGGACTCGATGAACGAGTTGCGCTTACGCATTAAACTGGAAGGTAAGGCTGCCAAGGGTAAAGACTCCATGGAGGGGCTGGACCATCTCAGTCTGGAAGAAACAGATGAAGAGTCCGGCATGATCAGATAGTCCAGCGATTGAATTCATTACTGTAATAAATAACAAAAAATAAATACCAATGGATATCACACCTTATCTCAAACTAATGGTGGAAAAAGATGCGTCGGATCTTTTTCTAACAACGGAATCGCCAGTCAAAATTAAAATCGAAGGCAAGGCTAACCCTGTTGGTAAAACGGTCTTGACCGGTGAGCTGACCAAGGCTGCTGCCTACGGCATCATGAACGAACAGCAGACTAAGCAGTTTGAGGAAAATCTTGAGTGTGACTTTGCAATTCCATTAGGGGATCAGGCACGATTTCGTGTGAACGTTTTCCGTCAACGTGGTGAAGTGGGTATGGTGTTGCGTCGTATCCCTAACAAGATACCGACTGTTGGTGAATTGGGTGTACCTGATATTCTGAAAGAATTAATTCTCAACAAACGCGGCTTAATCCTGATGGTCGGCGCGACCGGTTCAGGTAAATCAACCACACTAGCGGCGATGATTAATCATCGTAATGAAAACATGTCCGGGCATATTCTCACGATTGAAGATCCGGTTGAGTTCAGTCATCCAAATCAGAAATCAATTGTCAATCAACGTGAAGTCGGTGTTGATACCAAGTCTTATGCTAATGCGTTGAAGGCATCGTTACGTGAAGCACCGGATGTCATTCTGATTGGTGAGATTCGCGACCGCGTTACCATGGAAGCCGCATTGGAGTTAAGTAATACTGGTCACCTTGCTATCTCAACCTTACACGCCAATAACGCTAACCAGGCGATGGAACGTGTAATCAACATGTTCCCACAAGACATGCATAAACAATTGTTTATGGATCTGTCGTTAAATATTCGCGCAGTGATTTCACAACGTCTGGTACTAGCGGTGGATGGTAAACGCTGTGCTGCAATTGAAATTCTGATCAACACGCCACATATCGCTGAGTTAATTCTTAAAGGCGATATTGATGAGATCAAGGAAGCGATGGCCGATAGTGGACAAAAAGGAATGCAGACCTTCGATATGGCCTTATTCAACTTATACAAGGAAGGCCGAATTGATCTTGAAGAAGCATTGAACAATGCGGATTCAAGAACCAACCTGGAAGCCAAAATCAACTTCGGTTAATTCATGGCTCGCGTCGGACAGGGCAAGTCATCGTTCACTAGCATTGATAACAATACGTTTTATTTTCCGTTAACTGATTCCGGCGTTATTTAGTCATGCGCCAGTTTATTCGTCATCCCTCTACTGTCCCGATTCAGATTCATGAGCTGGAAGGCCAGGTAAAAGCGGGTTTTAATACCTTAAATAATGTCAGCTTTGGTGGGGTCAGTATTCTATCCGATGAACCCATAGCGATTGGAACCCCTGTTTCAATCGGTATTGAATGTGTTGATCCTGAATTTGAAATGACAGGCAAGGCGGTCTGGTGTAAACCCAAAGACGACCTTTATGAAGTCGGTATCGAGTTTATTGCTAGTAAAGATAAGATGTTTCTGCTAAGAATGGTAGAACAAGTTTGCCATATCGAACATTATAAAAATGAAGTTCTGCAAAAAGAGTCACGCGAAATCAGCAGTGAACAGGCAGCCAAAGAATGGATTGAGAAATATGCTGATAGTTTCCCGACGCACTAAACGATTACCCTCGCTGTCATAATAGCTACACCTTTTTCGTCTACACTCTGAATATGGGTTATTCACGTCGTCAATTTATACAATACGCCATGCTCGGTTTAGCCGGCTTGGCAACAGCAAGCTATCGCTTTGCACAAGCCAATGATGCGCAACAAAAACTTGTCCTCGATAAAGCATTGAATATCGCGATCCCGGAGGGTTGTCGCATTCACGCAGTCGCGCAATCAAGCAAACCGGTTGTATCAAACAGTGATTATCGTTGGCACGCTGCCCCCGATGGTGGTGCCTGTTTTGCGACGAAAGATAAAGGCTGGATCTATGTGTCCAATAGTGAGATTAATAGTAATGGCGGTGGTGTCGGCGCGATTCGATTCGATGCCAATGCGAATATCGTTGATGCTTATTCCATATTAAATGGTACCTCTCGCAACTGTGCGGGCGGTAAAACTCCCTGGAATACCTGGCTATCCTGTGAAGAGTCCGGTGACTTCGGTCAGGTTTATGAATGCGATCCGTTTGGCCAACAACCGGCGCAAGTTCGACCGATGATGGGGGCGTTTAATCACGAAGCTGTCGCCATCGATCCACGCTCGGGCTTTTGCTACATGACTGAAGATATCTCTGACGGATGTCTATATCGTTTTATCCCGGAAAGTAAAAATGATTTATCAAAAGGCAAACTGCAAGTTGCTGTTGCCAATAAAACGGTTTTAAGTTGGCAAAACATTGAAGATGTCTCTTCAAGGACAGAGCCGGTACGTTATCAAATACAAGAAGCGGCAAGATTCAGAGGCGGCGAAGGAATTATCTATTTTGATAGACAAGTTTTTTTTACTACCAAGCATGACAATATCGTTTGGCGTTACGATATCGATACTGGATTAATCTCAAAGATCTACGATGCTGCTGATTATTTGGAACCTCTATTGACTGGCGTCGATAATATTGAAGTCTCACAATCAGGAGAATTGTTAATCGCGGAAGATGGCGGCAATATGCAAATCGTTGCGCTAGGTAAAAATTATCAGCCGTATGTATTAGTGCAGATTTATGGGCAGGATAAATCCGAGATCACAGGTCCAGCGTTTTCACCTGATGGAAAGCGAATGCATTTTTCTTCGCAGAGAGGTAAGACAGGTAAGAGTGAAGATGGAGTAACATATGAGTTGGTTTTTGGTTAATAGGTAATATTTAATTATAAGACTTTTCTTAGCATCGGTTGCGTCTTTTCCGACGCCTTACTTCTTTTCAAAAAGAAGTAAGCAAGAAAATCTTTCCCTAATGCCTTGGCCTGCGGCTACCCAAATTGTTCGTTGCAGTGACGCGCCGCTCATAGGTTCGTCCTGAACCAATGAGCTAAAAATGACATCCTGTCATTTTTGCGCTACTGCTTCCTCTCAATTTGACAATGCATTACGGGATTTTTTAGATCAATAATGGTATTTGCATGTCTTGTTTCTAGTGGACCTTATATAAATAGTGGCTATACTCAAAATATTGTTTTTTATTGAAACAAGGAGGTTTTCTCATGTATATCCACTTATTACCTATAGTAGTTTATCTGACAAAGTGTCACCTAACACATAGTTAGGCACCAATGATAATGGAGAATCAAGCATGAAAGAAGAAGAATACAAAGAAAGGGTTAAAAAGCTCCAAGAAGTTAATGGGGTAATAACTAAACTAGATCCAGCTATTCGTGAACATGCCTTTAAATTGCTTGAAGGCTATATAACTGGTAACAAGCCGAAACACACTGTAAGTGATGGGGATGATGGGGCACGGATATTGACGATGATATGGAAAGTTTCTTCTCAAAATTCGATCATGAAAAACCCTCTGATAATGCAATGAGTATCGCTGCTTATCATTATAGCCAGTATGGTAAAGAACCAATCTCATATGATGAAGTTAGGCAAATAGCTGGTGATGTCGGATTGACAATTCCAGAACGTGTAGATATGACATTTAAATCTGCAAAAGAAAAAGGTAAAAGCCTATTTCAAAATAGTGGTAGAGGAAAAACCAAACCGACAGTACATGGCGAGACGTATCTTAAAGAAAACTTTAGTGTCAGAAAAGGCAAAAAGAAAAAAATCGAGGAGTAAGTTGATTGACTCTGGTAGAGTTTATTGCACCACTTAAGAAAAATACTCATAAGGATAGAGTACTTGCTGCGCTTTATTATAAACATCGGTATGAAAGTTCTAGCTCATTAACTGTCGAGAGTATTAGAGGTGCACTAAAACAAGCAAGAGCACCTCAGTGGGCAAAGGTGAATGTGGCTGATGTTTTATCGAGATGTGGTCATTATGTTGATAGTCCCGGCACTGAAGGTAGTAGAAGATTATGGGCGCTAACACCCAGTGGTGAAACATATGTAAGAACGCTTCTTGGTTTGCCTGAGCATGAGCCGGAAATAGAACAAGATGTCTCCACATTGCTGTCACTCACAGCCAGTATCACTGATAAAGAAATTAAAGACTATGTCGAAGAATCAATTAAATGCCTCCAAGTAGGGGCTCGGAGGGCATGCGTTGTTTTTCTATGGGCCGGGGTCGTGCGTAATATTCAGAAGAAACTGTTAATGGAAAATAATAAAAGTCTTAATGCTGCTATTCAAAAACATGACAGGAACGCAAGAAACGTAACAAAACTAGATCATTTTGCTTATTTAAAGGAAAAAATACAAATATTGGCTGCACAAGAGCTTGGTATTTTTGACAAAAATGAGAAAGACATTTTAGAGGAAGCTTTGAATCTACGTAATCGTTGTGGGCATCCAGGAAAGTACACTCCAGGTAATAAAAAAGTATCAAGCTTTATAGAGGATGTTACAAATATTGTTTTATTTTAAAGCGCTCAACAAGGCACTCAAGCCGACGCTAAAAAGCGGTGCAGCTTAGTTAAAACGTTAGCTATGTCAATATCTTATAAAGGTTATGCTGACTGGTTTGATATTTCTTTTCAAATGGGCTGATAAAATCTGTCTCTTCAATTTCTTGTATTAGTACTTTTCTATGTGTTGCTATTTCATAGGCTTGCTTGAATTCTTCTGCATAGACTTTCCAGTTTGTTCTTAATTCGATGTTATAACAAAGGCTTAACAGTGTTGGAAAGATTGGGTGGCTATGCCAGCGGCGTTTTAGCTGTTCTGGTTTGGGCCAAGAACGGGAATAAAACAAGTAGTGTCTCTCTATTTTCCATGCGGCTTATTTTATCCGGGTTTTAGAAAACTGTAACAATGCACTGGAGAGAGTAACGTTATGTTGGATACTATGTGAATAAACCAGCGATTTAGTGCGACGGCTCATCAAATAAACTTATATGGCATATTTGTTATGTATATAATTCCGTATAACGATCCTTTCAACATAGATGCGTATGATAAGCGTGCCGGTAAATTCAACTGCTTAACGACAAAAAGCACCAAGCTATATCAACCAGTTTAATTTAATCACCTTTCTGCAAGCATGTTGGTTTTAGTCTCAACGTATGGCACCATCATAAACAACATTTGGCTCAGCCAGGTGTTAATTATTTGTACACGCAGTATTAGTGAGTTAGTAATGAAGTTAAAGGATTTCCGTCTTGATGTTGAGGCGCTTTTTGCACAGTCTGTATATGGGCATGGCCATTTACACTATGGTTATTGGAAAGATGAAGGAACCCCTTCTGTAGCTTCTATTGAAAAGCTCGGTGAAGCACAAATCAACTATTTCAACAAGCTTGTTGAAACTATACCGGATGACGTAGCGACTATTTTGGATGTTGGTAGTGGTACAGGGAGTAATGCAGCCTCGCTTATTGATAAAGGATATTCTGTTGATTGTGTATGTCCTTCTACCAGTCTCAATAAGATTGCTGCTAAAAAACTACCCGAAGAATCGACAATCTTCGAGTGTGAATTTGAAGAATTTAGAGCGAATAAAACTTACGATGCCTTAATCTTTGCTGAAAGCTTCCACTACCTTCATGCTGATATAGTTTTAGAAAAGGGAATCGAGTGTTCTAAAAAATATATTTTAATTTTTGATTATTTTAGAAAAAGAGACAGTGAAAACTATCAGCGCATTAGCTATAGCCAATTTTTAAAATTACTTAACGAATCTTTTAGTGATTCGTATGAAATCTTATACGATGAGGATGTTACGAATCATATTCTTCCCACATTTTTAGTTATAGATAAGATATCTAATGATTACTTCAAACCATTTCTTGTTACAGCAGCTTCACGGTTTAAAAAAGAACATCCTGTGTATAACTTATTGTTCGGTTTTTTCATAAGCAAAATAACGCGTTTTGCGAATAAAAAGAATAACCGTTATAAGACGTTTGCGGCCAACAATGAGTATAGGCTTATATTGCTATCTAAAAAGAATAAAAACTAACAAAGCCTCGGAAAATCTTCTTGAATTCTATTACCTGTAGTTAATGCAAGGCGATATAGAAAAAACACTGGTATACAAATTCATATCGCTTTTTGCGTTGTGCCGCATGTCTGCACCTTTTAGATCAAAGTTAGCTAATCAAAACTTGATAAAGTTCATGCCCGCTATTTTGATATTTTTTTTCAAAAGGGCTGATATGGTCATTCAGTTCTAATTTTTGCATTAAGTTTTTTTTATTTGTCGCTATTTCGCAGGCTTGCTTGAACTCTTCTGCGTAAACCTTCCAGTTTGTTCTTAATTCAATGTTGTGACAAAGACTGAGCAAGGTTGGAAAGATAGGGTGACCATGCCAGCGACGTTTTAACTGTTCCGGTTTTGGCCACGGATTGGGATAGAGTAAATAATGTTTCTCTATTTTCCATTCGGTTTGTTTGATCAAGCGCCACAGATCGACGATATCACCTTGTATGAGCATGACATTATCTTTTTTCAGTACCGTTTTTTCTTTCAGATGTTTTTTTAATCGATGCTTGGATTTATCGATGCCGATAATTAAATGGTTAGGATGAAGTGCGGATAAATGAAAACTGCTGTCACCTGTACCACAGCCTGAGTCGAGAATAATCGGTAAGCTACTTTTAGAGATATGATCGTTCAGTTGATCAAAGATAGCGTGACTAAACTGATGAAACGGTTTTTTGTATTCTGTCTTGAGGTGTTTGTTAACAACACTTTCTAGCTGTATAGAAACCTCGGTTTGCGAACTGATTACGGGACTTGAATTACCAGCCATCACTCCTGAAATAATTTTACAGTAGATGATTCAAACACGGGGCCATCGACACAAACGCGTTTCATCGCCGGGCCGTTATCGGTTTCAATTAATACTGTACAGCCAGCGCAACCGCCCACGGCACAGGCCATGTATTCTTCCAGTGAGACCTGACAGGCTAAATCATATTCTCTGGCCAATTGGCTGACAGCTTTTAGCATTGGTGTTGGGCCGCAGGTAAAGATTTCGACTTCGGCGCGTTCTTCTTCGTCCAAATTATCCAGCCAGTGTCTGGCGAGATCGGTGACATAACCATGAAAACAGCCAGCGTAATCCTGCAAGCTCGTGAGTCGAGAAGCAATGCCCCAGTCTTCTAGTAAAGGCATGCAAGCAATCACGTCAGGTGGCAATTCTTTCATCATGATATGTGACGGTTGGGTTTTAAATGGAAACGGAATTTCCGAACCCATAATCACAAACGGCTTTATGTCTTTATGGTTTTGTTTCATGTGCTCCGCGAGAAACACCATCGGGGGAATACCGACGCCACCGCCAATCAGTAACGGACGTTTTTTATAATGTTCGAGTTTAAATGGTTGGCCAATTGGGCCAATCAGATCGATAATCTCGCCTTTATTCCGGGTCGATAAAAACTCTGTGCCTTGGCCATGCACTTTGTACAAGATATCGATGGTTTCATTTTTAGCATTCACCCGCATTAACGACATCGGTCGACGCATTAATAAGCTCGGATGACATTGCATATGAATAAACTGGCCGGCCTTGGCGCGCGTAGCGGTCTCAGGTGCGCGTAATTGCATATGATATTGATGTTCGGGATAGGCATCGTGAAATATCACTTCCGCTTGTTCGACAAAGAGTGTGTTGCGCGTGTCAGGATGATTCATTTTGCTTGATAACTGGTTTTGCCTTTAAACAGGGTATGCACGATTTTGGCAGATAAAGACCAACCGTTGAACGGCGTGTTCTTTCCCATGCTGGATAAGTCATTGCGATCCACTTCCCACGACGCATCGGCATCAATAATACAAATATCGGCATCCGCACCGACGCTGAAGGTTCCTGCTTCAATACCTAATATCTCTGCAGGCTGCGACGTTAATGCTGCGATGGCTTTTGTTAAAGAGAGTTGTTTTCTTTCTACCAGATGCATGACTAAGGGTAATAACACTTCAATGGTGGACGCACCGGGCTCGGTCATACTAAATGGCCCTGCCTTAGCATCTTGATCGTGTGGCTGGTGATCGGAACAAATTGCGGTAATGACGCCGCTTTTCAGCCCCATGATTAATGCATCTTTATCGTAGGCATTGCGTAATGGAGGTTGCAGATGACAATCCACATTGTAATCAGCGATATCCATGTCGGTAAGATGCAGATGCGAAATATCGACATCAGCAGTCACTGATAAACCTTGTTTTTGGGCTTGCTGAATCATGTCAACTGAACGTGCTGTGGATAAGCGACAGAAATGTGCCGTGACGCCAGTCTGTTCTATTAATAATAAGGCCCTGGATACAGCAACAGTTTCTGCCGTTTCCGGTATCGGTGGCAATCCCAAACGGGTACTAACCGCACCTTCATTCGCGACACCGTTATTTTGCAAATCAAGGTCGTTGGGTTGAATGAATACCGTCATGTTGCAGCTATGTGCATATTGAAACGCGCGCAGCATGACCTCGGAATTTCTGATGGACAATAAGGCATTGCTAACGGCAATACAGCCTGCGTCTTTTAATGACTGCATCTCTGCCAATTGCTCGCCTTGTAAACCTTTGGTCATGGCACCTAATACATGAACTGTCGCCTTGTTCACTTCACTGGCGCGTTGTTGAATGAGTTTGACCACTGCTGGTGTATCGACCACCGGTTCTGAATCAGGTGGTGAACATAATGTCGTGACGCCGCCACGAGCGGCTGCCGCAAGTTCGGAGTCCATCGTCGCTTTGTATTCAAATCCCGGCTCACGGGTTCTGGCACACATATCGACAACACCCGGGATCACTAACATGCCTTTCGCATTAATCGTTTTTTTGGTGTCAAAGCCTTTCGGTTTACGACCGATTGCAACGATCTTGCCTTTATCAATAAACAGGTTGGTCGTTTCGTCTAATTGATTCGCCGGGTCGATGACTCTACCCTTTTCGATGATGATCCCCATTAACTATCACCCTCGTCATTAAAACGTTGCATGGTCATCGCCATCACTGCCATGCGCACGGCAATGCCGTGACTCACCTGTTGCAGTATTACCGAACGTTTTGAGTCAGCAATACTGGATTCAATTTCCACGCCGCGATTGATGGGGCCGGGATGCATGACGATCGCATCCTTCTTTGCCGCAGCGAGACGTTTGGCGGTTAAGCCATAGCGATTAAAGAATTCATGGGCGCTGGGTAATAAGGCGCCGGTCATGCGCTCTCGTTGCAGACGTAACATCATCACCACATCGACGTCGGTTAAGCCTTCGGTCATGTCGTTATAAACATGCACGCCTAATGATTCGACGTCTTTTGGAATTAATGTGTCAGGACCCACAACGCGTACTTCCGAAACTCCTAAGGTATTTAACGCGTGAATTTCGGAACGGGCTACACGTGAATGCAGAATATCACCGACGATGGCAACCCTCAGCGGTGTGAAGTCACCTTTATATTTTCGGATGGTAAACATATCCAACATCGCCTGTGTTGGATGTGCATGACGACCATCGCCGGCATTGATCACACTAATATGCGGTGCGACCTGGGTGGTGATGTAATGTGCGGCGCCGCTGTTGGCATGCCTTACGATAAACATATCGCAATGCATGGCTTCGAGCGTGCGTAAGGTGTCGCTTAGCGTTTCACCTTTACTGGTAGCAGAATGTGCAATGTTTAAATTTAATACGTCGGCCGATAAACGTTTGGCCGCCAGTTCAAAGGTCGTGCGGGTTCGGGTGCTGGCTTCAAAGAATAAGTTAACAACAGTCTTGCCACGTAATAGCGGGACTTTCTTTACCGGGCGGTCTGCGACGCCGGCAAAATTTTCAGCATGATCGAGAATAGAATTAAGAAGAGATTGACTGAGGCCTTCAGTCGTTAAGAAGTGTTTCAGACGGCCTTCTGAGTCTGTTTGCAGTGTCTTTCCAGTCATCCCGTTTTTGTTATGTCCAGTGCCAATGGCTCTGGGCCGGAGAGTTTAGCATGTTCTCCCGGTTTCAGCGTTATACTTTTTCCAATAACGTCCGCGCTAATTGGTAATTCACGTTCATTACGATCAATCAACACCGCGAGCGATACGCTGGCAGGGCGACCGTAGTCAAAGATTTCGTTCATGGCCGCGCGAATAGTTCTGCCGGTATAAAGTACGTCATCGACTAATAAGATATGTTTATCGGTAATATCGACCGGTAGTTGGCTGGGCTGCACTTCAGGGTGTAAACCAAGCGTACTGAAATCATCACGATAAAACGAGATATTCAATTCACCCAGTGGTGAGTCGAGTTTCATCAGCTTGTGCAGTTTGGATGCGACCCATAAACCGCCGGTACGTATACCGATCATTAATATTTCATCAGCTTCATAATCTGCAATGCGTTCGGTCAATTCCGTTGCCATTTGCTTCAAGATTGCGCCGAAGTCTAATTTGCTGTTTGTCATTCCAATTCCTCTGCATTGCCTTGCTGCTGTTCAAACCAGGTTTCCAGTATGGCCTGTGCAGCTACAGCGTCAATGTTTTCATCTGATTTAAGCCTTGATTTTGCTTCATAAGAAGAAAGCCGTTCATCAACGATATCGACCGGTAAATGATAACGTCCATCTAGTTGTCGGCTGAAACGTTCTGCCAAATCGGTCATCAGCTGTCGACCATCATCCATTTGTAAAGGATAGCCGACCACTAGCCGATTCGGTTGCCACTCATTAATAAGTTGACTGATTCTATCCCAGTCAGGTTTATTATTTATGACACGGATAATTTCGAGCGGTGTAGCGGTTGCCGTCACCGTTTGTCCAACGGCAGTGCCAATCCGCTTTTCTCCGTAGTCGAAACAAAGCAGCGTTTGATTATTCACGCGTGACCAATATCGGATGACAGTTTATCCAGATCGACGCCCATATGATCCGCTGCCTTTTGCCAGCATTGTTCATACGGCGTGTTAAATATAATGTCTCGATCAGCAGGGCCGTTGAGCCAGGCGTTGTCTATCATCTCCTGTTCGAGCTGGCCTCCAGCCCATCCGGCATAGCCTAAGGCAATCAGGTTTTTATCCGGACCATCACCGGCGGCAATCGCCTCCAGGATGTCTTTTGAGGTCGTGACAGAAACACTATTTGAAACCACAATAGATGAATCCCAACTGTCATCCGCCTCGTGCAAAATAAAACCGCGATCAATATGGACGGGACCACCCTGAAATACCGTGCGGTCATTGGTTTCTTCATCTGGTGACTCGATCTCCATTTGCTGGAAGATTTCCCCCAGGTCTATTTCCAGTGGTTTGTTAATCACAATGCCCATGGCGCCTTCTTCGTTATGCGCGCAAATATAGGTCACGCTGCGCTCAAAGTTAGGATCGCGTAAGCTCGGCATGGCAATTAAAAAGTGATTGGTTAAATTGGTTTGTTGCATGATTGCCAAGTATCCAGTTTGCTGACAGACATCTCAAGCGTAAAAAAAGCGGCTCATCGAAAGCCTTTTTTATCAATGAATTGCCAGGTGCGCATAATATGCAGGATATCGGTCTCATCTTTGATATTTTGCGGGAAGGCCGAGAAAGGTGCAGCCAGCTCGACGATACGGACAGCTGCATCATCCAGTATTTTTTCACCTGAAGAGCGACGAATGGTGATTTCATTAATTGTTCCATCTGCATTTAACGCGACATCCAGAACCAGACTACCGGACAAGTTTTGCTGGCGGGCCTGCTCCGGATAGTTCAGATTACCAACGCGCTCCACTTTTGAACGCCAGGCTTCCATGTAAGCTGCGTAGTTATATTCTTTGGTCGTGGCAGAAATGAATTTTCGTCTGGGCCGTTGTGATTTTGCTTCCAGCTTTCTGCGGATTTCAGCGCTGAGTGACGCGATCTTAAAGCTATTGGTCAGCAGCTCTGTCGCGGAAGGTAATGGTGGTTTTTTAATGACTTTTTTGACGCGTTCAGGATCGTCAACAGGTTTGGGTTTGTCTTCGATACTGGGTGCTTCATTTTTTTCTACAATCTTTTTTTCAGTGCTGGGTTTTTCGACTTTCTCTATCAGGGCTTCTTCTGGTTCAATCTCTTCAACAACGCTGATGGTTTCCACCACTTCTTTTTTTATCGGTGCCGGTTTTTCTACCTCAACTATTTCTGTCGCCGCTTCGGGTATGACTTCCGGTTCAGCGGCTGGCGGCGGGTTGGTAATTTGCGGCTGTGGGTCGGGGAACGGTGCTGGCATCGGTGTCGTCGGGCTGATTTTTTCATCGATATTACCCCCACCTTCCAGATTGGCTTGAGACAATAATTCGGCTTCTTCCGGCTTTGGGCTGGATTGTTGTACAAGTAATATTTCCATTGATTCAAACCGGGTTCTGGGTCGATCTTCCTCGATGAAAGTAATGCCGAGTATCATGGCCGCATGAATACAAATTGCCAGACTCAGGGTGAGTCCGATACGGTCAAAAGGGGTAATAACAGGTTGTACGGCTTGAGTCGCTGCCACGTCAGTGCATTAACATATTGAAAGTGAGTGCGATGGTATGACTTGAAGAAAAGCTGGATTAGTCAGCATGCGTATTCTTGATGTGTTCTAGTGAATTCATTAATTGTAATCCAATATCAAGATTATACAGGCTATCCAGTTCGCGAATACAGGTTGGGCTGGTGACATTGACCTCGGTTAAATAATCACCGATGACATCCAACCCGACAAAATATAAGCCCATGTCTTTTAGTCGCTGACCGGTTTGTTGACAGATCCAGCGATCCCGTTCCGATAGTTCGACTCCTTTACCAGTTCCACCCCTGGCGAGATTAGCGCGGATCTCACCCTCTGCCGGGATTCTGGCTAATGCATAGGGGACAGGCTCGCCATTGATTAAGAGTATACGTTTATCGCCCTTTGTAATTTCCGGAATATAACGCTGTACCATGACATGCATGCTGCCATTCGCGCTTAAGGTTTCTACAATCGATTTTTTATTTGGATCATCATGGTTAATACGGAAAATACCCTGGCCGGCCATACCATCCAGCGGTTTGATGATGCAATCGCGCTGTTCTTCAATAAATCCCAATAATGTCGACATCTTCTGTGTGACGATAGTGGGTGCAATGCAATCAGCAAACTGAGTGATAAAATACTTTTCGTTGACTGTGCGCAACGCAGCCGGGTTGTTTACCACTAATACGCCGGCACGTTTTGCATGGTCAAGCAGGTAGGTGGTGTAAATATAATTCATATCGAACGGCGGATCCTTGCGCATCAGGATGATATCGAGATCGGCCAGGGGGCTGTTTTGCTCTGCCGCTAGTTCATACCAGCTATTCGTATCATCGCGCACAGATAGCGGCTGCATAGTGGCAAAGGCCTGGTCACCAAGACTGTATAAATCCTGCTGCTCCATGTAATAGAGTTCCCAGCCTTTTGACTGTGCTGCCAGGAGCATTGCCAGCGAGCTGTCTTTTTTTACTGTAATACCCTGTATCGGGTCCATGATTATGCCTAGTTTCATGCAAGGTGATCCGGTTTTCGTCAATTAGAAATCAATTACTAATGGGAGTTCAGCGTGTATTATTAGTGCAAAAAACAAGATTAACAACGATAAACGGATGCCCGTGAAAATACTGAAAATAGCAACCCGAAATAGCCCGCTCGCGATGTGGCAAGCCGAGCATGTTAAACATCAGTTGATGAGTGTACATCATGGTCTGGAGGTGGAGCTGGTCAGTATGACTACCGAAGGTGATCGGTTTCTTGATGCGCCGTTGGTCGCAGTTGGCGGCAAAGGTTTATTTATCAAGGAACTTGAACAGGCCATGCTTGAAGGTCGCGCCGATATCGCCGTGCATTCAATGAAAGATGTGACCATTGATCTACCTGATGGACTGGCACTGCCCGTGATCATGGAGCGAGAGGATACGCATGATGCGCTGGTCTCAAATCACTATGACAGTATCAATGCGATTCCCGAGGGAGGTGTGGTCGGTACATCAAGTCTTCGCCGTCAATCTCAATTGCGGGCGCTGCGACCAGATATTCAAATAAAGGATTTACGTGGCAACGTCGGAACCCGGCTTGGAAAACTTGATAATGGTGACTACGACGCAATTATTCTGGCCGCAGCTGGCATTAAACGCTTAGGCATGGCGGAACGTATTGCCTGCTTGATCGATTTCGACGACTTATTGCCTGCAATTGGACAGGGCGCGATAGGCATAGAATGTCGCGCCGATGACGCTGGAGTTAATGAACTCATCGCACCGTTAAATCACGCAGCGACGCAACTCTGTGTCGAAACTGAGCGTGCCTTGAGCCGACGTTTATTTGGTGGTTGTCAATTACCCATCGCGGGTCAGGCAGTATTAAATCATGATGCTATTCATTTAACTGCGCTGGTCGCCAGGGTTGATGGTAGTGAAGTGATAAAAGCAGAGCATCAGGGCGGCACCGACTCTGTCGATAATATCGGAACTGAATTAGCCGAGACGCTGCTCGCGCGTGGAGCCGATCAAATATTAAAGCAAGTGATGCAATAATGTGTCTTCTGTTTTGAAGCAAAAAACAATCTGGGTCACGCGGCCGTCGCATCAGGCTGAAATATTATGTCAGTTGTTGGCGGACAAAGAAGCGGAACCGGTTCGGTTTCCCGTGATGGAAATCACGCCTATTATTGGCGATGACTCGTTGTCGGAGAGATTCGATTTACTCTCTGCTTATCATTACATCATCTTTATTAGTCGGAATGCGGTTGATATCGCATTTTCACATTATCTTACTGACCATCAATTGGCTGAGACTCGTTACATTGCGATTGGTAAGGCGACAGCAGATAAACTGCGTGAGTATGGCATCAGTGAAATAATCGACGCGGGCGCAAGTGCCGATAGCGAGGCTTTGTTATCGATAGAGGCGCTTCAAACCAAATCAATTACCAATCAGTCCATACTGTTAGTGCGCGGCAGCGGTGGCCGGGAATTATTACCCGATGAACTGCGTGTACGCGGTGCCAAGGTTGATGTTGTCGAAATTTATTCGCGCAATATTCCACATTATACTGAGCAGGAATGTGTTAAATTCTGGCAAGATCACCCTCCAGATGCGATTATTGTTACCAGTAATGAGACGCTGCAAAACCTGCTGGATTTAACACCAGAGTCAAACCGATCGCAGCTTTACCATACTGATTTGATCACGATGTCGGAGAGAATTGCAGGATTTGCCAAACGCTCAGGTTTTGTTGGTCGTATTATGGCTTCCGAGGAGAAAAGTGATTCAGGTCTGCTGCGGACATTGGAAAGCTTGTTTGGAGATAAACAATAGATGAGTGATAGTAAAGAAAACAAAACGCCGGTGAAGACGCCGAGTGATAAGCCTGATAAACAGGCCGATAAAAACACTGCTAATGTCAGTGCTCCTCCCGCAGATATTGCCAAGACTCAAAGCCAAGCAGAGCAGAAAAAAACCGGTAAAAAGGATGGCCAGACAAAAACTGATCAGACAGTAAAACCTAAAAAAAGCATTGTTGGTTTTGTTGCCTTACTAATCGCGTTTGTTGCAATAGGTCTCTCTGCCTATTTGTATCAAAAAATACAGCAAATGCAGGCTACGGTTGTAGTCGACGATACAAACGATGATGCTTTGCTTAACGATATCAATGACAAGTTAAGCGTTAACGATACACGCTACGCTGATGTTGTAAGACGACTTGATCAACTTGCTTCTCAACAAAGCACGCTTGAGAACCTGATCCCTGAACCGGTAAACCAGACGATTGATATCAACGAGGAGTTTGCGCTGGCCGAGGTTGAGCATTTGTTATCCATTGCCAATTATCGACTTGCGTTAAATCATGATGTTGAGACCGCACTGGCGGCAATGCAATCGGCCGATCAGCGTTTGCAGGGTTTGAGAATACCGAATGTGTTGCAAGCCAGGGAACAAATCATTGCCGATATGAACAGCATACGTTCGCTTAATCAGGCTGACTTGAGTGGCCTCGGTTTATTTTTATCCGATTTGATTGGTCGTGTCGATGATTTGTCACTAAAAAAGGGAGTGATTATAGAGAAGGCAGAGTTCTCTGCGCCAGACAAGGAGGATCCCGATACCAATGTTGCCATGCGTTTTCTGAACCTGGTCTGGAATGAATTAAAGAGTCTGGTGATCATCTCGCGTGATGGTGAAGTCAGTAAAACACGTATGCTGCCTGACGAGATTTATTTCCTGTATGCCAATATCAAGCTTGAGTTAGCCAACGCCCGCTTTGCTGTATTCAATCGAGATACAGAAAACTTCCGCGCATCGATAGAGCATATCAGGAGCTGGCTCAACGATTACTTTGATTTAACTGATGCAGCGGTGGGTAATGTGTTTGACTCCCTATTCCGCATGAGCAAAATTGATTTGGCATTTCCCAATATTGATATCAGTTCTTCCATCGAGTCAGTGCGGGCATTAGCTAGACGTCAGTCTGCTGTTTCCGGACAAGTCATACCCGAACAGCAGGAACCATAATGAAGTTTTTATTTGCCTGTCTGCTGGTTTTATTTCTTGCTATTGGTGTCGGCTCCATCGCTGGTAACGATAGCGGTTATCTGATCCTGACTGTCTCCGGATGGACAATCCAGACCAGTGCAACACTTTTTTTTATTGTGTTATTTCTTGGCTTCATTGCGCTTTATTTTGCGATTCGCTCATTAGTCAGAATGATACAAATGCCACGCACGATAGAAACCTGGCGTAAACATCAGCATCAGCGTCGTGCAGAAAAATATTTAACCCAGGGACTGATCAATATGACTGAGGGTAAATGGCGACAAGCGGAGCGCGATTTTCAAAAAGCCGCACCGTATAGTCGCGCGCCTTATGTCAATTATCTGTGCGCGGCGAGAGCGGCACAGGAACTTGGCGCAGTAGAGCGGCGTGATGATTATTTAAAACTGGC
Organism: Gammaproteobacteria bacterium; assembly: GCA_028279365.1. Classification (GTDB taxonomy): domain Bacteria; phylum Pseudomonadota; class Gammaproteobacteria; order Eutrophobiales; family Eutrophobiaceae; genus JANQNX01. The sequence continues at coordinate 111,595 of JANQNX010000009.1, read as the reverse complement.
TTACAACAATAATCCCGATGCAAGCGTTGCTGTCGGTATTACCCAGGCTGAATTACAACTCACGCAAAACCAGACGGAGCAAGCGTTGGCAACATTAAAACACCTGCAAAATAAACAACCGGAACAGGGGCAGGTAAAACAGTTGTTACTGGAAACCTATAGTGATCTGAATGATTGGCAGTCTATGTTAAAGCTGATCCCGGCATTGGAAAAAACTGGCATCTATTCGCGTGAGCAGATGCAGGCTAAAAAACTCGATGCCTACGCTGGCCTACTGAAAGAAGCCGGTAAAAAGGGCGATCATGATCAGCTGGTTACCATCTGGATATCTATTCCGAGAAAACTTAAACAACATTTTTATTTGATAGAAGTTTATACAAGTGAATGTTTGCGTTTGAACGAGACAGCAGATTGTGAGCCGTTATTGCGTGAAGCATTGAAGAAACAATGGGACACGATACTGGTGCGCTTATATGGATTAGTTGAAGCGAGAGATTCTGATAAGCAATTGCAGGTAGCCGAAAATTACCTTGCCAGTCATGCACGCGATCCGGTGTTGCTATTAACACTCGGTCGATTATGTATGCGTAATCAGCTCTGGGGTAAAGCCAGGGACTATTTGCAGGAAAGTCTTGACGTAAAGCCGAATCCCGAGACGTATTATGAATATGCCCGTTTGCACGAACATGAAGGCAATAAGGAACAAGCAGCGCTTTGTTATGAAAGAGGGTTAACCTTGGCGACGAAAGCTGAAGCCGTGGCTAGTTAGCAGCAAACTCAAACGAATCGGAAAATAAATGCTCTCGATCCAGCCCATGTTTAGGCAGTGACTCGACAATGGCATTAATCATCGGTGGTGGTCCACAGGCATAGACATCATGCCCGGATAGGTCGCTGTAGTCTTCCATCACCGCTTCATGAACAAAGCCTTTTTTCCCTTGCCAGCCATTTAGCTTATCAAGTTCAGATAGCACGGGAATATAGTTAATATTGGTATTCTCTTCAGCCCATCGGTTTGCCATATCATTAAGATAAAGATCGGTTTCAGAACGTGCGCCCCAATATAAATCGATTTGTCGTGTTTCACCTATTTCCAGGCAGTGCTCAATCAGGCTTTTGATTGGTGCGAAGCCGGTGCCGCCAGCGATCATCAAAATTGGCCGGTCTGATTCATGTAGAGTAAATTGTCCCAGTGGTCCTTCAATTCGAAGTAATGCGCGTTCCTGCAGCTCATTGAATGCATATTCAGAGAACAAGCCGCCATTATAATGGCGTATGTGTAGTTCAATCTGTTGATCCTTGTGTGGCGGGTTGGCCATGGAGAAGGAACGCCGTTTACCGCCACGCATGATAATGTCGATGTATTGGCCAGCAAGAAACTGTAGTCTTTCTGTCTTCGGCAGTTCCAGAAACAGCCGAATCACATCATCATTGAGTTTCTCACAGGTAGTAACTCGACAAGGTAATTTTCGCAATTTTAAATCACCTGCGCTATCGACAGTCCTTGCCTTGATGGTAATGTCGCTGGTAGGAAGCGCCTGACAAAGTAATGCTTTGCCTTGTTCATGTTCTTCTTGGTTAAGAGCGGGCGGGAGTTCTTTCGGATAAACAACTTGTCCCTCAACTAATTCCGCTTTGCAGGCGCCGCAGGCACCATTGCGACAGCCATAAGGCAGGCTTATATTTTGACGAAGTGCCGCATCGAGCACCGTCTCGTTCTGTTCAATATCAAAATTAATGGCTTGATTGGCCAATGTTGACTTAAATGGCATAAAACGAATAAAGCTAAGAAAAATTAATTTGTGGGCAGGCTACGTTTACTCGATAGCCAGTTCAGCAGCGGTTCCCATTGTTCTCTATCATAGTAGGTTTTAGATGGCGCCATTTCAAAAATACTCAAACCTTTTTCAGCGGCATGAATATAATTCTGACTTTGTCGAAGCATTGTCATGAACGGTAGCTTTTTACCATTTGGCAAATTGATGTTATCGAGATAATGTTCGAGCTTGGCAGCAATTAAGGTGTCTTCTCTGACGCGATTAGCGACAGTCGCAATTTTAATTTTATTACTTACCGTCCCCTTTAATTCAACCAGTTCTTTAATAAAACGTTCGGCAGCACGAATATCAATCGGCGAGGCAATGACCGGCATGACCATAGTTTGTGCCTGTCCGAGAAAGCGCGTGAGCCTCTTATCATCCAGTGCGGCAGGGGTGTCCAGGACCAGTATCTCAGTGGCTTCCGGGATTTGTAAGCGATCTTTTGTCAGGGCAGCGCTAAATATTTTATTGGCGTTATCGGGTCTGATGGCCAGCCAATCCTGGCTCGAACCTTGAGGATCGCAATCGGCTAATGTCACTTTTTTACCTTGTAAGGAAAAATAGCTGGCGATATTCGTTGCCAGGGTGCTTTTTCCGCTTCCACCTTTAGGATTTAGTACAAGAATGCTTCGCATTTGAAAAACTATCAGTCGTAATTATTGGTGCATGTTATAGAAAATTTCGTCTGATTTCATTCAAACACCATTTTTTGTTTGTCTTTTTCTGCCATCAACTCACGAATTACCGGGGTCAGGATGAGTTGAATGGCGAATACCATTTTCCCTGCGGGCACGATAATGGTTTCCGGGCTGGACATCATCGAACCTTCCAGCATTTCCAGTAGATAGCGAAAATCTACCCTGATTTTCTCCGTGTTGCGGATGTGAATTACCATAAAACTCTCGTCGTTACTGGGTATATAGACTGCGGCAAACGGATTGGACGTATCAATGGTGGGTACGCGCTGGAAGTTAATGTCCGTGTGAGAAAACTGCGGGGTAATATAGTTTACATAATCATACATCCTATCCAGGATGAGCTTGGTCGCGTCTTCTGCGGTATAACCTCGCAATGCCCGATCTCGATGAATCTTTTGCATCCATTCAAGGTTGATGATGGGTGTCACACCAACCAGCAGGTCGACATACTGTGCAACGTTGACCTCATCGGTCATGACGCCGCCGTGCAGGCCTTCATAAAACAATAAATCTGTGTCTTCAGGCAGATCTTCCCACTCTGTTAATGTACCGGGGGCAGAATGATGTTGTGATGCCTCTTTTTCGTTATGAATATAAAAACGACGTTTGCCAATACCCATTTCACTGTAACTTTTGAATGTCGCTTCCAGCTCCTCAAATAAATTACCCTCAGGCCCGAAGTGGGTTAGATTTTCTCCTTTAGCCTGTGCCTCCTGACTCAGCTGTTCCATTTCCTGACGGTTGTACTTATGGAAACAGTCACCTTCGATAATCGCAGCCTCAATGGCGTTCTTGCGAAAAATATACTGAAACGCGTCTTTTACTGCACTGGTGCCAGCACCGGAAGAACCAGTCACTGCAATGATCGGGTGTTTAATTGACATGACTAATCACTTATCCTCTGAAATGCTTTGCTGATTATTGCAATACGCGAAATTTGTAGTAGTTGTTGTCTGTGGGCATTATAAGCCATATAACACGCTGATTTACTAGGGGGAATAGTTTGGGTTCTACGCTTTCGGCTGATTTATCTTTGTATAAGCGGCTGCTGTCACATGTAATTCCACACTGGAAAGTGTTTATGCTCTCTATTGTTAGCATGATTGTGTTGGCGGCCACCGATCCGGCCATCCCAGCACTGATGCAGCCGATGTTGGACGGCGCTTTTATTGAGAAAGATCCAAAAACCATTGCCATTGTGCCGTTTTTATTTGTTGGCCTATTTTTTTTAAGAGGCATTTCTTCCTATATTGGTAATTCAGCGCTGCAGTGGGTCAGCAGTAAAGTCATTATGGACCTTCGACAGGCCATGTTTGATCGAATGATTGAGTATCCTGCTTTCTATCATGATCAAAATCGTTCTGGAGAGATTGTATCTCGCTTTACATTTGATGTGACACAGATCAAGGAAGCGTCGACTAATGCGATCTCTACTTTGGTTAGAGATTCATTGTCAGTGATTGGGTTACTTGCCTGGATGTATTACATCGACTGGTTGCTTGCCACTATTTGCCTTGTTGGGGCTCCGTTGATTGCTACCATTATCAGTATTATTCGTAAGCGATTACGCAAGATGAGCCGCAGAGTGCAGGATGCGATGGGGGATATCACGCATACGCTCAATGAAGTGCTGGATGCACAAAAGATAGTGAAACTTTACGGCGGTCAGGATAGCGAGAAACAGCGTTTTCATAAAATTAATAATTCTCATCGATTGTTCTCCAATAAATTTGCGATGGCGGCGAATGCCAGTAGTCCGTCTATTCAGATGGTGACGGCGATTATGCTTGCTCTTATTGTGTACATCGCGACCAAACTGGCAAACGCAGACAGCTTAAGTGTTGGTGACTTTGTCTCGTTTTTTACCGCGATGGCGATGTTGCTGGGGCCGTTAAAAAGACTGGCTGGTGTGAATGAACATATTCAAAAAGGGCTGGCTGCGTGTGAGAGTGTTTTCAATATATTGGATGCCGAGGTCGAGAATGACACTGGCGAGCTTCATCTGGAAAACCCCGAGGGCAGGATCGAATTTAAATCGGTTAATTTCCGTTATCCAGCTTCAGAGAAGTATGCACTCAATGATATCAGCTTTACTATTGAGCCCGGTGAGACTGTCGCTTTGGTTGGAGAATCAGGTAGCGGTAAAACAACTTTGGTAAGTATGCTTCCTCGTTTTTATGAACCTGTCAGTGGTTATATTCGTTATGATGGAAACGATATCAGGGAACTGTCGTTAACGTCACTAAGGAGGCATATTGCCTTTGTGAGCCAGGATGTGGTGTTGTTCAATGATACGGTAAGAAACAATATCGCCTATGGCGATTTATATGACGCCAGTGATGAAGCGATCTATGATGCAGCTAGTGCTGCGCATGCAAGCGAGTTCATTGAAAGCTTGCCCGATAAAATGTCCACCTTGATTGGAGAGCATGGCACTCGTTTATCAGGTGGACAACGTCAACGACTTGCCATTGCCAGGGCATTATTAAAAGATGCACGTCTATTGATTATGGATGAAGCCACGTCATCATTAGACACACGATCAGAGCGGCATATCCAGTCGGCAATGGAGAATGTTAAAAAGGGGCGCACCTGTTTAATTATCGCGCATCGTCTTTCAACGATTGAAAATGCTGATCGGATTATTGTATTGGATAAAGGCAAAATCGTTGAGCAGGGACAACATCAATCATTACTGGAATTGAATCAGTATTACGCGCGGCTTTATCAAGTACAGTTTTCTGACAACTTTTCGGCCTAGGAAGATCAATAACAAACTTTATCCTTGCCTTCATGTTTAGCGCGGTAGAGATTTTTATCCGCCACATCGATCAGTTTTTTCGGCGCGTCGCAGTTGGCCATTTCCGCAACACCGATGGATACGGTAATACCGGGAAGCGGTGTTTGTTCGGAATTAATGATGTCTGCTTGTTTAATGATATTTCGTAATCTATCTGCAATCGTCGCTGCTTCACCGACATTTAAGCCGGGTAAAATCGCTAACAGTTCTTCGCCGCCATAGCGAGTGAGTGGGTCCTCAGGGCGCAGATGTTGCACGATGAGTTGAGAAATGGTGCGAAGTGCGACATCGCCGGCAAGGTGACCATTGATATCGTTGTATGCCTTAAAGTTATCGATGTCCAACATCAGAATGGATAGCGGTTCTTCGTTTTGATAACAGCGACGCATGATACGTTCCAGCATTGAATCCAGCCAACGCCGGTTATAGAGGCTGGTGAGTGAATCAATGGTTGCATTGTGTTCGAACTGTTTCAGTAATGCGTCAAGTTTATCAATGACAGAATTACCGTGTTGCAGCCGGCTCGATATGATTTTTAGCATGTTAAGAGAAAAGCTATGTGATTGTTCGGCCAATTTCCATACCAGCGACTCGTCAAGTATGGCCACACGTGAGGCTTCTTTTGCAGAGACAGTAGTGACTGCTGGTTGCTGGTTAAAAATGGTGACTTCACCAAAACTATCACCTTGGTTGAGCTCTACCACTGTTTCAGGTGTTTCGCCTATCAGCTCGACATTAAAGCTTCCGGAAATGATCAGATAAATATGTTTACTAATTTGCTTGGTATCAACCAGTCGTTCACCTTTATCCAGATGAAGTATTTTACAGTCTCTCATCAGAGGAAAAATCTGATCAATATCGACGTTATTAAACAGCGTCTGCTGTTTAATATCTGTTATCGATAATTTAAACGAGTCGTCCATTAGCGCTAGTTGGAATGACTGCGGCTAAATACGAATGTGTTTACTGCCTGTTTCAATTCAGCCAGCTTGTCTGCTTCTGATCGATACCTGATCGCGACGTAAAGACGAGTGATCATTTCGACATCACCGGCGAGATGTTGTTGGGAGTTAATGACGCGGTTTGCATAATCAATCGGTCCTTCATGCGCTTGTCTGATGAATCCTTTTTTTGCCAGCTTACTGCAAAACTTGTTGTAGTATCTTTTTGCAGGGTCGCTTGCTTTTGGCTGTTTGACTAACAAAAACAGACCCAGTAACAAGATACTGCCACCTAACATAATAAACAACAATATTGTCAGGCTCTTCCAGTCTACCGCTTTTAAACCTAGCATGTTAAGTAATTGCTGTTGTCGCTCGGGTCCGTAACCCAGCACCCATTGTGACCATTGATAATTTAACGTATCTAGCGAGCGTCTGACACGTTGCCACAGGCTTGATAGTGTTGAGTTGTTTTTTAAAACAAATGGGACATCAATAACGGCTTCCGGGATGGCATTCTCTATACCTTGATCCACGCGTTCCGGGGAGATAACCGCAGTCGGATCAATACGTACCCAACCCTTATTTTTTAACCATACCTCCGCCCAAGCATGAGCGTGGTATTGTCGCACGACTAAGAAATCACCCACCGGATTAATCTCCCCGCCCAAATAGCCTGTTACGACTCTGGCAGGGATCCCTGATGAGCGCATCAGTACGGTAAATGCTGCTGCATAGTGTTCACAAAAGCCCTGTCGTGTATTGAATAGAAACTCATCAATACTGTCACCCGTTAACAACGGTGGTTTTAACGTGTAAATAAAGGCGTTTTGTTGAAACCAGTTTAATATCGCCTGAATAATCTCCTCTGGTGTTTGGTATTGTTGCCTTAGTTGATCGGCGAAGTCCCGGCTTTTTATATGACTTGTTTCGGGTAATGCTAATGCCCGCACAAGGGCATCTTCAGATAATTCATTTAACTGATAGCTGGTATAGCTTTCTAACTGGTAAGCCTTACGTGCCTGAATCGCCTTGCCGGTTTTTAACTGATAGTCTTGAGTCAGGTAAGCGTCAGCCGGTGCGTCATTCAGTAATTCAAGTGCGAATATCCATTTTTTATTGGTTGGCTCCAACATCAACTCGTATCTTGTGCTGTCTCCAGAAAATACGACTGACTTAGAATTAAGTCTGTTTTGACTGGTACCGTGTGTCCATTTTCTACCGTCGGTTTGCCATAACACAGGCCCGCGCCAATATAAATTTGATTGTTCTGGTATGTCGCCGGCAAAACTCACTCGAAAAGCGACTTCTGATGACTGTACCAGTTTGCTGATCGAGCCAGGTGACATTTGATCGTCGATACCGGTAACAGCCGTTAATGCATCTTCCGGTAAGCCCCACAATGGACCGTTTACTCTTGGAAACAGGATAAACATGATTAGTAATAGCGGCACAGACTGTACCAGCAATGTGCTTGAGAGTTTGATCAGTTGAATCGGGTTAAACCGTTTATTGATATCATTAAAGCCGATTAAACAGGCCGTCATTATTGTGGTAATGACGAACATATAGATCACAGTCGGTATGGTTTGTTCGTAGAAAAAATTTGTGATAACCAGAAAATAACCAAGATAAGCACAGACATAAAAATCGCGTTGTGTCTGACTCTCCAATATCTTTAACGAGGACAATAACACCAGCAGCGTGATACCGACGTCGCGACCAGTCAGGGTGCCATAAGTGGTGTAAACGCCGATGACCCCGACGATCATGATCAGGATTCGAGCCAGCCCAATCAGTGATCGTTGTGTTTGCCAGAATTTTTTTTGTTTGTATGGCAGATAAAGTCGACCGGCTATTAGCAACAGGTGTATTGCTGGAATCCAGAACGGAAGTCTTGGCCAGTGCGGCAGGCCGGCCAGCAATATACCGACGGACAAACAGACAAGCTTATCAAGACTTAATTCTATTTTAGGCATGGGCTGTCCCGAATGTCGCTAATTGCTCCAGGCAGCGGTGTTGATGTTCCCTGCCCATGGATTCATTGATCGAAACGCCGGGTATGTTCAGCCCGTAGCGAATGCTGGCTTTATCAGCAATTAAAATCCACAGGCATAACTGCGATAAGCGAGCCTCGATAGTAGCCAGATCCATCACTTGTTCCCAGCTGAAGATAAGTTTTTCCGAACCTTTGCCGCTGAACTGTTTTATCAGCAAACCCTGTTCTCTTGCGTAAGCCTTCCAGACGATGGAATTAACGGCATCGCCGGGTTGATATTTTCTGAATCCACTGAAGTCATCGCTACCACTCATTAATCCGGTTTTGTCTTCTTCGCCGGTCACGGTTGCACGCGGTAACTGCGTCTTACCCGTTGCTGTCGGATATACCAGGCCTGTCTCATTTGTCTCTAAATAAGACCAGGCGGTAAAGATACCCAGTGGGAAACGAGATTCTATTTTTAATTTGCCGAGCCTGATGTGTCCCCGCTGTTTTGTTTCTAAAGGGAAGTCAACACTGGTATGTTTTTGCATGATGGGACTGCAAGTGACTTCGGCGGTAATATCAGAACGGCGAAAAAACTGTCGGATATGTTTTTGCTGTGAGATTGATAAAGAGAAACGATCGCGTTGTTCAGGGTTGTAGACAAGCAGTGGAAATATGGACTGCTGCCCGGCAAATACCGGCGCTGCATTGTTCGTCGTGACAACCAGTCCGTTTAGATTACGATAAGTGTGTAGCATGCAAACAATAGCAAGACTGGCCAACAGGAAACAAAGCATGAATGCCATACTGTTGTTGTAGTTAATAGCACCAAGCAACATGACGATTAACATCACGCCATATAATAAGCCTTGTGCAGTCGGTAAAATATAAACGCGTTTTCGCTCCGTTGCTTGCTGCGACAGAGGGCCTGAATCAGTCCGACTACGTTCCAGTACGACCGATGTCGACATAAATCAATCAGGGAATAGCGACGTGTTGAATGAGATGCTGTGCCGGTGTCAGATTATGATTGTCTTCACCAGCATAGTTTAAACGATGGCCAATGACACTGGGCAGGATTGCCTGAATGTCTTCTGGTAACACAATTGAATGAGAATGTAATAATGCCCAGGCTTTAGCGGCATGCAATATGGCCAGGCCTGCTCGCGGTGAAAGACCCTGGGTATAGTTTCCCGAGTTACGACTGAATTCCAGTATGTCCTGTAAATAATCGAGTATCGCGTCTGCCGTTTGAATTGATTCGACCTGATTTTGCAGCCGAATTAATTCTTCTGCATTGAATACACTTCGTACGTCTCCAATAAGACGACGACGATCTTCACCAATCAATAATTGTCTTTCGGCCTTGGCATCCGGGTAGCCTAAATCAATCTGCATCAGAAATCGATCCAGCTGTGATTCCGGCAAGGGAAATGTGCCGACCTGATTATTCGGGTTTTGCGTCGCGATGACGAAAAAAGGCAGACTTAACTTTCTTGTTTCGGCTTCTATTGTGACCTGGTACTCGGCCATTGCTTCCAGCAATGCACTTTGTGTTCTTGGTGTCGCACGATTGATCTCGTCAGCAAGTATTAAATTGGAAAAGATAGGGCCCGGATGAAACTCGAACGCCTCATTTTCACGGTTATAGACAGATACACCAAGTATGTCTGCCGGCAACAAGTCACTGGTAAATTGAATGCGTTGGTAGCTTAGGCCAAGAACCGCCGCAATGGCATGAGATAGCGTTGTTTTACCCACCCCGGGTGTGTCTTCGATCAGAATATGTCCGCGGGCTAATATGCAGGTTAGCGTCAGTCGGATGGCCATCTCTTTGCCAAGAATGATATGGCTGACAGTATCAATCGCTTGGTTAAGTTTGTTGATGCTGCTGTCGTTGATGTCTTCTTTAATATTCATTAAACAAATTACTCACCAGCGATAGTCATGTTTTCGATCATTACCGAGCCCGTTAAAATATTGCCGCGAGGATCAACATCATTGCCGATTAATGCAATCTGTTGATACATCTCGATCAAATTTCCGGCGACGGTAATTTCTTCAACTGGAAAAGCCAACTCACCGTTTTCTATCCAATAACCGGACGCGCCACGCGAGTAATCACCGGTTACCTGGTTTACACCAAAACCGATCATATCGGTGATTAACAAACCGCTGCCCATTGCTTTTATCATGTCCGACAACGAGTTGTTGCTGGGTTTGATGACCAGGTTATGCACCCCGCCGGCATTACCTGTCGTTTGCAAGCCGAGTCGTCTGGCGGCATAACCACTCAGCACATAGTCCATCAGCACACCGTCTTTAACAATGTCATGGGTTTTGGTTGCCACCCCATCATTGTCAAACGGTGCGCTTCCCAGTGCTTTTTTCAAATGCGGTTGTTCACTGATCGTGACGCCATCAGCGAATATTTTTTCGCCTTTCTTATCCAGTAAAAAACTGGCACGGCGATAGAGGCTGCCGCCCGAGATAGCTGAAACCAATGCAGAGAATAGCCCGGATGCCACTGGTGCTTCGAAAATAACCGGCGCCTGACGTGTGCTAATCTTTTTAGCGCCTAATCTGTCCAGGGTTCTTTTCGCTGCTTCCTGACTAATCGATTGCAGGCTTTGTAAATCCCGATAATCCCGGGCTTTGCTGTACCATCCGTCTCGTTGTTTGCCTGATGCGTCCTCAGCGATCACGGTGCAATCGATGCTATGCGTTGACCAGCTCCAGCCATTGATAAAACCCTGCGTATTGCCATAAAGATTAATACCGGAATAGGTATTGACTGTGGTGCCGTCAGAGTTATTAATACGTGCATCTTGATCAAACGCCATTTGTTCACAGCTAATAGCCATGTCGATAGCGGCTTCCGGTGCGATTGACCAAGGGTGGTAAAGATCGAGTTCGGGTACTGTCTTGGCGATTAAGTCTTTTTCAACCAGGCCCGCATATTCATCTTTGCTGGCGAAACGAGCGATGTTGTAAGCGGCCTCAACCGTCGTGGTTAGTGCTTCCTGACTAAAATCAGATGTGCTGGCGTTGCCTTTTTGTCCGTCCAGAAACAGGGTAACACCTAAACCTTTGTCGCGTTCGAATTCCAGCTTATCGATCTCGCCCTTACGCACATTGGCAGACAAACCGGTCCCGACTCCTATGTCTGCCTCTGCAGCAGTGGCCCCCAGTGTCGTCGCCTGTTTAAGAACATGATCAATAATAGCTTCCAGTTCATCTCGACTGTCAGTAAGACTGGTAGTACTGATTGCTTCCATATATGAATCGTAAAATTAGGATTTAAAGCTATTCTATCATTTGCTGTTGTTACGATGAGTAACAATTTAATAGTCAGATACATTTGCGTACAATCCGTTCCATGGATGTTTCCCATATTCTCGATACCCTCAACAGTGAACAGCGCGAAGCCGTCGCTGCGCCAACGGGTAATATACTGGTATTGGCAGGTGCCGGCAGTGGTAAAACCCGGGTCCTGGTGCATCGTATCGCCTGGTACATCGAAACCGGACAGGCGTCACCGTACAGCATCCTGGCGGTGACGTTTACCAATAAAGCCGCAGCCGAAATGCGCTCCCGAATCGAAGTCTTGCTAGGGCAATCCGTGCGCGGCATGTGGGTTGGGACATTTCATGGTTTGTCACATCGCCTACTCCGTGCGCATTGGCAGGAGGCGGGTCTACCAGAGAGTTTCCAGATATTGGATAGTGACGATCAATATCGCATGATACGCCGGGTGATTCGCAGTATGCAGTTGGATGAGTCGCAATATCCGCCGCGCGAAGCGCAGTGGTTTATTAATGCCAGAAAAGATGAAGGCCTGCGACCGAAGCATATTGATGATCATGGTGATATGACTACGGCACAAATGAAACAGATCTACCAGACCTATCAGGACACCTGTGAGCGTTCCGGTCTGGTGGACTTTGCCGAGTTGTTACTGCGAACATTTGAGCTGTTTCGTGATCATGGCGCGGTCAGGGAACATTACCAACATCGATTTAAACATGTGTTAGCCGACGAGTTTCAGGATACCAACGCGTTGCAATATGCCTGGTTGCGTTTACTCGTAGGGGAGAATAATAGTTTATTTGCTGTGGGTGATGACGATCAGTCTATTTATAGCTGGCGTGGCGCCAGAGTAGAAAACATGCAGGCCTTCGAAGTCGATTTTTCTGACGTAACAATATTTAAGCTGCAACAGAATTACCGCTCAACTGCCACCATACTGAAAGCGGCAAATAAACTGATCGCAAATAACAATGCTCGACTTGGCAAAGACCTGTGGACTGATGGTGAAGACGGTGAGCGTATTGGTATTTATATGGCCTATAACGAAACCGATGAAGCACGTTACGTGGTCGATCATATCAAGCAGGCACCGGAGCAAGGTAAGGCGTTTGATGATTTTGCCATACTCTATCGCGTTAGCGCGCAATCACGTGTGATTGAAGAAGCGTTAATGCAAGCGCGAATACCGTATCGTGTCTATGGCGGCATGCGTTTCTATGAACGTGCTGAGATTAAAGATGCGCTCGCCTATGTCCGGCTGGCAAGATTTCAGGATGATGATGCGTCGTTTGAGCGTATTGTTAATACACCGACCCGGGGTATTGGTAATCGTACGCTGGATGAATTACGTCAAACTGCTCGTCGCGATCAATGTTCATTGTGGAAGGCAGCAGAGCATATCATTCAACACAAATTATTAAGCGCGCGCGCGTTGAATGCATTGGAGCACTTCATTGCATTGATCAGGCAGATGCAGCAGGCAGAGGCTAATGAAGCATTAGATAAACACGTTGATGCAGTCATAAAATCCAGCGGTCTCATCGAACACTTCAAAAAAGAAAAGGGCGAGAAAGCTTTGGCGCGGATTGAAAACCTGGAGGAACTGGTTAGCGCTGCGCAGGAATTTGAAATCGGTGATGATGAAGAACTGGCAGAAATGGATGCGCTGTCGGCTTTTCTTGCGCATGCCGCATTAGAATCAGGCGAAATGCAAGCGAGTGACAGTTCCGATTGTGTACATATGATGACCTTGCATTCGGCTAAAGGCCTCGAATTCCCAGATGTATTCCTGGTGGGTATGGAAGAAGGTCTGTTTCCTCATCAACGCAGTAGCGAAGATTTGATCCAATTAGAAGAAGAGCGACGACTGTGTTATGTCGGTATTACTCGTGCGCGTAATAAGTTGACATTGACGCATGCCCAACATAGGCGCTTACATGGTTCGGATTATTATCCCCAGCCTTCACGATTTATTGACGAGATTCCCTCGGAGCTACTCAGCGATATACGTTTGGGTGGTAACGTGACCGAGACATTATTCAATAAACACGAGACAAGTGGTTCTGCTGATGGCACCTTATCATTGGGTCAGCGCGTGTCGCATGCCAGATTTGGTGAGGGTGTGGTGTTAAACTTGGAAGGCAGTGGCGGCCATATGCGTATTCAGGTGAACTTTGAGCAAGCGGGCTGTAAGTGGCTCGTTGCTGCTTACGCTAACCTCCTCCCAGCCTAATATAATTTTACCTTTTTAATAGCAACATAATCAGGGAACACCAATGTACAAAACGCATGTTTTATTTTCACTTTTTGCTGCTTTATTTCTTGTCGCTTGCAGTAGTGATACTACGCCTACAGGCGCAGGAAATACTGGTGTCGATTTATCTAAAACCTATAACTGGAAAATGGTGACAACGTGGCCGGCAAATTTTCCTATCTTCCAGGAGGGCGCAGAAAAGTTTGCCGATGACGTCAAGACCATGTCTAGCGGACGTTTGGACATTCAGGTTTACGCTGGTGGTGAGCTAGTACCAGCGCTGCAAGTGTTTGATGCAGTATCATCCGGTGTGGTCGAGATGGGCCACGGTTCGCCTTACTACTGGGCGGGAGTCGTTCCCGCTGCTCAATTCTTTTCCTCTGTGCCGTTTGGTATGAGTGCAAAGGGCATGAATGCCTGGTTGTACAACGGCGGCGGGTTGGAGTTATGGCGAGAAATTTATCAGCCTTATAATTTGATTGCCTTTCCGATGGGCAATACCGGTGTGCAGATGGGTGGCTGGTTCAATAAACCGATCAATTCTGTTGAGGATTTAAAAGGCCTGCGTATGCGCATCCCCGGACTTGGCGGTAAAGTATTGAAGAAAGCAGGTGGTAATCCGGTACTAATGGCTGGTGGTGAAATTTATACTGCGTTGGATCGCGGTACGATTGATGCGACCGAATGGGTGGCACCGTTTCACGACATGCGTTTGGGTCTGAACCGAGCCGCCAATTATTATTATTACCCGGGATGGCATGAGCCCGGTACGGTGTTTGAATTAATGATCAATTCCAATAAATGGCAAACCTTGACACCGGAACTGCAAAAAATTGTTGAGACTGCCGCTGCTGCTACCAGCGAATGGATTTATGCGCAGATGGAATTTAACAATCAACAAGCATTAGCCGAACTTCGCACAAAACAAAACGTACAAATACAGCCATTCCCTGACGAGGTGTTATTGGAGCTACAGAGAATGACGCAACAAACCCTGGATGAAGAGGCAGCTGCTAATCCGGAATTTAAAAAAGTTTATGATGCCTATGAGACGTTCAGGCAAAGCTATGGGCTTTGGGAGACTATCTCGGAAGAGGCGTTTCAGGATAGTTTGCGTCTTCAATAAAAAAGGAGCCCTGAGGCTCCTTTATAACGATAAGTAGGGTAAAGTTATTGAACCGCTGAGACAATATAATCAACCGCTGCTTTTACTTCTTCATCACTCAACGCAGCATTGCCGCCTTTAGCTGGCATCATGCCCAAGTCACCGACAAAGCCTTCGATTGCATGCTGGTACAAAGTATCAATACCTTTTTCAATTCTTGGTCCCCATGCTGCAGCATCACCTGTTTGCGGAAACATGGCAGCCATTGCGGGCATGCTATGGCAATTTTTACAAACAGCATTATAAGTCGTTTCACCAATATTGCCAGATGCTTCAGCGACAGGCGCTTCGGATACAGCGACGCTATCATTGACTTCGGTTGTCATAGCCTCCTCCATGACCTCTTCACCGTCAGCGACAACTGTGCCAACGGGCTTAGTGATTTCGGCCACGCGTTGGGATCTAGCTTCCGCTTCATAGTCTGAAGACGATCCGGCAAAATTAGCGGCGACATAAAATAACACCATCATCCCAGCAATACCGGCTACTACCAGCGAAAAGTTTCTAAAAAACACCTGATCTTGTTCTTGACTCATGACTATTCCTCTAGCACTACGTGAATTTAGTAAAAATAAACCTGGCGTGGAGTATACATATTGTCATTAGACGAGGAAACTCGCTGTTGATGATGTGTATCTATCTGTAACCCGTCACGCTGTATTAAATGTAGGTGTGTGTGATTTTCCATGGCAAACAGTTGGAGCAGCGGCTTAACATGTCATTGACGATATCAATGATAAAGCATGACTCAGACTTTTTGATGCCAATTGATAGACCAGTGATTGACGTTTACTGCGTAAAATTGAGACGATATCCGAACAAGCATTAATAAACTATAAACAGTGTAATTTTGAAGTTGTTCGCAAGCATTTTTTTCCTCTTAATTAATAATTCATAATTCGGTTCTTATTGGATGAGTAAATACTCACATTTAATCATAGGATGCGGATATCTGGGCAAATCATTACTGTCAAAGTTACCGACGGACGCATGCTGGTTTACTAACCGGCGCCACCCCCAGCATAACAGTGAGTATCAAATTATCCTGGATGTGAATAATTCGGAGACTTGGACAGCACTTGATACTGTCGATCCTACAAGAAAATGGGCGGTGTACTTTATGTTGCCACCGAGCCAGATCGATATTGAACAATTTCCTGTTTTCCTGAAACGACTGTCAAACTATCCGCTGGAAAAAGCAATATTAGTTTCTTCCACCGTGGTCTATGGACAACAAGAGCGAGAGGTCGATGGCGATAGTGAAGTATTAATTGATAGTGATCGTGCAGAACGTCAGTATCAAATAGAGCAATGTTGGTTTGAAACTATCAGCGGTTCCTGCATTGTACGCATGGCGGGCTTGTATGGCCCTGGTCGTATCATTGGTCGGAAATTGATTCTGGAAAATCGATCACCGGGAGGCAATCCTGAGGCATGGTTAAACCTGATACATATTAATGATGCTGCTTCGTTGTTGTGTTGCATGGTAGAAAATTCTGCAACTATTGAATTGGGTTGTGATGGTCATCCAATCAAGCGGCGTGATTACTATAAGCATATTGCATCTGTGTTGGGTAAGCCGGCGCCTGTGTTTGATGGAGATAATGACGCAAATGGCAGGCGCTGTAACAACAAGGTAACGATGGAGAGGACCGGATGGTCGCCTGAGTACGAAGATGTTTACCTGTCTACAACGCAGTTATTAAGAGATTAGCAATGACAAAAAAACGTATCCTGGTTTTTCAACATTTAGCCATTGAGCATCCTGGCGTATTTCTCGCGTTTTTTAAAGAAGACGGTATCGAACATCAGGTAGTCGATTTTAGTGTCGGTGATGAAATACCGGTGTTGGAAAATTTCGATGCACTGTGGGTTATGGGTGGCCCGATGGACGTCTGGCAACAGGATGTCTATCCATGGCTGATTGCAGAGAAAGCAGCGATTCGTCATGCGGTGAAACAATTGGGGATGCCCTTCATGGGTATCTGTCTGGGGCATCAACTATTGTCGGACGCAATGGGCGGGGAAGTTGGCCCGGGAGAGTCCGAGGTTGGGATTAGCGAAATACACAAGACTGATGCGGGAAAACAAAACATCTTTTTAACCGGTGTTGATGAAACCTGTCGTTGTCTGCAATGGCACGGTGCGGAAGTGAAGCAAGCGCCCGCTGGTTTTGAAGTGTTAATGTACTCTGACAAGTGCAAGGTTCAGGCTATGGCGTATGGCGACAAGGTATTTAGCATGCAGTATCATCAGGAAATTATTGCGTCTACGGTAAATGACTGGAGTACGATCCCGGAGTATAAGGATTCGTTAGAAGCGACACTGGGTGTGGGTGCCGTCGTTAAATTAAATCAGGATGTCATGCAGCACATGGATGAATTCAATAACACTGCCAGAATACTCTACAACAATTGGAAATCAGCTGTGTTTACAGACTGACTTTTGTTTTAAATATTTTCTTCAATCCAACTCTTTATTCAGTTTTGTGTCTTTCTTTTTTGAACTGGCGGCAAGCTCTTTCTTGTAAGCAATTAATTGATCTTGCAACTTGGCATCACTAGTCGCCAGGATTTTCACTGCGAGTAAACCGGCATTTTTACCACTGCCAATGGCCACCGTTGCGACGGGTACGCCGCCCGGCATTTGTGCAATGGATAATAATGAATCCATGCCTTTCAAGGCCTCGGTCATGACGGGTACGCCAATCACAGGCAAGGGTGTATAGCTGGCTACCATACCGGGCAAATGCGCTGCCCCGCCTGCCCCTGCAATAATCACTTTCAAACCGTTTTTCGCTGCATTTTTTGCATATTTAGCCATCACATCGGGAGTGCGATGCGCTGACACGACATGCACTTCATGCGGCACGTTGAATTCTTTACAAATCTCTGCGGCAGGGGCCATAGTTGGCCAATCCGAATCACTGCCCATGATGATACCGACTAAAGGTTTATGCTGTGTAGTCATGTTTCTGCTCCAAAACGAATGCATGTTGCTGCTTGTTGAGCAATGTTTTCTGCTGATTCAGCGGTCTCGCCTATGGCGGTGATGTGTCCCATCTTACGCCCAATATTGGTTTTCGCTTTACCATAGACATGAACATGGGCACCGGCTATGGCCATCGCTTGTTCAATACCGACCGGGTAGCCACTGCCTTCCTGTTCCCCAAGTAGATTGATCATGACCGCTGCCGGACTGATCATATCGGTAGCGCCTAAGGGCAGTCCCAGAATCGCCCGTACATGATTTTCAAATTGTGAACAAATACAGGCCTCGATTGAGTAATGGCCGGAATTATGAACGCGTGGCGCCATCTCGTTCAGTATGATTTGATTATCCTCGGTCAGGAACATTTCCACGCCAATGGTGCCGATGCCATCAATGGCTTCAACCGCACTGCAGGCGATCGTCTCGGCCTGTTTGGTCAGATTAACGTCTACATTGGCAGGGGCTTTGACAATATGACAAATATGATCGCGCTGAATGGATTCGACTACCGGATAAGTCACCATTTTCCCTGTAATACTGCGCGTTACCATCACAGCCAACTCGGCTTTGAACGGACAGAATGCCTCGACATAAAGCTCGCGATTATCTCCACCCAGTTTTTCCCAGGCTTGATCAATATCAGCAGCAGACTGCAAGGTGGCATTGCCTTTGCCATCGTAACCGTTGCGTCGTGCCTTCAGCACCAGCGGCCAGTTCAGTTTTTCCGCCTGTTCAATGATGTCTTGTTTAGACGATACGGCTGCAAACGGAGCAACGCTGATACCTGACTTTAACAGCGTTTGTTTTTGTATCAGCTTATCCTGCACCAGTGAGATCGTGTTCGCAGATGGATAAAGCTTGTGACCGGCGTCTTCCAGTTTTTGCAGGCTATTAGCGTCGACAAATTCATTCTCCAGCGTCACGACGTCCACTCGTTCTGCTAATTGAATCAGGTTTGTCGGATCATCCCAATCCCCGTGTAATACCTCAGCCGCCAGGCTTGACGATGGTGTGCCCGGGTTTCGTTCGAGAATAACGATCTCACAACCAAGCATTAATGCAGGTAACGACGTCATTTTTGCAAGTTGTCCGCCGCCGACGATACCAATGCGATAGCCGCTAGGCAGACTTCTGTCAGGTGTGATTGCTTGTTTGTCAGACACAGTGGTTCGTTTGTCCAGAAAAAGCAGGCGAATTTATCATATTTACCCGTTTAAAGCTGCATTTTACCGATGAGGCTTGATGATTTTAGTGTTCTGAACATTCCAATTTGTTTGCAAATTGGAATAGTAATTATCAATGCTTGCAGTATTCTAGCTATCAATAACATCAAAGTAATCTCGGTTTATGTCTACTACCACCCTTTTCTTGTTCAGAAACGACTTACGCCTGCAGGACAACACTGCCCTAAGTGCCGCGATCAAGACTGGGCAGCCTATCGTGCTGTTGTATGTGTTTGACGATACTGACGCGCATTGGCCATTGGGAAGCGCGAGTCGATGGTGGTTACATCATAGTTTGCAAAGTCTTGTATCCAGTATTCATGCGCTGGGCGGCAGCCTGATCCTGCGTAGAGGTAATACCAGAGACATTCTCCGCGAAATTATTTGTTCAGCAAACGTCGACAAGCTTTTTTTTAGCAGGATGTATGAACCGTTTCAATGTCAACTTGAAGAAGGCATTTATCAGGACTGGCATGATCAGATTGAAGTTAAACGCTATGGCGGTTATTTACTATTTGAACCTGAACAAATCAGGACTGGCCAAGGCGACCCCTACAAGGTGTTTACGCCATTCTGGAAATCTTGCTTAACTCAGACTGAGCCATCTGTAAGTCGTAACAGCCAGTTAAAGCAAAAATCGTTTTATCCGGATAAGTTGGACAGCGATAAGCTGGAATCCTGGGGCTTGTTACCGACTCAGCCGGATTGGTCGACCGGTTTCAGTCGATGGCAGCCAGGCGAAAAAGGTGCCATGCATTGTTTCACGCGTTTTTTAAAAAGTGGCATTCAAAATTATGATGAAGATCGGGATCGGCCAGATCGGGACGGCACGTCATCTTTATCACCCCATTTGCATTTTGGTGAGATCGCTCCCGCCAGAATCTGGCGAGATGTCAAACAGGCAATCAGCAATAAAAAGGTGAAGCAGTCTCAGGCAATGTGTTTCCTGAGAGAATTGGGTTGGCGGGATTTTTCCAATCATTTGCTTTATCACTGGTCAGATTTACCCAACAAAGCGTTCAGGCCGGAATATCAATCTTTCCCATGGAAAAGAAATCAGAAAGCATTGTTAGCCTGGCAAAAGGGTTATACCGGATATCCGATTGTTGATGCAGGTATGCGCCAGCTTTGGCAAAGCGGCTGGATGCATAATCGGGTAAGGATGATCGTTGCGTCGTTTCTGGTAAAACATTTACTGATTCATTGGCGTGACGGAGAGGAATGGTTCTGGGATACGCTACTGGACGCCGATCTTGCAAATAACTCTGCGAGTTGGCAATGGGTGGCAGGCTCGGGCGCTGATGCGGCCCCCTATTTCAGGATCTTCAATCCCATCTTACAAGGCAAGAAGTTTGATCCTGATGGTGATTATGTGCGTCACTGGGTTCCTGAATTATTGAAGTTACCGACTAAATATATTCATGAACCCTGGTTGGCTGATGAAAGCTCACTGGCAAAAGCGGGCATTGCTTTGGGTCAGGATTATCCGGAACCGATTGTGGAACATACGACAGGGCGTAAACGGGCATTGGCGGCATTCGAGGCGTTCAAAAACGGATAAATTGGTTACAAGAAACCAAAAAAGTGTTTATTTACACCCATTTTTATTGAAAAACATACATTGCGTAATAGCGTACTTTTTCTCAAATATTTGATTTTATTATAAAAAACAGTAATCGATAAAACTGGCACATGACCTGCAGTATGTATAGCAAGCATCACTAAACTTTATCTGGAGAAATACTATGAAATGGGAAACACCTGAATACAGCGATATCCGTTTTGGCTTCGAAGTTACCATGTATATCAACAACAAATAATTCTTGATTAATCATTAAACTTAACTGGAGAAATACCATGAAATGGGAAACACCTGAATACAGCGACATTCGTTTTGGTTTTGAAGTTACCATGTACATCAACAACAAATAACTTCCTTCTCGAAATAGAAGTACTAAGGAGCCGCAAGGCTCCTTTTTTATTTTCCGATCACTTACTATGGCTTATCAGCGACACAGCGGTTTCTACCCGATTCTTTAGCGGAATACAATGCTTTATCTGCTCTAACAAAAACCTGGTCAATTGTGTCATTGACCTTGAATTCTGCCAGCCCGCAGGAAATGGTAATAGGGACATTTTGTTGCTTGTATTGGAAAGGGCATTTTTCTATGGCAAGCCGCAGCGAATCAGCGACGTTTAACGCTGCGCTTATGTCTGTATTAGTCAGAATCAGCGCAAACTCCTCGCCGCCGTAGCGACAAAAAAAGTCGGTTTCTCTGACGCGGTCATGACACTTTTCCGCAACTGTCCTCAGTACGATATCACCAGCCTTATGTCCATAGGTATCATTGACACCTTTGAATTTATCAATATCAATCAAACATAAGCACAAGCCTTTACCATGGCGTTTCCAGCGTTTAAATTCGGCTGCGATTCGATCATCAAAGGCCATCCGATTCGGTATCCTGGTCAATGCATCCCGATAGGCCTTGAGCTTTTCTTGTTCTATGCATTGACGTAATGTTTCCGATTCTTTTTCCATTTTGCCCAGTTTTTCAATCAGCAACTGAGTCTGATCCTGTTTATCCGAACGCCGCTGTTGCTCAGCCGAGATAAACTGATCCATATTTTCCTGTAACACTTCCATGCGTTTATTAATCGTGGCTTTTATTTTCTCCAGTGAATCTGCCTCATCTATGCCATCACGCATCAGCTGCATCTGTTTATCCATTTCTTCATTAAGCGAAGAGGAATGGGCGAAGGCATCATTTTCCAGGGTTTCGATATCCGCAATCTGCAAGGTGATTTCATTTAGCTGCTGGGTGATGTTTTTGAGAAAGCCCTCGGCATCGGTCAGATCAGACTGCAATGCCATATAGGCATTGCTCATCGTCAATGCCAAACGTCGAAGCAGGCTGGCTATTTCCTGGCTATCCTGACGTTGCTCCAGCTGTTCTTTAAGTTTGTCGAGTTTTAATTGTGATTTACCAGGGATTGTCACCCAGTCAAGTAACGTGAGTACATGGGCCAATCCGACTACTGCCTGATTATCGGCGCTATCATCTTTCGCTGCCTGAGTATTTGACGGTTGCTGGTTAATATATTTAATGCACTGATTAATGGTTGCGGTGATTTCTTTGTCACTGGCAATGCTCAAAGATTCTTTACACAAGGTGGCAAGTTCTGCCGGTGTGTCTTTATCCATTGCCAGTTTTTTTAAAAATACTTTAAAAGAATCCGGCTTGTGTTTTTCTTTTGCAGCGTTTTTATTGATATCGACAAGTAATTGATTGACTGTTTTCAACACAGATAATGAGACAGATTTGTTACTGTCTAGATCAGTCTTCACTCTCTCACAGACCGATCTGTATTTTTGATAGCGCGGCTCAGTGGTGACAAGGTCGATAATGTTGGTAATCAGCGCACTAGTTCGGGATTTAACCGCGGCCGATTCTTTAGTGGCTTGCTGGATGGAGGAAACCGTATCGTGGATTTGTTTATCAGGAAAATCAACTTCTGTTGTTTTAACAGTGTCTTTTAAATCAAAAAGTTTTTTATCGAGTACGTCATTCTCGCCCTGGAAGATGAAGGCTAATTTGATAAGCGCCTGGTAGAGCTTGTCTTTTTCCCGATGCCAGTCTGTCTGAGCATCGTCCAGCTCTCTGACCGATTGCAGGTACTGACTTTTCCAGTCAGTGTCTGAATCGATATCGGATTTACGTTTTAACATTGCGCTACTCGGTTTCAATGAATTCTAAAAGTCGAGTAGCGCAGACCTCCAGATAGGTCGAACTAATTAGATATTAGGTTGTTAATTTGCACCACTCGTCCTTTCTTTATCGACAAGCGTATTCACAACCTTTAGCATATTTTCAAAGCTGCCTGCCGTCGTCCCGGTAACCAGATATTTACCGTTAACGATGACAGCAGGGACGCCGGTGATTTTGTAACGTTGACCCATGACAAATGCCTGTTTTACTTGGGTGTCGATTTCATCTGATTCATACACTTTCGAAAATTGTTTGTTATCGATCCCTTGATCATCGAAAAAATCTTCCAGTGAATCATCGTCATAAATCTTCTTTTTCTCACGATGAATAGCGTCAAATAATGGGCTGTGAATTTTATCCAGTGCGTTGAGTTTTAACGCCGTATAGTAGGCCTTGGCGTGAGGGATCCAGCTTTTGCGAAAGATGCCCGGCATACGCCTGAATTCAATATCGTCCGCTTTTGTTTCCAGCCACTTGTTGATATGCGGTTCGAAGTCATAACAGTGTGGACAGGCGTACCAGAACACTTCGAGAACCTCTATCTTGTCGCCAGTCTCAGTCGGCTGTGCCGGAGAGATGACGGTATAACCATCGTTGGCCATAGCAGGCGCACTAAACAGCAGGGCGAGCGAAAGTGTTAGCAGAGCGGTATATTTCTTCATGATGTTCCTTGGTGTTTGTTCTATGTAACGTAATAGACAGCTAAATTAGGAAATAGATGCGTAATCGTTGTTGAAAATTATCGTAAACCCTGAATATATTCAGACACGGCCTCAATTTGCGCATTGGTCATTGCACCAGCGATGGTGCGCATCACTGCATTATCATCATTGGCCCGTTCTTCCGCCTTAAACATTTTTAGCTGATTCGCAGTGTAAGTTGCATGCTGTCCGGCCATCGCAGGATACATCGCGGCCGGGTTACCCTTGCCAGCAGGTCCATGACAAGACATACAAGCGGGCAAGCTATTGGTACTGTCCCCAGCGCGGTAGATCTTTTCACCAAGCTCGATGGCATCCGGGTTAGCGGTAGCGTATTTGATCTTTTGCGTTGAAAAATAGGCCGCGAGATTTTTCATGTCGTCTTCACTCAGTCCGGGCGCAATACCTGCCATTAATGCATTGACGCGTTTGCCCGATTTATAGTCCTGCAACTGTTTTACAATGTACGCTTCATGCTGTCCGGCCAGCTTTGGCCATTCCGCATTGACGCTGTTGCCATCCACACCATGACAGGCTGCACATGTGGCAGACAGGGTTTTGCCGACAGCAGGATCACCACTATCTGCAAGGCAGGTGAACGCAAATATCGAGAATGTCAGTGCAGTGACCAGTTGTTTTAGTTTCATGATTATTTCCTTAATTGATACCGCTGTTGTTATTGCAATAATACTGCCATCAGGCCTAGTTGAGTCATTCAGGTTGAATCAAACGCTGTAAGATTAATCGATAAGTCGTTATTCTTCAAAAAACTTGAATCAATATTATCAAAGCTGACCTGAAAAACCGGATCAACCTAAATAAATGGTAATTAGAACACATTTAGTCGACGGCTGGTTCAGTCAGCTTGAATTTAATATGGGGGTAGCTTCGATTAAGCAACTCCCGCCTGACCAAGGTAGGGAGGTCGCATTTGCCGGTCGTTCAAATGTCGGAAAATCCAGCGTCATAAATAAAATAACGCGTCGACGCGCGTTGGCCAGGACCAGTAAATCACCGGGCCGGACACGAGAGCTCAATTTTTTTTCCTACTCGCAGGATCGTCATCTTGTCGATTTACCCGGCTATGGTTATGCCAAGGTAACAGAAAGCCAAAAACAGAATTGGGCCAAGCTTCTTGATCATTATTTAATGCATCGACAAGCTTTGGCTTGCCTGTTTCTAGTTATGGATATTCGTCATCCTATGGGTAAGTTTGACACTCAGATGCTGGATTTCGCCCGCGAATGTGATCTGCCCGTGCATATCCTGCTCAATAAAGCTGACAAATTATCGAAAAGCGCGGCAACTGCCGCCTTGCATAAGATTCAGCAGCAGATGGCTCAGGATCAAGTCAGCTGTCAATTATTTTCGGCATTAAAAAATACCGGTGTTGAGGAAGCTCGGCAGAGGCTTGCTGATTATTTATATGCTGAAGCAACAGATAAAAAAGTGCCCCGGTAGCTCTTTAAGGGGAAGGGACACATCCGGGGCAGAATATCCCGGCTGGGGAGACCGGGTTATCTTCCTGCCAAGGGAGGCAAGCAGGAAAATTCACTAACAGTAGATTAGAGCTGTTGCAAAACCAATAGTTCCAAGCCTTACAGAATTGTCAACAGAAAATATTTCTTTATTCACATCAAATGACTGGTCTTGGATGATGTCATGGTTTTGTCATAATTGTGCCCTGAAAGCCAGCAGAACCAATCTAACTAATTGAATGATATAGATAATCCTTGCTGGTTAGTTTTTAACTATTTTGTCATACAGTAAAGTCAGAAGGGATTTTTGGCTATCTGTGAGCAGACATTCCACAGAGTTATGCACAGAAAATGTGGATAAAAACTGAAGCACATTACGCAGCAAATAGTTAGCGGTGAAAACCTAGAAACAGGCTTAAGCTTTAAAAAATATCAGCCTCAGATTCGTGGGGGGTAAAGTCTATTTTATTACCTTGATTGACTGGCCTGAGCTCGGTTCACCATTTGGGTATTTTCCGTTTAACAGCCGTAGCTGGGATTCGGCATGGTTTTTCAATGGGGACTGTTGGGCCAGTTTTTTGAAACGCGTATTTGCGTCAGCCCGGATGACATCCAGCCTGAACGGTTGTGCCAAAGCGCGTTCCTCTTCAGTAATTTGATGAAAGCTTTTCGCGGTCTCCAGTATGCTGGGGTCAACTTGGTTAAGTTGATTGGCGTTTTGCGCCATGCCGGCAAAAATGTAAGCGCTTTGATTAAAATAAATCACGACAAATCTTGCCGGTATCGTCCCCCGTTCTGTATTGATAACTGATATGCCGGTATGGGCTTGTAAGCCATTAATAGATAAAGACTCTTCCTTGCTAAGATTTGTCAGGCCCAGGCGTTGTATCATGAAGTTTCTGGGAGAAAATTTTTTCTCGATGGCCTCAGTCGTGATTTGGATGATTGCACCCCCACCCGGCGCTGCCAGCATAATCCGGTCAGCTTGGTTCGAGACGCGCCAGTTTTCAGGAAAGCGCATCGTCAGGCCCAGTTCTTCATGATAGAAATTATTACCCCTGATAATCCCTTCTTTCGGACTGTCTCCAAACACCATATTATCGACGAGAGTCAGGTATTCATCAGTACCGACAAAATTGACAGAGCCTTCGTTTGATAACGATTTTGCTGTACCGATCACTTCCTGCAGGCGGGTATCATTATCAGGGTGGGTAGAGAATACACCGTGGTAAGTTCGGGGTTCCCGTCCTTCTGCTTTCGCCAGTTCACGTTCAAATACTTCCTGATCCTTTAATACAGCGATCACATCAAGCATGGCTTCAGGATTATAGTTGGTTCGTGCCAGGTATTCCGCGCCAAGTCGATCTGCCTCAAGCTCATGTTCCCTGCCATAGCCTCGCAGTAATGCCGCGCCAAATAGTTGTGCAAGTTGATTGCTTGCCTGATTCATGCCGGGTATAAAAACTGAACCGAGGGCAACACCGATGTTAGTAATCTGGTTGGCACTGTATTGTCGAACTGAATGCCGCGCGGTGACATGCCCAATCTCATGGCCGAGGACAGCTGCCAGTTCCGCCTCTGATTTCAAATAAGCCATCAGTCCGCGAGTGATATAAATATAGCCGCCCGGTAAGGCAAAGGCATTGACCTCCTGGCTGTCCAAAACGGTAAATTGATACGTTAAATTATTGCGGTGACTTTTTTGCGCCAGCTTGTTGCCAATGCGCTGGACGTATTGTTGTAAGGCCGGATCATCATAAACAATGTACTGGTTAAGGACTTCCTGGTTGGTTCGATTACCCAGCGCAATTTCATCTTGTTCAGAGAGTAATACCAGGTCCTGTTTACCGGTGACAGGGTTGACGGCGCAGCCAACGGACAAGGAAACGATGAAAAGAAGTGCATAAAGGTAAGTACGATTTAACATGATGATTGAGACTCTGATTATTGGAAAAGATGCCCTATTCAGGCTGAATAATAGCAATATCAAGTGGATGACGCAGGCGCATTCTCAGTTGCTTGTTGCGTCGATACAACCAGCCTCTGGCCTCGATCGTGGTGTTCACTAACTGGTTAATATCCAACTCAGTAAAAAATGGCAGGTCTTCATTGACCAGCCTGATTGCGACATTATTTTCCAGGTTAATCCAGGTGCTGCTTCGGCTTTTAGATACACTTATTACTTTGCCCTGAATAATACGAAATCCTCGAGATTTATTGGTTAAGTGTTGGACTGGTACTGGTTGATATTGTCTCAGCGCCCAAAGACCCAGCTTATTATTTCGGGCCGACAGACTGGCGCTGGCATAGCAATTGGCAAGAGCGACATTGGGCGGAATGTTGAGCGGCATGGCTAATCCTTTGCTGAGGAGTTTTGCCTGAAGATTATCGCCCGAGGTAGAGAAAAGGTGCGCCAACACTCGACCGTATTTATCGCGTTTTTCTTCGCCGTACCTTAAACCGGCCGGTTGTTGATTGATTAGCTGGTGCAGGCGTTGTTTCGCAATGACGGCACCGGCTTCTGAGGGTGAACCATCATGCTTAATCTCCGGGGTATTAATGCCAATTAGACGAACGTGTTCACCGGCAGCAGTGATAACCGTGTCGCCGTCGATGACCTGTTTGATGATGACGCGATCATCGAAATCGCTGGTATTGCATTGCTCTGCTTTAGCCAGAGACAGATTGGCGCAAGCGATAAATATTGACGAGACGAAAATAAAAAAACGCCCTGTAAGGGCGTCTTTTCTGGAAACCATGGGTATAGAGTACCGAATCAGGAAGACATACCGTATTTTTTACGGAAACGATCGACCCTGCCACCAGTATCAAGCATTTTCTGCTTCCCGGTATAGAACGGGTGACATTCAGAACAAACGTCCAGCAGCAGGTCTTTGCCATGCGTGGAACGCGTAGTAAACGTATTGCCACAGCTGCATTTTACGTTCACTTCTTGATAATCAGGATGGATATTAGCTTTCATTTCAAATACCTAAAAAGGTTGTTAATTTGCCGGGGCGTGGATTCTATTTGAATCAGCCCGGTTTCGCAATATGTTGGGCTTAATCGGTATTATTTTCCCGTTTTTGGGACAGATCAATGATGTCTGCTTTAGCAGCGGGTGTTTGCGCCGGCTTGTTTTGGCGAAGTTGCTCGATATTATCAACTAATCCGGACTCGCCCACGGCGCTTTCCCACATCATTTGTGAAATTTTGATACAGGATGACATGGGCGTACTTGAGGTGATCCGGACTTGATCAATTTGCCACTGCAGCCCTTGCATGCGCCGCTTGCTTTTAGCTGGTGCATTCTCCAGTAACAGCCCTATGGCGTCTTGTCGTTTCTGTTCGAACGCATCGGGGTCGTTCTTGGCCAGTTCGACCCATTCGTCAAAATCAAAAACAGTTTGTTCGCTTTTTTCTGTCATGCTGAGTTAGCCTTATTTATTCTGTCGTCAACAATTCAACAAACTTTACTGTATCGCTAAATATCAAATTCTGCCACAACCGGTGTGTGATCAGAGGGCCTCTCGAGTTTTCTCGGTGCCTTGTCGATGTAGCATTGTTTACATTTTGTTACCAAGGCTTGGGATGCCAGAATATGATCAATGCGCAGACCACGGTTTCGCCTGAATGCAGCAGCGCGATAATCCCACCATGAAAATGTATTTTCCTCTTGCTCAAACTGGCGATAACAGTCAGTAAAGCCGGTTTTAATCAGTTTATTAAACTCATCTCGTTCTGCATCACTGACCAACACTGAACCCTGCCAGGCTTCGGGATCATGCACGTCGCGATCTTCCGGTGCGATGTTAAAGTCACCCACAATCAAGACCTTATGGTTTTTAGTTAAAAGCTGTTCGACAAAAGGGTGCAATTTTGAAAACCATTGCAGTTTATACTGATATTTTTCGGAGCCGACCTCGGATCCATTGGGTACGTAGAGGTTCAACACGATCAGACCTGCATGCTCGGTTGCCATCACGCGACGCTGCTCGTCATCGTAATCAGGTAGTGCCGTGGCAATCGTATTTAGCGGGTTTTTACTCAGTGTCGCGACACCGTTATAGGTTTTCTGGCCAACATAGCTGACTTCGTAGCCAGCCTCGTTAATCTCTGCCGCTGGAAAGTTTTCATCAATCGTTTTGGTTTCTTGCAGGGCCAATACATCAGGCTGTTCTGATGTCAGCCAGTCCAGCACATGTGGCAATCGCACTTTTAACGAGTTCACATTCCAGGTTGCTATCTTAAACATGCCAGAGGATGAAGTTGTGAAGTGTTATACACGAAAGCCGCCGTGGCGACGGCGGTTAAAATAATCGAGAATAAACCCACCTGCCAGCATGCCGATGATAAAGAGTACGGTAGCGACAATCAGTTGGGCTTTCATCGTCATCGTTGAATCATTATGTGTATTATCGCTATCAATCTGCATGCCGGCTGATTCCATTTGATTAACCAGAGCCGCATTAGCTTGTTTCAGTTGCTCGATTTTCTGCAGCAGCCCATCAGGGTTTTGCATCGATGGGATATTCGCCTTGATTTCCGCCAGCTGTGCCTGCAGTTCTCCTACCTTGATACGCTCGGTATTT
Source organism: Gammaproteobacteria bacterium (assembly GCA_028279365.1). GTDB lineage: Bacteria > Pseudomonadota > Gammaproteobacteria > Eutrophobiales > Eutrophobiaceae > JANQNX01. The sequence goes on along the minus strand of JANQNX010000009.1, from coordinate 81,869 downwards.
AATTGCTGTTCAAGATTACCGCTGTCATTATTTGTTTCCGGGTTAGCATTATCCGCATTTAATCTTGCTCGCATCAGCTCAATATCTTTTTTCAATTGTGCGTTTTCTTTTTGCAGCTGGCTGGTCAGTGCACGTCCGGGTTTGGTTTCAGTCAGGTAACGAGTATGTAGCCAGCCGGTTTTTCCGCCGGACTCGGTGACTTTAACCAGATCACTATCGCGTTCGAGTATGGTAACGGCTGCACCACTGGGTATTAACACCAGGATAGGGCTGTCTGTTGATTGTGATTGGTGTAAGCCAACCTTAAGTTCATCGACCACATAGTTTGTCTCGGCATAAACAGATGACAGGCTCAAACTGAACATCAGAAAAATCAGACAACGTGTGATTTGGTTTTGCATATCTCAGGCTGCGATCCCGGAATGTCTTAATAATGGTTCGATACTCGGTTCGCGTCCGCGGAACTCAACAAATAAATCCAACGGTTCGCGACTGCCACCCTGTTCCAGTATGGTGGATAGAAATTGTCTGCCTGTGGCCTGGTCAAAAATACCGTTTTCCTCGAATTTGGAGAATGCATCTGCCGACAATACCTCAGCCCATTTATAGCTATAGTAACCAGCTGCATAACCACCTGCAAAGATATGGGCAAAACTGTGTTGGAAACGATTAAAGTCAGGAGTGGGTACAACGGTTACCTGCTTACGCACATCGTTTAGTAACGCCTGAATATCTAATGTCGACTTGTCGGCAAACTCAAGGTGTAAACGAAAATCAAACAATGCAAATTCCAGTTGTCTGAGCATCTGCATGCTTGATTGAAAAGTTCGGGCGCGTGTCATTTTTTGAAACATGTCCTCATCAATGTTCAAGCCACTATCAATATGACGGGCAAATAAATCCAGCGCCTCTCTTTCCCAGCACCAGTTCTCCATAAATTGACTGGGTAATTCCACTGCATCCCAGGGCACGCCATTGATGCCGGAGACGCCACTGTATTCAATCCGTGTCATCATATGATGTAGGCCATGACCAAACTCATGAAACAGCGTGGTAACCTCATCATGGGTGATCAGTGAGGCTTGATTGCCGATGGGTGGGGTGAAATTACATGTCAGGTAGGCGACCGGCGTTTGTATTTTATCGCCGCTTTTCTTCCTGACCAGGCACTCATCCATCCAGGCTCCGCCGCGTTTATGTTGGCGCGCATACAGATCCAGATAGAAGCTGCCACGAATTTCTCCGTTTTGATCGAGGATGTCATAAAACGAGACATCCTCATGCCAGGTCTCGACGTTTTTGCGTTCAGTGATGTTGACGCCATAGAGTTTTTCGGTGATGGCAAACAGTCCTTCCAATACCTGGTTGACAGGGAAGTAAGGTCGCAGTTGTTCCTGGGAAATATCAAATTTTTCCTGGCGCAATTTCTCTGAAAAATAGGCGACATCCCAGGCTTCAAGCTTATCTTTGCCTGCCGTTTGCTTTGCGTACTCAGCCAACTCATCAAACTCTGCTTTAGCAGAGGCTTTACTGCGGGCAGCAAGATCGTTTAAGAACTCAAGCACCTGTTCCGGTGTATCTGCCATTTTTGTGGCAAGTGAATAATGGGCATAGCTGTGATAACCAAGCAGCCTGGCTTTTTCTGTACGCAACTTCAATATTTCAAGCATATTGTTGCTGTTATCCCACTGGCCGGCATTGGGTCCAGAGTCAGATGCCCGAGTAACATAGGCCTCATACATTTCGCGGCGCAGTTCTGCATCATCGGCGTATTGCATAACCGGCATATAAGAAGGGATGTCTAGCGTCAGTAACCAGCCTTGTTTGCCTTCATTGCTTGCAGCCTGGGCGGCCAGCGCCAACGCTGATTCAGGCAAGCCTGATAATTCGGTTTTATCGGTAATCAATTTTTTCCAGGCATGGGTCGCATCCAGCAGGTTCTCCTCAAAGCTGGTTTGTAATTTGGATAACTGCTGTTGGATGGCACCATAGCGTGCCTGGTCTTCGCTATTCAAATCAATGCCTGATAATTTAAAGTCGCGCAGTGCGTTGTTAATGATTTTTTGCTGAGCCGCAGTCAGGTCATTGAAATTGTCCTGCGCGGCAATGTGCTGATAAGCTTTAAACAAGGCCTTGTTCTGACCCATTTTGGTGGAATAGTCAGAGAGCTTGGGCAAGCAATTATTATATGCCTCACGCAATGCGTCGTTATCGGCTACCGAGTGCAGATGGCTTACTGGTGACCAGGCTCGTCCCAGCTTGTCGTCCATGTCTTCCAATAGTTGTAACAAATTATCCCAACTGTAATCGGTATTGCTCTCAAGCAATTGATCAACTTGCTGCAGGTTATCATTGAGCAGTTGCGTAATCGCCGGTTCGATATGTTCGGGTTTGATGCGGCCAAAATGCGGCAGCCCCTCGCAATTGATTAATGGGTTATCAGTCATGTCTCGATTTACTTTATTCAGAGTTACTACGATTACAACGATGTTAAGGCATCATGCGCTAAGTCGCCAGCCGTAAGCTGATGACTAAAGTCGCAAATACGCCAAAACAGACAAAGGCGCTGATCGACAGTACGGTATAGAGGTGGAATTTACGGGTCAGTTCGTCTTGTGAAAGCGCAGACAGTATAAACGGCCTGCGTTTGTCGCGGGTGCGACTCATGATATTAACTGGCGGCAGGTTTTTTTGTTCATGGTGTTTGGCCACCACGTGTTTGTAGGCCTCATCACGCACTTTTTGCCATTCATCCATATCGATTTCCCCGTCCTTGTTAAGATCGAAGCGTTTTAACATGGATTCCGTGTCGGCCTTCCATTCCCGAATCAGTTCTCTGACGTCCTCATTGATATCCATTTTGGCACCTGCACCGCCGACAGTTTTTAACATACCAATGGCATACAGGGTTTCGCCAGAATGCAGCAATTTTTCGGTATAGCGATATTTACCAGTAGAAGAGAACACAGAACGCAGAAATGATGGCTTATTACGCCCCGGGCTTTTTGTTGGGGTCGCTGAATGACCATACCAGACTTGCTTATCGGACACCGTGACTTTGGCTCCTTCCGGATCGATGACGCATTCTCCGGTCTCGTCCTTGATTAAGAACAGTTCGTCGCTAACCGCCTTTCGAATTGTTTTCCAGTTATTATTATTGCCACTGCGAGTCTGTTCCTCGACTTTTATTTCGTACCAGGTACAGGGCTTTTGTGTCAGTGGTGATAAAACCGGTTGGCCGTCCATCAGATAGCCATGTCCTTCAAATTCCACATAACCTTGTGCTGCCGAACGAATTTTAGAGGTTGGAATATCCTGGATTACGCGTTTTTTATGCAGGTAATAGAACGCCAGAACAAACCCCACTAGCGAAGCGATGGCGCAGACCATCATCCATATCCAAAAATCATCTGCTGGTGCAGATTTTGCCCACTGTTGCAGACCGGACATAAAGTCAGCTGCGTTAGTTAAATAGTGCTTTTATATCGACATCCTGTTTTTCTTCATCGCTGAACTCAAGTAGATCGCGTTCCTTGAAATTTAGCAGGCGCGCAATAATCACATCGGGGAATTGTTCAATACGCACATTATTGGCATTAACCGTTTCATTATAAAATTCGCGTCGGTCAGCAATAGAATCCTCCAGCCCGGAGATGCGCTGCTGCAGGTGTTTAAAATTATCGTTGGCTTTAAGATCCGGATAGGCTTCTGCCAGCGCAAATAAATTACCCAGCCCCATGCGCAATTGTGTTTCAGCCGGCCCTAATCTGGAGACATCACCAGCCTCACGAGCCGACGCTACGGCTGAGCGTGCCTTCATCACTTTCTCCAGCGTTTCCTGTTCATAGCCCATGTATTGTTTACAGGTCTCAACCAGCTTAGGTAATTCATCATGCCGCTGTTTCAACAACACATCGATGTTTGACCAGGACTTTGACACATTGTGTTTCAGTGCAACTAGGTTGTTATAAATGATGACGCCATAGACGGCGACGACGGCAATGATGCCCAAAAAGATGATTGTCGATACGTCCATTAAGCTTCTCCCATTTGTTTTGGCCCAATAGTATAAGACGGCGGCCGACTTTATTGCTTTAATTTTTTGTTTTGAAAGTAATGTAAATAGTAATAATTATCAATACAAATCAATCACTTATTGTTGACATCTGACATTTGCAAACTATTATCGCTGCTAAATAATTTAATAAGAGGAAAGAACGGATGAAAGGCGATAAGAAAGTTATTGAACACCTCAATACCATTCTAAAAAATGAATTGACTGCCATTAATCAGTATTTTTTGCACTCCAGGATGTACAAGGACTGGGGCTTAAAGAAGCTGGGTGAATATGAATATGGCGAGTCTATCGATGAGATGAAACATGCCGATTCGATAATCGAGCGTATCCTTTTTATCGAGGGTCTGCCTAATCTCCAGGACCTGGGTAAATTACGTATTGGTGAAAATACCAAGGAAATGCTGGAAGCCGATTTAGCTCTGGAAATGGATGCCATCCCGGATTTACGTGCCGCCATTGAATATGCTGAATCTATCGGTGACTTTGTTTCCCGGGAAGTGTTTTCATCGATCCTGGAAAGTGAGGAAGAGCATGTTGATTGGCTGGAAACGCAGCTCGATCTGATTGAAAAAATCGGCATAGAGAACTATCAGCAATCACAGATTTAACAGCTAGCCACAAAATACAAAGAAATTGCAGACGGATCTGCAATTTTTTTAAAATATATGTTGATAATGATTCTCATTAATACTATATTTCTTAATACATGGTCTGAGATTTTATGGATTGGTATAAAAATAATATGTACGTATGTGTATGTAATGCAGTAACAGAGAAGGACATTGAGCGTGCGGTTGATGATGGTGCCAACAGTTTTCATCATCTCCAACAAAAGCTTGGTGTAAGTAATAACTGCGGCAGCTGCGCTGATGAAGCAGGTTGCTGTTTGCAACGAGCACTAGAGAAGCAAATGGATGGTGCTGATCTACTAAGTCTGTAGATTTTTTTTGCCGTTAAAATGTAAATACTTCTCATTTGCAATGGCGCTTTATAAAGATTTACTTAAGTTCGATTAAAGAATAATCGGTTTGTCGATGTGTAGGTTGAGAAACTATTGCCGTGTCGACAGCGATACTACCCTCGACCCGACAAAGTATGTATCTGGCATGTAGGATGCCAGTTAACAGTCTAAATTCGGGCTTATAGCAAGGCATAGGTTCGAATGCCTTGCTGCTTTTTTTATTCAAACACGTTCAAGCAAGCTGCCCGTTGCTCGCTTGTTTTATCCTGGTTATGGTAGCTGTAGGTCATATAGCTTGTTATCAAGAATTGCGGATCAAATAGCGTTATTGATTTACTATTGATGATAAGGCGATTGTTGTTTGCGTTTGCCTGTTTTTACTTTAGTAATATTTTTTTAGCTTGTTTTAATCTTTCTGTACTCATTAGCTTGTTCGTGCAGGACAATAAGCTTGATAAGCCAAGCATAAAATTAATCTTATGATCAGATTAGTTATTGCATCAAGAAGCCACACATGAAGCTCGGCTTGGCAGCAGTGATGTGTCTGTCCTACACTATGCGTTACATATTCAGCAGCTTACGTCACAGAGATCTTGATTATAGAAGAGAGCAGACAAATGCATAACACTCCTAACGAACTACGCTATACCGAACAACATATCTGGATAGAAAATATAGGTGAAGGTATTTACCGCGCAGGTATCACTGATTTTGCGCAAGACGAGTTGGGCGATGTGGTGTTTGTCGAATTTCCTGAAAAAGGGAAAGAGTACTCACGCGAGGACGAGTGCGCTGTAGTAGAGTCTGTCAAATCGACCTCTGATATTTATTGTCCGTTAACCGGAACGATCATGGAATTGAATGAAGAGCTTGAAGATTCCCCTGAAATCATTAACAGTGACCCGTATGCGGAAGGCTGGTTGTTTACCATTAAACTGGTTGATGAATCTGAACTCAGCCACTTACTAAGCGCGGATGATTATAAAGAATTAACACAACAGGAGTAGCAAATGGCAACAATTACATTACAAGGTAATGAGATACACACTAATGGTGACTTGCCCGGCGTTGGCGACAGTGCGCCGGATTTTAGTCTGGTTAATGCAGAGTTGGCAGATGTGTCATTAGATACCTATCAGGGCAAGAAAAAATTATTGAATATCGTCCCCAGTCTGGATACGCCGACTTGCGCACTCTCAACCAAAAAGTTTAATGACGCGGCAAAGACAAATAGCGATGCGGTGTTTTTAATGATCTCGGCAGACCTGCCTTTTGCCATGTCGCGCTTTTGTAAAGCAGAAGGTACCGACAACGTCATCCCCTTATCGATGATGCGCTCACGTAATTTTGCTAAAGACTATGGTGTCTTGATTGAAGACGGACCGCTTGCCGGTATTACTGCAAGAGCAGTGGTCGTGATTGATGAAAATAATCAAATCACACATGCCCAGTTGGTCTCAGAGATCGCGGATGAACCGGACTACGAGTCTGCTATCGCAAAACTATAGCCCATTCATATAATTTTAATTAACACGGACGTTATTATCAGGACGCAATATGGCATCGCAAGGTCATACCGGTATCACCCGTATCATCAAGGCAACACAATATTCCTGGCAAGGTTTCAAAGCCTGTTATGAGTATGAAGAAGCGTTTCGACAAGAGGTATTGCTTGCCATTGTTACAATTCCACTCGGTTTATTTCTGGGTAACAACGGCATAGAGCGGGCATTGCTGATTGGGTCCATCATTTTGATTCTGATTGTTGAATTACTGAATACCGGGATTGAAGCCGTCACTGATCGTGTCAGTACTGAGCACCATGAGTTATCGGGTCGTGCCAAAGATATTGGTTCAGCCGCGGTACTTGCTTCGCTGGTGAATGCGGCAGTTATCTGGGGTTTTGTGTTATTCAATTAACGCTCACGATTTATTTTTTTATCGCGCTGCTTTATCTCGGCTATTCGACTAACGCCCTGGCTGCCAAACCGCCAGAGAATTCCTGGACATTTAGTTTTAATTTTGAAAACGATCTGTTTGCCAATACTGATCGCTTTTACACCAACGGCATTAAGCTAAACTGGATCTCACCGGAACTGGAGTGGTTTAACAAGCTGCACTATATTAATGATGATAAGTTATTCAGTGCACCACTAAAACAAATGATCCAGTTTTTACGCCTGGATGATGAACAACAAAGGCAGCGCCATTTTTCTTTTTCATTCGGTCAAAAAATGTATACACCGGAAAATATCGCTGCCAGAGATCTGATTACCAATGACAGACCCTATGGCGGCTGGCTTTATGGTGATATTGGTTTCCACACCAAGAGTAAAACGCGGTTGGATAGCATTACTATTCAGGCCGGCTTAATTGGTGATTTATCGCTGGGCGAACAGGCACAAGACCTGGTGCATTCCATTCGTGGTATTGCCAAAGCCAACGGTTGGGATAATCAGCTTGATAACGAATTGGGTATGGCGTTTATCTATGATAGGAAGCAGCGCTTTATTAAAGGTAATCTTTTTCTAGATTCTGATAGGCCGTTTGGTTTTGACGGGATAGTACACGGCGGTGCCGCATTAGGTAATGTTTTTACCAACGTCAGCACTGGTGCAGAACTCAGACTTGGCTGGAACCTGCCGTCTGACTTTGGTTCTGCCCTTATTCGACCAGCCGGCAATACTAATGCCCCGACCGACGCTAGCGATCCAAGATATCAATCAGGCATAAAGTCCCTAAGTCTGTATTTTTTTACCGCAGCCAATGGGCGTTGGGTCTTACGTGATATCTTTCTTGATGGTAATACATTTAGTGATAGTCACAGTGTTGATAAAAAGGCACTGGTTGGCGAGATTGTCATAGGGGCCAGTATGAGTTACGAAAACCTTAAGCTATCTTATGCCCAGGTGTTTCGTTCAAAAGAGTTTGATCGGCAGCGTAGCGGTCAGAGCTTTGGATCGATATCTTTTTCTTATACTTACTAACAAATTTATAAAAATTTAAAATTGATAATAACCTGATGAGATCGACTCTATATCAATCTTCACTCTGGATTATAGCGCTGGGTCTAATCCTTGCCGGCGTCTATTTATCCCGTATCAATTTTATGCAGACAGAGTGGCTATCACGTGCAGGCTGTTTGATTGTCATGCTGGGTATCACCTCGAGTCTGGGCGTAGTCGTTCAGGAAAGGATTATTCGTGCCAAAATCAAACGTGAGCTCCGTAATACGTTGACAGTGACTGTCGCGAGCCTTGCTGAGCAGGGGAAAAGTGAGGAAGAAATTAATCAGGAAGTGGCAGAGATTAACTCCGCATTTGGACGCCAACTGGAAGAACTGACACATAAAATGAAACTTTCTCTGGGGATTCTCGAAGTGTCTTTATTAATTACCGGTACCTTTATCTGGGGTTTCGGTGATCTATTCGTTTAATACAATAAAAAATGCCGGAGAGATAAATTATCAATCCGGCATAAACGTATTAACTTTAGACTCGGTTAAAAATCAATATTAAATGACAGGCGAGCGTTAATCGGTTCGCCAGTCGTGATATTGTTATCGTTATGTGCTGCGGGGAAATAGTCCCGGTCAAACAGGTTTTCGACATTTAGCTGAACATTGATCTTGTTATTAACACGGTAGTAAGCAGCAGCATCGACGCGGGTAAAATTAGGTAACTCAACAGCATTACTGATCGAGGTAAACTGCTGTGATTGATGCACAACACCCAGGCCGAGACCGAAATTAGGCGTGAAATCATAACGGTTCCAGATGGAGAACAGATGTTCAGGTACTTGACTCAGCGTGCGTACTGCCGTCACTCCAGAGACAGTACGTTCGCGTCGTTCTTTGGCATCAAGAAAACTGTAACCGGTGTTGATCTGCCATTTATCGTTAACTTGACCTAATAATTGCAATTCAATGCCGTCAGTACGGCTACCAATTAGCAGGGTATTGCCAACATTGGTCGGATCAACCGTGGTGCCGTTAGTGCGGTTTAAGCGGAAAAACGAGGTGGTGAAACTCAGTCCTCTGGTAATGTCCCATTTCGCCCCTACTTCATAGTTTTCAAATTCTTCCGGTGCCAGCGACTCCGTTGTTGATGACAGTGTCAAAAACTGATCGCCGGATCGAGGCAGAAAAGACAAACTATAGCTGGCATAAAATGATACGTTCTCGATTGGTTTATAAATGGCGCCCAAGCGAGGTGATAGTTCGGTATCAGTTCTGCCAAGAAAGCCATCATTACCATCAGCAGCACCATCATTAATCTCAATCTGATCCACCACATCGATATCAAAGCGATCAAGACGTAATCCACCGATCAGTTGAAAATGCTCACCGATGCTGATCTGGTCCTGAAAATATAAGGAATAAATATCTGCCTCTGAAGTACGATTGCGATTAAATACGGGGAAAGTGAAAGCCGGAATATTTAATGGATCAGTAAAGGCGAAGGTTACCTGATCGTCGTTACTGGCCGCAAAAAGGCTATCACGACGGTTGTTATCCGTTTTCTGGTTTGCGTACTCTGCACCATAGAGTAATTTATGTTTGAACGGGCCGGTGGTGATGTCTGACAGAAAGTTAAGTTGCATGATCAAATTTTCACGGTCAGTTTCATCACGGTAACCATCTAAGGTCACGCTGTTTGCAGCCAAATTACTGCCTACTGCAAACAGGTTTTGATACAGCTTATCGAAGTTAGCGTATTGAATGGTCGCGTTGACCTGATGGTCTTCGTTAAAGTCATGAAAAATACGCCCGCGTAAGATATGCGCATCCAGGGTCGTTTCATTTGCACTCGGAGAGCCAAAGAACGTATCAGTAAAACCACTGACCGGGCTGGCCGGATTACCAAATACACCGCCAGCGACAGCGGGTACACCACGATCAACGACACGATCATCGTTAATGTACTCATAAGAGAGTTGTATAGTCGTATCGTTAGTCAGGTTGGTGGCATAGGTCGGGTTAAATGCATAGCGTTCACCATCGAAAAAATCACGGTGGTTATTGAAGCCTTCTGCCAACACATTCAGTCTAACGGCAGAGTCATCGCCGACATCTCTGTTACCATCAATCATTACCTGATAGGCGCCAAAGCTATCAACACTGGAATTCATATTAACGAAGCGGTCGCCAGCAAAAGGCGTTTTGGTGACTCGGTTAATATTACCGCCGCCGCCGCCGCGGCCAAAAATCAATGCATTAGGGCCTTTGTGCACCTCCACCCGGTCCAGATTGTAAAGCGGCCTGAAATATTGTACATCGTCACGCACGCCATCCAGGAAAAAGTCGGCCGTGGTGTTTTGACCGCGAATTGAGATCTGGTCTCGATGGCCTTCACCCTGATTTACGGAAACGCCTGGGGTATAGCGAAGGATATCGCCTACGTCCTGAAACGCCTGATCCAGTATCTGTTCATTGGTAATGACGGATACCGTTTGTGGTGTGTCCAGCAGCGGTATGTCTGTCTTGAGGCCAGCGCTTTTGATCGCGACATAGCCCTGTTTTTCACCGGTGACGACGATTTCCTGAGGAACATAAACTTTTTCAGTTTTTTCCTCCTCAGCCGCATGAACGACCATGAACGTTGGAGCTAAAATAGCGCTGAGAAACAGCGTCTCCCTGAGTTTATACATTTTAATATCCCCTGCATTATTATTTTTTAAATTTGTTTTTTTTAGTAAGTCAATTAAATGGAGCTACAATTGATATTGCCTACTAATTGAGAAACTATCTCAATTGATAATTATAATCAATAATATATAGATTATTGTTTATATATTTCTGCTCATTTGGTCTCAATCAGAGCCAATGCGGATAAAGTCTTCGTTGAACAGGCCGATGTAACGTTAAGGATATTGAAAGGTAGAGAGAACACGCCTGTTTATAATCGAGTAAAAATTAATAATGTGTGAATTACTTGGCCTATGTGCCAATGAACCAGCAGATATTCGTTTCAGTTTTTCCGGGCTGAGAGTGCGGGGGGAAAGACCGGTGTGCATAAAGATGGCTGGGGTGTGGGTCTTTATGATGGCGGGGTAGTAATCTGTTTCACGATACTCAATCAAGTGCCGAATCTGAAATAGCCAATTTCTTTCAAAATACATCTCTGAAGAGCAAGCTCATTATCAGTCATATTCGTAAGGCAAATCGTGGTTGAGTCTGTTTAGAAAATACCCATCCTTTTAAACGTGAACTTTGGGGTTGCGACTGGGTATTTGCGCATAACGGTCAGTTAAAGGGGATAAAGAAAAAGCCATTACAGGTTTACTATCCAGTTGGCACGACGGATAGTGAATATGCCTTTTGTTACCTAATGGACAGAGTAAGAGACGCCTTTCTCAAAGGCCAAGAAGTAGCAAACAAGTCTGGAAGCTCATCTAATCAGTTGCCCATGAGGTCAATGAATTAGGCGTATTCAGCTTCCTGCTTAGCGATTCTCGTCATATGTACTCCTTTTGCAGTAACAAAATGTGTTGGGTCACAAGACAATATCCCTTTAGTGAGGCAAGGCTTGTTGATACAGGCGAGGTGATCGATTTTAGTCAACGATTAAAACAGAAAGAGATCGTTACGATCATTGCGTCTAAGGCATTAACCGACAATGAGAATTGGCATTGTATGCAGAAAGGAGAATTCCGGGTTTTTAGTGAAAGTGTTTCAAAGAGACTGGCAGCATAAATTAAAATTACTGATCCAGCTAAACAAATTTAATTTTCTTTTCGCACGCTAGTGAAACCATATTCAGTTAGTTTAGTCTGTGCCTTCGCGTTTAATAAATATGTAGCAAATGCCTTAGCTTCAGCAGATGCGTTATTTAATATAGTCAAACCATAGCTGGCCCCGACTTCCAGAGCTGCTGGTATGGCTATAATTTTTAATGATGTCATTTCTTGTTTTGCAAGACGTGCATTGGTGCAATAGGTTAGAAAAATGTCGGCTTTTTTATTTTCCATTACCCAAGCATATTGATTGCGTGTTTTCGGTGCACGTTCTGTGTTTTTGCCACCGGTTAGTTTTAATGCCTTGTTATCCAGAATAGCAAATGCGCCTTGTTGCTGTTTTTCTGCCTTCTGAAATAATTTCCATGCATAGTCACCGGAAGGATCGGCGTTAGGTGTCGATGTGCCAACTCTAACATCTGCCCTTAATAAGCTTTCCAATAAGGTTTCAGATGTCACCCTTATCTCTGGTTGGGCAATCGCGCATAGTTTATTTTTTGCGAACATAATAACTTTTGACGAGATTCCTTGTTCTTTTAATAATTTTGGATGCTTCATATTTGCCGATGCGAAAACGTGGGCAGTTTCGCCTTCTTCAATACGTCTCCGTATTAAACCGGAAGGTCCAAAATTGGTTTGAATTACGACTCCGGTTTCACTTTGATACTCTTCAGCAATTTCGGTTAGAGCGATTTTCAAACTACCTGCTGCAAATATTAAAACATCATTTGATTCTGCTGCGCTTAGTTTGGCAAACATCAAACAGATAAAAAATATGATCGCTCTCATAAAACGGCTTTGTTATAAATCAGGAATTTATACCGAATTGATACGTCGCGCGTAAATAAGCAATAACTTACATAACGATGAGCAGATTTTATTAATGAAGTGAAACGGTATTGTTTTTTTTCTGTTTCTCAAACCAAATGACTAATGCCAGCGCACTGCCTCCGGCAAGGGCGGAGCCAAAGATAAACCCAAGTTCGCCGTAGACATGCCAAAAATAGAGGGTGTAGCCTTGAATGATGAGAAACGTTGTCGCATAGCCGCGTAGCATTCGAAACAGGTAGCGCACGCCCAGCCCAAGCAAGACGACATTGCTGCCCGCCCACAATAGGTTGAATAAGAATATTTCGTTATCCGTACTCCGATACCAGCGGCTTTCTTCAAGGTTGAAGTTGCCAAACAGCGATAATAACCACAGCGCCATTTCGGCAAAGAATAGTCCTGCTGATAACCAGACTTTGTAAAACTCACGATAGTTTGAGAGATAACTTCTCTCACTGATTCGATGTAATAGACCAACAAAGATGATGACGACAGCAACTAGTAAAAACCGCAGTGGGTAATTCATGCCAAACCAGTAGGCGCCCCAGCCGGAATCATAACCGGTAAAACCGCCAAACCAGATAAAAAATACCACCGCAGTTAATGTCAGTATCAATACATTGCGTAATAGATAGGCTAGCGGTAAAAGAATAATTAAGTCGATTAACAATAGTGCCGGCCAATTGCCGGAACCACTGGAGAAAATATAACCCAGCGTAAAAGTGAGCCCGATTAATACAAACGCGCCACAGAGTTCGAGTGAGCGACGGGTCATGCTGTAATGCGATTTTTTTAAGCGCCAACCGCCATAGAATAAAGCCAGCATCAAAATAGCCAGTACCCAGGCAAGTTTTACCAGCGTGAATTCAAATAACTCACGTGCAAACAAGACCAGTCCGGCAGCAAAACTGATTGCACCAAATAAACCGAACCAACGACCGAGTGAGGTCCAGTCCCATGTCTGAGTGGGGTAACGGGCGCAGAGGCTGTCGTAAGTCATCGCATCAATCACATCTTCGCGAGCGAGGCGACTGAGTTCACGCTGTAACTTTTGATTGAATCGTTGTGGCGTCATGATGTAACCGCCGGCTTTATCTGTCGTTCAAAAACATAGGCCAGTGCAAGACCGATCAGTCCCGCGACAGTAAAAAACAACGCCTTTGATAATGCATCCCAAAAGTATTCGTAAAAGCGCGTGTATAAACAAATACCGAGGAATACGACCCCCATCCCGGTAAAACGGCTGTCTTTTAGATGTGCACCGGCAACAAGTTGAGCGAGACAGCCTAGCACCATCAACATGATCCAAATCCAGCTATCCCATCTCAAACTCAATATCCATAACGACAGGTTCAGATAAAGCAGACCAAAGATCAGGTACAAATGACCAAAACCGATACAGCGTCGAAAGCGAGCCTGCTCTAGTTGTTGTTCGTGCACTACGCCCCCGACAATGCTGATTAGTGAAACCAGTGCCATTAAACGTGGGTCATGGATCCACAAGACATAGCTGCCCGCGCCCCAGTATTGTGAAAAACTGCCAACACCGTGAAACAACATCAGTAAGCCAATCAACAATGGCCAACGAAGATGATAGTGATACGCGGTGAGTAATGCAGCAATGCTGGTCAGTAGCAGAAATACGCTGTGCATCGCGCCCCATGATCTACCGCCACTAATCAAATAAAACGCGGTCATACTCGAGTAAAGACCAACCAGCCCAATGGTAAGTAATGCTTGCCCGCTAAACGGATGCTTTTGTGCTTTGTTGGATGCGAGCGTTGCGCCGGCTCGCATGATCAGGAAAGAAACAGCCAACAAACAAAGTGTAGAAAATAGCGGAGAAAAACTGGCAAGTACGGTTCCGACAAAACCGAGCAGCGACGTCGCTAACATAAAAATAGCGAATAACCCCAACCACTTAAGAAATATCGCACCACTAAAAGGACGCGGATCATAGCGTTCGTGTAGTAATCGGGATTGTTCGGTATTAATGAGCCCCGTGTTTTCCCAATCAGTAATCTCCTGGGCCAGTTTTCCTTTGAACGAGCTGCTCATGCTTGTTGTTGATTAGTTGTTTTTTACGATTTCTTTGCAGATCCAGGATTATTCTAACCAAGTCTTGGTGGGGTCGCATGGGTAATCTCCAGAGTTTTCTACAGTTTTATTTTTATTAGCCGCTAAATGCGATCGTCCAGGAATACTTCCGGGCTTCGATGTGATTTAAAACATAGTTGAAAGCGTACAGGAATCAATAGCATGGATTTACTCAAAGACTTTTTCAAACTGGAAGCGGCCAGTGGCATTATTCTTGTCATTGCGGCACTATTCGCGATAGTCGTGGCAAATACGCCGCTGTTTGTTTTTTACGAACAATTGTTAAACATACCGGTTCAGGTTCGTTTTGGTCCGCTGGACGTTGCCAAACCGCTGTTACTCTGGATCAATGACGGCTTGATGGCCGTATTCTTTTTCCTGGTGGGGTTGGAGTTAAAGCGTGAAATCATGGAAGGTGAGTTATCTGACCCCAAAAACGTCGCGCTACCTGCCGTCGCCGCGTTTGGCGGTATGTTATTCCCGGCGATTATTTATACGATTATTAACCTTGGCGATCCTATTGCCGGACACGGTTGGGCGATTCCCGCCGCGACAGATATTGCCTTTGCATTAGGCATATTGGTATTGTTGGGCGACAGAGTCCCGACCAGCGTAAAAGTCTTTTTAGTTTCGATAGCCATCATCGATGATATTGGTGCTATCGTGATTATTGCGCTGTTTTACACCAGTAAGTTATCTGTGACTGCTTTATTAATCGGATTAAGCTTCCTGCCCTTACTGTATCTATTAAACAGAAAGAACGTCACCAGTGTTACTCCATATTTATTTATTGGCACACTGATGTGGGTCGCGATTTTGAAATCGGGCGTGCATGCAACACTGGCCGGTGTTGTACTCGCTTTCTTTATTCCTATGCGTTCCAACGAATACCCGGATCGTTCACCATTGAAAGAGCTGGAGCATGATCTGCATACGGCTGTCGCGTACGGCATCCTGCCAGTCTTCGCTTTTGCCAATGCAGGTATTAATTTATCCGGTGTCAGTATGGAGTTTTTACTGCATCCTGTCCCGCTAGGTATTGCGCTTGGTTTGTTCTTTGGTAAACAGATCGGTGTATTTACATTTTGCTGGTTGTTTATCAAGTGTGGCTTTGGCAAGTTACCCAGCGGACTTAACTGGTCGGTGCTTTACGGTGTTTCATTACTGTGTGGTGTGGGCTTTACCATGAGCCTGTTTATTGGGTCTTTGGCGTTTGAAGGCCTGACAGATAAAGGCTTTGACGAGCGACTGGGGATTATTATTGGTTCAGTGATGTCCGGTGTTGCAGGCTACCTGGTGATTAAAAAAGCAACGGCCAAAGAAAAAGAGAAAGCGCCGGTTGAGGAAGCCTTAATAGAGCAATTTAATTAGTTTGAATTGTTGTAGGTTCTATTTTACACCCTGATTGTTAGTGTCGTTTACAGAGGCATTATTGAGTCAGGCTTTAATAGCTAGGCCTCAATAATGCCTTTATCTAGTGTTTGTAAATAAACAATTCTTTAACTTTAGTGATAACCATCGATTTGCTCTTACCCAAATAAATTTACTTCAAGGAAGAAACGCAGGGCAAAAAAAAAGCCCCCAGGAGAGGAGGCTAAATATAGGGGAAGTTAAAGTGTTTAACTTCGGTTTAAAGCAACTTTTAATTAATGACTATTAATAATTCTCTATACCTTGTGTTGTTATCGTTATGCTTAAGTCAAAATCGTAAAGCTAAAAACGATTGAACCTATTCATTCTGATTTGACTAACAGCATAGATTTGTGTGATTTGCAGTTAGTCACTCTTAATTATGCTTATTTGGTCTTATTTTTTCTTATTTTTTCTTATTTATCTTTGTTTTTGTTTATTTAATTTTGAGACCGAATTATGGTACACAAGTTTAAATTTGTAATATGAATAATTATAATATAACTTATTAGTTATTCTGATATTAAAACGGTAGTATTGAGTATGCGAGAATTAGATATTGGGCTGTTAAAGACCTTCATTATATTAGCGGAGACACAAAACTTTACTAAGACGGCCAAACGCGTTTTTCGCTCCCAGTCAGCAGTAAGTATGCAGATTTCCAAGCTGGAGGAGCTCCTGGATTGTGAGCTTTTTGTTCGTGATAAGCGTAACGTCAAATTGACCAATGATGGAGAGCGACTTCGGCAATATGCAATGCAGATAGTAAGACTCTCGGATGAATTGCTGAACCAGTTCAATCAAGAAGACTATGTTGGCAGTGTTAATTTTGCTTCACCTGAGGACTTCGCCACTTATTATCTGCCGTCAATCCTCGCTGACTTTGTTAAAGAACACCCACGCGTTACCTTAAATGTAAACTGCGATCTAACATTAAATTTAATTAACGACTTTGAAAATGATAAATACGACCTGATCGTGATTAAACAGGAACCGGGGAAAATTCATAAAGACGCGCAGCCCTTGTTGCGGGAAGAACTGGTCTGGGTCGGTGAAGATGAGCGTTTTTTTGATAAGCATTTTAAAAAAGCCTATGAAGAGTATATGGAAGATCATGATTTCTTCCCGATGGTATTATCTCCCGCACCCTGCGTTTATCGTAAGGGAGCGTTAGAAGCGCTGGATAAAGCGGGGGTATTGTGGAAGAACGTATACACCAGCCCGAGTTTTGCCGGCACATTGGCAGCGGTCAATGCCGGTTTAGGTTTTACTGTGTTGCCCAATGAAATGGTGCCTGACAATCTCTATGCTTATGAATTTTCCCGAGGTTGGCCGAAGTTAAAAGAAGCCGAGATCTGTTTATTAGCCAAACCCGGTAACTCGCAAGTGATCAATTCGCTGGTTGCTTTTATTTCCGAGCGAATTTCGGTAATGAAAGAGTTTCAATAAGGTAGGCTAATTGCAAACCGGGCATTTGGAATCTTTTTTCAGTATGGCCTCATTGATCTCCATGTGGAGCGCATCAATTAATAGCAACCTTCCTTGCAAGCTTTCGCCGATATTCATAATTAGTTTGAGTGTCTCATTCGCTTGAATACTGCCGATGATGCCAAGCAGCGGGGCGATAACACCGTTAGCAGTGCAGGTCTCGCCGGCAGTCACATCCTCGTTATACAAACAACGATAACAGGGTGAATCAGTTTGGGTCGGATTAAACACTGTGACTTGTCCTTCGAAGCGGATAGCTGCACCGGATACCAAAGGTGTTTTCGTGTTTACCGATACTTCATTCAGGGCAAAACGCGTTTGAAAATTGTCTGACGCGTCAACGATGACATCGGCCAGTTGCGCCTGCTCATATAGTTCTTCTTCTTTCAATGCATGATCAATGCCTCGCAGTTCAGTATGCGGGTTGAGCGCAGTGAGTTTTTTGATCGCCGATTCAATTTTTAAGCGGTCTATATCATCAGTTGCATGCACTATCTGCCGTTGCAAATTACTCAAATCGACCTTGTCGAAATCTACCAGGGTTAATCTACCCACGCCGGCGCTGGTGAGATACATGGAAACGGGTGAGCCCAGACCACCCAAACCCACCAGCAGTACCTTGCTATCGGCAAGGCGTTGTTGCCCCTCCGCGTCGATTTCCGGCAACATCATTTGTCTGCTGTAGCGTAGTAGCTGATCGTCATCCATCAGAATGTTTATATTCCTGAGTCATGGCTGGATAAATAAAGCTGTTGTACATAATAGTCCCATCCAGCCGGATTGATACTATGTTGGCGGGTATTTTCTTCAACTACCTGTTTTATATTTTGTATAAGACTTTCAAACGCCGATGCTTGTTTAACAGACAAACGCGCGGAAAGAAATACATTAATATCGTGCATACTGGTCTTTGTCAGATCATAATCAACGATAATGGTGTGTCCCGTTTGTTTGATATCAACAATTCCTTCCTGCTTTGACAATTCGGTGGTGATCAAACCAAATGCTGCGCTATCAGGCAGTTCATGAAGATGAAATTTGTGTCGTCTAATAATGCTGCTCATGTTTGCCATTGACCCATGCAGACGCGGTCGCGATCACTATAATCTTTGATCGTATTGATATTATTAAAACCATTATTGATAAATATATCCCTGCAAGCTTTACCTTGTTGATGTCCATGTTCAAGCAATAACCAGGCATTATTTTTTAAATAATTGCCAGCCATCTGACATATGGCCTGAATATCTTGTAAGCCATTATTATCTGAGATTAGCGCCGTTCTCGCTTCAAATCTGACATCGCTCTGATCCAGCCAGACATCGTCTTTCGAGATGTAAGGCGGGTTGCTAACAATCACATCAAATTTTTCCTTATGCAGTTTTTGGAACCAGTCAGAGTTAACAAATTTGATCGTGTTTATCTGATGTCGCTCGGCGTTTTGTTTTGCGAGTGTTAACACCTGGTCATTATTATCCGTCGCTGTAATGCTGGCATCAGGTCGTTCGGTCGCGATGGCAATCGCAATGGCACCGGTACCCGTGCCCAAATCCAGCACTTTCGTTGTTTGCTCGTCAGCGATAACCGATAGCGCGGCTTCAACCAGCCGTTCTGTTTCCGGTCTGGGAATCAGCGTATCTTTTGTAACATGAAGCGCTATTGACCAGAATTCTTTTTCACCGGTTAAATGTGCAACCGGGTGGCCTTCACAGCGTTGTCCGATCAAGTTCTGGAACTGATCCAATATAGCCGTTTTTAGTTCGAATTCCGGGTGCGAGTATAAATAACTGCGTGGGCATTCAAGCACATGGCTTAACAGTATTTCTGCATCAAGTCTGGCACTGTCAGAATTGACTAATCGCTGGCTAGCCTGTTTTATTGCAACTGCAATCTGCATGTTTTAATGGAGTATCAGTCTCCTACTGCGGCCAGTAAGTCCGCCTGGTGTTCGCTAATCAACGGGTCGATGATCATGTCCAGGTTGCCTTCCATGAATTCATTCAAACTATACAAGGTCAGATTAATACGATGGTCGGTCACCCGGCCTTGCGGAAAGTTATAGGTGCGTATTCGCTCTGAGCGATCGCCACTGCCGACCAGGTTACGTCGATTTTCGGCCTGTTCCGTTTGTTGTTTTTCACGTTCATTATTTAACAGCCGTGCCTGCAAAAATGACATGGCCCTGGCTTTGTTCTTGTGTTGTGATCGCTCATCCTGACATTCAACTACCGTATTGGTAGGGATATGCGTGATGCGAATGGCAGAGTCAGTTTTATTAACGTGCTGACCCCCGGCACCGGATGCACGAAATGTATCAATGCGTAGATCAGCCGGGTTGATTTCAATCTCGCTGATCTCATCCACCTCGGGCAAAATCGCGACAGTACATGCTGAAGTATGCACGCGTCCCTGTGATTCGGTTTCTGGCACGCGCTGCACCCGATGTGCGCCGGACTCAAATTTCAATCTCGAGTAGGCGCCCTCACCAATGACGCGCAGGATGATCTCCTTATAACCCTCAAGATCGCTTTCAGCAGCACTGATATGCTCGATGGTCCAGCCGCGGTTTTCTGCATAACGTGTATACATGCGTAACAAATTGCCTGCGAATAACGCGGCTTCTTCACCACCGGTGCCGGCACGTATCTCGAGAAAGATATTACTGTTGTCGGTCGGGTCACGGGGAAGTAACAGGATCTGTAA
Source organism: Gammaproteobacteria bacterium (assembly GCA_028279365.1). GTDB lineage: Bacteria > Pseudomonadota > Gammaproteobacteria > Eutrophobiales > Eutrophobiaceae > JANQNX01. Next base: position 61,569 of record JANQNX010000009.1, on the reverse strand, counting down.
CTCATCATCAAGCCGTCTGTTTTCCTCTTCCGCTTGTTTTAGCTCTTCTGCCGCCATTTCCTGGATATCGGTATCCTTGTCTTTGAGCATTTCATTGGCAGATGCGATGTCTTCAAGTGTCTTACGGTAGTCATTAAAACAACTGACGATAGGGCGGACTTCCGCATACTCTTGTGAGAGTTCACGAAATTTATTCTGGTTATTAATGATGTCCGGATCTGATAACAGCCCATCCAGTTCCTCCTGGCGTTCCAGTAGTTTCTCCAGTTTTAATTGCAGTGATTCTTTCATTTTATGTTTTCGTTATCGTGAACAGTCTTGGTCGGATTAGCCCGCCAACATAAAAAACCTGAACGGTTGCTAATGTTCTTTGTGATCGTGCTGTTGAAGAATATCCAGGCCGTAGAGTTCTTCTGCTGCCTTGAGCAAATCGTCCCGGTTTTGTGAGCTGGCGTTTCTCAGGTTGGCACTTGGCGAGTGGATCAGTTTATTGGTTAAATTTCTCGCCGTATCCTGTAATACCGTTTCCGGGTCGGCGCCCTGCTGCAATTTTTGTACTGCGGCTTGTATCACCTCTTGCTGAATTTTTTCAGCATGGCCTCGTAGTGCGCGGATGGTTGATACGGCATCCAGCGAGTTTAGCCAGAGCATAAACTCTTTGGCTTGTGAGTCGACGATCTTTTCGGCTTGAACGGCGGCTTCCTGACGATTGCGCAAATTCTCTTGCACCATATCTTTTAAATCGTCGACGCTGTACAGGTAGACATCGTCCATATCTCCGACTTCGACTTCGATATCGCGCGGGACTGCAATATCCACCATGAAAATCGGTTTATGCTTGCGTTGTTTAATGGCGCTCTCGACAGCGCCTTTACCGAGTATCGGTAACGGGCTTGCGGTCGACGAAATAACAATATCTGCTTCAGCTAGGTGCTTGGGTATATCGCCGATCTGAATAGCAAATACAGAATATTCATTCGCCAAACGTTGCGAACGTTCCAGTGTGCGATTGGCAATGATCATTCGGCGCAGGCCTTTTTCATATAAATGTTTGGTTGCCAGTTCAATGGTTTCACCGGCGCCAATCAGCAGTGCGGTTTGTTTATCGAGATCGCCGAATATCTGTTGCGCCAGTCTGACTGCAGCAAACGCTACCGAGACCGGATGATTACCAATCGAGGTATTGCTGCGTACTTCTTTGGCGACGTGAAATGAATGTTGAAACAGTCGGTTCAGTTGATGTCCGATACTGCCAGCGCTGACCGCCTTTTGATAGGCGTCTTTCATCTGTCCCAATACTTGAGGCTCACCCAGGATCATTGAATCAAGACCACTGGCAACTCTCAATAAATGGCGCACAGCGTTGAGATCCGGATGTTTGTATAAAAATGGCTTTAACAGGCCGGGTTTCATGCCATGAAAATTGTGTAACCAATCGACCGGGTTCAGGTTGTTTTCCTGATCAATATTGCAATAGATCTCGGTTCGGTTGCAGGTTGATAGGATGGCTGCCTCATGGACACCATTCTGGTGTTTCAACTCGTGCAAGGCGTCAGGCATTGCATCCACACCAAAGCTGATTTTCTCACGAATCTCAATCGGTGCGGTTGCGTGGTTAATGCCGTAAGCAATTAATGTCATATGTGGGATAATATAATGAAATTATTATAAAAATTCTCTTCCCGACGCCATTTTAATACAACAAAAATCAATCAGGTTTGTGTCTCGTCCATAGTTTGCGATATTCATAGACAAAAATAGTGAACAAATGCCGTGCTTTTGAATCCAGTAATAAATATTTTTACCGCTAATTATATATGAAATTTCGCCAGTATTATTTTTAGCGCCGATCTGACAAAATAATTAAATAGACGTAAGAGGTCGATTTATGCTGTTTACATCAAGTTACAGGTTAGTCAAATTTTCATTGCTGTCATTGGCATTCTTAACACTTAATGCCTGTACCAGTCTTGTACAAGAACCGGTTGAACCTGAACTGGTTGAGCAGGAGCCAGTGACTGATAGTCAGCAGCCTGCTGAGCAGGATGCACCTGAAACTCGCCAGCTACCTCCGCGGCCGGACATTGAGTTAACTGAAGATATTTTGTTTAAATTGTTGGTTGCTGAAGTCGCCGGCCAGCGTGGCAAGATTGATATAGCCGTCAGTAACTATATGGAACTGGCCAGAACTACCCGAGACCCGCTGGTAATAGAAAGAGCAACACGTATTGCTATTTATGCTCGCGATGATGCGATTGCGACCGAAGCGGCCAGTTTGTGGCTGGAGATCGACCCGGCAAATCCTGACGCACATCAGGTGTTGACCGTCATGAAACTGCGCGAGGGTGATATTGATGCCGCGCTGATGCATGTTGAAACCATACTCTCGCATTCCAAAGGCAACATGGATCAAAAGCTTTGGATGATTGCCAATTTCTTGGGGCGTGAAGAAGATCAGGCGGCGGTGATGTTGCTGATGGATCGCCTGATGCAAAATCACCTTGACGATCCTGATGCACTCTACGCCTATGCACACGTTGCAGCCCGCTTTGGGAATTTACAACGATCCAAGGAGTTATTACAGCGAGTCCTGGAAATAAAGCCGGGTAACGACGCAGCGGCGATGACTTACCTGTCCTTATTACAAAAACAAGGTGCGACTAATGAAGCCATAAGCTGGCTGGAAGAAACGCTGAAAGACAGCGAAGACGATTTTAATCTAAGACAGGCTTATGCGCGTTTGTTGACTGACGCCAAGCGCTTTGATGATGCACGTCGACAGTTTGAAATTTTGGCAGTTCAAGCGCCGAACAACATCGATATTCTCTATGCGCTCGGATTACTGTATTTGCAGATAGGCAGGTTGGATGATGCCGAACAATATTTTGTGCGTTTGGGCGAGTTGAAAAAACGCGTCTATGATTCCAACTATTATCTGGGCCGCATTGCTGAAGAGCGCAAGCAGCTGCAGAAGGCCAGTGATTATTATCAGGGCGTGCACGGTGGTGATAATTATCTGGATGCAAGGATCCGCTTAAGCCTGCTTCTTGCCAAAGAAGGGCAGGTAGAAAAAGCGCTCACTAATATTCGCAGTATAGAAAAACCCAATGATGCCAATCGTTTGATTATCATCCAGGCTGAGGGTGAGATCCTGACCGATGAAAAACGCTACCAGGAGGCGTTAAGCTTATTCAATCGTGAGATCGAAAAGAAATCGCATCCGGATTTATTATATTCACGTGCCATGTTGGCAGAAAAAATGAACCGGCTTGATATTCTGGAAGCGGATTTAAAACAGATTCTTGATAAAGACCCCGACAACGCAACCGCACTGAATGCCCTGGGCTATACGCTGGCAGATCGTACTGAACGATATCAGGAAGCGTATGAATATATTAAGCGAGCTTATGAACTTAGCTCGGGTGATTTTTATATCCTGGATAGCATGGGCTGGGTATTGTATCGGTTGGGTCGCCTTGAAGAGGCGGTGAAATATTTACGCGAGGCCCTGCAACTCAGAAGCGATCCCGAGATTGCGGCACATTTAGGCGAAGTCTTGTGGGTGATGGGTGATAAGAAAGCGGCGCAGGAAGTGTGGGATACCGCGTTGGAAGATACGCCGACCGATGACAAACTGCTGAAAGTGATTGAACGCTTTAAACCGTGAATATCCTGCGCAGTGTCGCATTATTGCCGATTGTTTTACTCGCTGCCTGTAGCCAAGCTCCAACCATAGAAAAAGACGTCGATCCGTCACGCTGGTTGCAACATCAACTTGATATCACCGCGATCTCGGAATGGAAATTAACATCGCGTATTGGTATTCAAACTGAAAAGCAGGGTGTGTCGGCGACCTTGCACTGGCAGCAATTACTGTCTAACTATGACTTACATTTAATTGCGCCGCTTGGGCAAGGTAGCTATTTCTTTAATGGCTCACCAAATAGTGTGACGATGATTGGCCCGGACAAGAAAGTCTACCAGGCCGACAATGCGCAAACATTGATGGATTCCGGGCTGGGCTTTTCCGTTTATCTTGATGGCCTTCAGTATTGGGTGCGCGGTATTCCGGAACCGAATACCACATTTAGCGAATTGTCACTGGATGCAGAGGGTCGATTGATATACATGAAGCAATCCGGTTTTAGCATCAGTATATTACGTTATAAAGAACTCAATGGAATATCACTTCCTGAGAAGCTGGTGATACGTGGCGACGGTGTGCAGTTAAGGATGGTCGTCAAACAGTGGGAAATATAGCGTTTTAATTTCCAAGACTCGATATTATCTCTCAATTTCAATACTATTTTTACGATGAATCAAACCTGGCCAGCACCGGCGAAGCTTAACTTGTTCTTGCATATCGTAGGCCGTCGTGAAGACGGCTATCATTTATTACAAACAGCGTTTCAATTTATCAACCTTGTTGATGACATCAGTTTTGCTATCCGTGAAGATGGTGAAGTTCATCGGTGCTCTGTGCTGGATGGTGTGCCGGAACATGAGGACCTCGTTGTGCGTGCTGCCCATGCGTTAAAGATTGCCAGTGGCGCAAAGCTGGGTGCAGACATTAGCGTAGTAAAACGTATCCCCTCTGGCGGTGGTTTGGGCGGTGGCAGCTCGGATGCAGCAACGACACTCATCGCGCTAAATTACCTTTGGAAAACCGGATTGAGTGATGATCAATTAGCTGAGATAGGTTTGTCACTCGGTGCGGATGTCCCGGTTTTTATTCGTGGGCACGCAGCCTGGGCAGAAGGCGTAGGTGAACAATTGACTGCGATTGAACCTGAAGAAAGTGACTATTTAGTGATACACCCGGGCTGTAGTGTCCCGACAGCGGATATTTTTGGTGCCGATGATTTGACACGGAATACACCTCCAATCACAATACGCGACTTTCTCGAACGGGGCGGAATTAACGACTGCGAAGCGGTCGTAAAACAAAAGTTTAGTCAAGTTAACGAAGCATTAGCATGGCTTTCAGATCATGCTGAAGCCAGGCTGACAGGGACAGGATCGTGTTTATTTGCGGCCTTTCCAGACCGGGAATCTGCACAGAGGGTGCAACAATCATTGCCCGAGAATTGGCAGGGTTTTGTTGTAAAAGGGATAAATCGCTCTCCGTTACGTGACAGACTGGAGCAGCAAAAAACAAACGCGCATAAAAGCTAATTGCCGAGTTGCGCGAATATAAAATCCAGTTATTGTTATAAGAATAAAAAAGAAAAACGTTTGGGGTATAGCCAAGTTGGTAAGGCACAGGGTTTTGATCCCTGCATTCCCAGGTTCGAGTCCTGGTACCCCAGCCATTTTATATTAGTCGGAGACAGCCTGAACCATGTCCGAGTCCAACATGATCATTTTTAGTGGCAGTGCCAATCCCAAGCTTGCCCAGGAAGCCACCAATTATCTCAATATTCCGCTAGGCAAGATTACCGTCGGTTCGTTCAGTGATGGCGAAGTCATGGTCGAGATAAATGAGAATGTCCGCGGCAATGATGTGTATTTAATGCAGTCAGTCTGTGCGCCGACCAATGATAATTTGATGGAATTACTGGTGATGGCCGATGCGATGAAACGTGCCTCTGCCGCAAGGATAACCGCCGTGATTCCTTATTTGGGCTATGCGCGCCAGGATCGACGCTCTCGTTCAGCACGCGTGCCGATTACCGCCAAGGTCGTGGCCAATATGATTGGTATCTCGGGTATTGATCGTGTACTGACGGTCGATTTGCATGCTGATCAGATCCAGGGTTTCTTCGATATCCCACTGGATAATGTCTATGGCTCGCCAGTGTTACTCGGTGATTTGTGGAAACATAAATATCCCGATCTCATGGTTGTTTCGCCCGATGTCGGCGGTGTTGTGCGTGCCCGGGCTCTGGCAAAACGCCTGGATGATACCGACCTGGCGATTATTGATAAAAGACGGCCTAATCCTAATGAATCGGAAATCATGAATATCATTGGTGATGTCGAGGGTCGAACCTGTGTGATCATTGACGATCTGGTCGATACGGCGGGTACTTTATGCAATGCCGCCGGTGCATTGAAGGATTTTGGAGCCAAAAAAGTGGTGGCTTACTGTACCCATGCGGTACTTTCCGGCAATGCTGTGAAAAATATTGAGAATTCAAGACTTGATGAATTGGTCGTAACAGATACAATTCCGCTTCGCTCAGAGGCAGCCGCCTGTGATCGGATTCGACAACTCAGCGTAGCAGCGATGTTGGCTGAGAGTATTCGTCGAATAGCAGAAGGTGAATCCCTGAGCTCTATGTTCCTGGATTAGCCTTTCTGTACCTACTCTTCCGTCTGGTCGCGGTCGGAAGGTTTATTTATTACTAATGATTGAGGAGACTCTCAATGGAAACTTTTGAAATTTCCGCCGAAAAGCGCGAAGACGTAGGGAAGGGTGCGAGCCGCCGCCTGCGACGTGCTGGCAAAGTACCCGGCATTGTCTACGGTGCCGAATCCGAACCCACCATGATCAGTCTGGATCATGATGAAATCATGCATCATCTGGATCATGAAGCGTTCTACTCACACATCCTGACGCTGACCATAGGCAAGGATCAGGAAAGTGTGGTCCTGAAAGACCTGCAACGTCATCCGTTCAAACGCCGCCTGCTACATATCGACTTGCTGCGTATTAAAGCCGGTGAGTCTATTACCATGCGTGTTCCGCTGCACTTTGTTAATGAAGATAAGTGTATTGGCGTCAAGCGTGACGGTGGTGTGATCAACCACTTGATGACTGATATGGAGATTCAGTGTTTACCAAAAGATCTGCCTGAATATATCGAAGTGGATATGCTCGAAGTTGAAATGGGTCAGACCCTACACACCAGCGACTTAAGCTTGCCTGAAGGGGTTGAGATTGTTGCGCTGACCCACGGTGGTGAAGACGATGAGCAGGGTGTGGCTAACGTTTACATGCCGAGGGTCGAAGCTGAACCTGAAGAAGGCGAAGTTGAAGATGCACCGGAAGTGGAAGCCACCAAGCAGAAGTCTGATGATGGAGACAAGTCTGACGGCTAGTCAGCTTTAGCCAGTAATGGCAAATCAGGTAAAGCTTATTGTGGGTCTTGGTAATCCGGGACCTGAGTACCAAATGACCCGGCATAATGCCGGGTTTTGGTTTCTGGATGCGTTAGCTGGTCGTTTATCGCTAGCGTTTAACACAGAAAAAAAATTCCAGACAGAGGTGTGTCGCTTTCAACAATCGAACACAGATTGTCGTCTGGCTAAACCGCAAACCTTTATGAACGAGAGCGGCAGTGCAGTGCAGGCGATGTTAAATTTCTATAAGTTAGAATTGAGTCAAATACTGGTGGTGCATGACGAGATTGACCTGGAACCGGGTACGATTCGTTTCAAGATTGGTGGTGGCCACGGTGGACACAATGGCCTGAGAGATATTATTCAAAAGACCGGCGCTAACAATTTTAATCGGCTTCGAATCGGTGTTGGTCACCCCGGTAGCAAAGACCGTGTGATTTCATCGGTACTTGGGCGACCCAGTAAACAGGATGAAGACAAGATCATCAATGCTATTGTTGACGTTATCGAACAACGCGACTGGGTGTTTGCTGGTGAGATCGAAAAACTGATGAATCAGTTTAATCAAAAAAAGTAAGCGACTAGCTCTGCTGCTGAACGCCGTTTTCCACCAATACCTGTCTTAAGTCTTTTATCAACGGAAATATTTCCTGGTTCCAGTCTTCACCCTGGGCATCATGTGCTGCCTGTTCCAGTTCGACTATCCAACGGTCCTCAGCAAAGATACTCTCGGTAAACCAGATGATCGCCGGCCAGAATATGTCCATTAACCACGGCATTTTATCTGGTCGTTTAAACATCATCAGGCCAAAAGTGTGGTTTACGCGCTGTTCCTTATCGACCGGGATATAGATATTCCATAGGTCCAGCTCCGGTTCTTTACTGCCGCCAACTTTAAACTGCAGCGTTTGATACGGGTATTGCGTACGAATCGTCATTTGATCCCGATCTTTGGCTTCAAGCCTGGTCGTGTCTTTAGAGTTACGTCTCAGTATCAACTTTTCGCCAATATGTTGCTTGCCTGCCTTGCGAGCAAAGGTGTAGTTACACTCGACCCAGTTGCTACCTTTGCTCTTGTCCAGAAATACGGTGCGAATCATGCCCATTAATTTACGGTGTAAAAACTGGTGGTTCATGTCCATCAGGTTTTCATGCATGAAGCTGTAATGACATTTGATCTCACGATCCAGATAACGGGTTTTATAATCGTTACGATGCCAGGTTGGAATATCCGGCATCGCTACAGTATCAGCTTTAGCCGGGTCGCCGGGAAAGATAAAGATCAGTCCGTATTCCTCTTTACATGGGTAACTGCGCACGCCGGTCGGTAAAGTCTTTTCCTTATCCAGATAAGGTACGTTGACACATTTACCGGTCTTGTCATAGGTCCAACAATGATAACCGCAGCGAAGGGTTTCACCCTCCACTTCACCCACCGATAACGGCACCTGTCGATGTGCGCAACGGTCTTCCAGCGCAAATACCTGATTGCTGTTGGTTCGTACTAATACGATTGGGTCGCCGGCGAACCTCACCGCCAGCGGCTTATTCTTTTTTAGTTTTTTGGCCTGACTGATGGGGTACCAGAAATCAGGATCAATATTGGTTTTTCGAATGTCGGCCGGTTTTTGTTCGCTAAACTGGCATTCAGCAAGGTTTGATTCGTTACTCATGATAGATAGGACATTAATAAAAGAGGCTCACAATCCATACACTAACTGATTTATCGCATGATGCGAAATAAAATATGTGCATTGATTAACAGAAGTCAGATCTTTTTCTACTACCGAACAATTCAAGACAAAAAGTAATTTGCTAGGGAACCACATCGAAACCATTTATAATGTTGCTATTACATCTGTTATCCAATCAATATTCACTCGATCTTACTTAGTAACTTATGGGTTTTAAATGTGGAATCGTCGGTTTACCCAATGTTGGTAAATCAACCTTGTTTAATGCGCTGACCAAATCAGCCATCGATGCAGCCAACTATCCGTTTTGTACGATTGATCCCCATGTCGGTGTCGTTGCCGTACCGGATCCCAGGTTGCAGCAGCTTGCCGATCTTGTGCAACCGGAGAATGTTGTTCCGGCGCATATGGAGTTTGTCGATATTGCTGGCCTGGTTGAAGGCGCGTCAAAAGGCGAAGGCCTAGGCAATCAGTTTCTCGCCAATATTCGTGAGACGCATGCCATTGCGCAGGTGGTGCGATGTTTTGATGATGACAATATCGTACATGTCGCGGGCAAGGTCGATCCGATATCAGATATTGAAGTGATCAATACTGAACTCTGTCTCGCCGATCAGGAAACCGTGAATAAAGCTTTGCAAAAAGTCACCAAGATGACGCGCAGTGGTGATAAGGCCGCGTTGCAGGAAAAAGAGCGCTTGGAAACCTTGATGGCGCATCTGGATCAAGGTCTGCCGATTCGTAGCTTGTCCTTATCTGATGATGATAGAGAAGCCATATCCAATCTACATTTACTCACCGATAAGCCGACGCTTTATATTGCTAATGTGGAAGAAGATGGCATGGATTCCAATCCATGGTTGGAGAAGTTGCAAGCATTATTAAGAGATGAAGATGCACAGGTAATCCCGGTTTGTGCTGCAATTGAATCGGAGATTGCACAACTTGATGATGAAGAAAAACTCGAATTCCTCGAAGCCTTAGGGCTGGAAGAACCGGGTTTGAATCGCATCATTCGGGCTGGTTATCAACTATTAGGCCTGCAAACCTATTTTACTGCCGGGCCGAGAGAAGTACGGGCCTGGACTATCCCTATCGGAGCGACCGCGCCCAAGGCGGCCGGTGTGATCCATACAGACTTTGAACGTGGTTTTATTCGCGCCGAGGTCACAGCGTTTGATGATTACATGAGTTGCAACGGTGAACAAGGTGCGAAGGATGCCGGTAAGTGGCGTTCGGAGGGTAAAGAATACATCGTTGAAAATGGAGACGTGGTGTTATTTCGTTTTAACGTCTAGGCTTAAGTACAGATGGGCATGATATCGACAGAACTATGCGAAGCAATTATCGATGTTGCCAAAGATTTTAACGCGAGCGGTATTAGCGTAGGTAAGTCGGGTAATATCAGTGCGCGTCATGATAACGGTTTTGTGATTACGCCCAGCGGTTTGGCCTATTCAGAATTAAAGCCGCTTGATCTGATTTACTGTGATCTTGAAGGCAAGGTGTTATCCGGTGAATGGCAGCCGTCGACCGAGTGGCCGTTTCATGCGGCGATATACAAAACGCGTAATGATATTCATGCCATCGTGCACACACATTCCACTTATGCAACGGCGCTTGCCTGTCGCCGACAGTCTATTCCGGCATTTCATTATATGGTTGCGATAGCCGGGGGTAACAGTATCGACTGTGCTGACTATGCCACCTTTGGTACCGATACGCTGTCGGAGAATGTTGTCAATGCCTTGGCCGATAAGCGCGCCTGTTTAATGGCAAACCATGGACAGATAGCAACTGGTGATAACGTTGACGATGCGTATGCATTGGCACATGAAGTGGAGTCACTAGCCAGGCAATACAGTATTTGTTTGCAAACCGGTGAACCGGTATTACTGGACGACGTAGAGATGCAGGTTAACCTGGAAAAGTTTAAAACCTATGGCAAGCAGCATCGCCTAAAATAAACATGAAACCATTACCCCCTTTTCATCTGGCGATACCGGTCAACGACATCAATACCACGCGACATTTTTATCAGGACATACTCGGTTGTGAAGTTGGTCGTGAGGATACGCTTTGGATTGATTTTAATTTTTTCGGCCACCAGGTCTCTGCTCATGTGAAACCGGAAGCGACCGGCCTGGCTAAAACCAATCAGGTTGATAGTGAATCGGTACCAGTCAGACATTTGGGTTTAATACTGGAATGGGACGTCTGGAATCAGTTAGTCGATAGCTTAAATAATGCTGATATTGAATTTTTGATTAAGCCGACGATTCGTTTTGAAGGTCAACCGGGTGAGCAGGCAACCTGTTTTATTCAGGATCCCAGTGGCAATGCACTGGAGTTTAAATCTTTCCGCGACATGAGCATGCTGTTTTCGACGGGATAAGCATGCGTGCCGATGCGTACAAGTTTCCGCCCACACCGGTTGAACCCCATGAGTCTGAATGCTGCGGGAGGAATTGCGAAAACTGTGTATTTGTTTGTTATGAACGCGCGTTAAAACGCTGGCGGGAAAAAATAGAACGTATCAAACGAGAGTCAGGCATCAAGACTTAATTCGCATATCTTGTCTGCATGTAGTCAATACCGAATTGCATTATCGCCTGCCACGCTTGCTTAACTTCCTCATTATAGTCGGGGTCGGTTTCCTTAACGGTTTCCAGCAGCGTCGTTAACCATAGTTGGTATAACTCTTTTGGGATATCCAGATCCAGTTTGGAATGCCGTTTGGCAATCTGGTCGAGATAGATCGATGCTGTTTCGTTTTGTTGGGTCGCTAACATGATGAGATTCATTGAAGCATGCAACATCATCTTTTGATTATCCATGTTGGTATGTTTGAATTTCTCACGTACTAACGGGTTCGAAATGACAAATTTATGATAAAAAAGCCCAATAAACTTTGAGTCTTGTTGGCAACGTTCAAGACTTGATCTAAATATCTCCCGACTGGTATCAGTTATTTGCATTTCATATTCAGATTTATTTCTCTTCTATTGTTTATTGATTTAGCAAAGTGACTTCGCGTCTTGGATAGGGTATTTCCATATTATTTTCTTTTAACGCATCCCAAATCATTAATAATAAATCGGCACCAACGCGGTTCTTGCCATCATCTATGCCTTCCATCCAGAACTCAACCAGGATATCGACGCCGGAATCACCGAAGCCGGCAATCTCGGCATCGGGTCGTTCTTCAATGGGGATATCATCACCACTTAATACCTGCGGGTGGCTGGCGACCACTTCACGCAGGATATCGAATAATTTATGCAGGTCGGTGTCATACGCTATTTGGAAATTAATGGCATAGCGTTGTTTTAAATTTTTATGTGTCCAGTTAACAAAATTGGAAGTAATAAATTGTTCATTTGGCACCATGATGTCTTTGCCGTCATAGGTCTCCAAGGTCGTAGATCGCATTTTTAATTCGCGAATTACACCGCTGCGTCCGTCTTCTAGCTCAATGTGATCGCCGACAGTAATCGACCGATCTAACAGGATAATAATGCCGGAAATAAAGTTCGACGCGATGGCTTGTAGGCCAAAGCCAAGTCCGACACCCAAGGCACCGCCGAATACAGCCAGCGCCGTCAAGTTGATTCCCATTACCTGCAATAACAGGATAAAAATAACAACCGTGAGTGTGACCTGGAATAATTTGGCAAACACTTCACGCGTGCCGACATCCAGGTCTTCCTGGTTACGAATGACCTGTTGGCCGATTTGATTGGAGACGCGGCCTAGCCAGAATAAAACGAAGCCAAATATGATGACGCGAGCGATACCATAAGCCGAAATACGGATGTTACCAATTTGAATATCAATCGAATCGAGATAGGTCGTGACATCATCCAGCCAGCCGAATACTTCCAGTAATGCGATAGGTATTGCAATCCAGGTGACAATACGTCGTACTAATTGATTACGGATAATCCGGTTGATCACCGAATACAGCATAAACACCACGGCCAGACTTTGAGAGATACGCACCAGCCAACTGTGTTCGATAAATTCGGTACTTACCTCAACGGCAATACCCAGAAAGACGATATTAAATAGTGGAAACAGCAGATCGCTGGCGAGAAAGATGTTTCTTCTGAAACCATACAGGTTACCTTGTTTCGGTTGATCCCGAAAAATAGGCACACTCTTTTTTAAGAATTGTGCAAGCGTAAAGGCAAATACCAGCGAGAATAAGACAAGGCCACACTGCGCATAGAAGCTTGGACTGGTCGACCATGCCACTGTGGTTTTTAACAGTTGATCAAAATAGGCTTCCAGTTGTGTTATATCCCACATCGATACTTATCCAATCTCGACCCAAGGTAATTGAGTATGACACAAGCGGAAGTGAGGAACTATTTTTTTGCTTTATTAAGTTTGTGCGGGTTTCGGTTAGGGCAGGTTTTGTCGCTACAGCGATCGGGTATGGTTTTCGTGCCTTCCACCATCAATGCGCCGCATTTTTTACCGTCTCGTTCATAACGACATTTCTTACCGGTAGGGCGGGTTTCAACATAGTTACGACAACCTGTTGCTGAGCATTTATACAACGGGCCAAAGCGGCCGCGGGCAGGTTCCAGCGTGCCTTTACGACACGCTGGACAGGTAATACCAGTCGGTTTTAATTCTTCAACATTGCATTGAATCGCCATGCATTATTTTATTTGGTAAGCATTCAATACATTATCTTTCATCATGGGAATCAGGAGCAGATTTTGTTCTTCGATGAATTCGAGATCGGCACTGCCCTGATTTAAATCGAGTAACTCTGTGACAACGCCTTTTCTGGATATGTGAAACAGCTTGCCATTAAACCAGTCGGTGACATAAAAACCGGTGTCTTCTGTCCCTTCTAACCCATCAAGGTTACCGACCGGACTACCATCGCCGACGGAAGAAATTTCCTTATCTTTAAGTGAGATGCGTTTTAAGTGTCCCGGGACTGCAGTTGCAAATCCATCGGTCATTTTGCCCCAGCTGCCTAACATGATGTCATCTTCTTCAAAGTGAAGGCCATTTGGGCTTTCCAGTGCCTCGCCTTCAAGCCAGATAGTAAACTCACTGCCTTGTAATCGATGAATACGATTTAACATCATATCAGAGACATAAATATTACCGTTAGGATCGGCAGCGACATCGTTTAGGAACTTGGCATCATCGACCTTGTATTTATTTTCAATCGCAGCGGACTCAACATTGATGACAACTAATGTATCTACGTCTGCGACATAAAGTTTATCATTTGATAAGGCCAGACCTTTAGGCGCATTTAAACCGGTGACCCATTCGGGGTTGAGCATTTTACCATCCAACGATACGATGCTGATTGAACCTTTACCATCCAGATCCATGGAACCACCGTCGACATTGGATATATAGAGACGGTTACGTTTTTTATCGTATACCACCGACTCAGGGTTTTTTAAGCCTTCCAATTGCCAGATTTGTTCAACGGCAGAAGGTGCCGCAAATGCTGTCGTTGAAAATACTAATATGAACAGTGCAATAAGGTTTTGCTTCAACATAATACACTCCTGTAAATCGATTGATGTTGTTTCAATATGGATTTAAAAAAATAGTTTCTTTAATTCTGAACCGGGATCTTCTGCTTTCATGAACGCCTCGCCTACCAGGAAGGCGTTAACATTATTTTTGCGCATGAGTTTGACGTCGTCTTCAGTATGAATTCCGCTTTCAGTGACAACCGTACGATCGTGAAACACATCGGTTAATAAGCCCAGGGTTGTATCGAGAGAGGTCTCGAAGGTATGTAGGTTTCTATTATTGATACCAATCAGCGGTGTTCGCTGTACCAGCCCGCGCTCCAGCTCTTCACGATTATGCACCTCGATCAACACATCAAGACCGATCTCATAAGCGACACCGATCAAATCCTGCATTTGCATATCAGATAAGGCCGAGACAATGATTAAAATACAATCGGCGCCAATCGCCTTGGCTTCATAGATTTGATAAGGATCAATCATGAAGTCCTTGCGCAAGATCGGTAATGTGCAAGCTGCGCGCGCCTGTTTCAGGTAATCATCACTGCCTTTGAAATATTCTATGTCGGTTAGTACTGAGAGACAGCAGGCGCCAGCCTCAGTATAACTCGCTGCAATCGCATCGGGTTTGAAATCTTCACGAATTATGCCACGGCTGGGTGAGGCCTTTTTAATTTCAGCAATGACGGCCGGTTTGCCGTTTTCTATGGCGTACTTGATATGATAGGTAAAACCTCTGCCAGGCTCAGCATCGCTCGCCATATGTTTGATGTCTTCAGCAGACACATTGCGTTTGCAATGATCAACATACTCCGCTTTGTAGTTAAGTATGTTTTTTAAAATATCGGGTGTATTTTCTAACGTCATGTTAATTAAACGATTGGCTGTGCGTAATTAATTGTTCAAGTTTTTGTTGCGCCTGGCCGGACTCAATCAGTTCCAAGGCCTTGTTGACTCCATCACGAATAGACTCAGTGATGTTTGCCGCATAAATTGCTGCGCCGGCATTTAGTGCCACAATGTTTTTGGCTACTGGTTCTGCGGTATTGCTTAACACGGCTCGCATCATCTCCAGACTTTGTTCGACATCATTCACCGCCAGTGATTCAATTGATGCGGTCTGCATGCCGAAGTCATCCGGGGTAATTGTGTAATGATCAATTGTCCCATTTTTAAGTTCAGTAATATTGGTCTTTGTGGCAATGCTGATTTCGTCCATGCCATCTTCTGCATGCACCACTAATACGTGTTCACTACCGAGAGTTTTTAATGCTTCGGCTAGAGGATCTAGCCAGTCATTACTGAATACACCAATCACCTGATTCGGTGCGCTGGCGGGATTGGTTAATGGGCCCAATACATTAAACAATGTCCTTACACCGAGTTCTCGGCGTGGGCCAATCGCATGTTTCATGGCGCTGTGGTGCATGGGCGCAAACATGAATCCAATACCAACCGTTTCGATACAGCTTACAACCTGCTCTGGCGTTAATTCCAGGTTGATGCCCGCTGCTTCCAATACATCGGCACTACCGGATTTACTGGAAACAGAACGGTTACCATGCTTGGCAACATTAGCACCGCTGGCGGCTACGACAAAAGCAGAGGTCGTCGAGATATTAAATGTGTTTGCACCATCACCACCCGTACCGCAGGTATCCACAAGATTGGTGGTATCGACCCTCACCGGCTCGGCCAGTTCACGCATCACCTGAGCCGCGGCGGTGATTTCATCAACGCTTTCACCTTTTAAGCGTAATGCTACCAACAAACCACCAATTTGCGCGGCAGTTGCATCACCTTGCATGATAGTTTTCATCACGCTGTGCATATCGTCGCGGCTTAAGTTTTGACCGGCGATGACCTGGTTAATAGCTGTTTTTATTTCCATTATTGATTACAAACCGATCGGTTTTACCAAAGTCTTACAATAGCTAATTATTGTTAAGGAAGTTTTGCAACAGTTCATGACCGTAAGAAGTCAGGATCGATTCCGGGTGAAACTGTACTCCTGATATAGGCAAGTCTTTATGTCGAACCCCCATTATCTCATCCAGATTGCCTTCCGGGTCCTGGGTCCAGGCGGTAACTTCAAGGCAGTCGGGTAAGGATTCTTTTTCTATGACTAATGAATGATAACGTGTCGCGGTAAACGGGTTTTGAAAACCGGCAAACACATCACTGTTATTATGATAAATATCCGATGTTTTCCCATGCATGATCTCATGTGCATGCACGATCTTGCCACCAAAACACTGCCCGATACTTTGGTGACCAAGGCAGACGCCAAGCAAGGGTATCTTGCCCTGGAATTCATTAATCACATCCATGGAAATACCAGCTTCATTCGGCGTGCATGGCCCTGGCGAGATAACAATATGTGATGGCTGCATATCTCGGATGGTATCAATATCGATCTTGTCATTACGATAAACTTCCACGTCCTGATCCAGCTCACCCAGATATTGCACCAGGTTATGGGTAAACGAATCATAATTGTCGATCATTAACAACATAGGTTTTTCTCGATTTATGTTTAGCTTAAGCCTTTCTCGGCCAGGCTGACAGCACGAAATATCGCGCGCCCCTTGTTCATAGTTTCGTCCCACTCATTTCTTGGTACGGAATCAGCCACGATTCCGGCACCTGCCTGAATATGTAGCGTTTTATTTTTAATGACTGCTGTTCGTATTGCGATAGCCGTATCCATATTACCATTCCAGGATAAATAACCGACGGCCCCGGAGTAGACGCCACGTTTCACCGGTTCCAGCTCATCGATAATTTCCATCGCCCTGATCTTGGGTGCGCCGGAGACGGTTCCTGCCGGGAAGGTTGCACGTAACACGTCCATGGCTGACATATTCTCTTTTAATTCGCCAATGACATTAGACACGATATGCATCACATGTGAGTAGCGTTCAATAATCATTTTATCGGTTAGTGTGACAGTGCCGGTCTTGGCAACGCGGCCGGTGTCGTTTCGACCGAGATCAATCAACATTAAGTGTTCCGCCAGTTCTTTTGGATCACTTAATAGATCACGTTCAAGTTCCTGATCCTGTTGTTCGGTCTCGCCTCTTGGTCGCGTGCCAGCAATCGGCCGTACTGTGACCACGCCATCTTCGAGTCTGACCAGTATTTCCGGTGATGAGCCAACGATTTGAAAATCACCCAGGTTCATAAAGTACATATAGGGTGATGGATTTAAACAACGTAGGGCGCGATATAAATGAATGGGTTCGGCTTCAAATGGAATCGACAGTCGTTGCGACAACACTACCTGCATGGCATCACCATCAACGATATATTGCTTAATTTTATCGACTGCCGCTTCGTAATGATTTTGGCTAAAACCAGAAACAAAATCTTGCTCGTTCACATCACGCGAGCGATGGGTCATGGTGTTATTAATTTGGGTTTGGTTAAGTTGCGATACCAGAGAGTCCAGCCTATCAATCGCTCTAGTGTAAGACGATTGTTGCTGTGGATCGGCATGAACGATAATGAACAACTTACCACTGAGATTATCGAACACGACGACTTCATCAGACAACATTAACAGGATGTCAGGTGAGCCAATCGGATCGTCCTTATCGTTTTGATTTAATCTTGGTTCAATATAGCGAATCGTTTCATAACCAAAGTAACCGACCAAACCACCACTAAAGCGTGGTAAGTGATCGATTTCGGCCACGCGATATCTGGCCTTGATTGATTCCATCTCTGCTAGAGGATCATCGACTTGATAATCTTCGATAATGGCATTATCGGTTTCTATCGTAATGCGTTTGTCATTGGCGCGAATGACGGTTTTGGCTGGTAGGCCAATGATCGAATAACGTCCCCATTTTTCGCCGCCCTGCACGGATTCAAATAGATAAGAATAGGGCGCGTTGCACAGTTTTAAATAAGTACTGAGTGGTGTATCCAGATCGGCCAATACTTCGCGCATCAGAGGAATGCGGTTGTAACCCTGTTTATGTAAGGAATGAAATTCGGCTTCGCTTAACATGGTTTATTGAAACAATACGGGGAGTTGTTCCAGTGAATCAATGACAGCATCAGGCTTGGTATCATAGATATCCTGTCCATGATTGTAACCATAGCTGACGCACACGATTTGAAAACCGGCAGCACGCGCCGCGTTCACATCACTAATGGAATCGCCGACCATCACAGATTGTTCTGGTGCCTGTTTAAACATCGATGCTGCATGAAGTAGTGGTAGTGGATCGGGTTTTCTTTTTTCCAGTGTGTTACCACCAATAATGATATCCATGTGATCCAGAATGCCGAGTTTCTCCAGAATCGGTGGGACAAACTCTTCATTTTTATTGGTGACGATACCTAGCGTTTTGCCGTCAGCCTTTAATGTAGTCAGTCCTTCTCGCACACCGGGATAACATTCGGTCAGCTCGCAGGGTTCAGCATGGTAATAACGCATAAAAATAGGCAGCGCTTGCTGCACCAATTCGGGATCGGCCTGACCTTCAATATCATTGATCAATGCGCGATGAATCAAGGTTTCCACGCCATTTCCGACCCAGTTTCTGACATCTTCCAGTTTTCGTTCCGGTTGTTGTAGATCGCGCAGCGTCATATTCAGGCAGCGCGATAAATCCGGGATCGAGTCGACCAGCGTACCGTCGAGATCAAGCAATACCAAATCAGGAGAGATGAGTGACATAGGTCGATGCGTGGCTTATGAACTTGCCTGCGCAAGCTGATTGCGCATGGCTTGAATCGTTTGCTTATAGTTATCGCTATTGAAGATGGCAGAACCGGCAACAAAGGTATCGGCCCCAGCCCTGGCAATCTCGCCAATATTATCGACTTTGACACCGCCATCGATTTCGAGCCTGATATCTAGGCCCGATGCATCGATCATGGCTCTGGCGACTTTCAATTTTTCCAATGCGGAAGGGATAAACGACTGTCCACCAAAGCCGGGATTCACCGACATCAATAAGATCATGTCGACTTTATCCATCACATGTTCAAGCACGTTTAATGGCGTTGCAGGATTAAAGACCAGACCTGACTTACAGCCATTGTCTTTAATAAGTTGCAGGCTACGATCGATGTGGTCAGACGCTTCTGGGTGAAAGGTAATATAGCTGGCACCGGCTTCGGCAAATTCCGGGATAATGCGATCAACCGGTTTGATCATTAAATGCACATCGAGTGGCGCGGTGATGCCATAGTCGCGTAATGCTTTGACGATGACCGGCCCGAAGGTCAGGTTCGGGACATAGTGATTATCCATCACATCGACATGTACGAAATCAGCGCCGGCTTCCAGCACGGCAGCCGTATCTTCGCCGAGTCTGGCCATATCTGCCGACAAGATTGAAGGTGCAATTACGAATTCAGTCATGCTTTATCGCCATATCACGCTGTTTCAAAGAGGGGCAACTTTACCTTATTGAGTATTGCATCGCTAGGAATAACAATGCTTTAAAGACTATTAGCCCCTGATTTTGTTGCTCTTCACATTGATATCACACGACTGTTTATAGCATCATGCGAAAAATCAGGCAGATATAATGACTACCAGCCCTAATCACGAAAATGTATTGCTCATCGAGGATCATCAGGACATCGCGACCATGGTTTATGAGTACCTCGAGCAGCGTGGTTATGTGGTTGATTACGCCGCCGATGGTGTGACCGGGCTGCACCTGGCGGTGAAAAATACCTACGATGTCATTATTCTTGATCTAATGTTGCCGGGGATGGACGGCATGCAGGTGCTGGAAAAACTTCGAATGGAAGCGCAGCAGTCAACGCCGGTGCTGATATTAACGGCGCGCGATACGCTCGACGATAAATTGGCCGGGCTCGATGGCGGGGCTGATGATTATTTGATTAAGCCATTTGAGATCAAAGAGTTAGAAGCACGTATTAAGGTATTGATCCGCAGACAGAAAGGCATGCTCAATCCAGAAGTCTTATCGGTTGGCGATTTATCATTTGATACCGGTACCTTACAGGTGATGCGAGCCGGGCAGGAGCTGAAGCTGACACCCATCGGTCTGAAAATTCTCGGTATCTTAATGCGGGCGTCACCCAGGGTGGTCAGTCGCAGGCAGATTGAACGAGAAGTCTGGGGTGACATCCTGCCAGATAGTGATACCTTGCGCAGCCATATCTATTCCTTGCGCAAAATTATTGATCGTCCTTTTGATCAGCAGATCATGCATACCCTTCAGAACTCCGGCTATCGGCTGGTAGAGCCTAATGCAGACCCGGATCGGTCTGGGACATAGGATATGGAAGGCCTTTATCTTTCAGGCCTTGTTGATCAGCATTACCGCCATATTGGGGGTGTTTGCTGCTCGTTATGTACTTAGTGATGTCCTGATTAAGGCGGCCTTGCAAGATGAGGCCGATTATTTCTGGGCAAACTATCGCCAGGACAACAATTTCTCGCGCCCCAATACGAATAATTTAAATGCGTACTTGTCAGGTGTGGACCCCGTTCCCGCGGCGTTATCTGATCTCTCACCGGGCTTTCATGAAATGCAAAAGCAGGATGTTGATTTATACATCATCTATGTCACTGAACAGGATGGTAAACGACTGTGGTTGGCATTCGATGGCAAACAGGTCAGCGAACTGGCGACTTTCTTTGGTTTGATACCACTGGCTATCGTATTGGTTGTTATTTATCTGTCCAGCTGGCTAGGTTACCGATTTTCGCGTCAGGCCATTTCGCCGGTAGTGAAACTCGCGCGCGAAGTCGAGCGGATCGAGCCGAAGTTATTATCTGGCGAAGATCTCGATACCGTTTTCTTCAGCGAAGACATGGACCAGGAAGTCGCAGTATTGGCCAAGGCATTGGAACAGTTTTCCGAACGAAGTAAGCAGTTTGTCGAACGTGAAAGAAACTTTACGCGTGATGCCAGTCATGAATTACGCAGCCCGATTACTGTGATCAAGATAGCCACAGATGTCATCCTGCAGGATGATTCGCTGTCTGATTCAGCTAAACGGTTTATCAACCGTATTCAGCGTTCGGCATCAGATATGGAAGAATTAATCGAGGCGCTGTTGTTACTCGCGCGTGAATCAGAGGATCAACTGTCACGAGAGCCGGTTTGTATCAATGAACTGGTAGAAGAAGAGATCGAAAGGTTAGAAATGATTTATCCTGACAAGCCAGTGACAGTGACCAAACACGAACAGAGTCAACTTGTGATCGAAGCGTCGGATAAAGTGCTAAGTGTATTAATTGGGAATATTCTTCGAAATGCTTTCTCCTATACTGACCAGGGACAGATTGCGATCACGATTGAGGCGGATGCAATTGCTATCAGGGACAGCGGCGTCGGTATGTCGGAACAGGAAGTGAAAGAGGTGTTTAAACCGTTTTTTCAGACCGATCAAAAACAACGTGGTGGCTATGGTGTCGGTTTGACTATCGTCAAGATGTTGTCCGATCGATTTCATTGGGATGTTAACATCGAGAGTACATCGGGCGTCGGGACGATGGTCAAGATTACGTTCCCGGCCCACAGTGTTATACACTTCTAGACGTTTTCACTTATTTTTCACGTCACATCGACTCGTAGTTCACTGCGATTCAATAATTATTGTTCACTAAGAAACAAGGTCAGGTTAATGCATACATTTAAACGATACTTCCTTTTACCACTAAACCATTTTTATCAATGGCTGTTTAATTTACGTCCAGCTGATTATTTTAGCGATGATCGTTCGCTGGATCATTTTCGCGTGACAGTGTTTGTCTTATTTCATATCGCTTGTTTCGCCGTGTTTTATGTGGGTTTTAGTTACGTGGCCCTGTTTGTGATGTTGGCTTTTTATTTTTTACGTATGTTTTTTATCACCGCGTTTTATCATCGTTATTTCTCTCATCGCTCCTATACGGTTTCCCGACCGATACAATTTTTAATGGCAGTTGCAGGCTGTACCGCCGGGCAACGCGGTCCGATATGGTGGGCCAGTCATCATCGACATCATCATATTAATTCGGATCAGGATAATGACCCGCATTCCCCCAAGCATGGTTTCATAAACAGCCATGTGTTGTGGTTTTTAAGAAAAAATAATTTTCCGGTAATTGAATCGAGGGTCAGGGATTGGTTGCGTTATCCAGAATTGAAATTCTTAGAGCATGTTGACTGTTTGCCTTTTCTATTATCCGGCCTAGCTTGTTATCTATTGGGGCATCTGTTGTTTCTCTACGCTCCACAACTAAACACCAATGGCTGGCAAATGCTGGTTTGGGGTTATTTCATGTCAACGGTGATCCTGTATCACGGTACCTATACCATTAATTCACTGGCGCATAAGTTTGGACGTCGCCGCTACTCGACCAAAGATGATAGCCGCAATAATTTTTTACTGGCCTTAATTACGCTGGGAGAAGGCTGGCATAACAATCATCATCGTTACCCTAATTCTACCCGGCAGGGATTTTTCTGGTGGGAGATAGACATCAGCTACAGTTTAATCTGGTTCATGCATAAGCTCGGCATCGTCAGAACCATGCAGCCGGTGCCTGCTTCAATTCTTAAGGAAGCGGAGCGCGGCTGATGCGCATCGGCATTATTGGTGCAGGCATAGCTGGAATGACTACTGCCTATTACTTATCCAGAAAGCATGATATCTCCGTGTTTGAGGCCGGTGACTATGTAGGTGGACATGCCAATACCGCTATCGTCAATGAGCCTAAAAGAAAGTTACCTGTTGATACCGGGTTTATTGTATTTAATCAGCAAAATTATCCCACGCTGTGTCGTCTGTTTGATCAACTTGGCGTCGAATCCATTAATACCGATATGAGTTTCAGTGTGCACTGTGAACAGAGCAAGCTGGAATATAACGGTACCTCACTAAACAAAATGTTTGTGCAGCGTAGAAATATTTTTAATCGATCTTTTTTGATGATGATTAAAGATATTATGCGTTTTCATAAAGAAGCGATCATTGATTTGAAAGAAGGGCTCGACGATAAAATCACTGTCGAAGACTATGCGAAAAAACGTCACTACTCTGATGCTTTTATCGAACATTACCTTGTACCTTTAGGCGCATCATTATGGTCCAGTCCGGCCGACCGCTTCCGGCAGTTTCCGATGTTATTCGTTATCGAGTTTTTGAATAACCATTGTATGCTGCAGGTCAACGATAGGCCACAGTGGAAGACAGTCAAGGGTGGTTCCAGACAATACGTTTCATTGTTAACGCGAAGTTTCAGCGACAGGATACAACTTAATCAACCCGTCAATCAGGTGATTCGACATAATAATAGTGTCGATGTGATGACCAAAGATAATGTCAGGCATGAGTTTGATGAAGTTATCCTGTGTTGTCACTCGGACCAGGCATTGCATCTGATGAACAATGCCGATGACAGGGAAATTGAATTACTGGAACAGTTTCATTATCAGCAGAATGAAGCGGTGTTGCATACCGATATCAATTTATTACCCAATAATAATTCAGCCTGGGCCAGCTGGAATTATCGAATACCAAGTGGACAGCGCGATCATGTTTCCGTGACCTATAACATGAACATGTTGCAGAGTATTGATTCCGAAAATACTTATTGTGTCTCGTTGAACCAAACCCGTCAGATTGACAAAAATAAAATTATTAAACGTATTGTTTACCACCACCCGCAGTTTTCCCCCGGTCGTTCATCGGCACAGTCCAATCATCATGAGTTAATCCGTCGCGACAGAGTTTCCTACTGTGGTGCCTATTGGGGGTATGGTTTCCATGAAGACGGCGCGGCCAGTGCTATTCGTGTCTGCGATGCATATGATGTGGAGACGCAATGATGCACAGTAAGATATACAAGGGCCAGGTGATTCATCATCGTCTATTACCGAATCGGCATCGCTTTAGCTACAAGGTATTTATGATGTACCTCGATCTGGATGAACTTCCCACCCTGTTTGAAAGATTTCTGTTCTGGTCTTCGACTTCATTTGATCTGGCGCGTTTTAAAAGAAGCGATCATTATGGTGACACTGAGTCGTCGTTATCAGATTCGATTCGCGATCTCGTCTTGGAAAAGACTGGTCATCGACAAACCGGCCCGATCACATTACTTACTCATCTGCGTTATTTTGGCTATGTCATGAACCCGGTCAGTTTTTACTATTGCTGGAATGATGATCGAACTGAAATTGAAACCATCATTGCAGAAGTGCACAACACGCCATGGGGTGAACAGCATTGCTATGTGCTGGATGCAGTCATTGGTCCCGGCGATAGCCATACGTTTCATTTTGACAAGGTGTTTCATGTCTCGCCGTTTATGGGAATGAACCAACGTTATGCCTGGTTGTTTAATTGTCCGGGCGAACATCTACATGTTTCCATGCGCAACTTCGAGGATCAACAAGCTATGTTTACCGCGACGATGCGCTTACAGCCAGAACCGATTAGCCAAGCATCATTGAATCGCGTGCTATTACATTATCCATTCATGACCGTGAAAGTCGTATTGGCAATTTACTGGCAGGCACTAAAACTCTGGTGGAAAAAAGTCCCGTTTCATGAACACCCAAAACATTACAGCAAAGAAGGAGCGTCATTATGAAAGCGGTCAGTTTGTTTTATAACGCTTTTGATCAGTTTAGAGGCGAAAGCGTCAGGAAGTCGAGTCAGCATCTCCTGAGAAAGTTGATGAAAAACAAAATGACTGACTTCAGTGTTGGCCAGATTGATATTCATGATAGTTGGGGCAGTTGGTCCATCGGTCGTGACCAAAACCTGCACGTGAGTATCACCGTGCATGATGACGCGTTTTATAGCAGCGTATTTATTAATGGTAGTAATGGTGCTGCTGATGCCTATCGTAAAGGTATGTGGACCTGCTCCAGTCTGACTACGCTGTTTCAGATTTTAATCAGAAATACGGATCAGCTGGATGCGATGGAACAGGGGTTGGCTTCGGTTGGTGTCATCAAAGATCGACTGTTACATATGCTACGTGCTAACACCCACAACGGTAGTCATAAGAATATTCATGATCATTACGATCTGGGTAATGACTTATTTGAGTTGTTTCTTGATGAGACCATGACCTACTCCTCCGGTGTGTTTGCCAATGAGTCTAGTAGTCTGTTGGATGCTTCGCTATTTAAGTTGGATTTAATCTGTCAAAAGCTAGACCTTCAGCCACATCATCGCATCGTCGAAATTGGTTCGGGCTGGGGCAGTTTTTCCATGCATGCCGCAGCGCATTATGGTTGCCATGTCACTACGCTAACAATTTCCAAAGAACAGTTTGAACTGGCGCAACAGCGAATCAAGACCGCCGGTTTACAAGACAAGATCGATATTCGCTTGATGGATTATCGTGATTTGGAAGGACAGTTCGACCGACTGGTTTCGATCGAGATGATAGAGGCGGTGGGCCATCAATTCCTGCCCGAGTATTTTCAACAATGTTCCGCGTTATTAAAACCCGATGGTCAGCTTTGCATTCAGGCGATTACCATGCCGGATCATCGCTATGAACAATATTTAAAAACGCCTGACTTTATTCAGCGTTATATTTTCCCGGGTAGCTGTTGTCCTTCGCTTGCGGCTATTACCGATGCGGTTTCACGTTCCTCTGATTTGAAGCTTATTCATGTTGAGGATTATGCGCCGCACTATGCCCGCACCTTGCAATGCTGGTTAACCAACTTTAATGAGAAACGTGAACAAATTATGGCATTGGGCTATAGCGAAAATTTCTGTCGCGTGTGGGAATACTATCTGGATTACTGCACGGCTGGTTTTGCCGAGCGTTACCTGGGCTTGCATCAGCTGGTCATGAACAAGCCTGCATGTCGACGCCAACTTACTAATGTCAGTTTTGAAATGAGGAAGTCATGAATACGAAAACCATCATCAATTTTGTTGCCTTTCAGATCAATTGGTTGATCTGTGTGTTTGGTGCAGCTTATGGCATGCCCTGGCTTGGACCCATCACAGTCGTGTTGTGGTTAGCCGTGCATGTGAAAATGCATCAGGCAAACAGTAAGCCGGAATATTTACTGGCGTTGTTTGCCGCGACACTTGGCTATGGTCTTGATTCCTTACTTGTCACTTTCGATGTGATTCATTTTCCGGAACAGACCCAGTTTGGTTATCTCAGTCCCGTCTGGATGGTTGCCTTATGGGTGAATTTAGCGATGACCATTCGTCATAGTCTGGACTGGTTGAATCATCGCAATGTCATTATTGCATTATTCGGCGGTGTCGGAGGTGCGCTGGCGTATTGGGCCGGGCATCAGATTGGGGCGATTATTTTGACGGATAAGCTTGTCAGTTCGCTTATCGTGTTTTTCGTCTGGAGTGTTGCGCTGGTGACTATCTATCTGGTGTCTAATCGCTTATTCAGTTTGTTTGGTCGCGATGTTTTTCACCCTGCCTCTAACGATGAGCATGCCCATGTTTGATGTTATCTGGCCAGCGCTGGTTTTTTGTAGCGTACTCATGTTTGTGTTGTGGTTGATACAAATGAAGACCCATAACGCCGGTACCGTCGATGTTGCCTGGTCGTTTGCGACCGGATTGGTTGGGATATGGTTTGCTTACGCCGTGGTCGAAGGTACATATCTCAGGAATATGCTGGTCGGTGCGATGATTGGTTTGTGGGGTATCCGTTTGGGCCTGCATTTATTTCATCGCGTGATGAATGAAACCGAGGACGGTCGTTATCGATATATGCGTGAAAGTCTTGGCGATAACGTGCAGCCGGTGATGTTTATCTTTTTTCAGATACAGGCCGGCTGGGCGATATTGTTTGCCTTACCAATTCTGGTTGCGGTCAGTAACCCGGCGACGTCATTAGGACTGCTTGACTACCTCGGTATTGCTGTATGGGTGCTTTCTATCCTTGGTGAACTAATTGCAGACAAACAACTGGCTGATTTTAGAAATAATCCAGATAACAAGGGCAAGGTCTGCAAGCTTGGTTTATGGCGTTATTCTCGACATCCGAATTATTTCTTTGAATGGTTGCACTGGTTTGCCTATATCCTGATCGGCTACGGTTCTGATATCTGGTGGCTGGCCTGGGCGATTATGGTATTGATGTTGGTGTTCCTGCTAAAAGTCACCGGTGTGCCGCATACCGAAAATCAATCTCTCAGATCTCGCGGTGAGGCTTATCGCGAGTATCAAAGAACCACCAGTATTTTCTTTCCACTTCCTCCTAAAAGTGCATGAGGTGATCCTATGACACGCGCATTGAATTACGCTATCGATTTAAGTGAACGCGGGATGATTCCCGATCCCATATTACGATCCAGTATTCGTCATTTAATCCAGTCCCGTTTGAAAGAATTAAAAATTCAGGACTGTGAGTATGGTGCAGATGTCAGCTATGACTTCGTTAATATGATGGATGCCGGGCCGATTGCACCTGTACCTGAAAAGGCCAATGAGCAGCATTACGAAGTACCGACTTCGCTGTTCAAGCTGATGCTCGGTAAAAACATGAAATACAGTTCCTGCTACTGGAATGGAAATGATACCCAGCTGGATCAGGCGGAAGACACCAGCCTGGCACTAAGCTGTGAGCATGCCATGTTTGAAGACGGGATGGATATTCTTGAACTGGGTTGTGGTTGGGGTTCCTTAAGCTTATGGATGGCCAAACATTATCCAAACAGTAACATCACCGGTGTATCCAACTCACATTCGCAGCGTGAACATATCATGCAACAGGCCGCCGACAGGAATCTGCACAACCTGAATATTATTACTGCGGATATGAATGATTTCAGTATCGATCAAACGTTTGATCGTGTAGTCTCGGTTGAGATGTTTGAACACATGCGTAACTATCGTAAATTGTATTCGATGATCGCTTCGCGTTTAAACCCTGGCGGCCGTTTCTTTAAACATATCTTCGTGCATCGTGCAGTGCCCTATGAATTTACCGTGCGTGATGAAACCGATTGGATGAGTCAGTACTTTTTTTCCGGTGGCATCATGCCGTCTGATGAATTGCCATTATTTTTTCAGGATGATTTGCAATTAACACGACGCTGGCGTTGGGACGGCACACATTACGAAAAGACAGCCAATGCCTGGCTGGCCAATATGGATAACAAACGCGCAGAAATCATGCCCTTATTCGAAAACACTTACGGCAAAGACAATGCAGTGAAATGGTGGATGCGCTGGCGTATGTTTTATATGTCATGTGCTGAACTGTTTGGCTATGACAAAGGTCAACAATGGTGGGTTAGCCATTATCTTTTTGAGAAACGGTGAACCTATGCGACAGGATAAGATAGCTGATATGCAGTGGTTCCGATTGATTGCCGCTTTTGGTTTGATCGTTATGATTAGTGCCCTGGCATTTGGTTTTAGCAATGGCAATTTTTTTACTGAAGGTAATCACTTAATGACGATGCCCTGGGGTATCGTCACCATTGTTGATATCTATGTAGGACTGTTATTTTTCAGTGCCTGGGTCTGGTATCGGGAAAAATCGACTACGGTTAAGGTATTTTGGACGTTGTTATTTATAGGTTTAGGTAATCTGGCTACCGCCGTTTATCTGATTAAGGCGCTGACAGAAGCGCGCGGTAATATGAACATTCTCAGTTCTGGCTATCGTTCGGTATAAGACGATGAAACAATTTTTAATTATATTACTGATTTTATCTTCGACTCAGGCTTTCGCAGAAACCAGGACCAATGAGCGAACCGGTTATGCCCATGATCTGGATAGCGATACGCTAATTTATACGGAAACGCATCTTGAAACCTATGAAGATAACCGTATCGTCAGTGATAAAGTGACTTATAAAAATGCAGCCGGTGATGTTATTGCCGAGAAACAGGTCGACTACACAGAAAATAATACCATGCCGGATTTTTCGCTTACTAACTATGTGACCGGTCATCAGGAATCCGCAAGCAAACAAACCTCGGAATTGACCATCGCCTTTGCAAAAAACAATAGCGAAGATAAAAAATCAAAGACAATACCGTTACCGGATATCGGCATTATTGATGCCGGCTTTGATCAGTTCATTATTAGTAATTGGGAGGCGCTGGTTAATGAAGAAAGGCTGGTAAGAAAGATGCTAATCCCCAGTATGCGCCAGTTCATTGAGTTTCGGATTTATCAGGAAAAGATTGATACTGAGCAACAACGCCGTATCTTGAAAGTCGAGCCTGATAGTTTTCTGTTTCGTTTTCTGGGTGACCCACTGGTACTTGAGTATGACATGGCGCAGCCAAAATTACTGCTGTTTAAAGGGACATCTAACATGCGGGATGAGAAAGGAAAAAACCTGCAGGTTAGTATCTCTTTCCCGATTGATGATTATCAATTAAGCAAAAAGTAAGTCGCTTCCTATCTGTTAATCGCATTCGTCTCGGTTTATATTTGTCGGATGCCGGTTATTTATCATTTTAGCTAATCATGGTGCTTGTCTGTCGCTGTGTTGTCATATTTCTGTTTTCCTCGCTGTCATTGCTGGTTTATGCCGATATTAAAGATCAGGAGTGGGAACAGGAAATTGCCAAGAAACTAGAACAAGAAGCGACTGCATCAAGGATGGTGTGGTTGAAGGATAAAGACAATACGCCTTTTCTGGCCTTGTATGAAGAGCAGTCGCAGGAGATTGCCAGCGGTGCCGTGGTTGTTCTGCATGCGATGGGTGCCCATGCGGATTGGCCAATCATCATTTCTGCATTGCGGAAAAACCTGGCAAAACAAGGTTGGTCTACTTTATCAATTCAACTACCAGTATTGGCAATACGGCATTCAGTAGAAAACTACGGCAAAACTATTGCAGCGGCACAGGACAGGATTGATGCTGCTGTGGACTATATGCGCGAGGAAAAATTTCGCAATATTGTTCTGGTTGGTCATGGCTTTGGTGCCATCAGTGCGCTTTCCTATACGCAAACCTTAAGCACCCCAAAAGTCATGGCCGTCGCAGCAATCGGTCTGCAGGATTATGCCTTCCTCAAACCGGCGGTGGATATTTTACAATTGATAGAGAAGAACACACTGCCATTACTGGATATTTATGGCGAACGTGATTTTCAGCACATAGTCGAGCAGGCACCCGATCGGCGATTAGCTGCAAATAAAGGTAATAATGATAATTTCACGCAGCTTGAGGTCGATGGCGCCGATCACTATTTCAGTAAGATGGACGATGTGCTTGCTAGGCGTGTCAGAGGCTGGCTGGATAAAGCTGCCCCAGGTGTGTCAGTTATGTTTGAGACCAATCTGACTAATGAAGAAAATGAAATCGCCCCTGAATAGCCTTTATATTTTATACTGTCTGCGTAATATGACGGTTGAGTCAGGGTGTCGATTAACTTGAATCGGTTTAGAAACCATGTCCGAAGAAAAAGATATTGTGGGAATACCTGATAAAGAGCAACGGAACTGGGGTGCGTTGTGCCATGTTTCAGCGTTAATCGGTTATGTCTTTCCCTTAGGTAATATATTAGGTCCATTAGTGATTTGGATACTTAAAAAAGACGAGATGCCGTTTGTAGACGACCAAGGTAAGGAATCCATCAATTTTCAAATTACTGTATTGCTTGCATTTATTGTTTGCGCAATATTGACGCTTGCCATTATCGGTTTTTTCCTATTTGCGTTAGTTGCTATCTATCAGATCATTGCGATTGTTCTTGCTTCAATCAAGGCGAACGAGGGTGTGAATTATCGTTATCCTTATATACTGCGATTAATCAAATAGCAGCTATGCTTAACTCATACTAATTGGGAGTAATACTGATGGACGGATTGGCTGTTTTTATTCTTATTGTGGCGATATTTTCCATCGTTCTGATTATCAAGTCGGTGACCATGGTCAGGCAGGGCTTTGAATATACAGTAGAAAGATTTGGCGAATATACCCGGACACTATCACCCGGCTTGCACATGATCATCCCATTTCTGGATCGTATCGGTGCCAAGATGAATATGATGGAGACAGTGATTGATGTGCCATCGCAGGAAGTCATTACCAAAGATAATGCCATGGTCAGGGTTGATGGCGTGGTATTTTTTCAGGTATTAAATGCCGCACAGGCCGCCTATGAAGTGAATAATCTCACGCGGGCAATTTTAAACCTGACCATGACTAACATTCGTACGGTGATGGGGTCCATGGATCTGGATGAATTGCTGTCACAACGCGATACTATCAATGCACAGCTATTACATGTGGTTGATGAGGCAACCGGTCCCTGGGGTGTTAAGGTCACGCGTATTGAAATAAAGGATATCTCACCACCAAAAGACCTGGTTGATTCCATGGCAAGACAGATGAAAGCAGAGCGCGATAAACGTGCGGCAATTTTAGTTGCCGAGGGCGAAAAGCAGGCAGCGATATTACAGGCTGATGGTGAAAAACAGGCGGCCATTCTGGAAGCCGAGGGCCAGAAAGAAGCGGCTTATCGTGAGGCAGAGGCACGTGAACGACTGGCTCAGGCCGAAGCCAAAGCGACTACCGATGTATCGTCGGCTATTGCATCGGGTGATATTCAGGCGGTTAATTATTTTGTGGCTAACAAATATGTGGAAGCCTTAAAAGAAGTGGCTACAGCACCCAATCAAAAAGTCATATTGATGCCGTTGGAGGCGAGCAATGTCATTGGTGCTCTGGGTGGGATTACCGAAATCGCCAAAGAAGCGTTTTCAAAAGAGACAGGCGGGAATAATTAAAAGGGGAGGATAGCAACCGAATGTTTGAACAAGTCGAATTTTGGTACTGGCTAATTGCCGGTGTGTTAATGATTATCCTGGAGATGCTTTTACCGGCCGCTTATTTTTTATGGATGGGCATATCTGCATTCATAGTCGGGCTTTTGCTTTACCTTATTCCCGCTATGCCATTGTTAGTTCAGGTTGTTATCTTTGGTGTGTTATCTATGGTGAGCCTGATTATTTACAAGCGCTATAAAAAAGCTAACCCGATCATAAAGGATCAACCCAAGCTTAATCGTCGTGGCGAGCAGTATGTGGGAAGGGTTTTTACCCTGGATGAAGCTATTGTAAATGGCATAGGCAAAGTCAAAGTCGATGACTCAAGCTGGAAAGTCAAAGGCGTGGATATGCCGGCCGGGATGAAAGTTCGTGTATTGAGTGTGGAAGGTACAGTCTTTTATGTCGAGGGAGAAACTCTGTTTTCTGAATGATTACGGGAACGATGCGCAAATAAAAAACCGGACTCACTCCGGCTTTTTTATTGAGTAAAGAAATTAATCTTTATTCTTTTTCATTGCCAATTTCATACAGCTCAATATTGGCTTCTTCAATCATGCCGGTTACCGCATCGACATCGACTTTTATTTCGTAGCCAAGGTCTGAGCGAATATCAAATTCATAGGTTACCGAACCGTCGAAACCGATTTCGAGTTCTGATGCCATGACTTCACCCGGGTGGATGGTTAACGCCGTTTTCTTCGCTTCCTTCTGGCTTATCTTCGCCATCTTTTTGAAATAGGGGTTGTCTGCATCAACTTCTTGTTCAATCTCGGTAACAAAACCTTCTTCAGCATTACATTCAACATTGAATCGCTTACCGGAATCGGTATGGATGTCGAATTCATAAACCGGATCGTCACCTTCCATTTTCATTTCGACCTTATGTGCATGGCCGGGAATGGTGTCGGTCGCCGCGTCTAAACATGTTTCAATACTGACAATATCCCAATCACGGATATCATCGAGATCGTAGTTATCTCCGTGCCCTTCAGCTTGAAGATTGACGCAAGAAAGTATGGAGGTCGCAGCAATCAACGCAGTGATTTTTTTTATATACATATCAAATACTCCTAAATAAGAATTATTTCCTACAAGAACACGTTAAAACAATAAATATTGCAATGCAATATTAATGTAAACATGTAAATCCATAACACATACAAATTATAATCTTTTTCTTATTTTTTTAAAACAAGAAAAGTCAATAGGAAAAATTCCTTTTATTTTACATATCATGACTAGAGGCATGTTGATCGAGTGCCCACTGCACATGTTCTCTTACTAATTCTGATTCATGGTCCCGTTTTGACCATAAAACCTCAATCACAGACGGGGTTGTTGTCGCATTACCTAAACCGACGGCGATATTTCTTAACCAGCATTCATAACCGATGCGCCTGATAGCTGAGCCCACTGTTCGTTCCAGAAACTCGCTTTCCGACCACATAAATAATTCGATTAGGCTGGGTGTATCCAGGCCGTTTCTCACGCGAAAGTCATCTTCCTCGGATTGTTTTGAAAATTTATTCCAGGGACAGACTAACTGACAGTCATCACAGCCATAAACGCGATTACCAATCATCTTGCGAAACTCTATCGGGATGCTGCCACGCAGTTCGATGGTTAAATAAGAAATACAGCGTCTGGCATCGACCTGTTTATTACCGACAATTGCACGGGTCGGACAAATATCAATACAAGCTACACAGTTGCCGCAGTGTTCTGATGTAAAAGGTGTATCGTGTACTAATGGCAGGTTGGTATAAATCTCACCAAGAAAAAACCAGGAACCGGCTTTAGGGTTAATCAGATTGCTGTGTTTGCCTATCCAGCCAAGACCGGCATTACGTGCCAGTGCTTTTTCCAGCACCGGGGCACTATCGACAAAGCAACGATAAGCAACATCACCAGAGCAAGACTCAATTTTATTTGCTAATTGCTGTAAGCGTTTGCGTATTAGCTTGTGATAATCACGACCAAGTGCATAACGGGAAACATAGGCGAGCGAATCATTGCCCAGGACTTGCGAGGGATGCTGACTCGACGGTGGCATATAATCCATACGTGCTGAAATCACGCTAACCGTGCCCGGCAGGAGTTCAGCTGGACGGCTGCGTTTGCTGCCATGTACTTCCATGTATTTCATTTCGCCATGAAATTTTTTCGCTAACCAATTAGTTAAATGTGCCTCGTCGTTGGATAAATCAACGCCGGTAATCCCGATTTGTTGGAAGCCGAGTTTCTTGCCCCATGCCTTTATCTGCTCGCTGCCGAGTGTTGAACTGTTGTTAGAGTAAGTCATTTGCATAAAATGCCAGGAGAAATATTAATAACTATTGTTTGCACCCTGACTGTGCCCGGTTTCATTATCTTGGTGCAATTTCGTTATCATTATTGGCTTTAAAAATCTGTAACTTATTGAATAATAAATTAATTATTAGTTGGCATAGCACATGCTATATAACAGATGACTGATAGTCTTATTGTTCAATGACCCTTCGACTATCCTCTGCTCTTAACCTTAAGGCGCCATCAGGCGCCTTTTTTTTATCTTGCATATGTGAATGGCGGCGTCTTGCTCTCGCGGTTTATACAATATATCGCTATGATTTAATAAAAAACAGTTGCTTATCCTATGTTTGATTTTATCCGTTCCTGGTACCGACGTTACTTTACTGATCCGCAGGCTGCGTTATTAGTCGTATTACTTGTGCTCAGCAGCGTGGTGTTGTTGACCATGGGTAAGATGTTGGCGCCATTACTGGCGGCATTAATTATCGCCTATTTACTGGAAGGGCTGGTGTCGAAGTTGGAAAAAAGAAAGGTACCACGTCTACTGGCGGTAAATATTGTTTTTATCCTGTTTATTACTGTCATGCTGTATTTATTGTTCGGGCTTCTTCCGCTCATTTCAAAACAGGTCAGCGAGTTTTTTCAGGAACTGCCGGATATGATCAACAATGGTAAAGGCTTGTTGTTGCAGCTGGCTGAAAAGTATCCTGAAATATTTTCTGAAGAATATATCAGGCAAATTATCGCAACCACCCGGGAGGGCGTGAGTGGTTTCGGCCGCAATGTATTGTCTTTTTCTCTTGGATCAATCCCGGCCATTATTACCGTGTTGGTGTATGTGGTATTAGTGCCGTTGATGATCTTCTTTTTTCTTAAAGATAAGGTAATGATGATTGAGTGGATCGGTCGTTTTCTTCCTAAAGACAGGCAACTTGTTAACGAGGTCTGGAGTGAAATGGATGCGCAGATGGGCAACTATGTGCGTGGTAAGGTGAATGAAATCATTATTGTCGGTGCTGTATCCTATATCCTCTTTATTGTCCTGAACCTAAACTATGCCCCGTTGCTGGCATTGGTAGTCGGCTTGTCAGTGTTGATTCCATATATAGGTGCTGCTGTTGTCACATTACCTGTTGCGTTAGTCGGATATTTTCAATGGGGCTTTACTGGTGACTTTGTCTGGCTGATGGTCAGCTATCTGGTATTACAGTTTCTTGATGGTAACGTGCTGGTCCCCATTTTATTTTCAGAGGCTGTTAATCTGCACCCGGTTGCTATTATTGCCGCGATCCTGGTATTTGGCGGGCTATGGGGTTTCTGGGGTGTATTTTTTGCTATCCCTCTGGCGACCTTAGTCAAGGCATTGATTAATGTCTGGCCGACTCAGGAAGAGCATGCTATTGAAACCGGAGAAACATAGCGCACAGTGTTAATGTATAAGCAGGGTCAATATCGCTGTGGATGACTTCATTATATTCAGCGTACATTAAACATTGCGGTAAGTAGGGTCATATCGTCGATCTTTTCTGTACCCTGACTAAAGTGAATCACATCATCAAGTATGCGGTCGATTAAGCCCTGACAGTTTGTATTAGCATGTCGACTGATACAGTCTGTTAGCCGGTCAAGCGAGTAAGCCTGATTATTATCATCTTTCCATTCGGTTAGGCCATCCGTATAGGCAATGATCTTATCACCATGACGGAGTTGATAAGTTTCATGCTGATAACTTAACGGTTCTTCTTCAAACATGCCTAATGGACAGCCTGCTTCAGCAAACTGAGTGATGTTATTCGTTGCTGAATCCACAATCAGAATCGAAGGATGGCCGGCATGTGTGACACTTAATAAACCCGTTGGACTAATACGAAAAAAAACACCTGTTACAAAACGTCCGGTTTGTCTTGATGCAATCATCTGGTTTAGTTTTCGTATCGATTCATCGGTTGAAAGATTAGGCGTTAGTCCATCAATCGCAATGTGCACCATCATGGTCATTAACGCTGATGAAATACCATGCCCAGTTGCATCGCCCACAAAGATCGCCAGTTCTTTTTCCCGGTTTAGTTTAAAGTCGTAAACGTCACCAGAGACGGTATTGAATGGATCAAAGTGAATAGCGATATCGAGATAGTCTACATCGACAATATCAGGCAGTACGGCTTGCTGAAACTCGGCTGCCAGTTTAAGTTCGTTGAGATAATTCTGCTGGTCGGTCAGTTTCAAGATTCACAAAATAGGTAAACAACGACAGGTTAAAAATTTTTGCTATGCAGGATTAACAGACAACACCCTCAACGATTTCCACTGAGGGTGTTGTTAAAGTAAATTTAATCTTCCCAGGTATTCACACAATAGTCCTTACCGTTATAAGGCAAGACCCACATTTGATACATGCTGGTAAACCACATGAACGTTGATGCCAATGTGTAGCCGACACCTCCAAGCATCGTGAACCAGGCAAAGCTCGGGTACCATTTTGTTGCCCACCAGGAAACAATATCCAGTATCAGGAACACAAACGGAGTCAGGATAACGAGTTCCTTTAACCACTTGGGAATGCCAACACTAAAACTGAATACGAATCCCATCAGGAAAAAGATAAAGGCGATACCAAACAGGTGGATATGTGAGACACGTGTTAATGAATCTATCGAAGCACCATGATCGGTTTCTGCAATTTCCTGCATGACTTCATAGGTTGCCAGGGCGGGTAGCCCAGGGATATTACCGTGGCAGCCACTACAATACGTTACTACATCCGCTTCGATTTCCTGATGCCATCTATCTTCCGGTGCGCCATCTCTGGCCCATTGAATCAATTTGGTTCGAATCTCTTCCGGCGCCTTGTCTTTCATAGAGCCGTTTAATTTAGACTCAAGTTTGCTATTGCCACGATTGCCGTAATAGCTGTAAACAATGTCGTCGATGGATAGGCCGAATTTGCCATCAGCCATGCCGTGGGTTAACAAGATCTGCGCGCCGGCCATCAACAAACCAAAACCGATAGTCAATAGATAACCGGTGAACAGCATTCTTATTGAGAGACCCAGGCTCGGCAGGTTTAGCCAGGTCGTTTTATTTGGTTGTTTCATACGCCCTCTCGCTCTTATTATTGATTATTAACTGCCTGTTAAGCGATTTCTTTAGCTAGTTACAGGACATCACTCGCATAATCAGCCAGTCTGGAACGTTCTCCACGCATTAGCGTTATATGTCCACTATGTTCCCAATTTTTGAATCTGTCCACCACATAAGTCAATCCGGATGTCGTTTCTGTCAAATAAGGCGTATCGATCTGGGATATATTGCCAAGCACAATCAGCTTGCTGCCCGGTCCGGCTCGCGTCACCAGGGTCTTCATCTGCTTGGCAGTCAGATTTTGTGCTTCATCAACAATGATGTAGCGATTCAGAAAGGTGCGGCCGCGCATGAAATTCAGAGAGCGAATCTTAATACGTTTGGTCAGTAGGTCGTTGGTCGCTGCGCGTTCCCACTCACCACTGTCATCGGCATTTGTCAGCACTTCCAGATTATCGAGCAACGCACCCATCCATGGCGCCATTTTTTCCTCTTCAGTACCCGGTAAAAATCCGATGTCTTCGCCGACCGGGATCGTAACCCGGGTGATGATAATTTCGCGATACAGTTTTTTGTCCATTACCTGAGCCAGCCCCGCTGCTAATGCCAACAGGGTTTTGCCGGTGCCAGCGGCACCCAGTATCGTGACCATATCAATGTCGGGATCCATGAGCAGATTCAGAGCGAAATTCTGTTCGCGGTTTCTGGCATTGACCCCCCAAACTGCCTGATTATCTTTTCGGTAATCGTTGGCCAGCAATAGCGTGGTTTTATCTTCACTGGTATGTTTTACCAATGCTTCAAATTCGGCATCGTCGCTGGTATATAAACATTGATAAGGATAGCAATCCTCTAACGGTACCCCACTAATTTCATACATTGTGCGCATGTCTTCCTGCCATGAAGTTAGTGCTTCTGATTTACTCTCCCAAAAATTTTCCGGCAGGGCATCGACGCCGGTATGTAACAAATCAGCGTCATCCAGTACTTTGTCACTGGTGTAATCCTCCGCGATGATGCCAACAACACGTGCCTTGATACGCAGGTTGATATCCTTGGATACCAGTGTGACGATCTTGTCCGGGTGTTTTTGTTGTAATGATAAGGTAGTACCCAGGATTGAGTTATCGGCATTTTGTTTACCCGGAAGGTGCTCAGGTAAGTTATCGGGCAATACTTCTGTTTGCAGATACAATCTGCCACTGGGTTCCGAGCGTCCGTTTACGCCTTTGATTTTTGACAGCAACATCCCTTGGGTAATGTCTTCCGATTCTGCGTCATTAATAATTTCATCCATGAATCGACTTACCTGACGTACATTACGCGCGACTTCTGATACCCCTTTTTTGGCCGAGTCCAGTTCTTCTAATACGACCATGGGGATAAAAACGTCATGCTCCTGGAATCGAAAAATTGAGACCGGGTCATGCATCAGTACATTAGTATCAAGCACAAACAAACGAGGTGATTCAGAGTCAGACATAATCAAGTTGAATTCCGAAGTTGAGAATAATCATTGGCACATTGAGGGTGGAGTAACATGGTAGATGTATTGATAACTCCATGTGTGTATCAATAATGATGTGTAGATTGAGAGTATAAGACAGATAACTATCAGGCTGCTGTTCAATTAGTTAAAGTGCTTTGACTGCCTCCAGTACTTCTCCAACATGTCCCTTGACTTTAACCTTGCGCCATTCATTGCGTAATACTCCCTTTTCATCGATCAGGAAGGTTGACCGCTCAATGCCCATAACTTTTTTGCCGTACATGTTTTTTTCTTTTATCACATCAAACAACTCACAGAGTGTTTCATCTTCATCGGATAACAGGTCAAACGGAAACTTTTGTTTCTCTTTAAATTTTTCATGTGAGCTTAATTTATCTCTGGACACACCGAGTATCGTGGTATTCCTTGCACTGAACTTTCTGATGTTGTCACGAAAGTCTTGCCCTTCCAATGTACATCCTGGAGTGCTGTCCTTTGGGTAGAAATACAATACGATGTTTTTACCTTTGAAGTCTGAGAGTTTGACTTTCTTATCGCCGGTAGCGATAGCAGAAAAAGCAGGCACTTTTTTTCCAATACTGACTTTACTCATAGGTTTCTATTTTTCCTCTTAGTCGTTATTTATTTTACCGGTTCCATTATTGCATCAAGATTAAGACGATCACAAAAATCGATAAAGTCACCACGTATCGCGGCAATGGACGTGTCCAATGACAAATTAACTGTCATATGCAAAGAAAACATTTCTGCGCCGGTTTGTGTGGCGAGATAAGCGTTGGAATACATGTCTTGAATTTCAATACTACTGTCAGCCATGAACGCCGTGATATCGAGGATCACACCGGGCTGATCGATTC
Source organism: Gammaproteobacteria bacterium (assembly GCA_028279365.1). Classification (GTDB taxonomy): domain Bacteria; phylum Pseudomonadota; class Gammaproteobacteria; order Eutrophobiales; family Eutrophobiaceae; genus JANQNX01. The sequence goes on along the minus strand of JANQNX010000009.1, from coordinate 21,817 downwards.
CCACCACATCAACGGCATATGGCATCGCCTTACCAGTCAGCTCAAGTGATTGAGTCCGGTCAACCAGAATCTTTGTGTTCAGCTGTTGTTCAAGTTTTTTCAGTAGATCTTCCATTTTCGCAATCTCATTCCATGAACCACTCAGGAAAAGCATGATTGCCAGTTTTCCACCGAATACATTAAACCGGCTTTCGACAATATTACAGCCGCTATTCTTTGCCGCTTTGGCAAAATCGCGTATGGCTTGATTGGAGTGGTCGATAAGCGCGTTGACGACTAGGAAATTTTGCATCTTCAAAGGCCTAACTGGCTAATAATCAGTAATAATTGTCTTCAATCTAACTTCTATTTTGGCATGGATAGACAGTGGCGAATACCTTTCTCGGTAATTACCTTGTCATATTACTGTCAGATTCAGTAACATACCCATTTTTTCCAACGACTAAATCACTTAATCCTATGTTTCATGGCAGTATGGTAGCGGTTGTTACCCCTATGCTTGCAGGCGTCAAACCTGACACTGCGCTTGATAATGAAGCGCTGGAGCGATTGCTGGAATTCCATATAGAGCAGGGTACCGATGCGATTGTCTCGGTGGGTACGACAGGTGAATCGGCAACGCTGACAGAAGAAGAACATTGTGCCGTGATAAAACGCGCGGTAGAAATCGTTAACGGTCGTATCCCGGTTATTGCTGGTACCGGCGCGAATTCAACCATTGAGGCAATCTCACTCACGCGCTGTGCGAAAAAAGTGGGAGCCGATGCCTGCTTGTTGGTCACACCTTATTACAACAAACCTACCCAGGAAGGTCTGTACCAGCATTACAAGGCAGTTGCTGATGCCGTGGCGATTCCCCAAATTCTCTATAATGTCCCGGGCAGAACAGCCTGCGATATGTTGCCCGAAACAATTATCCGCTTGTCTGAAGTCGATAATATTATTGGAGTCAAAGAGGCAACGGCGGATATCGACCGTGTCGGCACCATTAAGCAATCAGTCAGCGATGACTTTCTCATTCTGAGTGGCGATGATTTGACCAGTAAAGATTTTCTACTCCAAGGCGGACATGGGGTCATTTCGGTTACTGCTAACGTCGCGCCGAAGTTAATGCATGAAATGTGTCAGGCTGCCATTCAGGGTGATGCCCAGACGGCTACAGAAAAAGATCAAAAATTAATTGGTCTACATAAAGAACTATTTATTGAATCCAACCCGATCCCGGTCAAATGGGCGGTTTATAAGCTCGGCCTGATTCAGGCAGGTATTCGCTTGCCGCTGACCCTATTGTCCGAGCGGTATGAATCAACCGTCCTGGCTGCGATGCAACAGGCCGAAGTAATATAAATATGATAAAAAAACCAGCGATTATAATTTTACTATTCTTTATCTACCTCGGCGGCTGCTCGAAGTTACCCACCTTGGACGAAGTCTTACCTGATGATCGGACAACATACCGAAGTAGCACCGATTTGCCTCCATTGGAGGTGCCGCCGGATCTGACCAATACCACCAGCGATGAAATGGCAATACCGGGCGAAGAAGAAGCCATTTCACTTACCGAATTTCAACGCCAGCGTGCACAAGCCAGCGGTGCCGGGGTACTCGGCAAAGGTGAATTTGAAGGTGAACAATGGATTGCACTCAGGGGTAGCCCCAGGGAAAACTGGCCTTCATTAACACAGTTTTGGGTAAATAAAGGTTTTGAACTGGATTTGGAAGATGCCGAATTGGGTGTGATGGAGACCGGTTGGCGAGTGAGAGAGGAGAAGGGAGGAGCACTACGTGAAAAATTTAGCCTGTTTACCGAAATAGGTGAAGAAGGTGAAACCATGCTGTTTCTCTCCAGCAGCTCACAGTTGGTGACCGATGGTCAGTGGTTTGATACACAACCGGATACTGAACGCGAGAAGGAAATTATTCGAGAGTTAAATCTCCATTTTTACGGTATTGATCCGGCTACCGTCGGTCGCAGTGACAGTGATGCTGCAACAGCAGCGGCATCCAGCAGACCTGGAAAACCAAGAACGGAACTGGTGGTGGTTGACAGCGACCGCAGTTATCTGGCCATACCGCAGGAATTTACCCGCGCCTGGCGCGACACCAAGATCGTACTGGAACGAGCCGGCATAGTGATTCAATCCAGCGACCAGGAAAAAGGCATTTATTCAGTACTGTATTTCAAACCGGCTGAAGAAAAAGAGGAAGAGGGCTTGTTAAGCAAACTCAAATTTTGGGGTGATGATGAAGATGAAGGTACCTCTTATAATATTAGTCTGACCGGTGTGGGTGATAAAACCGAGGTTATTATCACCAATGAAGATGGCGATTGGGAAACAAACGCCGATGCCAAAGATCTACTGGATACATTATTGCGTTATTACAACCGACTGTAATTGTTATTTTTTCTTTACAAATCGCATTAAGCGTTTACGTTTGTTTTCCTGACGAGGTGTGAGTTTGTTTTTCCTGCCTTTGTAGGGATTGTCTCCGTGTTTGAAATCAATCAGTACCGGTGTGCCTGTTAGCCCTAAAGCCTTGCGGAATGTTTTAGCCAGATAGCGACTATAATGTTGTGGTACCCGATCGGTCTGGTTGCCATGAATGATGATCCGAATCGGGTCGTGACCGCCCAGATGCGCATAGCGCAGTTTTATTCGTCTGCCTCGGATCATCATCGGCGGATTCTTTTCAATCGCATGTTCTAATATCCGTGTCATATCCGAGGTTGATGCCTCGACATTCAGTGATTTTTCAATCTTGTTGATGGTTTTGAAGATATTACCTACCCCGGTGCCATGCAGTGCCGAGATAAAATGATATTGTGCATAATCAACAAAGACGAACTTGCGGGAAATTTGCGCTTCAATTTGGGCCTTGTCTGCCTTATCCATACCGTCCCATTTATTGACTGCAATAATGACCGGTTTACCACTCTGTTCAATCATCCCTAACAGGCTGGCATCCTGTTCTGTCACAGCTTCACTGGCATCGATCACCAGAATCATGATCCTGGCAGAGTTGATGGCATCGAATGATTTAACCACGCTGAATTTCTCAACCGTATCATCAATCTTGCTTTTGCGACGCACCCCGGCAGTATCAATAATGACAAATGATTTGCCATTTTTTTCAAACGGGATACGAATACTGTCTCGTGTTGTACCGGGATGATCAAAGGTAATAACCCGCTCTTCGCCGAGTATGCGATTGACCAATGTGGACTTGCCCACATTAGGTCTTCCAAGCACGGCCAATGTCGTCGCTTCATCATTTTCTGTTGCGGGTTCAATGTCATCAGGAAAGTGTGCAGTCACCGCATCCATCAATGCCGGGATACCGTCACCGCGTTTGGAAGAAATAGCAAACACGGATTTGATGCCGGTCTGAAAAAATTCATTCAATACGTTACTGTCATGCTGTCCTTCAAGCTTGTTGACCGCCATTATGATGGGCGTATTTAGTTTGCGGAATTCGAGTACCAGACTTTCATCGGAATGAGTGAGACCGGTGCGGCCATCTACGACCCAGATTAATACCGATGCTTCTGTTGCCGCTTGCATGGACTGCTCCGTCATCAGTTCGGCAATATCCTGGCTATCGTGATCCTCCTCACCAATGCCACCTGTATCGATTATCAGGTAAGCCTGTTCATCAAAGTGAGTGATACCAAATTGTCGATCACGAGTGACGCCGGGGCGATCGGCAACCAGTGCATCGCGGCTATTCGTTAATCGATTGAATAGAGTGGATTTGCCAACATTGGGGCGTCCCACTATGGCAATAACAGGTTTCATGGAATTAGCTTAGCAGTGATGAGTGAAGAGATACGTTGCGAGTTGGCTAATAATCGTCAAACTCGTTGTCTTCTTCGGTCGGGTCGGCGGTCAGACTATCCAGGACAGAATCAAGTAAGGACTGATCCGGTTCTTCTACAACTTCGGTCGCGCCATCTTGTTCGCCAGAATCGACAACCGTCGTCGCGGACGGGATGTCCTTGATATCTTTGTCGGTGTAGGTAAATGCGCTTAATTTACCGTCGCTGGCGTAGGCATAGACTACGTTTTCGCTGACTGTAGGTTGAACCAGAATGGCCGAGTCTGACATCGAAGTGCGAGCGACAAAGTCTCCGCTAGTTCTGTCCATCCAGTGCAGGTAACCCTCTGAGTCACCCACCACGACTTTGTCCCCGATGACTGCCGGGCCAGTCGGGTTTCGATGTAGCAACTTTTCCTGTTTCCAGATAGAGCTGCCTGAAAACCGATCCAGCGCCCAGACGTTACCTTCATCATCTGTTAAAAACAGGTAACTGCCATCTGCACTGAGTTCCGAGTGGGATGCAATGTCGCGTTTCCATAGTGTCTGGCCCGTATCCAGTGATATTGCAGAGACATTGGATTGAAAGGTAGCGACGTAAATGGCGTCATCGAATATCAACGGCTTGGCATCAATATCCACCATGCGTTCCAGTTCGCTACGGCCCCTGGATATGGCGGCCTTGGTTTCCCATATTAATTTACCGGTTTTTAATTCCAATGCAGTGACACGGCCTCCATCAAATCCGGCGATGACCGTATTGCCGGCGATGACCGGGGTACTCGTACCACGCAATGTCAGCGCCGGCACAGTCCGATCATAAACCCATAAGCGCTCACCCGTGGTAGCCTCCAACGCGAAAATTTTACCGTCAATGGTGCGTACGATGATGATGTTGTCACTCTCTCTTGGCGATGACAGAATTTCACTCGATACCCTCGCGGTCCATAATCTTTCACCGGTTGACGGAAGAAAGGTCACCACCTCACCTTCACTGGTACCCACCATGATGATGCTGAAGTCGGCGCCGGGACCACCGGTAATAGGGAGTTTGCTTTTAGCGCGCCAGAGAGAATCGCCGGAAACCGAATCGAATGCCGAGATGTTGCCGTTAGTGTCGGCTACGACAACGCGACCATCCATAATTGCGGGAACCAGTTTGATATATAATTCATCGGTACCTCTGCCGACATTCTCGGACCATAAGCGAGAGATATTTGCCGTTGTAATAAAATCGACTAGTGGAGTCGGTGGTTCGGTATTATCAACACCGCCGACCAATTCACTGACATATTGTTTTGCTCCGCAGGCACTGCCAAGCAGAAGTACAGCCAGAATAAAAATGGCTCTGATTGAGGACAAAGCTTAGCTCCGACCCAGGTCGTCCAACTTCATTTCCAAAATAGATTGACTATCACCGACAGCAATCGCATTGACCAGCGCTTTTTGGTATGCCTCACGCGCGCCCTCTGCATCACCTTGCTGTAACAGGATATCACCGCGGAGTTCTTCATAACGCGCGGCAAATTTGCCTGAAGGCTTGCTGAGTTGTTGTTTTGCCTCTTCCAGCTTTTCTGCAGCAATCAGAATTCTGGCCAATCGCAATCTGGCAATGTGCTCGACCTCAGGTGTCTGAGTCGTTTTAATAACCAGGCGAAGTTCTGATTCGGCTGTGTCGAGTTGATTTTCCTCAGTCGCAAGTCTGGCCAGCATCAAATGTGCAAATACTGCGTAGCTGCTCTTGTCATATTCGCTGACAATACGGTCGGCATAGATTTTCATATTTTCGTTATCGTCGTTGCGCGACGCCGCAATCATTTGTTCATAGAGTATTGACGCTGATTCAGCTTGAACCAGTTGATGATTATTCCAACCGCGCCAGCCAAATATGCCGACAATGCCAATGATGATGCCAGCGACGATAGATTTACCGTTTTCGCTCCACCATTTCTTTAAGGCTTCAACCTGTTCTTCTTCTGTTCTGTACGCGTCCACTTGGTTCTCTCCCGAGAGTGTTGGTTAGATTGTGCGCTGGGGATAGCGGTTTTCAAAGGGCGCACATTATAACGTGCGTTTTCTGTTTGTTTAGCCTTCTGGCCGGGAATTTTATCGAAATCAGCCCGTGAACAGCTGTTTTTCAATAAAATCCACAATTTCTGCACGATTTACACTGATTTGCGGTTCATTTTGGCGTAAAAATTTTATCGTAACGCTGTCATTGGTAATTTCGTCCTCGCCAAGGATCAGTGCTAGCTTGGCCCCGGACTTATCCGCTTTCTTAAACTGACTTTTCAGGCTGCCTGCGCCGCAGTGCATGATGATGCGAAGTGACGCATTTTTCTCACGTAACTCCTCTGCCAATGTCTGGCCGCTCAGTGTCGATTGCTCGCCAGACAGAATCAGATAAACATGCGGTAGCTGTTGTTCGCCACCATCAAGCTTGACCAGTTCCAGCAGTCTCTCCACGCCCATGGCAAAGCCAATCGCGGGTGTAACACTTCCACCATGTTGTTCAATCAAACCATCATAGCGGCCCCCGGCACATACGGTTCCCTGCGCACCAAGCCGATCGGTGATCCACTCAAACACGGTTTTACCGTAGTAATCGAGTCCCCTGACCAATTTTGGATTAACCTGATAAGGGATGCCCGCATTGTCCAGGCCTCGTTTTAAAGCATTGAAATGCTCGTGTGACTCATCGTCCAGGTAATCAAGCAGGCTTGGTGCGGCACCGATCAGGTCCTTCATGTCAGGGTTTTTGCTGTCGAGTATCCGTAATGGATTCTGTTCCAGCCGGGTCAAACTGTCTTTATCCAGTTCCTGACGATGATCAGAAAAGTAACTGACCAATGTGTCTCGATACTGTTTTCTGGATTCGGCAGTGCCAAGCGAATTGATTTCCAGCGCGACATCATTGATACCTAACCGTCGCCAGATTCGTGCACATAGCAAAATCATTTCAATATCAATATCCGGCCCGGTAAAGCCGAATGCCTCAACACCGATCTGGTGAAATTGGCGTTGCCGACCTTTCTGCGGACGTTCGTGTCGAAACATCGGACCTGAGTACCATAGCCGTTGCGTCTGGTTATGAAAGAAACCGTGTTCAATGCCGGCACGGACACAACCAGCCGTGCCCTCAGGTCTCAAAGTCAGACTGGCATCGTTCCTGTCTTTAAAGGTGTACATTTCCTTCGAGACAATATCCGTATTATCACCAATGGAGCGACTGAACAATTCAGTACTCTCAACAATGGGTAATCTGATTTCCTGATACCCATATTGATTTAATGTCTGTCGGATAGTCTTTTCAAGATACTGCCAACGCGGAGTTTCATCCATGAGGATGTCATGCATTCCTCGAATTGCCTGAAGCTTAGCCATGCTGGTTAATGTTGGAATGTATTCAATTATTCTTCGGCGGGTAGCGTGAATCTCGCAACGCCGTTATTGGAATAAGGCTCAGCGTCAAACGACTCATCATTGAACTTCAGTGTGACACCTGGTGAATAGCCGATAATTAAACTGAATGGCGCTGTACCGGTCACTTCAATCGTCTCGCCCTGCTTGGCCAGATTCATAAATAATCGGTTGTCGCTGTTGTCATAGACCTCTAGCCATGAGTCCTGACTGATCTCAAATACGATTCTATCCTCGCCGGTTGAGACAATAGTGGTTGTCTCGGCCACGGTCTGTTGATCATCGACAACGGGTTCGCCGACATCGGTATCAGTCATCGACTCCAGACTACTCATCTGTTCAGTAATCGATAGTTGTGCTGATTCAGCATTGATTTTTTCTTCAAGCTCATCAACTTCGGGCTTTTCCGCCTCTGGCTCCTCTATTTCAGTTGCAGGTGATTGCCAGCCATCGGGATGTACGACCACGTCGAATGTGGCATCGGTATTATTAATGATTGCCGAGGATTGCTGCTCAGTGGGTTCGATATTTTCCGCTTCGGTGCCCACAATATAATTACTTTGGTACCAGATCAGTATTAGCAGGAACAAGCCGAGTGTGATCAGGTAAGTAAATGCCTTCACCGGTTTATCACTGCTACTAACCTGACTGGGCGGTTTTACCTCGGGTAAAATTTCAGGCGGTGGGGCCTCATTTTCAGTGTTATACAAAGACACGATATGATCGGCATCAGCTTCCAGTGTTTTTGCATAGCTTCTTAGATAACCCCTGGCATAAGTGGCAGTTGGTATCTGGCTGTAGTCATCGTGCTCAATCGCTTCAATGATTTTAGGCTCAAGGTGGATGCGTTTTGCAATGTCGGTGACCGTCAATTGCTGTTGCTCGCGTAAACGACGTAGCAATTGCCCCGGTGAGTCAGCGGTAGTTTGTCCTGATTGTGGTCCCTGTTGTTCGCTCATTATTTAATTCCGGCTTCCCGAAGTAACGTGGCTTCTCTTGAGTCAGGAAATGTATTTTTCAATAGCAGAGCATAGCTGGATACCGCATCTTTATCTCCCAGTTCCTGCTCGGTTTGTATGCCTAACCATAAGCTTTTAGGCGTGTGTCTGGCAATTTCCTGATAACGTTGAATGTAGCCTCGGGCAGATAATGCCTTGTTTTGTTCCAAAGAAATTTCTGTCATCGTTAACAGTGCTGGTGCTATTCTTGGGTTAAGTTGCAATGCCTGTCTGAAATAGTTCTCAGCTTTCTGTTTATCATCATTGTTATATGCACACAGGCCGGCATTGGTGATCGCGATTTCCGGCGTTTCGTATAACGGGTTTTTTGAGGCTTCCAGAAACACCTCTTCCGCCTGTTTGAGTTTGCGCAATTGACAAAGCAGTCGCCCGTAATTATTCATCGTGGATGAATCGTTATTGTTAATGCGTAAGGCTTTTTTAAAGTTGGTTTCGGCTTTATCAACCTCGCCCAACTGCTGATACAGCAGGCCGAGTGCGTTGTAGGTTGGTGAATAGTTCTCATCGGCCTCTTTGGCGCGCATTAGTTTTTCCAGCGCTTTTTCATAAGAACCCCGCTTCATGTATTCGATGCCGAGTTCGAGATTTGATAATGCCACATCGTTGGTGGTCTGTGCGGTTTTGATGTTTTGGCCGGAAGAGATCGTTTGATTGCACGCTGTGTTTAACAACAATAAACAGCCGATACAGAAGAGGTAATGCAGACTAGATCGCATTGGAGACCTCCATATCGCCGCCGGTCTGCTTAGCCTTATGCCTTGCTGCCTTGGCCGACACTTTACCGACTAGCTGTCCGCAAGCCGCGTCTATATCATCACCACGTGTCTTACGTGTGATGGTAAAGATCCCAGCTTGCATCAGTATGTCCCGGAATGCATTTATCGTGGTGATGTCAGAGCATTGATAGCTGGTACCAGGGAATTGATTAAATGGAATCAGGTTTACCTTCGACGGGATTCCCTTTAAACATTTTACCAGTTTGCGTGCATCATCCAGGCTATCGTTGACGCCAGCCAACATCACATATTCAATAGTTACCGGTTCCTCGTCACGACTTTGTGTATAACGTTTGCAGGCGTTGAGCAGATCTGCCAACGGATAAGAACGATTGATGGGCACAATTTGATTTCTTAACTCGTTATTACTGGCATGCAGTGAAATTGCCAGACTGACGTTGGTATCGGTCTTCAATCTATCGATTTCAGGAATAATGCCCGATGTGCTGACGGTTACTTTTCTTCGCGCCAGTCCGAAACCCAGATCGTGAGTTAATAAATTGATGGTCTTGATGACGTTTTCATAATTTAACAATGGTTCACCCATACCCATGAAAACAATATTACTGACCCTGCGTTTACCCGTTTGAAAGAAACCCAGCTCGCGATTAGCAATCCATACCTGCCCGATAATTTCAGCGGTGGAAAGATTGCGATTGAATCCTTGTTGTGCGGTCGAGCAAAACTGACAATCAAGTGGACAGCCGACTTGTGAGGAGATACAGAGTGTGCCGCGATCATTTTCCGGAATGAATACGGTCTCAATGGAGTTTTTTGCGTCGAGCTGAATTAACCATTTACGCGTACCGTCGGCGGACAATTGCTGGGTAGTAATCCGTGGCGGTGTGATCTCACATTGCTGGGCCAGTGTTTGACGCAGTGGCTTGCCGAGGTTGGTCATCGATTCAAAATCGGTGATGCCATGGTGGTAGATCCATTTCAGTACTTGTCTGGCACGATAGGGTTTGTCACCTATCTCTTTGAAATATGCCTCCAGAGATGACAAGTCATAATTAAACAGGTTGGGTTTTAGCTCGTCGGTCATGGTGGCTAACGAGTGCGAGGACAAATCTCAGCCTGGTCAAAGAAAAAATCAATTTCGCGTGTGGCGCTCTCGGTACTGTCTGAACCATGAATGGCATTCTCATGTACCTTGCCCTTGAACTCATGGGAAGCGTAGAGATTACGAATTGTGCCAGCAGCAGCGTCTTTTGGTATGGTTGCGCCCATAATCCTACGTAAGGTTTGTATTGCATGCTTGCCTTCCAGCACCAGTACCATCACCGGGCCAGAGGTCATAAATTCCAGTAATGGCTCAAAGAACGGTTTACCTTTATGTTCGCCATATAATTCTTCTGCCTGCACTGCCGATAAATGCACCATTTTTGCGGCGATAATGATCAGGCCATTTTCCTCGATATGTGCCGTAATCTTGCCGGTTACATTTTTAGCAACCGCATCAGGTTTGATGATGGCAAGTGTTTGTTCCAGCGGCATTTAGCAGTTCTCCTAAAAATAAGCATTAAAATCAATGTCTTGCATAAATCCTGTTGATGCAAGCTGGCCGACTCGCCAGAATTAGGGAAGTATTGTAGATAAGCTGGCTAAATATTTCATTCTAAAGTGATTTATATTGTCAAAATCGGATTAATTCCATCGATCATCAGTTACCTGAACAATCCCATCCTCGATCCTGACCGGCAATTTATAGGTGGCTTCAAATGCAGGGGGAGTCAGTGCGTTTCCGGTTTTGATGCAGAATCTGGCACCATGACGAGGACAAATCAACTGTTCGCCATCTATCAATTGTTTCGGTTCCAACCCACAACTCAGCATCGGTGAACCATCGTGTGTGCATACGTCTTCTAGCGCGTAAAACTCTCCTTCTATATTAAATACTGCGACCATGACATTATCGACTTCGACCTGCCTGGACTGACCCGGTAAAAACTCAGCAACCGGTGCTACGTTAAACCAACCTGCCAAAATAACCTCCGAACGATGAATAAAATCTTAAAGAGAAACGAAAAATAGGGACAACATTAATGACGACGTTGTATCACGCCAAAATGTCAGATATTTGCTGCGTGCGTGCTAATGCAGGATCAATACATGCCTGTCTCAAGTCTTGCGGCCTCGGACATCATTTCCTGACTCCATGGCGGCTCGAACGTCACGCTGACATTCACTCTTGTTACATTAGGCACAGTCAGTACTTTACTCCTGACATCTTCCGCTAAAAACTCACCCATACCGCAGCCTGCAGCTGTTAACGTCATGACAATATCTATTTGATTTCCATCTGCGCCTAACGGTGTCACATCGCATTCATAGATAAGTCCTAACTCGACTATGTTGATCGGTATTTCGGGATCGTAACAGGTGCGCAACTGCTGCCAGACCAGTTCTTCATCGACACTGCCATCACCGGTGATCTCCTGTTCTGCATTTTCATTATGTTGCTCAACTTCAAAACCCAGTGCATCAGCATTATTGGCATCGATTCTGGCCAGGTTACCGTTGACATTGACCGTGTAGCTGCCACCCAAAGCCTGGGTAATTAATACGACACTGCCCTCAGGCAGACTGATCGAGGTACCAACCGGTATTAATACAGCATCGCAGTCTCGAGTAAGCGTGATGGGTCTATTTTCTTGCATTCTGGATAACCTTATTCGGTACTAACTGGAGTCGCATCACCTTCGATAACAGAGTGTAATGTGTGCCAGCAAAGTGACGCGCATTTTACCCGTGCCGGATATTCCCTGACGCCAGCCAGCGCTGCCAGCTTTCCCATTTGTTCCAGGTCCAGTTCATCGTCGCTGGTAATTAGATTGTGGAATTGGTCAAACAGTCTTTCTGCTTCTTCCAGTGATTTACCTTTCATGGCATCGGTCATCAGTGATGCAGACGCAACAGATATGGCGCAGCCAGATCCATCAAAACTAATATCTTGAATCTGATCGTTTTCCGTCTTGATATAAAGTGTCAGTCGATCACCACACAAAGGATTAAATCCTTCAAGTGTTTTGGTTGCGTCCTCCAGTTTGCCGAAGTTTCGCGGATTCTTATTGTGATCGACGATAACTTCCTGATAGAGATCTTTAATATCAAACATTAGCCAAACACCTCTCGGCATTGATTGATAGCATCAAACAGCGCATCGACTTCCGCATGCGTATTATAAAAAGCAAACGATGCGCGGGCGGTTGCCGGGATACAGAAACGTTCCATGATTGGCATTGCGCAATGATGACCGGCACGAATCGCGACACCCTGATCATCGAGTATGGTGCCAATGTCATGTGGGTGAATGCTGTCCAAGGTAAAAGACAAGATGCTGGTTTTTTCTTTAGCGGTACCGACCAGGTTCATCCCTTCAACTTGATCAACTTTAGATAATGCATAGTCCAGTAACTCGTTTTCGTAATTTGCCGCAGCATCAAAATCGATTGCGTTGACATAGTCTATTGCAGCACCGAGACCAATCACGCCTGCGATGTGTGGGGTGCCGGCTTCAAATTTATGTGGCAATGCGTTGTAAGCCGTTTTCTCCATCGTGACCATGCTGATCATATCGCCACCGCCTTGATAGGGCGGCATACTTTCCAGTAAGGCGTGTTTACCGTAAAGCACGCCGATACCGGTTGGGCCGAATAGCTTATGACCTGAAAAAACATAGAAGTCACAATCCAGCTTCTGCACGTCGACGCGCGTGTGCGGCACAGCCTGTGCGCCATCAATCAATACCTTGGCGCCAACCGCGTGAGCTTTGTCGATGATAGTTTTAATCGGGTTAATCGTGCCCAGTGCATTCGAAATATGGCTAACCGCAACCAGTTTGGTCTTGTCAGACAATAGTTGAGCATATTCTTCCATGATTAACTCGCCAGCATCATTAATCGGAATGAACTTCAGCGTTGCACCAGTAGTTTCGCAGAGCATTTGCCAGGGTACGATATTCGAATGATGTTCCATCTCGGTGATGATGACTTCATCACCCTCGCTAATGTTACTTAAACCAAAGGACTGGGCCACCAGGTTAATACCTTCTGTTGCGCCACGGACAAAGATAATTTCCTTGGTTGAGTTTGCATTTAAAAAGTTTTTAACTTTATCTCGTGCAGACTCATAAACATCCGTTGCCTTTTGACTGAGGCTATGCACACCACGATGGATATTGGAATTGTATTCACGATAGTATTGATCCAAAACCTCAATCACTTGTGTGGGTTTCTGTGATGTCGCTGCGTTGTCAAGGTAAACCAGCGGGTTTCCTTTTACTGTTTCTGTCAGTATTGAAAAATCAGCACGAATTTTATTTATGTCAAAGTCGTTACTTGACGGAAATGCGTCAATTATTTTTTCAGAATTATTCATTAGTAAACTCACGAATTAAATCAGCATCGGGTAATTGGCCTACAACCAGATATTCAAGGCGATGACGAATCGGAGCTAGCTTGATTTTGCTGATGACTTCTTCAGCAAAGGCAAAGGTTAACAAGCTTCTTGCCGTGTCTTCATCGATCGCACGTGAACGGAGATAAAACAGCATGTCTTTATCCAGTTGACCCACTGTTGCGCCGTGACTGCATTTCACATCGTCCGCATAAATCTCCAGCTCTGGTTTGGTATCGATTTCAGCATCGTCGGATAGTAATAGGTTTGCATTATTTTGATGTGCTTCTATCTTCTGTGCATCCTTGTGTACGATGACTTTACCGTTAAATACTGCTCGACTACGATCATTTAACACACCACGGTAGTTCTCGGTGCTTAGTGTATGGGGTTTTAAATGGTCGACACGAGTATGATTATCAACGTGTTGTTTGCCACTGGTCATATATAAGCCATTCATGACAATTTCAGCACCTGCAGCATCAAGCTGACTGTGTATGTCGTTGCGGACAATCGCCCCGCCAAGTGAGATGGAATGCGATTCGAGATAACTGTCTTTATGCTGTTGCGCTTTCAAGTAACCAATATGATAACTATTCATGCTTTCCTGTTGCACTTTGTAGTGATCTAAACGTGCAGCAGCAGCGAGGGACAAATCACTAACAGCATTAGTGAAGTATTGGCTGTCATCGAGACCAATATAACTTTCAATGACGACTGCCGATGATTGTGATTCCATCACGATGACATTGCGAGGATGTGCAGCGAAATTTGTCTCCTGATCTTTGGCTAGGTAGAGTAAATTGATGGGCTTCTCTAACACAACTTTTTTTGGAAGATAGATAAATGCGCCATGTTGGACAAATGCGGTATTCAAGGCAGTAAAGGAACTCACATTGCTTTCTGCTTCATTTGTCATGTTTGCCGAAACAAGGTTTTCATATTTTTCAATCGCTTCAGCCAGATCGCAGACGATGACACCCTCAGGTAAGCCTTCCAATTGGGACAGGTCATGACGAAATTTTCCATTAACAAACGTTAATTCATAACAGTCCAGATCGTTAAAACGAATGTTTGCGATCTCTTCATGACTTATGCTGACTTCAGCATCACTAGTAGCAGTAAAATCACCTCTGGCAATAGCGCGGACATCGGTGTATTTCCAGTTTTCCTGGCGCGTGTTGGGAAATCCGTTTTGTTCAAAGCCACTCAGTGCAGAGAGTCGCTTTTCAGACAGCCAATTTTTCTCAAGCTTATCTTGTAGTCGCTCATGGTCAGCGAGATAGTGTTCAGTATTGTTGCTCATGCTGCTTGTGCCTCATCCTTGACCCAGTCATAACCTTTATCTTCCAGTTCCAATGCGAGTTCAGGCCCACCTGACTTGATGATCTTGCCGTCACTTAAGACGTGCACAAAATCAGGTTTAATATAATCGAGCAGACGCTGGTAGTGAGTCACCAAGATGAAAGCGCGATCATCGCTGCGTAGATGGTTAACTCCTTCAGACACAATTTTTAACGCATCAATATCGAGACCTGAATCAGTTTCATCAAGTATACCTAGCTTCGGTTCAAGCACAGCCATTTGAAAGATTTCATTACGCTTCTTTTCACCACCTGAAAAACCTTCGTTTACTGAGCGATTAAGCAAGTCTTCTTTCATCTTAACCAGTTTCATTTTTTCCTTTACCAGAGCAAGAAACTCAACCGCATCCAATGGTGGCTCGCCACGATTTTCGCGTATCGCATTTACCGCCGCTTTTAACAGATAGACATTGTTTACGCCGGGAATTTCAACCGGATATTGAAACGCGAGGAAAATGCCAGCCCAGGCACGTTCTTCCGGATCAAGTTCGAGGATGGAATCGTTTTCAAACAGGATATTGCCTTCGGTGACCGTGTAGCCGTCTCTGCCAGAAAGTACGTTAGCCAAGGTGCTTTTACCAGAACCATTCGGCCCCATGATCGCATGTACTTCGCCAGCATTAACTTGCAGGTTAATCCCTTTAAGAATTTTTTTATCTTCTACATTTGCATGTAAGTTTTCTATTTTTAACATGATGTTTCTCGCTATTAGTTAATTCGCTTATCCGACGGCGCCTTCCAATGTGATGCCTAGTAATTTTTGTGCTTCAACCGCAAATTCCATAGGTAATTCCTTGAACACTTCTTTGCAGAAACCATTCACGATCATATTGACTGCATCTTCTTCCTTGATACCGCGTTGACGACAATAAAATAATTGGTCATCACCTATCTTTGAGGTCGTCGCTTCATGTTCAACGGTTGCGGTTGAGTTTTTCGCCTCGATGTAGGGGAAGGTATGGGCACCACATTTGTCACCCATTAATAAGGAATCACATTGGGTATAGTTTCTGGCGTTATCGGCATGCTTGCTAATTTTTACCAGACCACGATAGGCATTTTGCGCCTGCTTGGCAGAAATTCCTTTTGAGATAATGGTACTTTTTGTGTTTTTACCGATATGAATCATTTTGGTTCCAGTATCGGCCTGTTGGTGATTATTGGTAACCGCAACCGAGTAGAATTCGCCAACCGAGTTATCACCTTTTAATAAACAGCTTGGATACTTCCAGGTAATAGCCGAACCGGTTTCTACCTGAGTCCAGGAAATTTTTGAATTTTTGCCGCGACAGTCACCACGTTTGGTAACAAAATTATAAATTCCGCCTACGCCATTTTCATCGCCCGGATACCAGTTTTGGACAGTCGAGTACTTAATCTCTGCATCATCTAATGCAACCAGCTCAACTACGGCAGCATGAAGCTGGTTTTCATCACGCATAGGTGCCGTACAGCCTTCCAGATAACTGACGTGGCTACCTTCATCGGCAACGATCAAGGTGCGTTCAAACTGGCCGGTGTTGGAAGCGTTAATACGGAAATAAGTCGATAATTCCATCGGGCAACGTACGCCTTTTGGGATGTAACAGAATGAGCCATCAGTAAACACGGCTGAGTTTAATGCAGCAAAAAAGTTGTCCGCAGTAGGCACTACGCTGCCCAAATATTTTTTAACTAAGTCAGGATAGTCTTTTACCGCTTCTGAGAAAGAACAGAAAATAACACCGGCTTCTTTTAATTTGCCTTTAAAGGTAGTGGCGACTGATACGCTATCAAATACTGCATCAACGGCTACGCCTGCTAGCATCTTTTGTTCTTGTAGAGGAATACCCAACTTTTCATAAGTTTCTAGTAACTTGGGATCGACTTCATCCAGACTCTTGGGCCCGTCTTCTTTTGATTTTGGTGCTGAATAATAAGAGATTGCTTGATAATCAATATGCTCAATATCCAGATGAGCCCAGGTTGGATCTTCCATAGTTAGCCAATGACGATAAGCTTTGAGTCTCCACTCTAATAACCATTCCGGTTCTTCTTTCTTTTTCGAAATGAAAGTGATGACATCTTCATTTAGTCCCGGCGGGACAGTATCAGCATCAATTTCGGTGGTGAAACCGTGCTCGTAGTCTTTACGGACCAGTTCTTCTACATTTTCAGATTTAGCAGCCATAGTAATTCCTGATTAAGATTCCGATTCTTTCTTTAAACTGAAGCTTTCACCGCAACCGCAGCTGTCTTCAACGTTGGGGTTATTAAATTTGAAACCTGAATTCAATCCTTCACGAACGAAATCAAGTTGTGTGCCGGCAAGATAAGGCAGGCTCTTTTCATCAATGACGACCTTGATACCATGACTATCTATGGTTTTGTCTTCATCGCTGATGGATTCCGCGGTACCAATAACGTATTGATAGCCGGAACATCCGGTGGTCTTCACACCTAAACGCAGACCAATGCCTTTTTCGTTTTTCGCCAGTACTTGTTTGATGTGATTGGCAGCACTCTCGGTGATGCTGATACTTGTTTCACTATCCATTACTTATACCTCAAGGATTGAACTGAACGAGGACAGCGTCTTGCCGTTCCGCGACTTGTTGAACGGTGTTGCGTTTTAGTAAGTCGCCAAGTGTCATGCTGTTTAAAAAACTCGAAATATGCAGATTTAATTCCATCCACAGATCGTGGGTGAGACACCGTGCATCTTTTTGACAGTTTTGTTTCCCATGACAGCGGGTGACATCGAGCTGTTCGTCGACAGAAAAAATGACTTTCGCAATGGAGATGTCATCAGCATCGTAGGCCAGTCGATAACCGCCACCGGGTCCACGTGAGCTTTGTACCAAACCATTGCGTTTCAGTTTATTGAATAATTGTTCCAGATACGTCAGTGAAATATCTTGACGACGCGCAATATCGGCTAGATTGACGGCACGTTCTTGATTGTGCATCGCCAAATCCAGCATCGCAGTGACCGCATAGCGGCCTTTGGTGGTCATTTTCATGATGAGAATAATTCTCGACTAATTTACTCAGATATTGTCATCCTACATAACCAAGTATTTTAGTCAACTAAAAACTTGACTAAAATAATCAGAAATAAGAATGGTTATCAACTGCCAACAAAATCCGCGATAAGATTAGCCGGACAGTGAGCACTATTAATCACTAACTCATTGATTAATAAGACTTAAAAGATAGTAAGATATTAGTCTGGCTTGGCTAATATCTGACGCGCTAAAGATCAAGTCGCAAAATACAGGATGATTTTAACGAGCGTAATCAAACCGATAATCAGTAAAAAAACCAGTGAAAAACCCAGAATGATATAGACCTTGATGCCATGTTTTTCGATGTATCTTTCATCGCGATCCATATTCTTTTGACTCTGCACACCGAAAAATGAAGCGAGCAGGCTGTGGAGTATCTGAAAAATATTCGCTTCTTTTTCTTCTTCACTCGTATCGGCGTTATCACTCATTATCTTTTTCCTTCTTTAATTCCTCGAGTTCACTTTCGACTTTATGCATGTGATCCAGGATCGAATCCAAAGCATTCTGCACCGGGTCAGTGACATCTTTACTTTCCGCATAGGCAGTGAACCCAATCTTTTTCGCCATGGCCTCGCGCTGGGCAGACTGTGCATTGGCATCTTTTTTCACGACAACATGTCCCGGTACGCCAACAACGGTTGCACACTCAGGTGTATCTTTAACGACAACGGCATTACAACCAATACGCGTCCCTGAACCAATGGTAATCGGTCCCAGTATCTTGGCACCGGCACCCACGACCACATTGTTTTCCAGGGTTGGATGACGTTTACCTTTATTCCAGGTAGTACCTCCTAGGGTAACGCCATGATAAATAGAGACGTCATCACCAATCTCTGCGGTCTCGCCAATGACGATTCCCATGCCATGATCGATAAAGAAACGTCTGCCAATGATTGCACCGGGATGAATTTCAATACCGGTAAGAAAGCGGCTGATATGTGCTGTAATCCTGGCTAATAGACATAAGCCTTTTTTCCAGAGCCAATGGTTTAGCCTATGCAGGACAATGGCTTGAAAACCGGGACAGGTGAAAACCGTTTCCAGAATGGATCGAGACGCAGGGTCACGTTCAAAAACGACATCGATTTCTTCTTTAATCGTGGAAAACATTTACTTCACCATTTTTGCTATCACTGCCAGTTGTTCTTGATAAGTTTTAATTTCATTAACAATTTCTGCTTGTCTCGATTTAGCACCTGCAACGACTTCTGCTGGAGCACGCTCGACAAAATTACTATTTCCTAATTGATTGTCCAGACCGTTTTTCTCTTTTTCCAGTTTGTCGATGGTTTTTTGTAAACGTTCCAGTTCTGCCTCAGGGTCAATGATATCGGCTAGCGGTATGAGGATACGCGTATCGCCTGCCAATGCCATCACGGCATCTTCCATTTCCTTGTCGGTTGTTTCGATAGATTCAATTCGTCCTAACTTCTTTAGATAAAGCGAGTTGTTTGTCAGCCAGTTAATTTCATCTCCAGTGCCACCCATGGTAAATACATTAAGCTTTTTACCGGGCGCAATATCACGCTCAGCACGAATACGGCGTACTCCCATGATGAACGCTTTAACCCACTCAAGTTCTTTAACAGAACCGGCATCTGTTGTGATATTTTCAGCAGTGGGATATTGCTCTAGCATGATGCTTTCTGCATTGATTAGTAACATAGGAGCGGTACGCTGCCATAGCGTTTCAGTAATGAACGGAATAAACGGATGCAAAGCGCGTAACAAATGTTCAAGCACATTTAATAAGGTAAATAAGGTGCCACGTTTTTCAGCGTCACTGGCTTGTTCATTGTTTAAGGCTGTTTTCGATAATTCGAGGTACCAATCGCAATATTCATCCCAGGTGAATTCGTAAAGTGCCTGCGACGCCAGGTCAAACCGATAGGTTCGCATGCCCCTGTGACAGGCGCTCAATGTTTCAGCCAATCGGGTATTAATCCAGCGCTCGGCAAGGCCAAAGGTTTTTTCACCTTCATTAATATTGAGTGACTGTCCTTCTGCGCTCATCATCACAAACCGTGTTGCGTTCCAGAGCTTGTTGCAGAAGTTTCGATAGCCTTCTATACGACCGACATCAAAACGGATATCTCTTCCCTGGGTTGCCATTTGTGCAAAGGTAAAGCGTAATGAATCTGTACCATAGGCAGCAATGCCATCAGGGAAATGCTTACGCGTTGCCTTTTCGATCTTCGCCGCCATCTGTGGTTGCATTAAGCCGGTGGTACGTTTTTCAAGTAATGCATCCAGTTCAATGCCGTCGATTAGATCCAGCGGATCGAGCACATTGCCTTTGGATTTAGACATTTTTTGCCCGTCCGAATCGCGAACCAGGCCATGAATGTAAACCTCTTTAAAAGGGACATCACCCATGAATTTGAGCCCCATCATGATCATACGCGCCACCCAGAAAAAGATGATATCGAAGCCGGTCACTAACACATTAGTCGGATAAAACTTATCAAGCTCCGATGTTTTTTCTGGCCAGCCAAGAGTAGAGAAGGGCCATAAGGCTGAGGAGAACCAGGTATCTAACACATCTTCATCTTGCTTAAGCGTAATATCGCCAAGATTATTCTTTTCTCTCACCTCGGCTTCATCACGACCGACATAGATATTGCCTTGTTCGTCATACCAGGCCGGGATGCGATGCCCCCACCAGAGCTGTCGGCTAATGCACCAGTCTTCAATATTACGCATCCATTCGAAGTAGGTTTTGTCCCAGTTTTCCGGGACAAATTTTACATCGCCATTTTCGACGGCTTTAATTGCGGGGTCTGCAAGCGGTTGTATTTTGACGTACCACTGATCGGTTAAATACGGTTCGACCACGGCATGCGATCGATCGCCACGCGGTACCATCAGTTTATGGTCTTCGATTTTTTCTAATAAACCCTGTGCTTCAAGATCGCCAACGATTTGTTTTCTGGCATCGTAACGATCTAGACCCTGATATTTTTCCGGTGCTTCATCATTGATAGCAGCATCAATGGTAAAGATATTTATTTTCTCAAGATTGTGACGCGCACCGACCTCATAGTCGTTGAAGTCATGTGCGGGTGTAATCTTCACACAGCCGGTTCCGAATTCCGGATCAACATAGTCGTCGGAAATAACAGGAATGGTTCTATCTGTTAGCGGTAACCTGACTTGTTTACCAATCAGGTTTTGATAACGTTCATCATCCGGGTGAACCGCGACCGCCGCATCACCTAACATGGTTTCCGGTCGGGTAGTTGCCACGATAACATGCGTCAATCCATCAAGCGGTTCCAGCAATGGGTAACGCATATGCCAAAGATGACCGTTTTCCTCCGCAGAGATCACCTCCAGGTCAGAGATAGCGGTATGTAATATCGGGTCCCAGTTTACTAATCGTTTGCCACGATAAATGAGTCCTTCTTCATGGAGTTGAACAAAGACTTCTTTGACGGCTTCAGATAATCCTTCATCCATGGTGAAGCGTTCTCTTGACCAGTCCATAGAGGTACCGAGTCGCCTCGACTGTTTGGTGATGGTATTGCCGGAGTGTTCTTTCCAGTCCCAGACTGCATCAATAAATTTATCCCGACCAAGGTCATGGCGCGATACCTGTTTTTGTTGTAATTGGCGCTCCACTACCATCTGCGTAGCGATGCCGGCATGGTCAGTGCCACATTGCCATAATGTGTCGTTACCATTCATCCGATGATAGCGCGTCAGGATGTCCATTAGTGTTTGTTGGAAGGCATGCCCCATATGCAAACTGCCGGTCACATTCGGTGGCGGCAGCATGATGCAGTAAGGATCGCCAGTACCTGTCGGAGCAAAGTAATTTTGCTTCTCCCAGTTTTCATAGCAATCGTATTCTATTTGTTCGGGGTTATAGACTTTTTCCATATCGAATGTTTTTAATATTTTTGCTTAAGTTCAGGTTCAGGTTCAGGTTCAGGTTCAGGTTCAGGTTCAGGTTCAGGTTCAGGTTCAGG
>JANQNX010000014.1 GCA_028279365.1 Gammaproteobacteria bacterium | reverse complement strand
GTCGCCTTCGCCCTTTATCGTCCAGTCGGAAGAGAGGTTAGCGACATTGAGACCATTGGTGATGATGTTGCCGTCCATGAACCAGATGGCGACCGTGCCACTATTGTGTTGTAACAGGATGTCGCTTTTGGTGTCTGCATTGTAGTCGTTACGGGCATTAGCCGGAGTGCTGTTGGCATCGTTGGGATTGCTACCTGCCTGGAATTCTGCAAGGTTGCTGAATCCATCATTGTCTAAATCACCGTCCGCACCATTTACGCCAGTGGTATCCAGTGGGTCGAGCCCATTGGCAGTTTCGTAGGTGTCCGGCAGGCCATCCCCGTCATCATCGGTATCCGCATTATTTCCAATACCATCACCATCCGTATCCACTGTCTCAGCAGGATCGGTCGGGAAGGCGTCAACGTTATCCGAAATACCATCACCATCGGTATCTAAACCGGGGGTGACATTGATATTGAAACGACCGGTAACAGGTTGGGCACCATCTTCTCCGCCATCGGCAAAACTAAATTCAAAGCTATCGGCAAAGCTGGATTGACCAAAAACAACATAACTCTGACCGGAACTGGAACCATTTGGATCAGCGTTTGGTGCTCCAATGATGAGATCGCTAATCCCATCTGCATTGACATCTCCTGCACCCGATACGGAAGCACCGCTAATATCGTCTCTGGCGATACCGTTAATCTTAAAGCCATCATTACCATCAAGGTTTGATGGTTCAATTGGTGAAGTAAATGGAGTCGTCTTACCGTAAATGACATAACTCTGACCAAAGTTTGAAGCACTAGGGGCGGTTGATCCATTTGAATTGGCGCCATGCGCACTTATGATAATGTCGTCAACATTGTCGTCATTGACATCACCTGCTGCTGAAACTGAAAACCCGCTTAAGTCTTCAAGTGCTGCACCATTAAATATAAATCCATTACTACCATTTAAGCTTGATAAATTAAACGGTGATGTAAAACCCGTATTATTTCCAAAGACAACATAACTTTGTCCAGATTGGTGTCCATTCGGCCTAGCAGCCCAAGCACCTATCAATAGATCATCAATTCCATCACCATTGATATCACCCGCCGTAGAAACAGAAACTCCACTTTGATCTAATACATCTATGCCATTCAAGATAAATCCATTACTACCATTCAGATCAGACAAGTTAAATGATGCGGAGAACGCACTGGAACTTCCATATACCACATAAGACTGGCCAGAATTGTCGTTACCATTTGAATTTGCTTGCCACGCCCCAATAATAATGTCATCGATGCCATCATGATTAACATCACCTGCAGCAGCAACAGAAAAACCACTCTCATCGTTTCCAGCTATGCCATTTAAGCTAAAGCCATTGGCACCATTGAGGTCTGATAAATTTATGCTTGCAGAAAAAGGCGTGTTTTTGCCAAACAAAACATAAGTCTGTCCGGAACGATTACCATTAGGATTCGCGTATCGTGCACCAACAATCAAGTCATCAATCCCATCATTATTGATATCGCCTGCACCTGCTACTGAATAACAGGTATGCTCCTGATCTAGGACGGGGTTTAATTTAAACCCATTCGTACCATCCAAGCCTGATAATTCGAATGGTGATGAAAATGCGGTGCTTTTACCAAATACTAAATAACATTCCCCATCGCCAAACGTTCCAGGGTTAGCTCCGCCTGCTGTATAGGCACCAATAACAATGTCATCAAAGCCATCAGCATTAATATCTCCGGCATTTGCTACAGATAAACCACTTTGATCATCTGCTGATACACCATTAATGATAAAACCATTAATACCATTGAGTGTCGGTAAATCTAAATCCATCGTATTAGAAAAAGTTGTCCCTTTACCAAACACAACATAACTTTGACCTGAACCTCCACCATTCGGATCAGCAAGGTAAGCCCCGATTATTACATCATCAAAGCCATCATTGTTGATATCACCCGCATTAGATACCGCTCGACCACTACGATCATCAGCAACCATACCATTTAGCATAAAACCGTTAGTGCCGTTCAGCCCGGATAAGGTAAAGTCTTCAGGAAAGCCTGCATTCGGCGTTGAGCCGTCATGCACGTAGACAACTTTACCTGAGTCAATATCTGCCTGGTTAAAGCTCGTAATCGTTATACCCGGATTATCGTTTAACTCTAACCGTCCATACTCAGGTAACTTGGTTATCGTGTAAGTAAGTTCTGCCGGGCCGTCGTCGATATCAGTCCCGGCTAACAGACTACTTATTATTGTTCCTGATTCACCCTGATTAATATTTAAAGGCGAATTCGTAGGTAAACTTGGCGGGACATTATTTAAAACCGGGTCGCAGGCATTACCGATACCGTCAAGGTCGGCATCTTCTTGTAATGGGTTTGCCGTATTTGGGCAATTATCAGCATTATCGCCAATACCATCACTATCACTATCAAGCGTTTCATTTGGATCTAATGGAAAGGCATCAGAGGTATCAGGTATGCCATCGTTATCATCATCTGCGTCACAGGCATTACCTTGAGAATCATCATCTGAGTTAAGCTGGTCCATATTAGGTGTTGATGGACAATTATCAATAGCATCAAAAACACCATCATTATCAACATCAAGCGAATTAAAATAAGCGGAACCCGTTTGGCCCGAACCGTTATCATCCAGATATGCGCCTACTAAAGCTATATTATCTGATAAAGAAACACTAATACCGTAGCTATCTGCTAATCCGGGGTCGCTTGCGGTAAGTTTCTCTAACTGTGTCCAATTTCCAGAACCATCATTTTGGAACAGGTAGGCTGAACCTGAACCATTGAAATCATCATCATCCCTATGTGCCCCAACAATCGCGAGATTTCCATTTATCGATACACTAATACCAAATTCATCATCCTGTTCCCAATCATTGGCTATTAATTTAGCCTGTTGATTCCAGTTACCTGACCCATCTTTCTCAAAGATATAGGCCAACCCATGACCACTACTGATATCTTCAGCCAAATTGGCCCCCACTAAAGCTTTATTACCCGATAGGGAGACGCTAATACCGAATGAATCACCATTTTGAGTATCATTACCAACTATCTTTTGTTGTTGTATCCAATTATCAGAAGCATCTAGTTGGAATATATACGCAGAACCGCCGCCACTAACATCATTGGCTCCTATTAAAGCAGTGTCACCTGACAAAGAAACGCTTACGCCTAGTGAATCTCCAGATGCCGCATCATCTGCAGTAAGTTTCGCTTGTTGGGTCCAATTACCTAAACCGTCATTTTGAAATATATAAGCAGAACCACTATTGAAAATACCATTAGCGTCGTCGTCAACCGCACCTACCAAGGCAGTATCACCTGATATAGAAACGCTATAACCGAAAAAATCATTCTCTACAACAGCATCACTGGCTGATAATCTTGCTTGAAAATTCCAATTACCGGAAACATCGCGTTTATAGATATTCGCTGAGCCTGAATTAGCGCCATTAACATTATCATCGCGATAAGCACCAACTATTGCAGTATCACCATCAATAGAAACGCTAAACCCAAAATCATCTGCGTTAATTCCGTATAATGTATCTTCTCTAGACCATTCTCCTGTGCTGCCATTAAGTTTATAGATATAAGCTAAATTATCGCCCGGAGCCCCTATTATCGCCAAACTTCCAGAGACAGAAACGCTTCGACCAAATTGTACTTCTGGGGAGCCCGAAAATACTTTATCTTCAGTCAAACTTAATGGAAAAACATTTGCATCATTCAGATTGGTACCGGCCAGATATTCTTCTAAATTATTAAAACCGTCACCATCCAAATCACCTAGCGCATCATCAATAAGTGGGTCTAAACTATTGGCAATTTCGACATCATCTGGAATACCATCACCATCATCATCTGTATCAGCATTATTGCCAATACCATCATTATCGGTATCGACTGTTTCATTGGGATCTAATGGAAGATCATCATTGATATCCGGAGTTCCATCATTATCATCATCCGCATCACAAGCATCACCTTGACTATCTCCATCCGTATTGGTTTGGTCAGGGTTTGGAATGCTAATACAATTATCTGTGTTGTCCCCAACTCCATCGTTATCTGTATCTGTGGTTTCAGTTGGGTCAAGTGGAAAGGCATCGCTAACATCTGGTGTACCATCATTATCATCATCTGTATCACAGGCATCACCTAGAGCATCACCATCCGTATTGGTTTGGTCAGGGTTTGAAGTACTTACACAATTATCTGAGTTGTCCCCGACTCCATCGTTATCTGTATCTGTAGTTTCAGTCGGGTCAAGTGGAAAGGCATCGCTAACATCTGGCGTACCATCATTATCATCATCTGTATCACAGGCATCACCTAGAGCATCACCATCCGTATTGGTTTGATCTACATTTGATACATTGTCACAATTGTCAGCATTGTTACCTATGCCATCACCGTCATTATCTGCCGACTCTAATGGATCAAGAGGAAAGACATCACTGACATCTGGTGTACCATCATTATCATCATCCGGATCTTCGTTATTGCCAATTCCATCATTATCGCTATCGGTATCTTCATCAGGATCTAGTGGGAAGGCATCAAACTCATCGAGAACGCCATCATTATCATCATCGATATCATTTGCGTTGATACTGAAATCACCATCACTATTAACAGCAATTAATTCTGATTCAACTCCATCAAAGTTGACTTTAACTGCTCCCAGATGTTCAACCAACCAATATGTACTGTTTCTTACTATTGTTATTGAGCTAGGCGTGGCTTCAGGTATCGTACCTGAAAGAGTTTGAGTGAAATTAACTTGTAACGTTGAAAAGGTACCTATAGGCACGGTAACCATTACATTTTCTGCAACGACTTGTGTACTAGTCGTATATGTAAATGAATATGGGCCAGGGAGGCCAGGCACATCAACTGAGACAGGAATACTGTCGTTAACAGTTTGTCCAACATTCATCTGAGCTTCGGCAAGTTTCGCAGCTCGTACAGTTGCTGATGCCTCGACATTTCCGAAGACACCAGGATAGGGAAAATCAACTCTGTGAATAAATAGACCGGATGAGTCATTCGAATAATAATCATAGGAAGAGTCTAAAGAGTAATAAACTCGTTTAGTCGCTCCGGTAGCAAGGTTCGTTGTTCCTTGTAATACATCGACATCTTCAGTTATTGATGTGCCAATTGCCTGATAGAAAAAGTCAGGACTTAACGCTAAAGGGAAATAATCTTCTGTTTTAAATGCTGCGAATGCGGAAGTTGAATTAACAACACATATTACAAAAAAAACTACTTTAAATGATTGGAGGGAGAAACATATGACTTTTTCAATACATACAATCATAAAAACATACAATCCTTACTTTCTATACAAACACATACAGGAATACTCCTAGTAAAAATACAACGCTATGAGTATCCTGTAACCGAAGTAAATCCCTTCCTACATTTAAGGTAATTTCTATGTAGAATATAGTTCTTTTTATATAATATTGCTATGAGTCTAATTGTATGATTCTACATGGAAGGTCTGACATTCTATTACGAAAATAAGACAAATATATTAAAATCCAAATACCTGACTAAATTAGTAAACATTTTTCCCGACAAATCCATTGATAATAGTCAGGCCGATTATTTTGAGATCCAGCAATAAACTCCAGTTATTTATGTACCATAGATCATAATCAACGCGTTTTTCCATCTTATCCAGAGTATCAGTTTCACCGCGCCAACCATTGACTTGCGCCCAACCGGTGATACCCGGCTTGATTGTATGCCTTAACATATAACCAAAAATTTGTTGACGATATTCTTCATTATGCGCGACAGCATGTGGTCTCGGGCCAACTATCGACATTCGCCCCTGCAATACATTAATAAATTGGGGTAATTCATCTAGCGAGGTTTTCCTGAGAAACGCGCCTAATCGAGTGACACGTGAATCATTTTTCTGTGCTTGCTTTACCGTCTCACCATCTTCACATACTGTCATCGTGCGGAACTTCCATACCTGGATTTCACCTCCAGAAATACCATAACGTTTTTGCTTAAAGATAATCGGCCCTCTGGATGTAAGTTTGATAAGCAAAGAAATAACCAACATCGGCATAGCAATCAGGAGTAATATAACAAAACTCAAGACAACATCTTCCGCACGCTTGACCCAACCATCTATATCATTAAAAGGACGATCGTGGATACTTAAAAAGGGAATATTTCCCATGTACCCCCAACGTGTGTGTAACAAGCCTGATATAAACAAATCAGGGATAATATAGGATACAGTCGTTGTATCCGAAAGTTCGCTAACCAGATTACAAATCATTGCCTCATTGTCCATCGGCAACGCGATAAAAACGATATCGACTTTATTTCCTCTGGCAAGTTCGACAATGTCCATGGTCTTACCAATCACTTCATGCTGGTTACCAGAAATTGGACGGTATCCAACTGAGAACTGATCATCAAAATAACCAATTAGTTTTACTCCTAACCAGGATAGTCTTTTTAATTCTTGTGTAACCTGTATTGCCTGTTCTCCTGCACCGATAATAGCAATGGTGCGGGTGTTTTTACCCCCGCTTCGAATCTTTCGTAAAAAGCCACGTATACCAATTCGAAAAAATGATAAAAGGAATGGGGTGAGTAAAATCCAGAATAAAAACACGAAGCGTGAATATGTCGCTGAAATTTTAGTGGCATATGCCAAAATCAGCAGAACAAAAATAACCCAAAACCATGTGATAAATACTTGAGTGATTTCCTGGCGAAAGTAAGAAAAACGCCAGGAACCATAAAGGCCCGAAATTTCTGATGCTAAAATAAATGTGATAACAGCGGAGAAAGAAGCAATCGTATAGTTTTCATTCCAACCGCCTAAATAAAGGTAAGATAAAACCCATAATCCCCCACAAATAATGAGAATATCCGTGCCACGGAATAATGCCGAGAAGAAGCTGCTGTAGGGGCGTATCAATCCTTTATTGTGAGTGGGCATTATTATTGAATATTATCCATGTCTATAGTCGGCGATATTTATAAAAAGTGTGTTGCTCAATTATTAAGATAACCGTTGTTTTGAAAGAGCGATATTTTTTTATAAAAATTAATACTCTGGCACATCGATTAATTCATGAAATATGCTGCATGTTAAGAGATATCTTATGAGCAAAAATAAACTCTTTGATTTAAAGAATGTAGTCTATTAATTGCATTTAGCATATGGATAATTTCGTCAGGATAATGAAATTAATTAGTGTTAATTATTTGTGATGATTTCCCAGTGCATTCCAGCTTTTGTATTTCTCCATAGATTATTTAATTTAGAGAGTTATAAAACTGATTACAGTTACATCAAACAGGTATCATTATTAAATAGTAACGTTTTCTATTTGATTATTCTCAAATGCAGACTTTAATAAATTATCTCGCACACATTCATACCCCTCCATCAATGCAATTCTATTATTATTTTCATCAAGAAACTCAATATCAGCATTGGCGCGATTGTTAGTATGTGATGTCACTTCAGCAATAATGCGTGCACCGCTTTTTGGAAAACTACGGAAAAACTGGCGATAGCGGGATATGGCTGTTGGTAAAGAACCAATACCTTGATGCTCAAAACTCCATAGAATCATCATTTGGAAAGCAGAGTCGAGAATTAGTGGATCAGTTAACCAGTTGGATCGTATCGGTTGTGACATCCATGCTGTTGGTGCCGGTGCTGCATTCACATCGGCTACGATACCTTTGTCACTACAATGCAGGACTTCCTTAATGCCATGCAAATGTTGTCCGTGAAAAAGCTGGCCATTTTCATAAAACTCGCGTTGTTTAAACTGATATTCACCCTGTGCTACAGGTAATGCTTTGCGTTTATCTGATTCGCTTGTAGTAGATAAACTATCCGTTAACACCATTACTGCACTCGCGTGCAGCTTATCATCAGAACGCAACTCAAGTGGTACGTACCCCATGTTGTCATTGAATGTCATGTTACCTGCCATAATGCGCAGGTGTCGGATTTCAGTCGCACTTAAGGTGACACCCTTTAACACACGAAAATCATCAAAACCATGAAACTGCATGCCGGGGTTAAGGTGTAACGCGCCGTGCGCAAACCATTCGAGTATGACCGCTACCGGTAACACGGCCTGTCCATTCATGACATGGGAGGTTAAAAAGGAATAAGAACCTACCGATAGGTCACGTTCAAATGCAACTTTCAAATCGCTACTATCTATCTCGGGCTTTACAACAGGTTTGTAAGGTGATGCTATCAACTGTTTATTTTCAGCTTCGGCAAGTATTACCACTTCAACCGGACCATCTGATTCAATCTCATTCATCAAATATTCTGCACCGCTAGCAAGACCAATGACCCCGACACCTTCTTCAGCAAACAGTTTCTTTAAACCAGCTGTCACCATGCCACCATCCCATGGCCCCCAGTTGATAGACAAAACTTTGCAGTTTGATCTGCTTTGCATTTCTTGCTGCGCCATCTTATTTAGCACTTCGTTAGCAGCCGCATAATCAATCTGGCCCTTACGACCCAACCTTGCAGTTGTTGAAGAAAAATTAATGATTAACTTAAGTTCATCATTGACACATGCTGACAACAGATTTTGCAAACCGTCCACTTTTGTCGAATAGACGTTGACAAATTGCTCGCGTGTTTTATCTTCAATCAACTTATCTGCCAATACACCCGCGGCATGGATAACACCAGTAATATTCCCCAGTTCTGTTCGTGCTAAATCCAACGTTAGTGCGACGGCAGACTCATCCGTAATATCAACAGAACGATAAATTGCATTAGCGCCGGTTTGTTCTATTCGAGAAAGCGTATTGTTAATCTCGCGGTTCGCCAACGTTGCACGATAGGCATAGGTTAACTCTGCCGGTGTCATTTTTTTGTCGCTGTGTTCAAGAATCACGCGTTTGATTTCGGCTTCCTGTTTCGCATTGGCTAACCAGCCCGGTTCCTGCTCGGGTTCAGGACTTCTACCTAACAGCAATAAACTACACTGATACATTTCCGCTAGTTTGAGTGCGACCTCAGCAGTCACACCGCGCGCACCGCCAGATATCACAATCACATCATCATTACTTAATTGCGAGTAATTAGATGGAACTGTCAACTCGGTTTTGGACATGGAAAGTTGCGATTTAGAGCCTTCTTTAACAGCAACTTCCAACGGACCATCAAGGAACAGTTCGTTAATGATTTGGCTCAAGTTTTCTGCGTCCGTGTCTATACATTTACAATAAACTTCAGGCCATTCCTTATCAGCGGTTTTAACCATACCGTTAATCGCTACTTGCGCTACTTGCGTTACATGCGCTGGCATAGGCTGTTCGATACCAAAGCTTCCACCAAGAGTAGTTAATGAGACTAATAACCCATGATTCTTTTTAAGTGATTCGCCCGCTTGTTGGATTAAGGCAAAGCTATCGTAAGCCTTATCAGTTGATAAATCTTGATCTGAACAAATAATTAAACCAGCAATATCCTGTTCAACATTTTCTCCGTTCGCGATGATCTTCGTTTTATACCCCTGATTTGATAATTCCCTGGATAATGCCGTTGCCAATTCACTGTTGCCATTGGTAATACAAAGCGTTTTATCTTTATCAATTGTTATCTGATCACGTTCGCTTTCATTGATAGCGATATGACTTAACACATATCGCTCCAGAATGGCCTCAACATCATCTTCGACTTCCTGTTGGGCCTTAGCGTCTTCTATCTGAGTGCTAGTAGAAGCATTTTGTTGATTCATGTAGTCAACGATCTGCTGCAAAGTTTGCAGTACGGCTAAATCATCAGCCGACACTGGCGGCAAATCGGGCAAGCTTTCCTGTAATGCCGATAAGATCTCCACGCGTTTAATCGAGTCAATACCTAAATCACTATCAAGATGCATATCTAATGTCAGCATTTCATCCGGGTAACCGGTCTTTTCAGCAACGACTTTCAATAAGGTCGATGCCAGATCCGCGTCATCGACACTCGTTTCAGTTTCATTGTCTGAAGATACAAACAATTCGATGATCGATTGTAATGTATCCAGATTCGACAATTGTTCAGCACCGACTGTCGGGAGTTCCGGCATGCGCTCTTGCATGGCGGACAAAATTTCTACTCGCTTAATCGAATCAATTCCCAGATCACCGTCCAAACTCATATCTAATGACAGCATGTCGACCGGGTAACCGGTTTTATCAGCAACAATCTCAAGTAAATCATTAGAAAAACTTGATGATGGTTTGGTAACCGTCTTTGCAGCAGCACTCACTGAAGTTTCTGCAGCAAACAACGTCATAATAGAACGCAGTGTTTGTAACTGATTCAATTCATCCGCACCGACCGTGGGCAATTCCGGCATGGCTTCTTGCAATGCAGATAAAATTTCAACACGCTTAATCGAATCAATACCGAGATCACTATCCAGATTCATATCCAGTTCCAACATATCAATCGGGTAGCCTGTCTTCTCTGCCACAATCGCTAATAAACTTTTTTCGAATTGACTAGTTTCAGTTGAACTAGTGACATCACTTTCAGTAGCGACCGGTTCGGTCAATGCACCATCTGGTTTGCCTTCCGCTAAAAATTCAACGATGTGTTGTAAAAATTGGAACGTTCCCAGTTCTTCCGGTTTAATCACCGGAGACCAGGGTAATTGCTCCTGAATAGCAGAAAGAATTTCTACTCGCTTGATTGAATCAATTCCCAGATCGGTATCAAGACTCATGTCGAGACTCAACATCTCTAAGGGATAGCCGGTTTTTTCTGATACCACTTTTAATAACAGGTTATCGATATCAAAGCTGTCATATTGTCGACGTGTTTCAAAAATCTCTTTTGTCGCGTTGGCTTCAGCACTAGCTGATGGATCTAGCGTTGAGACATCAGCATGATTTGTTTGAATACTGACTGTATCTTCTTCAGAAATAGCCCGTGCTGATTCTTGCTTAATAACAGGCTGCACTGGCATTGATATTTGTTGACCGCTTAACAATGCCTGCTGTTGCTGCAATAAAGTTTGAATCGTTTGTTGCGCTGTTTCTTGCCCCTCTAAATACTGCTGATGCAGCTTTGCTGTTTGTTCCTGCATTTTTTGCAAGGCCAGAATACTTTCCTGCGTGGCTTGTAGCATTGATGATGAAGCTATCTGAGTTTGCGCAGACGTTTTTTGAGTATTTGTTATTCGTGGTTCTGCTTGTTTAGTCGTCATGTTAATTGCGTTAGTTGAAGCTGTTATTTTTCTTGGTGGCCGCACTGGACGTGACTGCATCACATTGGCGCCGCCGACAGGCACAGTTAAGGCAGGTTTTGCGTTGACCTCAGGTCGAGTGAGTTCACCACAAGCACTATCCCATTTGTTAATTTCAAGTGATACGCCACTGACCAGTAATTTGCCCAATAACAATGCCAAATCATATTGACCGGATTGTTTACCCACTGAGGCATCGATCGAGACATTAGTGATGGTTTTGTCTTTCAAGCTTGCATCAATCAGTCCGCTTAAAGTTTTACCTGGTCCGACTTCAACAAAATTTCGAACGCCCTCTTCATAAAGTTTTTCTACCTGTTCAACAAAACGCACCGGGTTGGCCAACTGTTCTGCCAACAGTTTTTTTGCCGAATCAATGCCGTCAGGATATGGTTCGGCCTGAGTATTGGATAAGACCGGCATTTGGGTTTTCGAAAACTGAATATCCGATAGCACCTTGGCAAACGGTTTTGCTGCATCAGCAACATAC
Organism: Gammaproteobacteria bacterium; assembly: GCA_028279365.1. Lineage (GTDB taxonomy): Bacteria > Pseudomonadota > Gammaproteobacteria > Eutrophobiales > Eutrophobiaceae > JANQNX01. The sequence goes on along the minus strand of JANQNX010000014.1, from coordinate 475,520 downwards.
TTACTATGAAACGCAGCAGCGACAGGTAATTTAATCGCACGTATTTTTTCCGCCTTGGCCAGTTTGGCAAATTTATCTATCTCTTCCGTTGCACCAGACAGGACAATTTGCGACGGCGAATTATGATTAGCCAGGACTAAATCAATGGCATGCTGTTTTAATAAATCTGTTAACTGATCAACAGGAGCAACCACTGCCAACATACCACCGCGATCACCCTCGCCTTCATTCATCAACTCACCACGACGACGGGATAAATAATGTAAATCGTCTTCACTAAAACTGTCTGCTGCGCACAACGCCGACAGCTCACCATAACTATGACCAATCGCGGCATCAGTACTTAAGCCGAAATACTTTAACAAAGCCAAACTCGCCATGCTTACAGCGCCAATTGCAGGCTGTGCATTTTCAGTTTGTCTTAGTTGTTCTTCCTGTTGTTTTTTCTCAGACTTATTAAATACAGGAATGGGGTAAATGATATCAGTCAGAGACGTGTCAGTGGCTTGTAGAAAAGTCTGATTGGCATTTTCCAGAGCGGAAAAAAACTGTGGGAATTGGCAAGCCAAATCTTTGCCCATGCCAACATATTGTGAGCCTTGTCCGGGAAACACAAATGCGGTTTTTTTATGTTCAATTTGATTGGAATAAAACGCGTTGGGTAATGACCAGCAATCTGCTTCTGTTTTGAGGCGCTGGTTAATCGTGTCGATCAATTTTGCGCGATCGGTCGCTTGTTTATCAATGACAGCAACTAACCGATGTGTTTGTTTAGTATCAAATGACTGACAGGAATCATAAGCATAAAAGCGCAGCAGTTCCCAATCCTGTAGAGTTTTCGTATCAGGTAATTTTGTTAACAGTTGCTCAGGCTCATCGGCAGACAGTGCAACAATAAGCACTTCGCCATCCCAATCGATGGTATCTTTTTCCTGTTCAGCTTCTTCCAGCACACAGTGAAAATTACTTCCACCAAAACCAAATGAACTTAAGCCCGCGCGCCTGGGTGTATCAAGCTTATTAAACCAGGGACGTTTGCTGGTATTTAAATAAATAGGCGCTGTACCCGGTTCAATTATCTCTAACGGTTCATCGACTTTAATGCTTGGCGGTAATACTTTGTGTTTCAAAGCCATCGATGTTTTTATCAGACCCGCTATACCGGCAGCGGCCTTGGTGTGGCCGATCATCGATTTCACTGAACCGATTGCACACCAGGTTTCGTCTTCATTATCCTGACGGTAAACGCCAGAGAGTGCCGTTGCTTCAACTGCATCACCGACGGAAGTACCGGTACCATGTGCTTCAACCAGCTGAATACTGCGTGGTGTCACATCCGCCGCATGATAAGCGTTCCATAGCGCCTTGGTTTGTCCATCTGAACTGGGTGCATAGATAGCATTGCCTCTACCATCAGACGATGACCCCATTCCTTTAAGAACAGCATATATCTTATCGCCATCACGTTGCGCGTCATCGAGGCGTTTCAGAATAACAGCACCCAGGCCTTCTCCCAAAATGGTTCCGTCTCCATCTTTGGCAAATGGTCGACTGTTACCAGTAGGTGATAAAGCCGGTGTCTTGCTAAAACACATGTACATGAAAATATCATTGAAGGTATCCATACCTCCTGTGATCGCCATATCAACTCGACCCGCTTGCAATTCCATCGCGGCAAGATGTAATGCACTTAAAGAACTGGCACAAGCAGCATCGACGACACAGTTAGTGCCACCTAGATCAAAACGATTGGCAATACGTCCCGCTGCCACATTACCCAGTAATCCCGGAAAAGAGTTTTCTTGCCATGGCACATAGCCGTCGGCGATGCGCTGCACGACATCTTCTGTCGTTTCTGGATCAACACCTGCATCTTTCAATGCTTTACGCCATATAGGATGACCGAGTCTGGCGCCGAGCGGAATCACGAGTTCCAAGGTACCCGTCACCCCCAATACAACACTGGTGCGATCGCGATCAAACTCACGACCATCGCCTGCGTCTTTTCCTGTCGAGTAACCTGCGTCCAACAAGGCCTGTTTGGCGACTAACATCCCCAATAACTGCGTAGTATCAGTGGCTTCGATGTTGTTAGGACTCATGCCATATAACAAGGGATTAAAATCCTGTAGCTCGATAAAGCCGCCACGTTTTGCATAGGTCATATCCGGCGCTGATTTATCTTCATCAAAATAGTCAGCTGTGTTCCAATGTGTTTCTGGAATATCGCCTATCGCATCCACACCCTCACGAATATTCGTCCAATACTGTTGCGGGTTATTGGCCTTGGGAAATAAACAGCCGATACCAACAATGGCTAAAGGTATGGGTTTTGAAGATGTGTTTTTCTTGGACATAGACTTAACTCAATAGATATAACGATTTAATTCGGATAATGGCATGGGTAAAAACTGACAGGCTTGATCAGTCAGCACTACACCTTGTTTTTGTAACAAGTTAATACGTTGTAATACGGCGGCACCGAATAAAATATTCATCGCCACCGTGACTGCATCACGATTTTTTGTTTCGGCCAGAAACGTCCCGCGTGTCCATTCATTAAATGCCCCCATAGCTGGACCACACCAGACCTGATAATCCACTTGCCTATCTTCTACTCCTGCATTTGCCCAACGTGAAGACAAACCAAGATACCAGCGAAACACTAATGCCATTTTATGTTTAGGATCGGTATTCGCTTTAATCACTTGTGACGGATCGCGCTCGTTAAAAAAAGCTTCAGTATGTTGCCAAACCTCTTCCATACTCATTTTAAATACGGTTTTCTCTAACCTTGCCTTTTCCAATTCAGGTATAGCATCGATTGAGTCGTATTGTTTATAGATGTCATAAAGCTTGTTTCCGCGCATGGCGAACATGGTGCCGCGCTTTAGTACTTGTAACTTGACGCCCATCTCGAACATATCAACCGCCGGTGCCATCGTCACGTCGGCCTGTTCGGCATTCGCCAACATCTCTCTGACAATACCGGAACTCCCTGATTCAATGCAGGCCTGATTCACAGTACCGGTAACGATATAAGCCGCGCCCATCGAAAACGCACCGAGTGCAGAAGCCGGTGTGGCAATCCCGCCTGCTGCACCGACACGCAATCGAAAAGGATATGAGTACTGCGCCTGAATCTGATCGCGTAATGCCAGGATGGTTGGAAGTAATGTTATTGCTGGACGATTATCCGTATGTCCGCCTGAGTCGGCTTCAACTGTCAGATCTTGTGCCATTGGAATAGACTTGGCGAGCTCAGCCTCCTGCTGTGTGATCTGACCCTGCGCTAATAAATCATTCAGTATTTTCTCAGGCGGCGGGCTAAACCATTTTGTTGCCAGTTCGATTCGCGATGCCTTGGCAATAATTCTGTTTGGCGTGACGATGTTGCCGTTACTATCTTGATGAATACCACTGACACGATAGCGCACTACCGGTTCGGTTAACTTCATGTAAGCAGATGTCTCAACCAGCGTCACACCATATTTTAAAAATAACTCTACAACCGCTTCTTCATGTCCTTTTTCATTGGGAGTGAATATCAGGTTACAGGCAAACGGCTTATCGCCTAATCCAGACTGCAAACGTTGGATAGCGGTTTCTATTTCAGCCAAACTTAATCCCGCAGCGCCAAATGAAGCCAGCATGTCAGCATTGGCAATCGCTTCGACTAGTTCTACTGAGGCAATACCGTTCGCCATCGAACCGGTCATATAAGGGTAGCGAATACTGTAATCCTCACAGAATTGACTGTCACCGAGGTTTTCAATCGCTTGAGCGGAAACAAAACCGACAACAGGATGATAGTCAGCAGCATTTTTAGCCATTGAAATCGAACCACCCGTCGCAGCCATCATTTCATTGGTTTTCTCGATAACGCAGAAAGGCAGATGAATTTGGCGAAGCAAATCAGGGAGTTCACTTAACGGATTATAGTTTGCATCGTCAGATGCTTTCCAACCCATTTCTGCTGTCGTTGTGACTGACAACTCAGTCGGTACTGCGCTTTGTTGAATAGAGCTCACGATGATTACACTTTATATTATTGAGTAGCTTGTGAACTGGCTAACTGGACATCAATAGTATGCATCCGCTCAAATCCGCTTATAATATGTGCGCCTCGAGTCAGCCTAGTGATTGAATTATAACATTTTTTTATTATTTTACCCTGCTGTAACAGGCCAGCCGCAGAAATAACAGATTCAACAAAATCGATAGATGATAGTTTTTTTATATATAAATCAAACAGATACTTTAACTGTCGATAAAATATAGCCAACAATAATGAAAACCAGAGACGAGTTTCTAACGACGCTTGATGATGACGCTTATCAGGATTACATCCTGCAGGATGTGTCGCGTACCTTTGCCCTGACGATTCCGCAACTGCCCCAGCCCCTATGTCGGGTCGTCTCCAATGCCTACTTACTCTGCCGTATCGCCGACACAGTTGAGGATGATAAGTCGATGTCGGCAGAACAAAAGCGGGATTTTGCCGATCGTTTTATCAACGTCGTAAAAGGTAGTGAGGCATCACTGGATTTTTCCAGGGCCTTATTCCCGTTGCTTTCTCCAACTGCCACTGAAGCGGAACATGACCTGATTGCCAATACCGAGCCGGTTATTCGCATCACACATAGCTTTAATGAACGTCAACGCGCCGCTTTAGTTCGCTGCGTAGAGATTATGGCGGATGGCATGGCGCGCTATCAGGATGCCGAAACCCTGGACGGTGTCGCCGATTTAAAAGACATGGACCAATACTGCTATTACGTTGCTGGCGTCGTAGGTGAAATGCTGACTGAATTATTTTGTGATTATTGCGCTGAAATGGATCAGAGGCGTGATGAACTGATGGCATTGGCCGTGTCATTTGGTCAGGGTCTGCAAATGACGAATATCCTCAAGGATATCTGGGAAGACCACGAACGTGGCGCTTGCTGGTTACCACGTGACATCTTCTCGAAACATGGTGTCGATATTACGCAAAAGGTGCCCGGGCAAAATCAACCGGGTTTTGACAAAGCCATGCATGAGTTACTTGGCGTCGCACGTGGACATATTGATAATGCGCTACGTTACACGCTGATTATTCCGAAACAGGAATCCGGGCTGAGACGGTTTTGTCTGTGGGCATTGGGCATGGCCATGCTGACGCTGGATAAAATCAGACAGAATGTAGACTTTACTGACGGCCAACAGGTCAAGATCAGTCGGCGCAGCGTTAAAGCCACGGTGGCAATGACCACCTTATTTACCAGGCAGGATGCAATGTTAAAACTGTTGCTCAATTTCACCGGCCGCAATTTGCCTAAGCCGGACAATCATGAGACACTTTGAAATGCTTATATATCAAGGCATTGGCGCAATAGCTTAGTAGAAAATATAAAACGTTCATTGCCTGTCTTACTCAAGTTAAGACACTTTTATCATCTAGGAACAGTACATGACACTCGAGAGCAGCCACGACATTCTCAAAGAGGAAAGCGACGAACGTCGTTCATCGACGCATTTCCTGACGGGTTTAAAAGACAGTATCGCTTCTGCTAAACAGGCATTACTCAACCAGCAACATGATGATGGTCATTGGGTCTATGAACTGGAGGCTGACTGCACCATCCCTGCCGAATACATTTTAATGAATCATTTCGTCGGTGAGATCGATGACGAGACCGAGCAAAAAATAGCGCAATATTTACGCGATCAACAATATGATGAAGGTGGCTGGCCGCTTTTTACCGGTGGTGATGTGGACCTTAGCTGCTCGGTAAAAGCCTACTATGCACTCAAGCTGGTTGGCGACGATCCGCATGAAGAACATATGGTGCGAGCCAGAAATACTATTCTTAATCATGGTGGCGCAGCCAACAGTAATGTATTTACCCGTATCACCATGGCGCTGTTTAGTCAGGTACCCTGGCGCGCAACGCCTTTTATTCCCGCAGAAGTGATTATCCTGCCGAAGTGGTTTCCGTTTCATATCGATAAAGTGTCGTACTGGTCGCGAACCGTGATGGTTCCACTATTTGTTTTATGTACGATGAAGGCCGAGGCAGTCAATCCACGCGGGATCGATATTCGGGAACTGTTTATCGTGCCACCGGAAGACGAAAGGAATTATTTCAAAATAAAAACCCCGTTAGGACGTGCGTTCCTGGCGCTGGATCACATAGGCCGCGTGGTAGAGAAGCTGGTGCCGCGTTTTGTCCGCTGCTATTCAATTCGACGATGTAAGCATTGGTTCTTACAACGCATGAACGAGGAACATGGTATCGGCGGTATTTTCCCAGCCATGGTTAATGTTTATGAATCATTAATTGCTATGGACTACCCCAAAGATCATCCAAAAGTTGTCATGGCGCGCAAGGCAATTGACGCGCTGTTGGCGAAACGAGGCAACAGCATGTATTGCCAACCTTGCGTATCCCCTGTGTGGGACACCTGCTTGGCCAGTCAGGCTATGATTGAGACAGAAACCGAAGACAACATTACGGCTGAAATTGAACATGCGCTGGATTGGTTAAAAGACCGTCAGCTCAGTGATGAACCAGGTGATTGGCGTATCCCCAGACCGAACCTGAAAGGCGGCGGCTGGGCCTTTCAATATAGTAACTATTACTACCCGGACCTGGATGATACCTCGATGGTGGCCTGGGCCATGCACAGAACTGGAAAAGATAAATACAAAGAACCGATAGCCCGTGCGGCTAATTGGGTGGCGGGCATGCAATCAAAAGGCGGTGGCTTTGGTTCATTTGAAGTGAATAACACGCAGTATTATCTCAACTCGATCCCGTTTGCCGATCATGGCGCGTTATTAGACCCGCCGACTGCCGATGTCACCGGCAGATCGATTGCATTGATGGGGCTGGCAGATAAAGAAAAATATGCCAATCACATCAGGCAGGCGATTGAGTATTTGAAATCCGATCAGGAACAGGATGGATCGTGGTTCGGACGTTGGGGCACCAATTATATTTATGGCACCTGGTCAGTATTAACTGCACTTGAGGTCGTCAATGAAGATCCTTCGCAAGATTACATTCGTGCAGCGGTGAAGTACCTGGAAAAGATCCAGAATGAAGATGGTGGTTGGGGCGAGAGTAACCAAAGCTATTATCCACCGAGACATCATCGCCCGTTTCCCAGCACTGCCTTCCAGACCGGCTGGGCATTACTGGCGCTGCTGGCAGCAGGCGAAGCCAATAGTAATAGTGTCAAAAAAGGCATTCACTATTTGATTACCAATCAGGCCGCTGATGGTCAATGGCATGATGACTATTACACGGCTCCGGGCTTTCCACGCGTTTTCTATCTTAAATATCATGGTTATACCAAGTATTTCCCGCTTTGGGCGTTAGCCAGATACCGCAACCTGACACAATCTTGAAAAAAATTGGTATCGTCGCCGCTTTACCGGATGAAGCGGGCTGTCTTGTATCAGAAAAAATTACCCCGTTCGAACCGATACAAATACAAGACAACATCTATTTATGTCTGAGTGGTATGGGTTATAACAATGCACTCAAGGCATCGGCTGAACTGCTCAGGATCAATGTTGATGCATTGATCAGTTGGGGCGTTGCAGGCGCTGTAAATGAATCACTTCACTCGGGCGATATTTTAATTGCAGAGCAAATCCTGGCAGCGGATGGACAATTTCAATGTAGCCCCGAGTGGCATGAACGACTGCTAATTGCACTCAGTTCTGCATCCACTGCCGTGTTTAATAGCAAACTCTATTCTGATGACAGGATCTGCGCCAGTATTTCAGATAAACAGAAACTGTTTGCCAAAACCAAGGCCGATGCGGTCGACATGGAAAGCGCTGCGATAGCCGGGCTGGCTGAAAAAATGAACATCGACTTTGTTGCGATCCGGGCGGTCGCCGATGAAGCCGTCACTTCGCTGCCTAAAGCAGTCACCAAACATACTGATGAATTTGGTCAACCCAGGCTTATGCAGTTTTTGCTTTCATGTTTATTTAATCCCGGCCAAATACTGTCATTATTAATTCTGGCTCGAGCCTATAAAAAGGCATTGGCTAACCTGAAAGGCATCGCTAATGATTTAAAAAAGCAGGAGTTTCACTATAATACACCGGCCTGAGCAGGCATTACCCGATCCGAATATAAATGACTCAAAGACAATGAAACTTAGCGACGCGCAACTTAATGAATTTAACAATACCGGTTTTTTGGTGATCCGTAATCTTTATGATGATGAAAAAATGAAGGAAATCATAGCCTGGACCGACGAGGTCACCAATTATCCTGAAGTCCCCGGTAAATACATGATGTATTTTGAACAAAGCCAGCTGGATTCCGACAAACGTATCCTGTCGCGGATGGAAGATGTTGAGCCTTATCATAAAGGGTTTAGTGAATTATTTACTCAAGGTGAAATTCAGAAAATTACTTCACAACTCTTTGATGATGACGCCTTGCTATTTAAAGACAAAATCAATTTTAAAATGCCTGGCGGCGATGGTTTCAAGGCACATCAGGATGTACAAGCGGGTTGGGATCGCTATGCCAAATTACACATTACTGCTCTAGTAAGTATCGACCCCTCCACCGTTGAAAACGGCTGTCTGGAAATGGCAAGCGGTCATCATAATCAAGGATTGATCGGAGAACAGTGGAAACCGCTTGAAGAGGATGCGCTTGACTATATATCCGTCACAACGGAACCGGGCGACGCCGTATTTTTTGATTCTTTTGCCCCACACCGATCCGGACCGAACCTCTCCAATGAGCAGCGACGCGTATTATATGTCACCTATAATGCTCGCCATGAAGGCGATCATCGCCGTCAATACTACGATGATAAACGTTTAAGTTATCCACCAGATATTGAACGCGAAGCAGACAAAGAATACGTCTTTCGCGTCTAGTTAACTCGCCGCTCTCTGTCAGAGCCAAAATGAGCGCCGTTGCCAATTCCTCTTTCTCTTCGAGAGTCATCTCGCGCTGGGTCGATCATATCCAACGCTTTCGCTATGCCGTCATCATCAGCTTTATGCTGCTGTGTTTGTTCTCGGTGTTTTATATCAAGAACCACCTGAGCATGAGTACCGATATTAGCAACATGCTGTCGGAGGAATTGCCCTGGCGAAAACTGGATATTGCCTATGAGCGCCTGTTTCCTCAATTTGTCGATAATATGCTGATTGTCATTGAAGCCAGCTCGCCGGATCAGGCAGCCGATACGGCGACAACACTTTATTTAGCTCTTAAAGAAGACTCGTATTTAATTAAAGATATATATTATCCATCGCAATTGCCCTACTTTCGTCAGTCGGCTTTTTTATTTATGGAAGAAGATGAGTTATATGAATTGTCCGACCGGCTGGCGAGCATTCAACCTTTTATCGGTACCTTGTTAGAAGATAAAAACCTGCGCGGCTTATTTACCATGCTGACAGAAGCGCTTGATGCTATTGCCGAAGGGAAAGACATTGATATCAACCCGCTTTTACTCGAGATCAACAAAGCCTTTGCAGATCAACAATACCGGGTTTCCTGGCAAGGCCTTATGAGCAATAAAAAAAATGATGCAGAGGTCTATCGCGAATTTATTATGCTAAAAACGCTGGAGTCCGAACAGGAGCTATTACCTGGTGAAGATGTCATTGCCCATGTCAATCAATTGATCAGCAAGCTTAAGCTTGAACAGCATAGCCGGATCCGTTTAACCGGCAATACGGCCTTGTCTTATGAAGAATTAAAAAGTGTAGCGGCGGCGAATATTACAGCGATTGCGGTTTCACTGTTGCTGGTCACCGTTATTTTAATCTTTGGACTCGGTTCAGTCTGGTTGTTTGTGTCTTCGATGTTGACTCTATTGGCAGGCTTAATTGTCACCACGGCTTTCGCTGCGGCGACAGTTGGTGAACTAAATTTAATCTCGGTTGCCTTTGCAGTGCTATACATTGGTTTGGGGATCGATTTTGCTATTCACTTATGTCTGCGTTTTCGTGAAGAGAGTCAACACCAGACAAATAACCACAGCGCCTTACAAATTGCGCTTAGTCAGATATTTCGTACCTTGTTACTCTGCGCTCTGACCACGGCAATTGGCTTTTATTCGTTTATGCCGACGGACTATCAGGGCGTTGCTGAACTTGGCTGGATAGCAGGCAGCGGTATGTTCATCAGTATGCTGTTTACTTTTATTTTATTACCCGCCCTGTTAAGTGCGAAATCTTGCCATTTTCGTCAAACAGGTAACAATCATTTCGCCCGTCCCGCACTGAATTATTTGTCTGAGCTACCCTATCGCTACCCAAGGTTCATCGTCATCGCGTCTGTTGCCCTGGTCGTAATAGTCCTGAGTCAGATAGCCAGGATCAATTTTGATACCAATACCCTGAATTTACAAAACCCCGACAACGAGTCGGTTCAGACTTATCAGGATTTATTAAAGGACAGTGATACCTCGCCCTGGCGTGGCATTCTGTTAAAACAGTCTGATGAAGTACAACAGGCAAAGCACAACATCGAAAAGCTTGACGTGGTTGATTCCACTATCTGGATTGAAGATCTGATTCCCAACGATCAGGAAGAGAAATTATTCCTGATTGATGAAATGAGCCTGATGATGGGGCCGCTTATTACCAATAATGCGTCGCTGAATATTGAGGCAGAGGAACAGTATCGGGCCATCGGGACATTGCTTGCTGCTATCGAATCGATACCTAATGATGCGTTGACAAAAGAACTGCGAGTATTAAAAACAAATTTGCATAGTCTTACTGCCAAACCGGCTGATAAACAAACACTGAATGATCTGGAGCAACGCTTGTTAACGCATCTTGATGGGAGAATCGCTTCACTAGCCGACGCACTGGCTGCGACAGAGGTTGCGTTTAAGGATATACCTGAAACTATCAGAAACCGCTGGATTAGTGATGACTTTTATAAAATTGAGCTCATCCCTAAAAAAAATCTAAACGACAATACCAACCGGGCTGAGTTTGTCAGGACCATACAAAAACACGATAACGAGATCATCGGTCCAGCCGTTGTCAGTATTGAAGCCGGTAGCGCCGTGCTTAAGGCATTCCAGGACGCACTGGGCTACGCTTTCATTGCAATTGCAATTCTATTAATCGTACTAATCAAGAAAAAATCCGATGCCGTTGTGATTCTCATGTCGGTCATGATCGGGGGAACATTTACGCTGGGCTTAATGATGCTGTTTCAGATCCCGTTCAACTTTGCCAATATCATCGGCTTGCCGTTGTTATTAGGTATTGGTGTAGACAGCGGCATTCATATTGCCAATCGATTTCGCCAGGAACAACATACCAATAATAATATATTTGCTACCAGTGCCTCACGTGGTGTATTCGTAAGTTCGATGACGACCATTTGCAGCATCGGTAATCTTGGATTTTCTGCTCATACCGGTACTGCAAGCATGGGCTTGATGTTAGCGCTTGGTTTGCTTGCCATGTTGATCGCAACCATGTGTATACTACCGGCATTTTTAATCTGGCAATCCGACCACATACGCTAAACGCTGTTGATCAATCGGCTGATTGAAACTGAATGAAAAGTTTGCCTCGGAATGTATCTGGCTTAGTAGTTGAAAAGGTGGGTTAGTGTGCCTGAATCGGAGTAGTGAGTGCCCTCCGTGGCACGGCTTCATCCGTAACCGTTTCCAAAACGTCTCTAGTGAAAGTATCACAAGTACGTCCTTGAGCCTTAGACTATACGTCGATGTCTTAGTCAGTGCTTCCACACAAAAGAGGATTTTTTTGGGAAATTTACCTACCCTGTTTTAGGTAAAAAATCAGACTAGCAAATAGTAAATCAGGGTAATCACAAACAAAAACATCACCAAACAAAGATTGAATGCCAATGTTCGATTAGAAACTGAGGCATTCTGCAACAAAGAAACTGTCATCAGCTTATTTTGAATAGGCATCAACCATTGTGAAACGATGCTAAGCAGCTGTTCCAACCACTTAACTAGCTGAGGTATCAGCTTTCGATAGAACCAGTCGAAATCCAGACTAATCGTCAGAGTTCGTTTCATTAACGGCAGCATGACAAAAAATGCCAAACCGGAGAATAACAACAGCTGTAGCTGTGTTAGCGTATGGGCAGCGGTATAAGGTACGTAGTCAACCTGATACGGCAACATCGCGTACAGCACATTCGGAAATACACCCAAGAATAAACAAACAAACGCAAACAGTATCATGCCAAGCTGCATATTTAACGGTGGATCTTCCGGTCTCAGACCACTATCTTTTTGAAAAAACACAAACCAGGGAAATTTGATACCCGCATGCAGGAAGACACCGGCCGATGCCGCCTGCAACGCTAACCAAACCCATAAGATATGTTGATCAACTGCCGATTGCGTGATCATGGATTTGCTGACAAAGCCGGAGGTTAATGGAAACGAGGATATCGCCAATGCCCCAATGATGCCGCAGACTGCCGTGACCGGCATGGAATGTATCAGGCCACCGAGGTCGGTACATTTACGTTTACCCGTCATATATAACACCGAGCCGGCCGACATTAACAATAAAGCTTTATAAACTATATGCGTAAATGCATGCGCGGCCGCACCATTCAGGGCCATTTCCGTACCGATACCAATGCCACAAATCATGAAGCCAACCTGATTGACAATACTGTAGGCCAGGATTCGACGCATATCGTTCTCTAACAAGGCATAGATAATGCCGTAAAAGATCATAAACACGCCAATAGCAATCAGGATCTCGGTACCGGGAAAGCCACGCATTAATACGTACACCGCTGTTTTGGTCGTGAACGCGCTTAAAAAAACCATGCCGCTAAATGATGCCTCCGGATAGGCATCGGCCAGCCAGGCCGTTAGCGGTGGCGCACCGGCGTTTAATAAAAAGCCACAAAGGATTAATACTGTTCCGATTGAATCAGGTTGCATGGCAGTCAGCGCAATCGAACCGGTTTGATTTAAATAGGCTGTGATACCGGCCATTAACACTACACCGCCTAGTAAATGGATTAATATGTAACGCATACCTGCGCGTCTTGATGATTCGTTTGATGCCGACCACAGCACTAATGTCGACGATAAGGCCATTAATTCCCAAAAGATAAACAATGTGATCAAATCACCGGCTAATACCACTGCCATGGCACCACCCGCATAGATAAAGGCAGCGGACAGTTCACGCGAGTTTGCCTGCAGGCAGCAATATAAACTGCCGGTAAACACAGTGATCGCAAATACCGTAATGAACAAGAGGCTTAATGCATCAAGCCGCAATAACTGTAATTCAAATCCCAAATAACTAGTGCTACAGCTTGTTGTCAGATCAAGATTCCAGACTACAGCTAATGCGCAAAGTGGTACCGCAAGCACCACTGCTGTTCTCAACTTACCCTTGCATAACGGTATTAGCAGACCAGCAAGGATCAAGATCAAACCGGGATGTAATAGACTACACATCATAATAGTCATCCTTGCGTTTAATCAGGTAGCCTAATAGCTTTGCAAATAACACCATCGCGATGCAGGCAAGAAAACCATATACTGCGTGAAAGGCAAAATAGGATTCGATATCAAAATGCGGATGTAGATGAACAAAAAACTCCGCTATTACCGTCAACGCCAATACGATGATCGTGCCTATCCAGAGTTTCTTGATCGATGACTTTCGATAAAACCAGTTTTGTTTCAAGATAAGCCTCCGACCCAGGGTTGCAATAACCGTAATGCAAAATCCGGATAGATAAACAATACCAGCGTCATGATCGCGGTAAAACTTAATGCCAGAACGATAGGTATCGGTGCCTCATTAAACCGTTTTTCAGATTCAGTCGCTGGCTGTTTAAAAAAAGCCGCATAAACAATAGGTAAAAAATATCCCGCGTTAAGTAATGTACTGATAATAATCACGCCTATCGCAAACCAGGACTCTATCGAAAACGCGCCTTGCAATATGTACCATTTACTTAAAAAACCCGCCGTGGGCGGTACACCAATCATAGACAGACTACCGATTGCAAATGCAGCCATAGTAATCGGCATACGATAACCGATACCGTTTAATTCACTGACTTTCTTTTTATGGGTCGCGGTATAAATCGAACCCGCGGCAAAAAACAGCGTAATCTTTCCAAAGGCATGGGCAAGGATATGCAATGCTGCGCCCAACATTGAAATCGGCATCAGTAACGCCGTCGCTAAAACAACATACGACAATTGACTGATGGTCGAATAAGCCAGCCTGCGTTTGAGGTTATCCGCTTTCAGTGCAATCAGTGACGCGACAATGATGGTAAAACCGGCAATATAAAGGACAAGGTTAATATCCAGTAACTCTATCAACAAGGTGGGACTGAAAATATAGGTGGTGATTTTGACGATACTAAACACGCCTGCCTTAACCACGGCCACGGCATGCAGCAATGCACTGACCGGCGTTGGTGCGACCATTGCTGCCGGTAACCATTTGTGCACAGGCATCAGTGCTGCCTTACCAATGCCATAGGCAAACAGTAAAAACAGCGTAACGATAGCTGTGCGGTTTGACTCGTCACGCAATATCCCGCCAACGGTGAACTCTGTTGTACCAGTCAAACTATGGGTCCAGATGATTGCGGGTAGTAACAAACAAATTGAAGTCGTCAGTAATATACCCAGATAGATACGGCCGGAGCGTTTTGCTTCATCATTGCCTTTGTGAGTCACTAGCGGATAAGTCGAAAGCGTCAAGGTTTCATAGAAAATAAACAACGTTAACAAATTCGCCGATAAGGCAATCCCCATGGTGCTGGCAATCGCAATCGCGAAACAAATATAAAAACGGGTTTGGTGGGTTTCCTTATTACCACGCATGTAACCGATAGAATAAATCGAATTGATCAGCCATAACACAGACGCGATACAGGCGAACAACATCCCAAGCGGCTCTAACAAAAAGCCTACGTCGAGACCAGGGATAATCTCGAATAATGTTAGCTCGGGCTTAGCACCGTCTAACACGCGCTGTAATAGCTGATAAACAATTATGATTAACAGCGCCGCACTGAACAACGTTGCCGCCTCACGCAAGTTGGACTTGCTGCGAGTTAATAAAATTAAAACTACACCAATTAGTGGTATCAGTAGTGCTGAGAGTAATAAACTCGAATCGCTCATGGCTGCAACCTGAATAAATCCGCTGCGACCGCTTCAGCCATGCCGACATTAATATGGGTCTGTACACCGAAATAAACACAGGCACCAATAAACAGAAATAAAGACAAATACATTAGCCACGGTGTTTGGCGCTGCTCTGTTTGCTGCAATACCGCTTCTGTTTCTGGATGGAAATAAGCGACTTCGATAATCTTCCAGATATAAACCAATGCCAATATTGATGAGAAGACAATCACCGCAACGATGGCGAGGTATCCATTGGCCATCGCTGCCTTAATCAGGAACCACTTACTGATAAAGCCTGCGGTTAGCGGTACGCCAATCAGGCTGAGCCCGGCAACGGTAAATAGCGACATCGTTAATGGCATACGTCGACCAATACCGGCTAATTGCTTGATGGAATCGGTATTGGTGTAATAAATAATATTGGCAAGACATAAAAATAGACTGACCTTGATAATGGCATGGTTAAAGACATGTATCAGTCCGGCAGCCAAACCGGCCGCCGTTGCCAAAGAGATACCCAGGATCATATAACCAATCTGCGCGATACTGGAGAAGGCCAATAAGCGTTTAATGCTATCTTGCTTGATCGCCTGAAAAGAACCATACAAAATCGCACCGATTGACATCAGCATCAGTAACTCATTCATTCCGACTTGTTCGAGACTTAATTCAATACCGAACAAGGTAAAGATGAAACGAATCAATACGTAAATAAATACCTTGGTACTGGTACCGGCCAGGAAGGTTGAAACAATCGACGGCGAATAACTGTAGGCATCAGGCAGCCACAAATGCAATGGAAAAATGGCCGCCTTCAGTCCAATACCAATGGTAAAGAAAACCATTGCGGTAAAGACGGTCCCAGAATTACCTACCTCAGGTAAACGCTCGGCCAAATCAAGAATGTTCAAGGTACCGGTCACCGCATATAACAAGCCAATAGCGATCAGGATAAAACTGGCACCGAGTGTGCCGAGAATAAGATACTTGAATGCCGCATAAAGACTGCGCCGATCCCGGCTAATACTGATTAAGGCATAGGAAGACAAAGAGGCAATTTCGATAAAGACAAAGATATTAAACGCATCACCGGTCATTAATACACCTAACAAACCGGTCAGGTTCAATAAATAGGCACAATACACCAGGTAAGCCCGGTCAGCTGCAATCTCGGTTTCCAGACTGTGTTTGGCGGCCAATATAATAAATGTGGCCAGGCCGGTAATGATGACCAGCATGAATGCCGTTAATCGATCCAGATAATACTCTATTCCCCACGGTGCAGCCCAACCGCCAATCGCATAGGTCAACACCTGATCCTGAGCGGCATGTTGAAACAACAGGCAGGCAATAATAAAACTCGTTAATGTCACCAGAAAGGTAAACAGCCAGGTCAATGTTTTTTCATGCAAGATAATACATATCGGCGCAGCCAATAGCGGGATCACAACTTGTAACAACGGCAGATGGGTACTAGGCACTATAATTCCTGTTGTATTTCGTTGTCCTCGACAGTGCCGAATGCCTTATTAATTCGGATCACCAATGCCAAACCAAGTGCGGTTGTTGCGATGCCCACCACAATTGCGGTCAGGATCAATACATGCGGGAGTGGTGCAGAATAAGGTAGTGTTGTATCGGTCAGGATCGGGGCCGTGCCATTGGATATCTTTCCCAGCGAAATAAACAGGATGAAGATTGAAGTCTGGAAGATATTGATCCCGATTAGCTTTTTGATCAAATTGCTTTGAGCAATCGTAATATAAAGGCCAATCATCATTAAGATGATGACAGTCCAGTAGTTAAAATGCGCGACAATATCCATGGTCGGTGAGACCAAAAACCCTGATAATTAGAAGCTGGGGATTATAGCTAATATGCAGGCCGACTTACAGCCGTCTGAAAGAGGCAATAATGAACTTAACCCCGCCTGTATTGAGTATCTAATAGCGCTTATCAGCCGTTAGCCACAAGTAACGGTTTCGGGGTCTCACTATACTGCCACTCGTATTCGACCTGCATGGTCCTGCCCTGATCCCGATATGTAATGCTTTTACATAATTCAGAAATCAGTTTTATACCCCGACCAGATTTAAGCATATGCCGTTCATGTAATGACAGAATATTTTTGTAATCAAAACCGTCCCCGGAATCAGACAGGCTGATAACCATCATACCATGATCCTGGAAGCTTTGATGTGATAATGTAAATTCGATAAAACCATCTTTCAGATTCTGAAGCCGCTCCTGGCGCAAGTTATAATATTTTTCAAACCCATTGACCTCTTCCTTAATACTGGAATCCAGTTTTAACAAGCCATGCTCCAGGGCATTGGAAAACATCTCTGTCATGATCATAAACAGGTTCTCGCGATGATTTAAAAAACCCTGTATTTCGGAAACCGCATCCAGCAGTATCGGCATCGGTGAGTTCGTTTTCAGCATTTCATGATCAACACATAGACGCAGGTCCCAATTCATCGGTTTGATGTATTCAACTTCCTGCTTTTTAGGCAGGGATTTTTCTATGTATTTTTTACTACAGTGAATCCCAAGCATGGTAATATCATCGTGCTGTTCTGAGTCACCAATAAACGACTCTATATCATTATAAATCGCTTCGACAAAACCCATTTCCTGTGAATATTGATTTACGA
Organism: Gammaproteobacteria bacterium; assembly: GCA_028279365.1. GTDB lineage: Bacteria > Pseudomonadota > Gammaproteobacteria > Eutrophobiales > Eutrophobiaceae > JANQNX01. The sequence goes on along the minus strand of JANQNX010000014.1, from coordinate 457,695 downwards.
CCTCATATAACCTGTCATAGCCATAAGATTCGTTGTCCTGGTTAAAAGATTCCGGTACTCCGTCTGTGAAACATAACACACGGTCACCTTCATCAAGTTTAATATTCACTATTTCGAGCTGAATTAAATGCGTAGCCATTACACCAAGCGGCACATGCGACGAGCTGACTTTCTGTTTTATCTGGCCTGCAGCGTTTAAAATCATTACATCGGGTAATCCGGCATTCAGTATTTCTATACCTGAAAAATCAGCGCTTAATTTCATCAGGCAGCAAGCCAGAAACCGATTGCTTGGCAGATAATGATAGAGTTTTGAATTGATCTCTTCTGCTATCTGGTTTATGCGAAAACCTTTTTTAGCCATGGCATAAAAGATATCGTTGGATACTATTGAACCAATCGCCGGCGCCAGACCATGCCCGGTATTGTCACCTACAAAAAACAAATGATCGTTATTCGGGTTTTTTGTTGAACAAAGCATATCGCCGCTGAATATATTCAAACCAATGTATTTCCATTCAATGTATTTCGCATTTTGGAACATTTCGTTACGCATATTGTGCAGAATCTCGTCTGCGTCCTGCATATCCTTTTTTTCTGCTTCGCAGTGACGTTCTATCAAGGCTTTCTCTTTTTGCAACTCATTATGCAATCGAGCATTTTTTAACAGCGCCAGGATGGTTGCTTTCACCTGTGACAGGTTAAATGGTTTTTGAATAAATGCATCTGCTCCGGATGAAAAACAAACATGGAGTGAATTGACCTCTTCTGTATTGACAATCATCACGATCGGCACCAGTCGAGGAGCAGTCACCTGCTTTAATTGTCTGATTAATTCAGGTGCGGAAATACGGGATAAATAAATATTACAAAAAACAATATCAAAGTCTTCCTGGCTTGCTAGCAGGATCCCCTCTTCCGCTGTCGACGTCGGCATGACTTCCATGCCAAACCTTAACAGCATTTTGTGAAGGTAAACTCGCTCAGGTTCGTTCTCTTTTATTATCAGAGCCTTACCTTTCATGTCGCTATCCTGAAACATTTAACTAATACTAAACAATGAGTCAAACTTCGCTATTTTTAATACATTAAGAATGCTCGGGTTAACATTTTTAATCGAAATGACAGATTCATTACCCATTGCCTCCCGTAATTGCAGCATCATGCCCAAGGCCGAACTATCCATGTATTGAGTGTGTTTCATATCAAGCAATACGGTTCTATAGTCATCTCGATTTGTATACGATTTCCTGAACTCATTGTGGAAATCAAAGTCAAATTTTTCCGGCAATTGAATCACTAACTGATTGTCCTGCGTGTGCGTTTTAACTGTCATAATATTTACTCGTAATACGTTACCGTTTTAAAATAACTCAATCTCACCTTCATCCATTGTCTGTTGCGATGCCGGTTTTTGCTCAGGAAGTTTTTCAAGTTCAAGCATCATCGCATCAAGCTCGTCGACCAGTCGACTGGCTGCCAGGTAATCATTACTCCAATCAGTTGAAGTTTGCAGGCTGACCAGATTACCCGACATCTTATTAATGTAGTCAGATAGCACATTGATTTTTTTATCCGCATGCTCTGTCACCTGCCTGACAATATCCTCGAATTGAAGGTTTCTTACTGCCACGTCGGTATTGGCCTCAATACGCTGATTGACATCCGCTGCTAAGGACACGGATTCCTGAAAGAAGCTTTCCAGTTTTGATAAATGCTCCATCATTTCATCAACTTTTTTAGTACTAAGCATGACATCGGACATATCATCACTGGCACTGTCACCGACCATCTTCCTGGCCATTTCCAGTTTATCCAATACGGCCGTCACGCTGAGTTTGATTTCATCATTAAGCTTATTAGACGATAGTGATAAATTACGCACTTCATCTGCAACCACAGCAAAGCCACGACCCGATTCACCGGCACGGGCAGCCTCTATCGCCGCATTCAGCGCCAACAGGTTTGTTTGATCTGCGATCTGTTTCACTTCGCCCAGCGTTTTGAAAATTGCATCCAGTTCATCAGATAAATCATCCATCGAACTCACAACATCCATGCTGTTTTTACTATTGGCTATAATCGATTCAACAAATGCACCCAATATTTTTGAGGTCTTCTTGTTAAAGTGAGAGATATTGATGGTTGGTTCCTCTCCATCTTCCGACTCAGCTTCTACGTCATCAAGCGTTGACTGTGTTTGTTTATCTTTATCCAACCGACCCGCTAATTGAGCTATCAGTTGCCGCTGTTTGGTAATATCCTCATTGAGTCCATAAAAACTCTGACTCAGTTCCGTCGCTGAATCTGAAGTCAGGCTACGAATTTGATCGAGCTCGGTTTTAATGGAAGATATTGTGCTTTCCAATGACAGATTGGTTTTATTAACCAACTCGACCAATTGCCGCGAGCGTTCATCATTACATGCCTGTTTTTCGGGTAATGACGTCATTGATTCCGCTGTATTGCTGGGTGAGAAATTCAGATATCGATAATATGCATAGGAAGAAAACCAGCCTACAATAAGTGCTACTAAGGGCAGGAGTAATGAGCTGAGATTAGTCAAGTAAAGACCCGCACCTAGCAATAGACTGACTGATAATGGCAATATCACAGTGTATTTACGTAGCAGATTCATTTTGAAACTATCCATATTATGTTGCTCTTCCTATATCGACTCGTCAGCAAGGATCTTTAATAGTCAGGCAGCCTTATCCATGGAAAACTCCAGCAGTTTCCCTGCAATGGCCTGCAGCGGTAAGATACAATCCACCGCCTGAAGTTTTACCGCAGAACCGGGCATCCCCCATACGACACTGGTCTGTTCATCCTGGGCTATGGTCATGGCTCCAGTTTGCTTCATTTCCAGCAAGCCTTCGGCCCCGTCATCGCCCATGCCCGTCAGAATAGTGCCGATCGCATTTCTGCCAGCTTGATTTGCAACAGAGCGAAATAACACATTCACGGAAGGCTTGTGCCGATTAACCAATTCACCATCATTCAACCGACAAATATAGCGTGCGCCACTTCGTTCCACTAATAAATGGCGATCTCCGGGCGCAACATAGGCGTGGCCGGGCAACACTTGTTGACCATCCACGGCCTCTGACACATTAAGTGCTGATAGTTTATTGACGCGTTCAGCAAAGCTTCTGCTGAAATTGGGCGGAATATGCTGAGCAATAACGATACCTGGAGAGTTGGCAGGCATCGCTTGCAACACGTCTTTAATCGCTTCCGTGCCTCCGGTAGACGCGCCAATGGCAATAATCGTATCGGTGAGCTTATAGTTACTCTGCTTGTTGTTGAGGCTTAATATCGCATCGGCACTAAGCTTTTTTGGTGCTGACGAGGCAAGTGCTTGACGGGTCTTGTTATCACGGTATTGATTGACTCGTGCATGTTTCGCCATCTTCACCTTTTCAATCAGCTCCGATGCATAGTCTTCAATCGCGTTAGCGAAATCCAGTTTGGGTTTGGTAATGAAATCGATTGCACCCAGTTCCATAGCATCCAGCGTGATCTCTGCGCCCTCTTCTGTCAGTGTCGAAACCATCACTACCGGCATCGGTCGCAAACGCATCAAATTCTTGAGAAAGCTGATCCCATCCATACGCGGCATTTCTACATCCAGCGTTAACACATCAGGGCTAAGTTTCTTGATCTTTTCCCTGGCGACATAAGGGTCAGGCGCAACACCCACTACTTCAATATCCTTATCGGAATTAAGTATCTCGGTTAACATTTTTCTGACTAAGGCTGAATCATCAATAATTAATACTTTTATCATTGTTTTTATCCATAATTATCTTGTCTAAAATAATTCAACATCACCGGCTGTTTCTTCCACAGTGAGTTTAGATTGATACTCGTTTTCTCTCTGCACGATGGTATTGTTATGCATGCTATTTAATTTTTTAATCTGCATCCTGCCGTCGGCTGGAAAATATCTGACTTTTCTTGGATAGATCGAACCGACATCAACGCTCACCGGTTTAAAACCTTCGGTATCAAGGTAATTTTTAATAAAGCGAATATTCTTGATGCCGACATCAGACATCCGCTCAAAAATTTTGCCACCGCCACACACCTTGATTTCAAAATTTGATTTGATACCACCGTGTTTAAGAATATCGTTGATCAAATGTTCCATCGCATCGGTACCATATCTCGCGGCTCGGTTAGCCTTGTTGTATTCCCAGGAATCCTGTTCCTTATTATTGTTTTCCGGCAACATAAAATGGTTCATACCGCCAATACCGGCATAGGGGTCGCGGATGCAAACAGAAATACAGGAACCCAGCACGGTCGCAATCACTTCATCAGAACGCGTGACGTAATACTCGCCAGGTTTAATCTTGACCATTTCTTTTTGCGTTTCTTTGCAATAAAAACGATTCAAATGCTCATAACCCGGCAATATCCGGTTATGAATGCCCTCCTTTTTTGCAAGGCGACTCACGCCGCCTTCCTGTGGATGGTTTTACCGAGCAGAGAAAATCGCTCAGTCACCTGATACAAACTTTCAGAATGACCGACATACATATAAGCGTCTTGCTTAAGAATATTGGCAAATCGCTCAAACAAAACGCGCTGAGTATCCTTATCAAAATAGATCACAACATTTCGACAAAATAAAATATCGAACTGGCCCTGCATGGGCCAATCTCCCATCAGGTTTAATTGCTTGAATACAATTAGCTGCTTGAGTTCATTTTTGGCCTTGATCAAATTTTCGTTTTGTTTATCACCAGATTTTAAAAACCATTTTCTAATCCTGTGTTCATCCAGGCCTGTTGCCTTATCCTGTCTGTAGATACCTTCTTTCGCTGTATCCAGCACCTGGGTATCAATATCTGTTGCCAGGATTTTTATATCCCAGTTAACAATATCGGGGACTGACTCCAGCAGAGTTATCGCAATAGAGTATGGTTCCTCACCCGTTGAGCAGCCTGCCGACCAGATCCTGATGCGCCTCTCTGCACGTCTTTGTTGCAGAAGATAAGGCATGGCAGTGTTGGCCAGAAAGTCAAAATGATGATTTTCTCGAAAGAAACTGGTGAGGTTGGTAGTAATGGAGTTAGTAAACTCGACTAATTCAGAACTGGAGTTATCGAGGTAATTAAAATACGCATCAAAGTTGTCTATGTTCAGCTTTCTCAGCCTGCGTGCCAGTCGGCCATAGACCAGGTCTTTTTTATTTTCCGATAATGAGATACCGGCACTATCTTTAACTCTTTTTGCAACCAGTTCAAAATGCCTGTCAAGAAAGTCAAACTCCCTTTTATTACTCATTTAATTGATACCTATCGCTTCACTCAAGCCGAGTATCTGGAAGGCATCGAGTAACACGCTACTCGGTTCTTTCCATTGAATCGTTGCACCTTCCTGACTGGCTGTTTTGTAATAACTCGCAATAATCTGCACTGCTGCAGCATCCAGTTTTTCTACCTGACTTGCGTCGATGACTACATGGGATGCTTGACTGGTATTTTTAAGTAGTGACATCAACTCTTCACTTTCACGAATCGTCAATACTGACATCAACTCGATACTCTGTTGATTAGAATCCTGTGCTTGTGTGTTATCAGTATTAGCTAATTCCTGTTTCTCTGATTCACTCATCCACGCCAGAGGATCGACGCCAATAAGATCCGGGGCAGCTATGTTGTTGTCTGTCTCATTATTCATGGCCGTTATTAACCTTCCAATATTAAAGCGTTCGTCGTCCAGCTAAATCGAGTGCCAGTGCGTGATAATCACTGGCACCATGACTTTTTTGCTGATATTCAAAAATCGTTTTTCCTACTCCCGGACACTCCGCCAATGCGGCCACCTCACGAATGCGTGTAGCCAATACCCTGTCCGGAAAATACTGCTTCAGGGTTTGCATGACTTGGGCAGGTAGCCGTCTTCGCGAGTGAATACGCGTCATGACAAACCATTCCTGGATTTTATGACCGAGTTGTCCGAATTTCTTAAAGGTGCCGATCAAATAAGACAATCCTTGTAGCGATAAGTAATCACCCGATACCGGTATCAAGGTTTCATGCGTGCTAAATAATGCGTTAACAACCAGTAAGCCGGATGCTGGCGGACAGTCAATTAGCACATAATCCTGATCGGTAAAGCAATCCTGCATGGCATCGCGTAATAATGTCGCGCGTTTTGGGCTTTTTAACGAAGCACTTTCCAGATTACCCAGCTCAGGACCTGCCGGTACCAGTGAAAGACCTGGCCTCACTGAAATAGCACATTCTTCAATCGGTGCGCCTTTTAGCAACACGCTATCCAGGCCCGGCTGTGCCAGATTGTTTACGCCCAGACTGTTAGATAAATGTCCTTGCGGATCCAGATCGATAACCGTAACCCGATGTTGATTCAACACCAGGGCATGAGCGAGATTAGTAGTAGTGGTGGTTTTACCCACCCCACCTTTCTGATTAATGACCGCTATGGTTCGCATGATTCTCTCCTTGAAAAATACAGTTTGCTATCTAGAACTCTTCCCATTCACTATCACCGCCCGTAGCAGCGACTTTCTTTTCTCTCACAGGGCTTGCAGGCGTTGAAGCATTTTCTGTTGCTGTCTCTGTCCATGGGCGATTGGCACTTCTTCTCTCCATAGGCTGTGAATGAGACTCACCGGCTTCTCCCGTATCAAAAAAGTCCATTAATTCCATTAAGCCTTTCGCTTGCTCATCCATCGATTTACTCGCTGCTGCAGCTTCTTCAACCAGCGATGCATTCTGCTGAGTCATCTCATCCATTTGTGATACGGCACGATTGATTTCATCAATACCGGCCGATTGTTCTGTACTAGCAGCGGCGATCTCGGCAATGATATCGCTGACTTTTTTCACAGAAGCCACAATCTCTTCCAATGTGCTGCCGGATTCATCGACCAGTTTCGAGCCTTCTTCCACTTTCTGCACGCTGTCGTTAATCAAGGTCTTGATTTCCTTCGCTGCTCCAGCACTGCGCTGCGCCAGATTACGAACCTCGGCCGCCACAACGGCAAAGCCACGACCTTGTTCGCCTGCGCGTGCCGCCTCGACTGCAGCGTTCAAAGCCAATAGATTGGTCTGGAATGCAATCTCATCAATCACGCTGATTATGTCGGCAATCTTTTTACTGGCCTGATTAATCTCTGCCATTGCATCAATGGCGCTTGAAACCACTGTCCCGCCTTTTTCGGCTTCGGTGCGCGCACCGGCGGCAAGTTGATTGGCCTGTTGCGCATTGTCAGCATTTTGTTTCACAGTACCGGTTAATTCTTCAATGCTGGAGGCCGTTTCTTCTAGTGATGAGGCCTGCTCTTCAGTGCGCTGGCTCAGATTTAAATTACCCTGTGCGATTTCATTAGCAGAAGTATTAATGGAGTCAGCACTTTCGCGGATCTCGTTTACCATTTTTAACAGGTTGGCTATAGAAGTATTCACTGCCTCTTTCATCGACAGGAACTCTTCTGTGTACTCACCTTTCATAGCGTCGGTCAATATCCCACTGGATAGCTTATCCATCGCATCAGCCGCATCTTTTAATACCGTTTCAACCATGGCTTGGTATTGTTTCTGTTCGGTAATTTCATTCGCAAACTTGACGACTTTATAAGGCTTTCCATCCAAACCTATAATCGGCGCGTAAGTAGCGCTGAGCCAGATTGTATTTCCATCCCGGTCGATACGTTCATATTCGCCCAGTTCAAATTCACCACGATTTAGCTTTTCCCAGAACTGACTGTATTCGTGGCTGTTGGCATATTCGGGCTTAACAAATATGCGATGATGTTTCCCTTTTATTTCATCAAAGGTGTAATTCACCACACGTAAGAAATTATCATTTGCCTTAATCACCGTTCCATCCATATTGAACTCGATCACACCTTGTCCATCACTGATAGCTTTTAACTGCAATGCATAATCATTATTTATCGCTTCCTGCTTTCTGATTTCTGTCACATCCTGCCATTCCAGTGTGTTACCGATATAATTACCTTTCGCATCCATCTGCGCGGACACATTTAGTTCAAATTTCAGCTCACCAATTGTAATATCGGTTTTGTGTGGCAGGTTAGACGGATCGGCCAGCATATTACGCTGATGTGCTGGGTTTTTATGGAACATATCAATATTCGAACCGACCATGTTATTCGCATCAAACTGTGGCCAGAACTGTTTAAATTCTGTCTGATACTTACTTAGTAATGCTTGGGAAGCATCATTCATGTAGGTCACATTAAAATCCCGATCCACCATAATCATTGCCGATTGACAGCCATCGATCGCGACCTGTAATCGCGCCTGTTCATTTTCTTTTTTGCGTAGCTCGGTCACGTCCTGCCATTCCAGGGTGGTGCCGACATAGTTACCCTCATCATCCAGTTGAGCAGAGACCATTAACTCAAATTTCAAATGGCCGATGGAAATATCAGTTTTGTATGGCAAATTGTTTTGATCGGCCAGCATTTTTCGTTGGTGCGACGGATCTTTATGGAAGATGTCAATACAGGTACCAATCATATTTTCGGCATTAAAATTCGGCCAAACCTCTGCAAACGTCGCCTCATGTTCTTTCATCATGTCGCGCGTTTTTTGATTGATATAGGTCACTACCAGATCACGATCGACCATAATCATCGCTGTTTGCGCACCTTCTACTGCAACCTGCATCTTTTTAAGTTCATTCCTCAATTGAGTGACTTCGTCAACTGTGTCTTCCATTTTCCCATCCTCCGGGTTTTGATAACCGTTAATCATTGCTTGTGATAAATAATCCACTGCCCGATCCCAGGCTTTGTGATAATCCTGATTCCATGCATCAGCTGCATAGATCCCTAATACTTCCAAAAGCGTTTTCTTCACTGTCGCAAAGTGCTTTTTTTCTACACTATAGTCCTGATGTCTGCTTCATAATTCGTTTAACGTAGGCTACAGCTTTCCACCGTCGCGTAAATTCCCAATCACAAATGACAATGCATCCAGCAACATCGTCTGCTGTTGTTTCATATCAGTATTGGCAAACAGCGATTGCATCGAGGGGTAATGCTCGAATAATTTTTCATAAAACGTTTCAACCAACTGCTCGGACTGCTCTGCCAGCAAAGCAAACGATGCTTGCAGCAGTTCGATATCTGTATCGTTAAGTTGATTTTCTGTCATATCCACTATTACTGTCCTGTCGCCTAGTGAGTCACTTCACTACTGTTGAGCTTGATATCCGCATCGACCAAATGATCGATATCCAGCAGGATTAACATCTTTTCGTCTATCGTCGCCAAACCTTTGACAAACTCCGTTCGTACCGCGCTACCGAAGTCAGGAGCCGGCTTTAGTTGCCCCTGGTCGATGTTATAAACATCAGATACGGCATCCACGACAAAACCGATTGTCTTTTCTTTTTCATCACCCTTTACTTTTAATACGATGACCACAGTTGTATTGCTGTATTCAATTTTTTCCAGCTCAAATCTGACACGTAGGTCAACGATAGGTACAATAGTGCCTCTCAAATTCAACACCCCCTGAATGTAATCCGGGGTATTAGGGATCTCGGTTGCGTTGTCCCAGCCTTTTATTTCCTGTACACGTAATATGTCGACACCATATTCTTCGCCGGCCAACATAAACGTAAGAAACTGTTCGGATTCACTCTGTGTATTGATGGTGACGTGAGTGCTCTCTTGAATTTGTTGCTCCATAGTTCCTCCTATGCGGCCTTATGTTCAATATGATTAAAATGTTGAGTATTTTTTGATAACCCTATCATGCTGGAGATATCCAGAATCATCGCGACCGTGCCGTTGCCAAGAATCGTCGCGCCGGATATGCCATCCACTTTCTGGTAGTTGGTCTCCAGGCTCTTGATCACAACCTGTTGTTGTGCCAGCAAATCATCGACGAAAATTCCGACCTTTTGTCGGTCACCCTCGACCACTACCAGCAAACCGTCTTCAAGTCGGGTGCTATCGCTTTCAATATTAAAAATAGAATGCAGCCTGATGATAGGAATGTAGTCTTCGCGCAGGCGATAGACCTCAGCCTCACCGACGATTGATTTAATTTGTTCTTGCTGGATTTGTAATGATTCGATAATGGATATTAGCGGGATGATGTAGATCTGATTGCCGACTCTAATCAGTTGTCCATCCAGTATTGCCAGCGTCAACGGAAGTTTGATTCTAAAAACCGAACCTTTGCCCTCGACTGATTTCACTCCGACCGTTCCACCCAGATCCTTGATATTTCGTCTCACTACATCCATGCCAACGCCTCGGCCGGAGACATCACTAACAGTATCTGCCGTCGAAAAGCCGGGGCGGAATATCAGATCGTTGATTTGGTCATCGTCCAGGGTTTCATCTTTGCTGACCAAACCCCGTTCAAGCGCTTTGTTAAAAATTTTATCTTTATTCAGTCCTGCACCGTCATCCTCTATTTCAATGATGATATTACCGCCTTCGTGGAAAGCATTTAGATGCAACAGACCCGTCTCCGGTTTTCCAGCTGCTTGCCTGACTTCAGGACTTTCTATGCCATGGTCAATTGAATTGCGCACCAGATGCACCAGTGGATCACCAATCTTCTCCATGACAGTTTTATCCAGTTCAGTGGATTCACCACTAAGTTTTAATTCTATTTTCTTATCCAGCTGTTTGCTTAAGTCGTGAACCAGTCTGGGAAATCGGTTAAATGAGAAACTGATTGGCAACATCCGAATTTGCATGACGCTTTCCTGCAACTCACGCGTGTTACGTTCAAGTTGTTTTAAACCCTCATTGAGCTGTTCATGATTGGCAATATCAACCTGCTCAGTAAACTGACCTAACATGGATTGTGTAATCACCAGTTCACCGACCATGTTGATTAAGGCATCAACTTTATCAATGCTGACGCGGATCGATGTCGATTCAGTATTGCCAGCGCTGCGACGATCCGTTTTTCTTCTGTCTTCACCCTGCCTTCTATCTTCAGCTTTAGCTACTACAACGGCTTCAGCCTGTTGTTCACCGTTATTGTTGTCATTCGCGTTTTGTTGCGTTTCCTCGCGGGAATTAAGCAAATTGATGCTCAGGTCGCAATCATCTTCAACCCATTCGAAAACTTCTTTAATTTGTTCCTCGTTAATATTTCCCGTCAGCGTTATGTTCCAGTTTAAATAACATTGCTCTGTATCCAGGCCGTCTATTAAAGGCAGTGCGGATAGATCACATTCACTTTTGATCTCGCCCAATTCTTCAAGCTCACGAATTATCCGCAGTGGGTCATTACCCGTTTGAAAAAGATGACTGTGTGGAAAAAAACGAATATGCCATGAAACTTCAGCCGTTTTTCCCGCTGAAGTGTCAGCATCGGCCACCTGGTTGTCTTGCTGCGTATCAGTGGTGTCAGTTTGGTCAAGATAAGTTTCTAATTCGCTTTGTAGTGACTGCACCAGATCATGATTCAGTGCTGTATCATCTCTTGCCGACGTCAGCATTTCCCGTAAACAATCGACCGAACGCAGAAACACATCAATGTCCTGCTGCGTCATGTTGCGCTTACCGGCCCGAATTTCGTCCAGTAAGGTTTCAAGGACGTGAGTAAAGTTCGTGATCTCGGTAAAACCAAAGCTGCCGCTGCCGCCCTTTATTGAGTGTGCCGCTCTGAAAATAGTATTGATGATCTCATGATCCGGATGCGCGATATCAAAGTCGAGCAACTCGGTTTCCATCACGGCAAGACCTTCAAAGCTCTCTTCAAAGAAAACGCCGTGGAATTGGGACAAGTCTATACTCATACCATGCGTACCTGTGTGCTGATAAGCTTATTTAAATGAACAGATATTCAGTTAATGACTTTTTTAATCGTCGCCAATAGCTGATCGGGATTAAAAGGTTTAACCAACCAGCCGGTAGCGCCTGCTGACCTGCCTTTACTTTTCATATCGCCTGAAGATTCAGTAGTGAGCATCAACATCGGCTTATGCCGATAGTTGGGCAGCTTGCGCAGCTCCTGAATTAATGTAATACCATCCATTTTTGGCATATTAACGTCAGTCAGGACTGCATCGGGATCACTTGCCTTGGCCTTGTTGAGGGCATCTTCGCCATCGACAGCCTCGATGACCTCAAAGCCTGCCCCTTTCAGGGTAAACGACACCATTTGCCGAATAGATGCTGAATCATCTACAGTTAGAATCGTCGCCATACTTATTTCCTCGATAGTCAATTGTAGGGAGTCCACGTAACGAGACATGGTCTTCAACTTTTTCTATCGGCCGGGCGTTTTAATTCTTTAATATTGGTGTCGCTTGTTTTTCAGGCTTGCCGACATGACAGGATGGGATATTGCCGGGTCGTATCAGAGTTAAGCCATTCAGGTATAATGGCGAAATGACTGAAAAACAGAGACAAAACCAGATATTAACGCCTGTGTTGATTGCCATTGCCGTAATCGCAGCAGCGGGCGGGTTTTATTTTTCATTAAAGCTGGAACAGCAACAATTACAGCAAGCAGCAATTCCAGGCTTATTCTGGCCTAACCCCAAACAACTGACCCAGTTTGAGACTGTTGATCAGGACGGCGGCCAGTTTGGCCTGGAGCAATTGCGGGGGAAATGGTCTTTTTTATTCTTTGGCTACACCAATTGTCCAGATATCTGCCCAATCACACTGTCAGTATTGGCCAATGCCTATCCCCAGCTTAAGCAAGTCTCCGAACAAACACAGCTGGTTTTCGTCAGTGTCGATCCGGAGCGCGATGAAAGCCAGTTACTCAATCAATACGTCAAGTATTTTCATCCGGATATGATTGGTCTGGGTGGCAGTCAGCAACAAATACAAGCCATGACCAGGCAACTGGGCATTGTCTATTTTATTAACAATGAAGCCGATCAGGAAAACTACCTGGTCGATCATTCGGCTTCCATTTTTCTTATCGACCCGCTTGGAAGACTGGTCGGTAAAATCGCGCCGCCACATGAGGCGAATGCAATTAGCCTTCAATTTAAACAGATCAAAGAGTTTATCGATGCGACTTAATTTGAGATATCTACTGGTACCGCTATTGTTTCTGGCATTTAATTTTTCCAGCCACGCTGATGATGCGGTAATACTCGAACAGGCATGGATCAGTGAAGCACCGCCTACGGTCAAAGTCATGGCAGCCTACCTGACGATTGTTAATTCATCGGACAAGGATATGACCTTACTGAATGTGGATAGTCAACAATTCGAGCGAGTAGAGATACATCGCAGTATTGTTGAAAATGACACGGTCAGCATGCAAAAACAAAATCAACTGATCATTGCTGCCGGCAATCGTCTTGAACTTAAACCCGGTGATTTTCATTTAATGCTGTTTAATCCGAAAACCCGCTTACAGCGTGGCGATCAACATAGCCTGCGCTTTTACTTTGCCGATGGCAGTGTTTTTGAGACCAATGCCGTTGTTAAACGAAAAAACTTACAAGATCACTCACATCATCATCACTGATAACCTCACATTACCGAATTAGCTCATGGGTCAGCGATTATTCGATTTGATAAAAGTATTACCGCAATACTGTCTGCCCAAACACTGGTTAACGCATATTATTTATCGCTTGACCCGTATTGAACAGAAGACCTGGAAAAACCTGCTGATAAGTCGCTTTATCCATCTATATAATGTCGATATGTCACAAGCAATCCATGCCGATGCTGATGTTTATGCCTCGTTTAATGCCTTTTTTACCCGCCAGCTAGCACCCACAGCCAGGAGTTGGGATAAACATCAAGCGCATATTTTATCACCGGTGGATGGTGCGATCAGTCAGATCGGCGACATTGATCAACAGCAGATTCTTCAGGCAAAAGGCAAACGCTATTCACTCCCACAACTGCTGGCCAATGATCAAACCCTGGTGGATCGTTTTATTAATGGAAAATTTGCCTGCCTGTATTTGTCTCCCCGAGACTATCACCGTATTCACATGCCGATGGATGGTAAATTAATCAAAACCGTTTATGTCCCGGGTAAATTATTTGCAGTGAATAATCCGACAGTCAGAACAATAAACGCGGTGTTTGCCCGAAACGAACGCTTTATTAGTGTATTCGATACGCCGCACGGACTGCTTGCACAGATCATGGTCGGCGCGCTGTTTGTCGGCAGTATGGAAACCGTTTTTGCGGGGCAAATTACACCGAGTCGACACCGAGAAATAACGATACAGGATCAATCCGGCGCTGACATTTCCCTAAAACAAGGCGATGAGTTTGGACACTTTAATATGGGTTCGACTGTGATCCTGCTGTTCGAGCAAGGACGGGTTAACTGGAATAAAGAATTAAAAGCGGGGGACGCGATTCAGGTAGGGCAATTATTGGGTAAAGCCTAGTCCGTCTCTACCCTGTTAGTGCCATTAAACATAGCGTCATTAACGCATTCGGTATCAGTCCCAATACGATAATCGCCAGACCATTAATCGTTAACACGGTGCGCATCTGTTGTGACGCCTTGATTGCAGTCATCGATACGGCTTTATCGAAATACATTAACTTGATAATGCGCAAATAGTAATACGCACCAATTATCGAAAACACAACAGCGATGGCTGCCAGGGTCACAAAACCTGAATCGACCAACTCTTTCAGCACAAACCATTTTGACCAGAATCCCAGAAACGGCGGGATACCGGTCATGGAAAACATCACGCACATCATAATAAAGGCAAACCAGGGAGAACGTTCGGCCAGCCCTTTGAAATCATCAAGCTGTTCTGCCTCGAGGTCACTGCGGCCTAACAGGATAATCATACCAAATGCACACATACTCATGATCGCATAGCTGATAATGTAAAACATCGAACCGGCAAAGCCCGCAGGGGTACCCGCGATCAAACCCAGGAATAAATAACCGACATGCGCGATAGTCGAATAGGCCAGCATGCGTTTGATGTTTGTTTGCGAAATGGCGATCACATTTCCTATCGCCATCGACAACACGGCCAGTATACTCAGAATCGATTGCCAGTCCTCCATCAGCGGTAACAAACCGTCCACCAGCACACGAATTGCCATCGCAAAGGCAGCAAGTTTTGGGGCCGTACTGATAAATAATGTGACCGAGGTGGGCGCACCCTGATAAACATCCGGTACCCACATATGGAAAGGAGCGGCGCCAAGCTTAAAGGCGATACCGATAATGATGAATATCATGCCGAATACCAGAAAACTCTGGTTGATACTATCGCTGTTAATTGCAGCGGCGATGTCATTGAGTTGCAAAGAGCCACTCAGGCCATAGATCGTGGAAATACCGTATAACAACATACCGGAAGCAAGCGCACCGAGCACAAAGTACTTCATCGCTGCCTCAGATGCGGAAGATGAGTCACGATTCATCGCTACCATGGCATAAAGTGACAACGAAAGTAATTCAAGCCCGAGGTATACCGTTAACAAACTGTAAGCCGACGACATAATCATCATACCCAATACCGCAAATAGACCGAGTACGAAATATTCACCTTTTAAACAATTGTGTTCTTTTAAATATTCAAATGAATACAAAAAGACAATCGCAGTGATGGCACACATACTAATTTTTAACACCGCGCTCATGGCATCGCTGATAAAGCTGGAGTGAAATGCCAATTGACCGGTCTCTGGAAAACTTGTCACCACCAGCACTATCACAGTAACAAGACTTGCCTGCGTCAACCAGAAACTGATGCGATGTTCCGGGTCACTGCTAAAGGCATCAACAACAAGCACTAAACTGGCCAGCAATAACAGGCTAATTTCAGGTAGTGCAATGTATAGATCAGCGCTCATAGTTCACCATTATTGAATCTTGCTTTGCAAGATATGGTTGGTTAATTGTTCAACAGAAACGTGCATCACATCAAAGATAGGTGCCGGCCAGATACCAAACAGTAACACGACCACCGCCAATAAAAATAAAATCAATGTTTCTCTTGAATTAATGTCTTTCAACTCAGCAACTTCGTCGCGAGTCACATCACCAAAGATAACGCGTTTATACATCCACAGCGTATAAGCAGCACCAAGAATCAGGGTTAACGCCGCAGCGAAGGCAATCCAGAAACTGGCTTTGAAACTGCTAAGAATCACCAGAAACTCACCGACAAAACCAGATGTACCAGGCAAACCGGAGTTAGCCATGGCAAACAACAGCATAAACGCCGCAAAGTAAGGCATGCTGTTCACAACACCGCCGTAATCCTTAATCATACGACTGTGCATGCGGTCATACATCACCCCCACACAGAGAAACATCGCAGCAGAAATAAAACCATGCGAGATCATTTGCATCATCGCACCTTCCAGACCCATGATGGCACCAGAACTGGAGCCGGTTGTCGCGACGATACTAAACGGAATAAAGAAGCCCAGCGTGACAAAGCCCATGTGTGAGATGGATGAATAAGCGATCAGCTTTTTCATGTCTTCCTGGACCAGCGCAACAAAACCAATATAAACAACCGCGATCAACGACAAACCAATCATGATGCCATCAAAATGCAAACTGGCATCGGGCGCGATAGGTAAACTGAAACGCAAGAAACCGTAGCCGCCCATCTTTAACATGATGGCTGCCAATACAACCGAACCCCCAGTTGGTGCCTCAACGTGTGCATCCGGCAACCAGGTATGAACCGGCCACATGGGAATTTTCACAGCGAAGGCAAGGAAAAATGCAATAAAGATCAGCTTCTGTGCGGTCATGGCCAACGGCGCATCATGCATGCTTAAAATATCAAAGCTGTCGGTCACTGAATAAAGATACAGCAGCGCGATCAACATGAAGACCGAACCGAGAAAGGTATAAAGGAAAAACTTGATGGTCGCATAGACGCGATTAGGTCCACCCCAGATTCCTATAATGATAAACATCGGGATCAGCATCGCTTCCCAAAAGACATAGAACAATATGGCATCCAGTGCCGCGAACACCCCGTTCATCAAACCGGTTAGTATCAGGAATGCAGACATATAATAAGAGATACGCTGCTCTATCACTTCCCAGGCCGCCAGTATCACGAGAATCGTGGTGAACGAGGTTAACAAGATTAATGGTAATGCAATACCATCGACGCCCAGATAATAGTTAATATCAAATGCAGTGATCCAGGCCGTTTTTTCAATGAACTGCATACCAGCGATGTTGTTATCGAACTGTAAATACAACATCACGGAAAAAATAAAGGTCAGTACCGAGACCGCCAATGAAAAAAACTTGACCGTCTGTTCCTGCCTGTCACCGGCAATCAATGCCCATACGCCGCCAATGATTGGCGTCCAGATGAGCATACTGAGCAGAGGTAAGTTGTTAACAGTCATTCGATTATATTAATTCTTATTGTTCAGCTGTTTCAGGCCAACACTCCATGTACAAAGACGAAGATTAACGCCAATAGACCAAGGATGATGGCGAACGCGTAGTGATAAAGGTAACCGGTTTGTACCTGCCGAATGATGCCAGAGATAATTCTGACACTCTGTGCCGTGCCGTTAACCAGTAAGCCATCAATCAAACTGACATCCCCCACTTTCCACAAGCCTTTACCGAGGCCAGTGGATCCCTTCGCGAATACCGCCTGATTGAAATCATCAAAACCGTATTTATTCAACAATACTTTATGAATAATGCCGATACGACTCACTAGCTTTTCGGGTAAATTCGGAAATTTGATATAGCAAAGCCAGGCCACCAGAATGCCGGCGAACGCCAGATAAACTGGCGGGTGTTTGAATGCATGTAATGTAAACAAAAACACGCCGTGATAATTTTCGGCTATCTCTGCCAATACATTATGTTCGGCCGCAACGTAAATTGTGCTGCCAAAGTAATCGCCAAACAACATCGGCCCAATAAGAAACACGCCCAGGATTAATGAAGGGATCGCTAATACGACCAAAGGCACCGTCACCACAGCCGGGGCTTCATGCAAATGCATCCAGGTTTCCTTGTCCATACGTTCTTCACCATGGAAGGTCATAAAGAACAAACGAAAACTGTAAAGCGCAGTAAAGAAAACGCCAGATAAAACGGCAAAGTAAGCAAAGCCGCTACCATAAATATCAGAGTGATGCACCGCTTCAATAATAGCGTCCTTGGAAAAGAAGCCGGAGGTACCGGGAAAACCAATCAAGGCAATGGAACCCACTAGACAGGTTATCCAGGTAATTGGCATACGCTTATACAGCCCGCCCATCTTACGCATATCCTGCTCGTGGTGCATGATAATGATCACGGAACCCGCGCCGAGGAATAATAAGGCTTTAAAAAAGGCATGTGTGACAAGATGAAACATTGCTGCGGCATACGCGGATGCACCCAAAGCAACAGTCATATAACCGAGTTGCGAAAGCGTTGAATATGCAACAACACGCTTAATATCATTTTGTACCAATCCGAGAAAGCCCATGAATAAAGCTGTAATCGATCCAATAATCAGGATAAAACTCAATGCAGTTTCGGATAACTCGAACAGTGGCGACATGCGCGATACCATAAAGATACCGGCAGTGACCATGGTTGCCGCGTGAATCAATGCCGATATCGGGGTTGGGCCTTCCATGGAGTCAGGTAGCCAGACATGTAATGGCACTTGCGCCGACTTACCCATTGCGCCGATAAACAAACAGATACAAATTACCGTCATCAAAGACCACGCCTGCTCGCCAAAAATCACAATCGTGGTATCGGCATGCTGGTTAACGTTGGCAAATACCTCTGCATAATCCAGCGTATTGAAATACATCAATACGGCAGCGATACCCAACAGGAAGCCAAAATCGCCAACCCGATTCACCAGAAAGGCTTTGAGGTTGGCAAAAATCGCCGTGTCTTTTTTATACCAGAATCCGATTAACAGATAAGACACCAGGCCGACCGCTTCCCAGCCAAAGAACAACTGCATAAAGTTATTCGACATCACCAGCATTAACATGGCGAAGGTAAACAATGAAATATAACTAAAGAAGCGCTGATAACCCGGATCATCATGCATATAACCGATGGTGTAGATGTGTATCATCCAGGAAACAAATGTCACCACAACCATCATCGTGACGGAAAGCGGGTCAATCAGAAAACCCACCTGGAAATCAATACCGCCACTGCTTAACCAGGTATAGACTGCCTGATTATAGTCGGGCGCATCATTAAAGATATGATGGTTGTAGGCGATCATTGACAAGATACTGGATATCGCCACACCGATAATCGTGATCCAGTGTGCCCCACTCCGGCCAATCACCTTGCCAAACAAACCGGCGATAATCGAACCGATCAACGGCGACAAAACGATAGCCAGATAAATTTGTTCCATGTTGTCAGTCATCGTATTGTCCGTTTATTGCTTCATTGTATTGAGTGAGTCGACATTAATCGTGTCTTTATTGCGAAACATCACGACCAGGATGGCCAGACCAATGGCTGACTCAGCGGCAGCGACAGTAAGAATGAAAAACACGAACACCTGACCATGGATATCACCAAGAAAATGCGAAAAGGCAATAAAATTCATATTCACTGATAACAACATCAGTTCGATACACATCAACAGGATGATGATATTTTTTCTGTTAAGAAATATGCCCGCGACACTTATACAAAATAACAAGGCGGCTAACGTCAACACATTAGGCAGCGTAATCATGAAGACTTCTCCGCTTTCATTTTCACGATACGCAAGCGCTGTTCTTTTTTCACCAGCACCTGATCACCGGGTTCTTTCGAGCGCGTAATCTTTAGTTTGCTCATACTAAGAGAAATAGCGGCAATAATGGCAACTAATAATATTGCACCGGCCACTTCAAACTGAAACAGGTATTCCGTGTAAAGCGTCAGACCTAATTCACGCGTGTTGCTGTAATCATCGGCCAATGTTCGCTTAACCAGAAATTCATCACCAACAAAATAGTCAGAACTGACCACCAGACCCATGGCTATGACCATGAGTATTGCGATGGTCAGACCAATCGGTAAGTAACGGGCAAAGCCCTCGCGTAGTGCGACAAGATTAATATCCAGCATCATTACCACGAAAAGAAATAACACCATGACCGCACCGACATAAACCAGCACCAGTGCTATTGCGAGGAACTCGGCTTGCAGTAACAACCAGATAGCGGCAGATGAAAAAAATGCCAACACCAAAAACAGCGCCGCATGAACAGGATTGCGCATGATCACGACCATAGAAGCAGAAATCAGCAACACTGCTCCAAACAGGTAAAAGACCAGTTGTTCAATCATTCAATACAGTCCTGTGTTATATCTTACTATTATTGTTATCAGCGTTCGTTTTATTAACGATAGAACGCGTCTCTGGCACGATCTTCGGCAATCTGTTGTTCAGCCATGTCCCCAATCTCAAGCAAACGTTGCTTGGTCATTAATAAGTCACCACGTTTTTCACCGTGATACTCAAATATTCTTGTCTCCACGATTGAGTCAACCGGGCAGGACTCCTCGCAAAACCCGCAAAAGATACATTTTGTCAGGTCAATATCATATTGCGTGGTACGGCGACTGCCATCATCACGTTGTTCGGATGAAATGGTAATCGCAACTGCCGGACACACCGCCTCGCATAACTTACAGGCAATGCAACGCTCTTCCCCATTCGGATAACGGCGCAAGGCATGAAGGCCACGAAAGCGATGTGACTGTGGCGTTTTTTCTTCCGGATACTGCACTGTGATTTTACGCTTGAACAGATAGCGTCCGGTTAACTGCAGACCCTTGAGTAACTCCCACAGAAATAAACTTGTTACATAGTTTTTAATTGCATCCATCATACTACCTACCCATCAAACCACGGGGGAACCTGACCCACCACCAATGAGGCAATCACGACCAGCCAGACAATGGTAATCGGGATGAACACCTTCCAGCCAAGACGCATAATTTGATCATAGCGATATCTCGGGAAAGTTGCTCGAAACCATAAAAATAAAAACATAAAAAAAGACGTTTTGATTAACAACCAATGCATGCCTTCATCCAGTACCGCACCAATCAGCGGAGTAGATAAGAAGGATTCAGGTACGATGCCCTGAACCGGAGATAACCACCCACCACAAAACATAATTGCTGATAACACAGCAATCAGAACCATATTGGCATACTCCGCCATAAAGAATACCGAAAACGCCATGCCGCCATATTCAACATGAAAGCCGGCAACAATCTCTGACTCACCCTCAGCGACATCAAACGGTGCGCGATTGGTTTCGGCAACACCAGAAATAAAATACACGACAAACAGTGGCAATAACGGTAACCAAAACCAATGAATAAAACTGCCAGACTGCGCATAGACGATATCGCCCAGGTTCAAGCTACCGGCCGCTACCAATACACCGACCAGGGCAAAGCCCATTGCGATTTCATAGGCCACAATTTGTGCTGCCGAACGCATCGCACCAAGAAAAGCATACTTGGAGTTGGATGCCCAACCAGCAATAATGACGCCATAAACGGCCAACGAGGTTAATGCCAATACATATAATAAACCGGCATTGATATTTGCCAGTACTTTCGTGTCATCAAACGGAATGACTGCCCATGCAGCGAGCGAGGGAGCTAATGACAATATCGGTGCGATGACAAATAAGGTTTTATTAGAGCCGGTCGGTATGACGATCTCTTTCACAATCAGTTTAACGGCATCAGCAATCGGCTGGCCCAGGCCCCATAGACTAAAGCCAAAAAAACCCACACGGTTAGGGCCAATACGACCTTGAATAAAACCAATCACCTTACGCTCTGCGTAAGTAAAATACGCTACCGTGACCAGCACCGGCGTCAATATCGCCATGATCTTAACCACGGTTTGCAACACATAAAGCCCTTCTGCTTGATAATCAACCGGTAACACAAACGACACAGCCGGCTGCAGCAGATACTGGGTAATGAGTTGAAACACAGATTCGATCATTGTTTGCTTACACGAATTGAACCGTAGCTTGGACCTAACGAAGCTGCCGCAGTCTGACCGGCATGAATCAACAAGGAATTATCCGGCAGGCGTTCATCGATCAACACTGGCAAGCTTATCTGCTCATCGCCTTGCTGCAAATTGACATTATCACCATCAACAAGACCCAGTTGCGATGCCAGATTACTATTAATATGCGCATTACCATCGGCCACTTCACTACTTGCCTGCAACGCGGTAGCACGACGACAAATACTATCAATATTATTCATTGGCACATCAGTAATCCTCTCAATATCTGCAGTCGGATACTCAATTACTTGAAATGAAGCAATGGCATTCAATGTATTAGCCGCGGTATCACCGATCGCTGCTTCGGCCTCATTCAACACATCGGTTGAGGACTGATAAGCAAAACCATCCATATCAAAGTAATTACCCATTACCCGCAATACCTTCCAGGCAGGTCGTGCCTCTCCTACCGGTTGTGACACACCAGAGAAACTTTGTTTAGTGCCGACATTATTAATGTAAGTGCCGGAAGTTTCAGCAAACACGGCAACCGGTAACATGATGTCGGCATAGTCTTTCATCGCTTCACTTTGAAATGGCGTCATCGCGATTACCAACTCTGCTTTTTGCATTGCTTGTTGCGCTGCCAGCGAATTCCAGCAATCCAGTTCAGGTTCCATATTTAACAACAGGTAAGCGGCAAGATCAGATTCAAACATTGTATTAATATCGAGCCCAGTGCTCGAAGCTGCATTACCACCTGGCGTACGATGAGGCAGTACACCCGACAACCAGGCACCACTGGTGTTGGCATGCTCTGATAAATAACCAAATTTACTCTTGCTCAATTTGGCAATACTGCCGGCAATGTTTCTTAACGAAGCAAACTGGGGATGCGCAGTGGCGATGTTACCTAGAAAAACAATCGGTTTTTCAGCATCGCATAATGCTTTGGCAATGGCTTCGTGTTCAGCAGTAACAGTAATGCTATCCAGATAAGCACTGATTTCATCATCTACTGATTCACCTTTGCTGGAGACGATTGCCTTCAATACCCCGGCTAATTGAGCCAGCATTGCTGACGGTGAAACAATCAAACTGCTGTTAACCGGATAGTTAAAATCATAATCAATCGGGTTTAACATCGATATAGCTGCACCATGCAATGCCGCTTTTCTTAAACGATGATTAATAATAGGTTGTTCTTTTCTTACGTTAGATCCGATCAGTAATGCCGCATCAATAGATTCCAACTCAGCTATGTCGATATCCAGCGAGGGATATAAGGGTGCGGACGATTGATCGCTAAAGTCACATTGTCTTAATCGGGAGTCAATATTGTTGATATTCAGTGCCCTGACAAATTTCTGGAACAAATACAATTCTTCCAATGTCGACGACGGAGATGCCAGCGCACCAATCTTGTCTGTCCCTTGTGACTGTATCACCGCTGTCAGCCTGGATTTAACCTCGTTCAACGCCGTTTCCCAATCGACTTCATGCCATTGACCGTCTTGTTTAATCATTGGCGTATGCAAACGTTCTTCGCTATAGATCGCTTCGTAACTAAAACGATCCCGATCCGATAACCAAACCTCATTAATCGATTCATTGGCAGCCGGCACGACACGCATGACTTTTTCAGCTTTGACATGTACATGTATATTGGAACCGACTGAGTCATGTGGCGCAATCGTGTCACGCTGAATCAGTTCCCAGGTTCGGGCTGAGTAACGAAACGGTTTCGAGGTTAGTGCGCCAACCGGACACAAATCAATAATATTGCCAGACATTTCCGAATCGACACTCTTTTCAATATAAGTCCCGATGGTCATGTTTTCACCACGGCCGGTGGCACCCATTTCACGCAGACCAGCAATCTCTTCGCCGAAACGCACGCAACGGGTACAGTGGATACAACGTGTTAGATCGGTTTGTATTAATGGACCGATATTCTTATCTTTAACAACGCGCTTCTTTTCATTGTAGCGTGAGACATCCTGACCATAACCCATGGCCAGATCCTGTAACTCACATTCACCACCCTGATCGCAGATCGGACAATCCAAGGGATGATTGATCAATAAGAATTCCATGATGGATTTTTGTGCATCGACCGCAATCTTGGATTGCGTCCTCACTACCATGCCGTCCATCACCGGCGTGGCACAAGCGGGTAAGGCCTTCGGTGCCTTCTCGACTTCGACCAGACACATACGACAGTTAGCCGCTACCGTTAATTTACTGTGATAACAAAACCGAGGGACATAAATATCATTGGCATCGGTCACCTCGATCAGCATTTGTCCTTTCCGAGCAGGAAAAGACTTGCCGTCAACTTCTATCGTAATTTGATCGTCAGACATCTGTATTACTCATTACTAATTGGATTAACCACAATGACCTAGGCCGCCTCAGGTTCTCGACGGTTACCGGCACTGACCATGGAACGTTTATGATCAATCAGATATTGAAATTCTTCGCGGAACTGTTTGACAAAACTGCGTACCGGCCAGGCTGCTGCATCACCAAAGGCACAGATGGTTCTACCTTCTATTTTACTGGCAACATCATCCAGTTTATCCAGGTCGCCTTGCTCACCCTTACCTTCTCTAATACGTTTGATGACTCGATATAACCAGCCCGTCCCTTCGCGACAAGGCGTACATTGGCCACAAGACTCGGAATAATAAAATCGGGATATCCGTTCAAGGGCACTCACCATACAAGTTGTATCGTCCATCACTATCAAACCACCTGAACCTAACATCGAACCAGCCTTGGCAATCGAATCATAATCCATATTGGTTTCCATCATCACATCACCCCTGACAACAGGGCAGGAACTCCCTCCAGGAATCACGGCCTTTAGTCCGCGGCCATTTCTTACACCGCCGGCCATTTCCAGCAGCTTGGAAAATGGCGTGCCGAGGGGAATCTCAAAGTTACCCGGGTTATTAACGTGGCCACTAACAGAAAAGCATTTCATACCACCGCTATTGGCAACACCTTTTTCGGCAAACCAAAGACCACCATTACGAATAATGCTAGGTACAGAGGCATAGCTTTCAGTGTTGTTTATCGTTGTGGGTTTTCCATACAAACCAAAGTTAGCAGGAAATGGTGGTTTAAATCGTGGCTGGCCTTTTTTGCCTTCCAAAGATTCCAACAGCGCTGTCTCTTCACCACAGATATAGGCACCGGCACCAAGCGAAGCATAAACATCAATACTCACATCACTACCGAGTATGTTCTGACCAAGTAAATTATTGTCGTAGGCTTCTTTCAGCGCGGCTTCAAAACGAATGAATGGCTCATCCATAAACTCACCGCGAATGTAGTTATAGGCCGCGCTTGACCCTGTCGCGTAACAGGCAATCGCCATACCTTCAACAACAGAGTGCGGATTAAAACGTAATATGTCCCGGTCTTTACAGGTACCAGGTTCACTCTCATCGGAATTACATACAATATATTTTTGACCGGGCGCAGATTTCGGCATAAAGCTCCATTTCAATCCAGTCGGAAATCCGGCACCGCCACGACCACGGAGACCAGAATTCTTGACCTCTTCAATCACCTGATCCTGGGTCATTTTTTCATTAATAATTTTCTTTAACGCATCATAGCCACCAACACTGACGTAATTTTCAAACGTCCACGGCTCATCAAATTTGAGCGTTGCATAACAAATATTATTGATTTCCATCGTTACTAATCCAAAGCATCCAGAATCTCGTCCACCTTTTCCGGCGTCAGATTTTCATAATAAACATGATCCACCATCATCATTGGGCCACCACAACAGGCCGCCAAACACTCCTCTTCGCATTTCATATGGAACCGGCCATCCTTGGTGGATTCACCAAGTTTAATACCCAGTTTCTTTTCAATATGCGCAACGATTTCATCAGAGCCCATCAACATGCAAGAGATATTGGTACAAACAGAAATGCTGTGTCGTCCTACCGGTTCGGTTTCCAGCATCGAATAAAATGACGCCACTTCATAAACCGCAATCTTTGGCATATCCAGATAATCGGCAACAGCGTCCATCAGCTCCGTCGTTAAATACCCATGATTCTGATGCTGTGCTTCTCGAAGTGCAGCAAGTACGGCTGACTGCTTTCTGTCTTCCGGGTATTTCTTCAGCCATTTATCGATCTCCTCGATCGTATGCTGTGTAAGCACCTGTTCTTTTATTTCGCTCATTCTTTCTAAATTCTTTAACTTGATCGATTAGTACAAGTCATTTCATTCAAGACGAATTTTATTTTCATAACCATAATCAAAAACTAAAAAACGAGACTTTTGCTTTTAGACGAGGCACAAGCATTTTTAGAAGCGCAGTGTATGTAAAATACATGAGCATTCGAAAATTGCGCGGCAACGAATTATTAAAGTAAAAGACGAAGTCTTTCATCGGTCTATCTCACCAAAGACTATGTCCTGTGTGCCTATCACGGCTACCACATCAGCTAACATATGTCCTTTAACCATTTCGTTCATTGCGGCCAAGTGAGCAAAACCCGGCGCCCGAATCTTGATGCGGTAAGGCTTATTGGCACCATCAGAAACCAGATATATACCAAACTCTCCTTTCGGATGTTCCACCGCAGAATAGACTTCTCCTTCCGGCACACAATAACCTTCAGTGAAGAGTTTGAAATGGTGAATCAATGATTCCATATCGTCTTTCATTTCTTCACGTCTGGGCGGCGACAATTTGTGATCATCAATCATGACCGGACCCGGGTTGTTCCTTAGCCACTCAACACACTGCTCGATAATCCGATTCGACTGGCGCATTTCCTCGACCCTGACCAGATAGCGATCATAACAATCACCATTCGTCCCAATGGGAATATCAAAATCGATCTTGTCGTAAATGTCGTAAGGCTGCTTTTTACGCAAATCCCATTCAATACCGGAACCTCGCAACATCGGGCCGGTGAAACCAAGTTGTAACGCTCGCTCAGGAGTCACTTCGGCAACACCCACCGTGCGTTGTTTCCAGATACGATTGTCCGTTAGCAGTGTTTCATATTCATCAATACATGCAGGAAAGCGCTGAGTAAACGATTCAATAAAGTCGAGTAATGAACCCTGTCGATTCTCATTCAGTCGGTCCACTTCCTCCTGGCTGTGCCACTTGGAAGCCTCGTATTTCGGCATAATGCCAGGTAAATCACGGTACACCCCGCCCGGACGATAATAGGTCGCATGCATGCGCGTACCCGATACCGCCTCGTAACAATCCATCAGGTCTTCACGTTCACGAAAGCAATACAAAAAGATAGTCATCGCGCCGATATCAAGCCCGTGCGCCCCCAGCCACATTAAATGATTCAGTATGCGCGTGATTTCGGCATACATCACTCTTATATATTGCGCGCGTTCCGGCGCTTCGATACCGAGCAGTTTCTCAATCGCCATCACATAAGCATGCTCGTTACACATCATCGACACATAGTCGAGACGATCCATATAACCAATGCTTTGATTAAACGGCTTACTCTCGGCCAGCTTTTCGGTACCCCGATGTAATAAACCAATATGCGGGTCGGCACGTTCAATCACTTCGCCATCCATCTCCAGCACCAGACGCAACACACCATGCGCTGCCGGATGTTGCGGCCCGAAGTTCATCGTCATGTTACGAATCTCAGGCATCGGACTGTTGCTCCTGTGGTTGTACATAACGATTATCATCACGCACCACTCTTGGAACCAGTACACGATTAGTGATGGTCACCGGTTGATAGACGACACGCTGTTTGTCCGGGTCATAACGAACCTCAACATTACCTTCCAATGGAAAGTCTTTACGAAATGGATGACCGATAAAACCGTAATCGGTCAGGATGCGACGCAGGTCAGGATGGTTATCAAATAAGATACCGAATAAATCAAACGCCTCGCGTTCATACCAGTCTGCCGAGGCCCAGATTGAGGTAACGGAATCGATGCGTGGGAGATCAGCATCGACATAACATCTGACACGTAATCGTAAATTATAATGCAGTGATAATAAGTGATAGACCACGGCAAAACGTTTATCTGATGATGTAGTGTTTGATTGGTTTTGATCGCGACCACGACTGAAGCCAGTTGACGTTGTTTCTGTCGTTGCCCAGTCACCAAGTCCATAACTGGAATAATCAACACCACATAAATCGGAAAGTTGTGCAAATTGAAACTGCGAATCATCGCGTAAGGTTTTTGCGACGCTCAATAGATTCTCTCTGGGAATAACAATAGTGACTTGATCGCGTTCGTTGATGCAATCGTTCAGTTCATCGCTGAATTTTTCTTCCAGTTTAGTCGCGAGACTGGCGCTAGTTTCCGTCATAAAGTATTCAGTATTAATTAACGAGCGATGGTGTTAGTGCGCCGGATCTTCTTCTGTAGTTGAATGATTCCATACAACAAAGCTTCGGCAGTTGGCGGACACCCGGGGACATAGACATCGACGGGCACGATACGGTCACAACCTCTGACTACAGCATAGGAATAATGATAGTAACCACCGCCGTTAGCACAAGAGCCCATCGAAATAACCCAACGCGGTTCAGACATCTGGTCGTAGACTTTACGCAGTGCCGGGGCCATTTTGTTGACCAGCGTTCCGGCAACAATCATGACATCAGATTGTCTCGGGCTAGGACGAAAAACGATACCAAAGCGGTCAAGGTCGTAGCGTGACGCGCCGGCATGCATCATCTCAACGGCGCAACAGGCAAGGCCGAATGTCATTGGCCACATTGAACCGGTTCTAGCCCAGTTCACCAGATTATCAACACTGGTCGTGACAATTCCCTGTTCGTGAATCTTTTCTTCAGCTCCCATCGAAACTACTCCCACTCCAGCGCGCCTTTGCGCCATTCGTAGATAAAACCCACCACCAACACACCCAGAAATATCATCATGGCCCAAAAGCCGGCCATACCTATTCCATCTAATGCGACGGCCCAGGGAAACAGGAATGCAATTTCCAGATCAAAAATAATAAACAAAATTGCAACCAGATAATAACGGACATCAAATTTCATACGCGCATCTTCAAACGCCTCGAAGCCACATTCATAAGGCGATTGTTTTTCGGAGTCAGCCCGTGCATGGCCCATCAACTTACCGAGCAGCAAACCCAGTGACATGAGAATGACACCTAACGCAAGCCCGACCAGAGTAAATACGAGTATTGGGAAATAATTAGTCAACATGGTTACAAATAAATGATCAATATCCTTGATATTTATGCAAGAAGTATACTAACAACTGCCTATTCAAGCACGCAAAAATCGCATGTTTTCCAGAATAAAACAATTACATTGTGGTTACAGCTGACAGATCGCATTAACTGATTTCAGAAAGCACGGAAAATTGTCCAATAGCATAAAGTTTTAACGAATCCGGCCGTTACTCCATCAGGAATATAACTATTTGATAGCGTTGAGAGTAAAAGATAAATGCCAAATAGAATGTTAGCGAAACAGGCCTGTTACTGCGTGCTGGGTTATCTTGCACTGGCGCTCGGCGTCATTGGTATTTTTCTTCCTGTTATGCCAACCACCTGCTTTCTCATTATCGCCGTTTGGGCCTTTGCCAGATCAAATCCAGCAAAGAGTGAGCAAATATTAAATCATCCCAGATTTGGTCCGAGCATCCGTGACTGGATCGAATACCGTGTCATCAGTAGAAAAACAAAATACACAATAACTGGCGTTGTGTTACTGACATCCATTATCACCATATTGATAGTCGGTTATGCCTCACTATTTTCGTTGTGTTTTGGCACAGGGATGCTTGCGTTGCTTGTCTATATCAACTGCAAACCGGAACACATCAACATCGAGCTAACGTCCAACGGTTCCGTGAAAACGATTAACAATATGATCTAACGTATTAACTGTTTACCAAACGAGCTCGCCAAAAGAATTCTGAGAGAGTAAATTACTGGTAATACGTGACCCTGAGCGGTCTACCATTTTTGTGGGACTTTTTGAATTTTTGAAGTGTCATAAGCTTCGTCTTTGAGGAACTGGATGAGTTCCGTATAAAGCTCGGGATTAATTTCCGGTGCTCTCGCCATAATCCAGACGTAATCACGTTTGTTTCTTCCGATTACCGTCACAGAATAATCATCATTCAAATAAACGATGCGATAATCTGCTTTAAACGGCCAGATGAATTGCATCTCCCAGACACTATTAGTCTGATTATCTTTAATAAAGCCGGTGGGATGATACACCTTTCTCTCGCCATCAAAGCCGCCCGCATTAAAACTGAAGGTCGTATCGATGTTTCCTGATTCGTTTAATTGGTAAGATTCAATTGCATTGTAGGCATCTTTCTCTATGAACGTCGGAATATTTGCAATGACATACCAATCGCCCATAAAGCGTTCGATATCCACATAATCAACCGTATCCAGGTTTTTTTCCGGCATAACACTGCACGCACCAACAGTAAAAACGAGAGCAATCAATAAATAACGATACATCAATATCAATAACTGAGACTGTTAATAAAATTTGACGATAGTAAAAACCAAATGATCACTGCGTGAGTGGATCGTGAAAAGTAGGTGAAATCAGGTCAATCCGACCGGGCTTGATAACTTTCGCCTATAACTCAGTTAGATTATTTAAATTAGACTCGAACTGCCAGAGTCACGACAATGCAGCATCCAAAATCACTATACATTAAATGTAAGATTGCTAAATATCATTATTGATGAATATCAGAGACATTAAATATATTGTTACGGTAGCCGATGCGGGAAATTTTACTCGTGCCGCCGAACTTTGCAGCGTCAGCCAGCCGACCTTGAGTACCCAGGTCCACAAAGTTGAGAAACTGCTGAATTGTAGGATATTCGATCGCAAAGGCACAGGGATAACCTGCACCGCCCTTGGTCGGGAATTGGTTAATCGCGCCCGGCTGATCCTGAAAGAGGTGGAAGCCATGTATGATTTGGCACGGGCCAAGGACGATTCGATCGAGCAAGAGTTACGCCTTGGCGTATGTCCAACTCTGGCTCCTTACTATATGCCTCGTATCATTTCACTGTTACATGAGCATTATCCGAATCTGACGCTCAGTTTCTCGGAGGAGAAATACCAGATACTGATGAGTATGCTCAAACAGGGGCAAATTGATGCATCCCTGCTTTCGTTGCCTGTGACCGGGGACAGCATCAATATTCATCCGCTGTTTACCGAACCGTTTATGTTGTGCGCACATCAGGAACACCCCCTTTCCCGCAAGCAGGCCATCAGCTGCTCCGATTTGAAAAACCAGGATATTTTACTGCTGGAAAAAGGGCACTGTATTCGCGAACAATTCACATCCATTTGTAACATGGAATTTCAGGAAAAACCTCGTGATTTTGCAGCCACCAGCCTGGAAACACTGCAAGAAATGGTGGCTAGCAAACTCGGCATTGCGCTGGTCCCGGCGGTGACTATCCGAAAACGTGACGATCTTGCGTACATTCCATTTGTTGGCGCCATCCCCGCTCGCACTGTCGCCATGGTGTCAAACAACAGCTCGACCAAGCTCAGCTTAGTCAAGGAATTGGCACATAGTCTTGAATCACTGGCAACAATTGCAGCTTAAAATCAGTCAGTTACATTGCTTAACTATCAATTTTTCCGAACCAAACCCGCGCGCCCGGTACGCTCAGTAAAATAGCTAAAATGTTGCATTGCGAGAGCTGGAATAGAATTTGCCTATTTACACTATACATAGAATCAATTGGATCGTGAGGACACCCGCATCTATGTTAGCTCTTGAGAATTTGTACTAAATTTATAACTTAAACAGGAGGATATGACATGCTTAAACAAGCATCTTCTTTAATAACTGCGCTCGCGGTATCAGTGGCAACACTTGCGCCCGTGACCTCTCATGCAGAGGGAATGGCAAAGGCTGTTGCAGATACCTCATCTAACCAGTTTTGGTGGCCAGATAAATTAAGCCTGAAAAAATTACGAGATCATGATCCGGCTTCCAATCCTTATGGTGATTTCGACTACGCTGAAGCGTTCAGTAAGGTTGATTACAAACAACTAAAAGCTGACATTGAAAAGGCATTAACCACTTCTAAAGACTGGTGGCCAGCGGATTGGGGCCATTACGGTGGCTTGATGATCCGTGCCGCATGGCACGCAGCTGGTACCTATCGTACGATGGACGGTCGTGGTGGTGCTGAAGGCGGTCAATTACGCTTCGAACCGCTGAACAGCTGGCCTGATAACGCCAACCTCGATAAAGCCCGTCGTATTCTGGAACCAGTCAAATTGAAATATGGCCGTAGCGTTTCCTGGGGTGATCTGATTATCCTTGCTGGTAACGTTGGTCTGGAATCAATGGGTTTTGAAACCCTGGGTTTTGCCGGTGGTCGTGTTGACGACTGGGAAGCCGACGAAGTTTATTGGGGTGCTGAAACCCAAATGCTGGCTGCGGACAAACGCTTCAAAGGTGGCAAACTCGAATCTCCATTAGCTGCTGTACAGATGGGTTTAATCTACGTTAACCCTGAAGGCCCTGGCGGTAACATGGATCCTTTGGATGCAGCAAAACACATGCGTTTGTCATTTGGCCGTATGGCGATGAATGATGAAGAAATTGTGGCGCTGGTTGCCGGTGGCCACACGCTGGGTAAAGCGCATGGCGCTCGTTCTGCTAAAGACTGTGTTGGTGCTGAACCTGCCGCTGCTTCCATTGAAAAACAAGGCTTTGGCTGGAAAAACAAATGCGGTAAAGGTAAAGCTGAAGATGCAGTAACCAGTGGTCTTGAAGGTGCCTGGACCCAGACCCCAACCGCATGGTCTATTTTATACCTCGCAAACTTGTTCCAGTTTGAATGGAAAAAACATCAAAGCGCAGGTGGTGGCCATTTATGGATTCCTACCGATGAATCAGCTCAAAAAGCTGTGCCTGATGCACACGTAAAAGGTAAACGTAACCCCCCAGTCATGTTCACGACTGACCTGGCATTGAAGGAAGATCCTGGCTTTCGCAAGATCGCTGAGCGTTTCTCGAAAAACCCGAAAGAGTTTGACGCTGCATTTGCACGTGCCTGGTTTAAATTGACACACCGTGATCTTGGTCCAGTAGCGCGTTACGTTGGTCCAGAAGTGCCACAGGAAACGTTCATCTGGCAGGATCCTGTTCCGGCCGTTGATCACAAACTGATCAGTCACGACGATGCTGAAAAACTGGAAGCTAACATCCTGAAATCTGGATTAAGCGTACCTGAGTTGATCAGAACCGCATGGGCTTCTGCCGCAAGTTATCGTGGTTCAGATATGCGTGGTGGTACCAACGGTGCACGTATCGCACTCTCTCCACAAAAAGACTGGGCAGTCAATAACCCGAAAGAACTGAACAAGGTCATCAAGACCCTGGAAAAAGTTCGTGCGGATTTCAACAAATCGCTTAAAGGCGGCAAAAAAGTCTCATTGGCTGACACGATTGTGATTGCCGGTAATGCTGCTGTTGAGAAAGCGGCCAAAGATGCAGGTTACAACATTGATGTTGATTTCACCCCAGGCCGTACTGATGCAACGCAGAAAAACACCGATGCGAAATCATTTGCATGGTTAGAGCTGAAAGCAGACGCGTTCCGTAACTACTACACAGATATGAGCTATGGCACGCCAACCGAAATGCTGGTTGAAAAAGCTGACCTGTTGACTCTGACGGTACCTGAAATGACTGTACTGTTGGGTGGCATGCGCACCATGAACGCTAACTTCGGTGGCGAAAAACATGGTGTATTGACCAGCAAGCCTGGAACTTTGAGCAACGACTTCTTCGTTAACTTACTCGACATGTCTACCGAATGGAAAGCATCTAGCGAGTTTGCTGGCGTCTATGAAGGTTACGCTCGTGGCAGCAATAAGTTGAAGTACACTGCTACACCTGTTGACCTTATCTTCGGTTCTCAATCAGAACTACGTGATATGGCTCAAGTCTACGCAGCTGATGACAAGAAATTTGTTAATGACTTCTCTCAAGCTTGGGCCAAGGTGATGAATCTGGGTCGTTTTGATTCAGTTGGCACCCCTGGTAATAAAGTCGCTGCAAAATAAAACGAAATCTATTTCGTTCTGACAAGACGGGCATTATCAAAAGATAATGCCCGTTTTTTATTAGCTATAGATAAAAATCAACCATGCCAAAATGGCATCTGCACTTACGCCAGGTATAAAAATGGGATAAAAAACAGCACAAGCGCTATTATCCAAAGTAATGTCACTTTATACCCACCCAGATTAAGGATGGAAGGTATACGAGATTGCCGGTCTTTATAAAAATGCTGGATTGCAACCGGGAGTTCTTCTAATACCTTTTGTTTTTTATTTTTCGTTAGTTGCTTTGCCAACAGAAAGTTAATCGACTTGAAAAGGTTCTGTTGCAATACCTTATTGGTAGGCTCAACCCGTATCGCCATATCAAGAATTTCAATCGCATCGCGCCACTTTTTTTGCGCCATCAAAGACACAGACAGATCGTTTAATGAACTCGGGTTATCCGGATTAATCTTTAATGCAGCCCTGTAGTGCTCTTCTGCGACGCCATATTTATCGAGTTCCAGTGCAACGTCGCCAAGTAACTCATGCGATTCAGCCGAATCCGGTTCCAGCGTGACTGCAGACTGGACACTATCAAATGCTTTCTTTAATAAACCCGATTGCATTTGCGCATAAGCCAGTCTCTTAAAAAACTCAGGCTCTTCCGGTTCAAGTCGGACCGCCTCCTCCGCCATCGACAACTCACTTTGAAAATTGCAGCGTTCGTGATCGATGATGCTTAATAGATAATATGCCCAGCTATATTCCGGTTCCGATTTTATTGCCGCAACGCATGCATCCCTGGCTTGTGATAAATCATCCATACCAAGACAGGCTCTTGCACGTTGATAGTGATACCAAGGTTCTTCCGGGTCACCGGCTAACAGCTTGCCGGTTAACTTTAGTGCTTCATCAAATCGATCAATCTCCAGTAATGCATTGAGCTGTTTTTCAAGTTTTAACAACTCGTAATTATCATTACCCGAATTCATCTTATAACTTCATTTTGTTGATGTAGTTCAGCAAATCATCATAGGAGCCACTGTCATTGGCAAACATGGCAAAATTTCTGGCATTTTCAAACCAGGGCCTGGTTGAAGGTTTGATCTCTTGCAAAGGGACCGCAAAGTCGTCAGTCGATAATTCTCTTGTTTGACCAGTGCTAAGCGATTCTTCGAGAACATATTCAACGGCAGCTTCACATAGATGCGCTAGATCGGCGCCCGACATCAATTCGGTTTTTTTTGCCAACAGCGTTACATCGACTGACTCAGCCGGTTTATCTTTAAGGTGATATTTTAAGATTGACTCTCTCGCTAACTCATCTGGCGGTAATACAATTTCCATTCGATTGAAACGCCCCGGACGGCGCAAGGCAGGATCCACATCCCAGGGGTGATTGGTCGCGCCTAATATATACACATCCTTGTTATCATTACCCACACTGTCCATCTCGGATAATAATTGATTCACTAATGTGCGCATTCCGGAATTTCTCAACTGACTACGTTTCTGCCCAATCGCATCAAGTTCATCAAAAAACAAAATGGAAGGCGCAGCACGGCGAGCAGTATTAAATATTTCATGTAGCTTCCTTTCACTCTCACCGATATACATATCCAATATATCGGATAGGCCAACAGCCATGAACTTGGCACCAATTTCACCCGCCAAGGCCCGAGCAATAAATGTTTTACCGCAACCCGGCGGACCATAAAGCATTAATCCACCACCGATACTTTTACCGTATGCTTTCATCAAGTCAGGATTCTGTAACGGACCTAAAAAAGACAGATGCAAACGTTTCTTTACATCCTCCATTCCCCCAACATCGTTTAAATAAACCGTTGAGTCTTCGACTTCCCAGTCGCTGTCAAACGTGTCGTCTGTTACCAGGCGCAATTTTGCTCCACGCACGCGCTGCGTACCGATATCTTGAACGACATCATCTTCTTCAGCGGTCGAGTCAGTCTCGCCCTGCTCTTCTTGATGCCCCAATGCATTCAATAGTGTTTTGTAGGAGGATGACAGAGCATCATTTCCGAGCTGCTCTGATGCGGCCAATGCACCCTTAATATAAGACTCGTCGGTAGGGTTAATGGCAAGCAGCTTTTGATAAAAACCGAGCGCTTCTTCTGATTCGTCAGAACTCAATAACAAATCAGCCAGGTGTGCCATCACCGAGGTGTCATCAGGGTTATTTTCCAATGACATTTTTAGCGCTTCGATGACGCTATTATTTTTCTTATCCATGATTATTCAGCTTAGAACTTAATTGAACGTGTAGCTTAAGTCAGCACTTCCATCATAGCAAAGAAATACACTGAAAAATAAGCGTTTGAAAGACATTCACGGTGATGCTTGCTTTTTTAGTCAGCAAGCAATGACTGTCAATTTTCGAGCTTAATTATTGGCAGATTAGTCTTGCCTTAATTCGCTGATTATATCGAGCAGCAAAGACGAATCACTATGCTCAATAATTTCGATGACTTGATCCAGTGTATTATTGGTGGCTTGTATTATGACTTCATCAAGAATTGTCTGTGCGCATCGGTAATTTTGGTTGTAAATTGACATATAAATTGCGCAGGTGATTTGTTCCTTTTGTTCTTCATCCATGATCCTTCTTCCTAAATACAAAATATAAACTAGTAAATTAAAAATATAATATATTTACTATTAATTATAAACAAGTATATATTATACTTATTTTCGAATACGCGTTGCAATCCAAGCACAAAATGATTTGTTAGTGACTGTCATAGGACGATGTATATAATGCATATCTTGTTGGAACACATTGATTCCCTAGATGTTTTTAAATGGATTGAAGACCACGGTCCGATCATGAATGACAAACAATTTTCATTAGCCACCAAAGGCTTGCGTATCCGTGCCAAATCCAAGGACGCTGCCTACCGCATTCTGGTGTTGGGGCAATCGCGTCAGGAAGTGATTGAAGACACCGGCATGCAAAAAGCCGCGATAAGTCAGTTAATCAATAATATTTTAAAGAATCTGGATGAACAGTTGAAGAAAAACGGGCTGGTTTATCAACAATACGTGTTACCGGAAAAACTCATACCGGTCATCGATGCATTGGAAGAAGAACATCTGAATTATTACGTTAAAGATCCGAAATCAAAAAAGTAACGCTTATCTATCAATGTAAAAACATACTCAGAGAATTATCGAGGTGTGTTTTATCAATTATCTTTAGAATTATATCGCAGTTTTCACAACCCAAGCCCATCATCATTACTCGTCTGGCTATGTCACTCAATGATGATCACTATAATGGTTATAAAATCTAATAAGAGGAGAAAAAACATGAAACAACTATTCTGTACGTTGTTAGTAACAATAACTATTAATGCGGCTCATGCGGGCGGCAATCCTGAACATGTTCCACTTCCTAATAACTATCAGTCCGATTTTGTTAATTACGATACACGCAACCGCATGAATGGCAAACAAGTCGCTGTGCTCTATGCCAATCAAGCAGCAACTCACATTGATGAGTCTGACAAATTAGCCGACGGCGCGACCATCGTGATGGAAATCTATAAACCAGTTAAAGATGAAAATGATAAACCGAAAATGGGTGCAAATGGTGTGTTTGAAAAAGGTAAACTGGCTGCCATAGCCGTCATGCAAAAACGTTCTGATTGGGACGCCGCCTATAGTGCTAGCGAGAGAACTGAAAATTGGGGTTACGCCATTTATAATGCAGACGGAAGGCCAAAAGATAACAATCTCGAATGTGCAGCTTGTCATACGCCTAACCAGGCTACCGACTATATGTTTTCTTATTCAAGTTTGGTTGATTTTGTTAACCAATCAAAATAAAGCTTGTACTAACTAGCAAACCTATTCTAGTTGAGAAAGGTTTGCTAGTTGAACCCTTTTTATTATTGCTATAGATGGCTAGAAATAAATTAATTGTATTGACAAACTAGTTGATATCAATTTTTAGTTTTTACCCTCATCCAAGCCCCATGATATCTACCCATTTTCGCGAGCAAATCCAAATTGGAAGCTAATTGGATCAAATTATTATTGAATAGTATGCAATTTTAGGAAATTTTCATTCAACAATATGATTAATTCCTAAAAACAATAATACATTTTCCTAATCTTATTCATGATTCTATTTATATCTTAAGAGTATTGTTATTATATTTTTAAAAAAAAGGAACAGATATTAAATGTTTAAATATTTTTCAATAACGACATTCATTTTTCTAGCGAGCATCAATCTTCATGCTGGTCAATCTCTGCAAGTTACTAAAACTGTTGAAGTTAATGCAAGTGCGGAAGAAGTATGGAAATATGTTAGCGATTTTTGTGCTATTGAGGATTGGCACCCAGCCGTTGCTAATTGTGAAATCAGTGATACAGAAGAAGGAAAATTTCGTTTTCTCACGTTACAAGACGGAGGAAAAATAAAAGAACGACATGGAGGGAAGAATCCTACGGGCTATATGTATTCCATTACAGAAAGCCCGCTGCCTGTACAAGCTTACAATGCTTTGTTTGAAGTTGATCCTAAAGGTGAAAATGCGATGATAACATGGTCAGCGACTTTTTTAGCTAAAGACAAACCTGACAACGAAGCCAAAAAGGTTATTGAAGGCATCTTTGACGCTGGACTTAATGCAATTAAAAGCAAGATGGAAAAACAATAAACTGTAGTGCTAATAAATTCTAACTATTACAGTTGAATTAAACTATATCAAAAGGTTCAATTAATAATAAACGACTAAAACTTATTTACGTTACAGCATCTGTTCCAGTCCGTGTAATATTGTGCTTATAACCAATATGAACTAACTCAGCAACACTGTTTGCGTCTAATTTCGTTTTGATTTTAGTAATATAATTGCTGACAGATTTACTACTGATAAATAATGTTTCAGCGATATTAGAAATATTACTTCCATTTACCAACATATCAAAAATCTCATATTCTTTAGGTGTTAATTTATCGAGAATATTCTTTGTTGGATTTAACTTGTCTAGTGCTAAAACCTGTGCAACGTCTTGGGATAAATAGATATTGCCTGAAAATACAGAGTCGATTGCTTCAAGAATTTTTTGTGGTGAGCAGGTTTTACTTACATAGCCTTCTACACCGGATTCTATAACGCGAGATACAATGCTCGGATCATCGTGCATAGAGAAAACAATAATCTTTGCATCAAGGTGTTTTTTTCTAATTCGACGTATAAGTCCAAATCCGCCCATGCCAGGCATGGAAATATCGACTACAATTAAATCAGGTTTATTTTTTACCGCATTTTGCAAAGCTTTATCACAATCTGTCTCAACATGAACAGATTTAAAACCTGAATTACTCAGCATTGATTCACAACCTTGTACGACAATATCGTGATCATCAATCAATAAAATATCAATTTCTGAGTATTTCTTATTCATCCTGAGACTGAATTCCTGATAGCTATAGGGAGTATATTCACACTATATAAAATAATAGTTAAATTAAGAATATGAATTTTTCCTGATTTGCAATTTATCGCTAAACTAAAGGGATTTGCACTTGTAACTTTATTCCGCCTAAATCAGACTGCACCATGTCAAAACTTCCTCCTAAAACCAACACCCTTTCTCGAATACCCATCAGCCCAAATCCCAATTTAATATTTTCAGCTATGCCATTACCATTATCCTCTAATGTTATTTTCAACATAGGGTTATGAAAATCTCCCTGCTCTGTTGATTTCATAACGATGACAACAACTTTTGAAGCATGAGAATGACGAACTATATTTGTTATGCTTTCCTGAATAATACGATACAAACTAACTTTAGTTGTATCATCCAGCGCATCGTCTAGATTTTCCATTTCAATAGACCAGTCAATGTTCAACTCACTAATTTCTTTTTTTTGTATCAATGAATAAATTGCATCTTTTATAGTTAGATCATCTAATACTAATGGTCGTAAACGTGTCAGCATTCGACGCACCTGATTTTGCAAGTTTTCTACAATGCGATCTATATCTTGTAATTGACTCGATAGTTTTTTGAATTCCTTTTGCTTAATAAACGAGTTTGCATTTGAAGCAGATATTCTAATACCAAATAAATGTGGAGCCATTTCATCATGCAATTCTCTTGCTATAACTTTGTGTTCTTCTTCCTGCAAATTAAGCATTTTCCTTGTCAACATTGAGTTGTCTTCTGAAGTACGTTTCAGCACATCAACCATATTATTAAATTTATGATTTATAATAGATAATTCAGACACTGCATTTTCACTTAATTTGACATCAAATGAACCCGTTTCAAGTTTTTCAAAACCTTTTTGTAATTTATTTAATGGTTTTAAACCAAAATACAGAGCAATATAAATAAATATGGAAACAAAAATTGAGAAACAAACAATAGTAATCAATTGAGTATGAAAGTCTTCCCACACCTCAATTATTTCGTCATTCGGGTCAGCTTGTATGATAATATTCGAGTTTGAAAGTACCACCTGGGGCAATTCATTTTGATAAGGATAGATCAGTTTAACAAACCAGTCTGGAACACCAGCTTCTTGAAATTTACTTATATTACCTGTGCTAATTAAATTAACATTATGTCTATATTTAACAATTAATCGAATATGCCTAAGACCCTGTAAAGCATTTAAAATACGACTTTCTGTTATGAGATCCTGAGCATGACCATCGATAATTCCACTATCTACCAAGTGCTTTGCAAGATTAAAGCTCGAATCTACTTCAGATTTGATTGCTTCTCTCCAGTTATGCACTTGTAAGTAAATTTCCCCGAATAAACTAATGAATAAAGTAAAAACGACAATGAGTAATAAACGCGTTTTTAGAGAAACCCGGTTATTTTTTCTGACCACCTCTTCTTTACCTTTCATTATCTTGTATCTTATTGTTTTTTAATCAAATTATTATGGGAACAAACGATCTTTTTAGCGCATTAATACTAGATGACCATGTTATTGTTCGTGACGCTTGTCGTAAATTACTCGCTGCGCATAATATTACTGTTGTCTGGGAAGGTGAGAATGGTGCCGAAGCCTATCATCAATATTTATCACTAAAACCCGATTTTTTAATTATTGATCTTTCGTTAAAAGAAGAAAGCGGCATGGAAATTATACGCATGATTTTAAATGCCGATAGTAATGCGAAAATCATAGTATTAAGCATGCATGACGAACCTTATTTAATTACTCAATCTTTAAAGCTTGGTGCATTGTCTTATATCCATAAATCCAGTAAAAAAGATGACTTATTAAATGCAATAAAATCAATACGAACAGGTAAAATCTACATTAGTGATAACTTAAATTATGATATTAGTTTATTTGATAATTCAAATAGATTAGATGACCCCATTTCAAACTTAACCTCCCAGCAGATAAAAATTCTTAAATTACTTATTGATGGTCAAACACAAAGCTCTATAGCTAAAACACTTAATATTTCAAAAAAAACTGTTTCAAACCACATTGATAAAATAAAAAATAATTTTGATGCAAAAAGTATTACTGACCTGATCCGTTTATCAATTAATTTTAATTTACCATCATAGAACACCTGGTTCCTGTTTGGACAACTGTCTATCCTGGCTTGCCTTTTCTTAACGTCATTCCTCTTTGTGGGTCATAACCCCAAACAGCCAAGCTAAAAAAAACGATTAAACAAAATGTCACAACACCAAAACTGGTTGAATTAAACTGACCATAAAATGCAAACCTTATTAATTGAACAACATGAGTAAAGGGGTTATACATTGCTAAAAGATGCAATATGTCAGCACCTGCATCTTCCAGCTTCCACAAAGGATAAAGTGCAGAGGACACAAAAAACATAGGGAATATGACAAAGTTCATCGTCCCGGCAAAATTTTCCAGTTGCTTTATATAGACAGATAATGCCAGACCAATTGCACCCAGCATCATCGCGCCAAGGATTAAGGCCGGTAAGGCATAAAACCAACCGGACCAGGGTAATTCGATCTGAAAAATAGCGCATAAAATCAAAAAGGCATACGCTTGTATAACTGACAAGACCGTCCCTGCGATTAATTTCATTAATAATAAATACCAACGTGGTAAAGGTGAGGTTAATAACAGTCGCATCAAACCCATTTCTCTGTCATACACCATAGCAAGTGAAGATTGCATTCCATTAAATAACAAGATTATTCCCAGTAAACCTGGAACAATGTAAACCTGATAGACGATATAGGTGTCATACGGTTCCATGATTGATATACCGAGCACATTCTGAAATCCAACGGCAAA
Source organism: Gammaproteobacteria bacterium (assembly GCA_028279365.1). Taxonomy (GTDB): domain Bacteria; phylum Pseudomonadota; class Gammaproteobacteria; order Eutrophobiales; family Eutrophobiaceae; genus JANQNX01. The sequence goes on along the minus strand of JANQNX010000014.1, from coordinate 415,365 downwards.
AACAAATAGCCACAATGCGGGACGAACTAGCGCTGAAAATAATCTGCCGCGTTGACGAACAAATTTGTTTATTTCCCTGCCGCATATTGCTTGTAAGGCCATGATGGCATGACCTAGCTTCATGCCGATATCTCCCTGTTTTCCTGTTTATTATTTGTTAGTTTTAAGAAAGCTTCATGAATCCCAGCGGTATCAGTCTGGTTTATTAATTGTTCTGGTGTTGTATCAGCCAACAACTTACCATGATTCAAGACAACAACCTTATCGGCATGCTCCACTTCATCAACCAGATGTGTTGCCCATAACACCGCTACATTTCTATCACTGCATAATTCTCTGACATAGTTAACCAAGGATTGCCTGGAAGCTGGATCAAGCCCGATGGATGCTTCATCCATTAATAGTAAACCTGGTTGATGCAATAATGCTCGCGCTAACTCTACCTTACGTTTATTACCACCACTTAAGCTGCGTACCGTATCATTAATTCTCGCTATTAAATCAAGCCGTTCGAGTTCTTTATGTATCCTGTTTTGTGATTCTTTTTTGTTAATACCGTGTAAATTTGTATGTAACCTTAGGTTGGCACCAATTGTTAAATCCAAATCAAGTGTAGCTTGTTGAAAAACAATGCCTATTCCGGCTAATGCACGAACGGCATGATGTCGAATATCAAAATCTTGAATAATAATTGAACCATTATCTGCAACAAATAGACCTGTTAATAACTGAAACAATGTCGTCTTGCCTGCACCGTTTGGTCCAAGTAACGCAACAAACTCACTGGCATTGATCTGCATCGTTATTTCATCTAATGCCTTACGCTTTCCATATGATTTACTGACTGACGAAACCTGAAGCACAGGATGACTTGATTTATAAGAGTGATTATTCTGATTCATGCTATTTTTTGTTTTGTTTCATTATTATCCTGAATACCAGTTACATAACCGCTCAAGATATCCGGATGTTGAATTAAAAGCTCATTAAACTCACTATCAATATCTGATTGATTGGCACTACTGCGTGGTCGACTTAGTTTAATGTTATGTTCTTTTATTATTTTGGTCGGTTTATTAGACAGAAAAATCAACCTGTCCGACAACAGGATAGCTTCACGTACATCATGGGTTACAAAAATAACAGTGGGTTTGGTTTTCTGCCAGATAGACATCAAATAATCTCTTAATCGATTTCCTGTTGGTAAATCAAGTGAGACAAAAGGCTCATCCATTAACAAGAGTTGCGGACGTATTGAGAATGCACGGGCCAAAGCCACACGACGCTGCATTCCTCCTGATAACCCTAATGGAAATGCAGATCCGCTATCATCTAGTTCCACATCACATAATAATTGTTGAATGAATTCATCACTGGCTTCATCTTTTTTCATCACCAATTTGATATTCTCTTTTACAGTTAACCATGGCATTAATCGTGGTTCCTGAAACATATAACTTCTTCTTATCGAATTAGTATTTTCAGCTAACACACTATTATTCACTTTTACTTCACCATAGAATTGATTATCAAGCTCGCCAATAATGTTGAGTAATGTTGATTTACCAACGCCGGAGGGTCCGATTAAACTGACAAACTCTCCTGCAGAAACTGAAAAAGCCAAATCTTTTATAATGCATTGAGAATTGGAAGAGTAAGTCTTGTTTCGCACCTCGACATCAAGCTTGATCATAGACGCCACCTGCTTAATCTGGACTCTATTGGTTGCACCAAACAATTTTCGGTTACTAATACAACGAGGGCAAAAGCCAGGGTGTAGACAAGAATGCTGGTGATATCAAAAAACTGAAAAAAAGTACCCAGTTTAAAGCCAACTCCATCACTACGCCCCAATAGCTCAACGACCAATACTATCTTCCATATTAATGACAAGCCACTTCGTGATGCAGCGATTAAATAAGGGTATAGCTGTGGTATATAAACTTTTTGAAACATAGTTCTTCTACTTAATTTAAAGGTATAAGCTACTTGCATTAATTTATGATCAATCGCCCTTGCACCTTCCCTGATGGTAACAATCACAACTGGAACCTTATTCACAACGACGGCACAAATCGCAGCAAATTCATTTAAGCCAAACCAGACATAACACAATATGATTGTTACGAGTGCAGGTATATTTAATCCGATTATAAGTAAGCTATCCAGAGCAGAATCAATTTTCGGATAATTTCCCATAATAACCCCGACAAATGTCCCAATAATAAGTGCCAAAAAGAAACTCGCAGCAACCCTCATTAAGGTAATTGACAAATGAAATAGCAGATCGTCTTCAACTAGATGATCCCAAAAACCGGACGAAACGATTAATGGACCTGGTAACAAGTCATTATTTAAAAAGTAGGCAAGTAATTGCCATAGCAATATAAAAACTGCAATTGATAAAAATTTAATTGATAACTCACCGTTCTTGAATGTCGGCATATTAATTAATTTTATATTTTGTATAAAATGTGCCTCTATTAAATTCTGGATTATCACCAACCAGTTTATTGCCAGCCAGGTTTGCAAGTAGTCTGAATATCATTGATGCAGCTTCTACCTCTGCATCACCAAATTCTGTAGGAACCCCAGAAAGGTATGTTTTACGTAATATATTGAGTGTTTGGGAATCATTTATTTTTATTAATGGTTCTATTCGTTCCCATTCACTGTCTGAATTCATTAATATCTCTTTTGCTTCAAAGGATGCATTTAAAAACCCATTTAATACGTCAGGGTTTTTATCAGCCCAATCTTGCCTGAACACCCAGACTAATAAGGGTATCGAATTGTTAATGGATAAATCATCTAACATCTGATCGACACTGATTAAAGGTATCATTCCCTCTGCTTCCAATTTCGCACTGTAATGCCAAAAATTAAGCACAGCATCAAAGTCACCTCTCAGCATAAGTTGATTAAGTAACGGAGAGGCTGCAAACACAGGCTTAGTCACTTCTTGTAGATCAAATCCAGACTTACTGAGGCTATAAGCACGGGTAATTAACCAGTTTTTATTAACTTCACCTCCGGCAACACCGACTTTTTTGCCTTTTAAATCATTAATGCTTTTTATTCCGGACTCAGGGTTTACCATCAGGCTACCCTCAGCAAGAGAATATGGAAACGATGTGAAATTTCGACCTTCATTCCGTTGACGAGATACCCAAATCCAGTCACCTACCACCAGGTCAACATGTCCGCTCTGAAGCATCACATTAACGGCATTTGTGGAGGCCGCTTTAATGACTTCAAGTTCTATTCCATTCTTTTTAAGAAGCTTGTGATGCTTAATCACATCCAGTTCCCAATGAACAGTACCATATTGAAGCACACCTACTCGCACCTGAGTCGCGAAGGCATGTGTAGAAAGGAAAAAAGACAAATACATCCACGAAAGTATTTGCAGATATCCTGCTGAAACTAAATGATTGTTAACCACTACCGTAACTGCAACACTTGAAACCTAGCTACAACGCAAGACTCCCAGCTTGTCCAAACTCTCTTTGTCATTACTGCTCCCAACAGGTACTTCGCCTTTTAAGCGACCATCTTCGATAATCAACAATGTCTGACGTAATTGACCATCAGGTCTGAAACTAACAGGTGCACCTTTATACACATTGAAAAATACATTCCGTTTTAAGTATGTAATCAAATTCATGTCTTGTTTTTTAGATAACGCTAATAGGCTTTCAATAAATATTTTTGCTGCAGCCCAACCAGACCACCCTTGTTCTGTAAGCGTCATCTTTCTTTTATCAAGAAATTTTTGGTTTAATATCGATGCATTACCAATATTAAAATCTGGATGCCAGGCCATAGCTTGTAAAGTTGCTTCAGGGTATTTAGTTTGCCATTCTTTTTCAGCGTGATAACGCATATCTTCGCCCGGGATAATATGAAACACATTAGGAAGACATAACTCTCTTATCATGACGGAATCATCAATGAGATTGAAAATTGGAATGTCTGGATTGAGGCTACTAAGCAATCGAATCGATTCGGAACCGGTAGCAGCAAAGATCACTTTGGGTATTAGGTCTTTGTAAGGTCTGTAATTTTCTGATTCAATTTTGACTCGAAAGCTAATACCTTGATTCTCGATACTGCCATCTTCCAAACCCTGACCAACGCCAATGAATGCGGTATCCTCTTTTGTTCCAAAGTACAGAATCTCGATATCTTGATTTTCAGCATGCACATTCGTGCATGTAAGCAAGATGATAATAAGTAAACCCGCTATCTTTTTTTTCATATGATTTCCATTTTAATTATTATTTGAAATTGTCGTCTGAGACTATGGAACAACCTCATGTTCCATATCATCAAAATTATATTTAGGAATCTGCACCCAGTTTCCATCAATTTTTTCCGGGATTTTATGGACTCGCACATCGCCAACCTTAATATTACCGGTCACGTCATCCAGCCAAAAATCAACGTCATAATATTCATTTTCACTACCCTCTTTACGAAAATCAGTACAGGCAAAGAAACGACCATTATCCTTTAAACGTCTGACAGGTTGATGCAAACCAATATACTCGAGCGATACCTGTTCTCCCGAATCAGGCACAGTTAATTTAATCATTCCATTTTCATCACGCTGCTCGATAATATATTGTTCAATCGCTGACATAATCTCCCAGCCTCGTTTATGTTCACTCTCACCGGGATGTTCAGATGCCGGTATCCACCACCAAGGCACAGGTTGTCGCGTCATCAATTGCCATTCACTACCAGACTTTCTCGGCCCCTTATAAATACGCGTTTCTATCAATTCCAAATCTTTTTCACCTTTGGGCTTCAACCAGAAATCAACCCAATATTTTCTATCGGGCTCATTTTTATCATGAAAAATGACATCGGGGAAAAACCCATAGCCGTGTAAAGTACGCATCATTTGTATTTCCTTAAATACAACTGATTCTGTTTTTTTTGTTAATGGATCATAAAGCGGATATAAACCCGAGTTTCCCTCACTTATTGTCTCAATATATTTTTTCAGAAACTGTTTAACGTCTTTGTTACGATAACGTTGCATTCGTTTGCTCAGTTTCTGAATATCATTCATAGTAAAATAGTCGTTTGCTTTTACCAGATTAAACTCAGGGTTTTCCAGAAACTGTACTTTTGAATCTTTGTTACTAAAGCAATACGTTTTGCCGTTTTCATCTTTCCAGGTAATACTGCAATCTGTCTCGACAGGTTGGCCGACTGACATTCCCATGGCACACATACCATCAAATGCAACTTTGTCTGCTGCAAATAGATACTTTGGTGACACATAACACAGGAATACAGCTAACAATATTAATTGACTAAACTTGATTGAAAATACATTACTAGTTGAATGAGACATAGTTAACCTCCTGACAGCCCATTGAGTGGACTGTCAGAAATTTTATTAATCTTATATAGCATTAGTTTGATATAAACCATGTATATAAATTAAACATCAGATTAACTTCTCAATAAGTAATCAAGATCACTTTTCAATATGTAATGATTGTATCCAGGTAATGATTCGCAAGATTCTTTCAGTCGTAAGACTTTCAATCACTATATCGCCAGAAGCCTGAGAAGGCATAGGAGCCCTGACATTCTCTCGAGCCTTACGCGTATAGCCACGTTTTTGTAATTCCTGGGTACCTAAAGTGATTAAGCGAAATAATGTGTCGGCATCATTGCCATAGACCCATTTTTTATTTGATAGCGGTGGTCCCATACCACCACCACCGGTGCCACCATGACAACCATTACAACTGGTTTCCATAAACACGGTATGACCGGATTCGGCATCTTCTGGGTTAGCCGGGTCAAATGGATTGACTATTTCACCTTTAGGCGTAGTTTCTACAATTTCAAACGGCGTTTTACTTAAATCTACACCATTACCACCGCCTGCATAAGCAAACTGAGTCGGTAACACCAACAGAAATATAAGTACGCATTTATATGGTTTTAATACTTCTAAAATCATCTTATCCTCTCTTTTAGTTACTAGGTTTAAATTTTATCTATAAAAAACTCTACTAATTTCAACGTTCGTTAATATTACTTTCTTTTATCAGGAAAGCTTCCGCATTCCTTATATACTGTTTTGGATTATCCATAAAAAAGGCCTTTGAGGTCAGGCTGTTAAAACAATAGAGTTTTTTATTTGTCTGCCAAATATAGCGAATTGAGCAATCAGTCTTAATCTTTGCTCCTACAGCTAATGCATAAGGATCATGTGAATTAAATTCGGCATCCGGATTCTTGGGTAAAGGTGGAGATTTCCAAATTGGTTCTGCCCACGGATTGTTATCTGCATTTACGTCTGTCGAATTTAAAAGCAGAGGTATTAAAAACAGTGATAAAAATATATGCATTTTATTTCGCAAATGCGATCCCCCAAGGTAAACGACCGACAGGAACTGACTGTGTCGCCTTTAATGAGGCAACATCAATAATTGTCATATCATTAGTTAGCCCGTTAGCAACATACAGTTTTGATCCATCAGGATGGATTTCAATATGCCAGGGACGTTGGCCGACAAGAATGTATTTCTTTACTTCATAAGTTTTCGTATCAACGACAGCGATATGGTTTGCAGGACCTAATGCAACAAACGCGTATTTACCATCTTTTGACATTCTCATACCCACGGGTTGAATTAACTCAGACCGTATCCCTCGAATATCAAAACTGATTTTTTTAATAATTTCTCTATTCTCAACACCAATCACAGATACTGTGCCGCCAATCTCCGATGACACCCAAACCTGTTTCCCATCTCGTGTGTATTCTGCATGCCGTGGACGCGTATCAACCAGGATATTATCTTCCAGCTCAAGTGTTTCATTATCAATGAAGTGCGCCATACTGGTTTCTTCAGACGTAGCCACGGTAATGTGATTATCTGGGTGTACGCGCATACCTTCTGGCTCCACACCAACCGGTATTTGCGCGAGTATTTCACCATCAGTGGCTTTCATTACAGTCACCATGGCATCATCTTCATTGGCAATATAGATACGTTCACCACTTGGATCGGTATCAAGCAACTCGGGATCAGGACCAGGATCAAGCGTACGCACCACTTTTAATTTCTCGACATCGATTACATCGATACGGTCATCATCTCCGACACAGACAAAGACTTCTCTGCCATCGATGCTGGTGATCAGACCCCTGGGACGACGACCAGTAGGAATAGTGCTGATTATCTTCAGACTTTCATGATCAATAACAGTAACGGTATTGTCTCTTTCATTAGAGACAAATAACTTCCCCGCAAATGCCTCATCAGTATGAACATTGATTAAAAAAGCTACGCTTATAAGCAAAATAATCTTCATTCAGGTTTATCTCAACTACTAGATAAATTGCACTTGGATTCCGGTTTATCGAAACCAATCGTATCTGTATAAAATTTGGGATGAAGGAATCCTTCCTGTGGTGAAACAGAAACCAGCGCCCTGTCACTCGATATCAGGATAGGTTGCCGTAATTGCTGGTTCCATTTCCTGAAACTTAGCGGCCTGCCCTTGTAACCGGCAAGGTTTAGGTCGTCGGCAAGGATATAAGCACGTAAAGTCTCAGGCTCAATACTTTGAGTTCGAATGACAGCTTTACCCAGTAATTTTATCGCCAACCACGCGAGATAATCTTTTTCGGTCATGATCCTGCCGGCAAACTCTTCAAATGCATTTTGTAATTGAGTACCCGCATATTGCTCAAACGATCGATGCCAAGCTGTCGCTACCAGACCATATGTTCCAACAACCGGCCTGGGTTCTGCTGTGCGATAAGGAAGATAAAGGCCAAATGACTCGTTTAGATCAGCGACAAAAACCACGTCGTGCTTTTTTGCCCCACGGGTCAACATCGGCATCTGTGTCTGTATCTGTTGATGTCCACTATCAACGCGTTTATTTCCTGTTTCCAGTTTATAAGAACGTTGCTCTACGATTTTTGCACCAAACTTTTTCGCCGAACGCGCTACGGCTTTGACATAATCTTTATCTGTTTGATGTTTACCAGAAACCAAAAACCATTTTTTCCATTTTTTCCAGATAAGATATTGAGCCAATGCATCAGTTCGCATTGAAAGACTCGGGATAATATGGAAAACATTGTTATGGCATTCAGACACTCTCAAGTCATCATCTTCTGCATTGATGTTTAAAATAATGGCGTTTTTTGTGGCAGGAGAATTTGCCAATTTAATTAAATCTTTCGATTCGAGATCGGCAATAATTAACTTATTCGATTGTTGTAGATGTTTTTTGACTGATTCAACCGGGTCTTCATCTTTGGCAACAATTATCTCTTTTAACTCAAACTTATAATCAAACATCCGTCCCATCTGATTATTGACTTCCATTGACAAGTGCGCACCCTTAATCCCTTCATCGGTCAATATTTTTTCCAGTAAAGATAGAGGTGGAGACGAAGGATAATCCTTACCGAGATAGAAAAATTGAACTAGCTTTTCATTTTCAGCATAACAAGGAATAGACATCGTTATGACATAAGCAATAACAATAAAGATATATTTATTAAAAGTCATATCAAGACTTCTTTTTCTTGCTAAACTGTGAAAACAGCTCTAACGATTTGACAGCACCTTCATGATTGTGCTCCTTTGCAATATCCAGTGCCGTTTTGCCATCTTTGGTTTTTGCATCCATATCCGCTTTCTTTTGTACCAATAAACCAATTAGGGGAGAATTATCGTTAGCAGCAGCAAACATTAATGGTGTCTCATCCAGACTTGTTGTTGCATTAACATCGGCACCTTTTTCAATCAGCAGTTTTGCAATATCAACAGGTTCAGCTCCCTCAATGATATTCTTTTCACGATCTTTGGATTTATGTTGTGTACATATAATCATCAGTGGTGTCATTGCTTTTTCACCCACTGTCGTGTTCACATCTGCTCCAGCATCTATTAGTGCGAGAACTGCCCAGAATTTTTTCTTCCCTACAGCAATAGAAAGCGCATTGAATTGATCTCTTTCTTTTATTTCCAGATTGGCGCCAGCCTTTACCAGGGTCTCAATGGAAGGGACATGATTGCTGAGTGTCGCGTGAATCAATGGGGTCTTGCCATTCATATCCTTAAGATTTGGATTAGCATTCAGGCTCAATAATATATCCAGCATCTTTGAATCCCGATAGCGTGCGGCTTGATGTAATAAACCATTACCCAACTTATTTAAATAGTTAATATCAGCACCGCGCTTGATAAGGTAACGGACACGAAATTCATCCGAAGCCACCACAGCATTGTTGAGTTCCTCATTAATATCCGCGCCTTCAGCTAACCATTGCTCCAGACGTTGTTCGTCCACGACTTGATCCGCAGGTGCAATATCTGCGTTGATTTGCGTTTGTTCTTCTGGCAGAGGTTCCAGATAGCGTTTTTTTGCTTGATCAATAAAACGTTCGTAATACGAACCATGAGAAGGCAAGCTACCTTGTACCGCACATTCACTGCAGGAAACCAACGGTACACCAAATTCATTCAAAACCGCTTCTATCTCTTCAGCATTTTCCTGGATTGCCTTATCGAAGGCATATTTAAGAACCACATCATTGGTTCGCATACCGATTGCTAGTGAAAACTCTAATGGAGTCCGGTCTTCCATCAAATTAACCGGCTGTAGTACCAATGGTCCATCCTTTTTCGTTTTGACATAACCTGCAAATGGCCCCCAAACACCAGCTAAGTCCAACTCACCATCAACCACTTTTTGTACCTGTTGCCATTGCTGATGTTCCGGTACCAAATCGGTGTCTTGCCTAATGACATGAACATCGATATTGGCCGTAACACCATGATAGCTGAGTGCCTCTCTTAAACCGGAATGCTGATAAGTGCCAATTTTTAAATTAGTAAGAATAGGATCATCCAGATCTTTTATCTTTAACTGCCTATCTTCCCGAGAAGCAAATACGTACGTACTTCTATAAATAGGCATAGTTGTCAGTATCTCGGCATAGCCATATGGCATACCTAACAGAAGATCACATTCTTTATTACTGAATGTCTCTCTGTGTAATCCTCGCTCCAGATAGGGACGCCAGAAAAACTGAACCGAGGTGCCCATCGCATCAGCTAACAATTTTACAACCCGATTGTCATAACCTTGTTCCTTCATGTTTGACATGGGCATGTTGCCCGGGTCGGCACAGGCGACTAAGGGACGAATCTTTGCCTTTTCCGCTAAACGCTTAGCCCTGGTATGCTCTGCTTGCGTTAATTCATCAAAATCTTTCTCATAGATGTACTGATCATCTTGTTCGAACTTTTCGGATTTATCTGCTGCATTAAGATTTATAGAAAACAACAAAATAATGATTAACTTGTTAATCAAACATAAATTACGAATTTTCATGAATTATTCTTTATTATTTTAATTGTAAAAAAAACGAAAAATGGTCGACGTTGAAAATCAACGCCGACCATGATTGTTCAATCAATCCTTATGATTGAAACAACTATTACTGCTGCATACTTACCTTATCTACGTCTGTTAACACAGGTTCCGGTGAACTTACCGGTTTATCGTTAGCAGAGTACAAGCGGAAGGTATACAACTCACCACCTTGTGGAATTCTGTCAAGGCCGGTGGCCTTGGCCATGGCTGTAGCGCCAATCGCACCGAATTTGTCATCCATGTCTAAACCGGCCGTAACAGGCAAACCAATCCAACCTCCAAGGCCGGAAAAGATTGAAACATACTGTTTATCATTGACACTCCAGGTAATTGGGTTACCAATAATTCCTGAACCCAGCTTACGCTGCCACAATACTTTTCCTGTACGGCGACTGACGGCACGGAAGTGACCACTCTTACTACCGTAGAACATCAAACCACCATCGGTAACCAATGTGCCACCCCAGTTTGGATACGAATCTGGAATTTCCCAAACAGTCTTACCGGTACGAACATCAAACTTCTTGATCTTACCCGTGATACCTTGAACTTCAGGATACATGTAGACATTGGCAAATACGTAAACCGTTCCTTGTTGGGTATGCGTACGTTTTTGTGGCTCAAGTTCCATACACCAGTTATTGGTTGGGCAATAGAAGTTGTGCGGTTCTTTTGGATCAACTGAACAAGGTTGTTGATCTTTACCACCCATTGCTGATGGACAGGTCTGGGTATTCACACCTACTGCGAAAGGAGAGTGTTTCTTGACCTTAACTGGGCGACCAGTTTTCATGTCAATCTTTTCAGCCCAGTTAACAGTGACAAACTTGTGTGCACGTAAAAGTGTTCCGTCACGACGGTCATGCACATAGGAAAAACCATTTCGGTCAAAGTGGACCAGAACAGGAACGTTCTTTTTACCATCAATATCCATTTCAACCAGGATATTTTCATTCACACCGTCATAGTCCCATTGATCAAATGGTGTCATCTGATAAGCCCAGACGACTTCACCGGTATCAACCTTACGGGCGAAGGTAGTCATCGACCATTTGTTGTCCCAGTTACCATCATTACATTGTTCATGCGTATGTTTCTTACCTTCATAACCACAACGATAAGAAGGCGTCCAGTGACCAGGGTTACCAGTAGACCAATAAACTAATTTCAGTTTTGGATCGTAACTACCCCAAGCCCATGGCGCACCGCCACCAATCTTGTATTCATCGTTAGGATAAGAGGAAAGACCAATATCCTTGCCAGCGGTACCAAAATGTGGATTAGCCTTGTTACTGTTCTTGGTTAAACAGACATCTTTATCTGAACCAGTAGAGTGACATTTCCAGACTTCTTTACCTGTCATAATGTCATAAGCGACCAGACGACCACGAGCAGCAAACTCGTCACCACCAAAACCGCCTAGAACCAGATTTTCCGCAATTAAAGTTGGGCCAGTGTGAGTTTCACCTTTAGGTGGATAAGCGTGTTTGGTGACCCATTTTTCTTCACCGGTTTTTGCATCCAATGCAACGATAAAACCGTCAAGCGTGTGGGTTATCACCATGCCTTTCGCGAAGTTCACACCACGATGAACCGTATCACAACATGCGCGAGGAACCGCGGTTTCATCACGATCCGTTTGTTTTTCCCAACTCCAAACCTGTACCGGGTTATCTGGATCACTGAGATCCAATGCCTGTACGATATTTGGCCAAGCGCTGGAAAAATACATCATCGGTTTTCCATCAACTTCAACCACTAATGGTTGACCTTCGTGACCACGCAAGGCACCCGTTGATTGGCTCCATGCCATATTCAAACGAGCAACATTCGCTTCATTGATTTGGTTTAATTGACTGTGCCTGTTCAATTTATTATCCCTACCAGGCGCAGGCCATAAGTTAGGATTCTTTACGGCTTCATCAATCTCCTCAGATGCCGTTTGAGCCGCGACATTGATGCCGGTTAACGCAAGTGTTGTGATCATCACAACATACGCTAGTCGACGATAGAGTGATTTCATCATTTTAAGACCTCCACAAAATTATTTTTATTTAGCTGTAAGGATTGCTCCTTAAAATTTGCAAACAGTTCAGATATAAACTCCTTCTTAAAACTAAAAAATGTCCGACAACCTGCCGGACATTTATTTATAATAAGAGGAGGTCAACATTACTTATTTGCATTTGAGGAGAATATTCCATTTGTTGAAAGTAAATAAGGTAATAAATACCTTTTTTTGATTGTGAAATTCGCCCATGTCTAGCAGCAGGCTGGTTGGTAAAAATCCCAAATAAGCATATGAATTTTTCCCTAAATCAGGTTTTATTTAATGATCCAAGCAGGCTTATTCTTTACCTCAATGCCTGCCAAACCTCTTCCATAATGATGGCCGAAATATCTACCGGATGAAATGCAGCATTTTCTCGGCGTTTTTGACATGACTTCATTAAGGGAAAATTTCCTTCATTTAATCCAAAACCATCACGGATTCCCTTTCCCCAACCTGTCATATAAGACCTGGACTTAAGTTTTTCCTTATCAATCGAGATTAACAGTTCCTTATCTTCGTCGTTTAAATTGGACAAAATTAACTCAATCGCTTCCTGACAGGTACTTGGCTGGTTCTCTAATTCAGCCTTATTCTGGCTTGCTGCGAATACCTGACCAGATAGCAGCAAACAGCCAAAAAACATAATCAGTTTATTATTATTGATTAACATGGGATATTAGTGCCTCTTTTTCGAATACATTATCATTACTATCCGAAATTTTAACGGACATGACTTGCTCACTATCCAGACCAAAACTAAATCTAAATACCGGGTTTTCTGAGATAGTTATTCCGGAATGAATTAGCAATAAAGTTTCTTCATTATGCATAACTTCAATTTTATTGATGAAGTTTGCCGGAATGATTTCATTATTATTGCTTGCAATGGCCTGCATACCAGTAAAATTCGGGTGTCGAACCATAATCGTAGCTTCATTCCAATGGCGATGGATATCAATGTTCCTCCTTGATTTGAGCCGAATCTCACCGAGATTTTTTAATGCCTGTTGAAGATCCGTTGCGGGAGGTGCAGAGCATCCCCCTGCCCCAGAAGCAAAGATATCAGACATAAATAAACCACCATCATCCATTTCAAGAATGGCACGTACTCTGGAAAACTCATTTAATCTAACGCGTGTGGATATCAATCGTTCGCCAATTTCAAAATTGTTATAAGCGGGCATAAATTCAATTTGCATCGCATAGGGGTCGGGATTTCGATCGATAATTAAATACAGCTGTCTAGCTTTGGCTATTGAATTGGGAGAAAGCCGAATCTTGACTGGTACCATCGCAGCATCTTCGACCTTTTTCGGAACATATAGAGATATAAAATTCTGATCCTGAACGATTTCTCGAGATTGAAACAGGCCATGTTTTATTGCGGGCCATGGATCAAATTCAGCATTTACCGTTCCACAATAGCAAAGTAAAAACATGAAGATTAAACGAATGTTAGGTTTTATATTTTGCATAGTAGAATGGTAAGCATACTCTTTAACAATTTTACTAAAGATAGATAAATAGTCAGTTTCTAATATATTTCAGTCTGCTTAAATAAATAATGGAGCCTTCCAGATTACTGGAAGGCTCCATATTAAAGCCTGATAGATCTCGTTTGAGGAGGAGGTCATAAAAGACTTTCTTATATTTTGTCATTTATAAATAAAATGAATAGGTGTTATCTTCCCTAAGATCATTGAGAATTTTTCACTTTTGATCGTAGGATATCATCTTAAATGTGGTTTTCTGGCTGAAACCAAAGCGCTTTTCAGAAATTAGCAGGTATAAATCATTCTATATTAAAATTAGCTTAATCATTTTTATTCTAAATTAATCAATTTCTTAATGAACGTGCTTTATTATTTGAAAACTCAGTTTAATAGAGTCTTTAAAGTAATAGCAGGTTTATTTTCAATGTTTGCATTAGCATCATGTGAGTCAAACCCAGACCCTGATAATTTTTTTCCTCTACAAAATAATACGCAATGGGTTTATTCCGGTCACCAAAATAATTGGCGCCTAACGGATAGTGATTTTATTCATATTGTGCGAAATATCGGATATCAAGAAGACGATAACAACATCATTCTAAAACGTACCAGACAGGATCGAGATAAGATTACTTATCGTTTAGATAGATCCGGTGTTTATTTTTTGACTCATCAGGAAGACACTGGAGAACTCATATTTCCCTTTCCTCCAAAAGAGAATTATCAGTGGACTCGAAGAATTAAAACCCAATTTATTCCTGAATTTGCCTGTGGCTACTGCACCACAACTGCTAGTCTGAGACATCCTGTAGACGTTACATTTTCAATTATTGATACTAACGCAAGTATAGAAACACCTGCAGGTGAATTTACAAACTGTGTTGTTATTGATGCTATTGGTAAGGCCGAGATCGATGCTGGAGACTCAATGGGAAATGTTAGTATTGAACTGAGTATACGTGAATGGTATGCACCAGGTATCGGCTTGGTCAAATTGGAATGGCGAGAACAAACGAGTGAAGATATTTTAATGACTGGCGAATATCGTCTGATACTCAAGGACATCTACCATAATTAATAATATATGTTTATCCTTTAACGTATGATTTTTAAAATTAGAATTTTTCAATTGCTTTTTATATTAGCATTTATTTTACAAACCGCTTGTTTGCAAGAAAAAAATTACTCTGAAGCATTTAAAAACGGAGATTATCAACGTTCATTCTTTTTACTAAAACAGTCAGAGAATAATTCACCAAAACCTTTCGTCCACAATTTACTCGGGGTTCATTACGAATTGGGACTAGCGACTCCACGTAATTATACAAAAGCCTATAATTATTATGAAAAAGCTGCGATTGCTGGGCTACCAGAAGCGCAAGTCAACCTGGGCAGGATGATTGAGAATGGCAAAGGAACGACGATAGATCCAGCCTTGGCCTATGGCTGGTATTGGGCGGCCTTTCATTCTGGACATGAATCCGCCCTGCCCTATGTGCAAAATTTATCTGGTCAATTGTATGCACACTTGATCAATGAAGCACGGAATAAGGTAGGTAAAATTCTTAACAAAAACTTATCCGTTATTGAATAAGTGTAATTTATTACATTATTTCTCAGGTAGTACCGTCTCGGGCAGATCAAAAAACTCCAGCGCAATTGATACATCGCCCCCCTGGTATGTGTCACTTGGATCGACCATGCCAAAATTACCCCCATCAGCGACCTCGCCTACTTGCGGTATACCTTTTCTAACTTTATTGCCGGCTTCAACAACCAGTTTATGCATTTTCGTTGTATACGGTAATCGATATGATCTCGGTATAACCTCATCAGGATCTTCAGCTAAATCGGTAGCCCAAAGGTAAATACTCCCTTTAGTACCTTTTTGTTTATTGGGCTCTTTGATAACTTCAGATACTAATTTAAATCGTTTCGGTACTGTCTGTTCTGTTGGCCAGCCAAGTAAGGGAGGAAAAGAAAAATAACAAACCAGGTAAAACATCATGACAATTACTATGCTTATCGATTTAATTTTCCAATGCCAATGTGAGAACAAATTGAGGATAAGGAGTAAAAATGCCAATAAAAAAAAACACGATATTATTCCGACTTGACCCATTATCATCGTTATCCCCTCTTATAATCTCACTATACTTTTTTGAATATGATTAATCTGTGTGACACTCCCGGATTTATCGACACTAAACCTTACTGCGGTCTTTTCATCTCCGCGTCCTTTCAAAGTTACCTGGCCATAATAAACAATTTCCAAAGCCGGATTGACTTTCATCACTTTCACATCAACTTCAACAGGCTTTTTCGTTTCTGATGAATAGTAATGCAGATTAACTACATACTCTCCTGATACAACACCACGAATTGTTATAACTTCCTGATTTAATGGATTCTGAATTTCTTCTCCATTGACTGTTATCGTATCGTTGGCAATTCCCCTATCATCCCTGTCGAGATGTATTAATCCAGCTTCACGATCACGAAACCAAACCAGGTTTCCTTTTGGATCTTCTACCCAGGTATCGATATCATCCGGACTGTTATCTTCCCAGGATACCGATATGATGTATTCTGCCTTGGGGTCAATGATTCCGGTTTTTGCAACAGGGTTCATAAACATGATGGCCAACAAAAATAAAAACGTAAATCCCAACAAGCCGTTAAATAACAAGTCAGAAAACGGATCGCTTAATTTACGTTCACGACTCCATCGATTATTAAATGCCATTCAGAAAATCTTCATGGAGAAACAGATTGTCTGAGATTCAGATCATCGGAAATCTCAAGTGCGTTCTCAATCAACATGTCTGCACCTTTGTCCAACATAAGATACTGTAAACCGAGTAATACGCTACCCATCATACCAACCAGTGTTGTAAATAATGCGGTACCCATACCGGCACTCATTTGTTTCAATACCAACTGCATTGAATCTACATCCAGGGTTTCAGTATTGCTGACCGAGTTCAACATTAAAATAAACCCGATAATAGTACCGATTAATCCTAGCTTGAGCAGGACATCAACCAGATGCCAACCAATGTCGTGACTCCCCTTTGCTTTGGCAATCAAGATATCTATTCCGTTCGTTTCCCTATTATTGTCATCACTCTGTTCTGAAGTGAGATCAAGATGGTAAAGGTAATTACCAACCAGACTACGAACCGGTAGCGTCCGGGAACCTAGACGAATGCTTTTATCATCACACTTAATTAATGAATTGATATCCTCTGGCTTTGGTAGAAGTGCCAACTGGTCAGACAGATACAACGCCCTAAATGCGCAATGTATCGTGCCTAGTGCGAATAGTGCCGCTATGAGTAATGATATTCGACTTTTGTCAGTAGAATTCAGTATATAGAAGTATCCTTCGCTCCAGCATAATGATATACCGAATACAATGAGGCTTATGAGTAGCAGCCAGCATAAAAACAACCAGTATTCATACTCATAAAATTTTGGCGTTATCTTTTCAGACATCGACATATGTTCCATCACATCTATTGAAATCCTTATTCCACTTCGATTTCGAATCGTGTGCCTTTGTCGGCCAGGTATTTATCTCTTATTTCATAAGTTCCGGGTTTTACCACTAAAAAATATAACTTGACTGACACTTCATCATCAAAATCAATTGAACGTAAACTATTAATACCAATTTCAGTGTTCGCGATATCCAGCTTTCTGATATATATGGAAGAAAAAAACTCGGGGGCACGTAGGATATATTCATGTTTACCGGTGGATGCAATTTCGAGTTTGTAACATTTTCCTGTTTCTATTTTATATTTTTGGTTTGAAACCGCGAACCCTGCATCATCAATACCAAGATGTTGTGTTTCTAATTTTTCACACCTGGCAATCAAATTCCCCTTAGCCATTACATTTTGTGACAAAAGCAGGCTGGAAAAGGATAAAATAATGATGTTTAGTTTATAGAAAAATAATCTCAACATTTACTCACTCCTCATTTTATTTTTTTATTAGATTATTAAGACTTATATATCTACAACAGTCTGTATAACCCCTTGTTTGATTGCGATTAACATCAGTTCATATGTATTTTTTGCCCGGGTCTTTCTCAAAATGCGAGAGCGATAGTTAGCAACAGTCTTTACTGATAGGCACATCTCTTCCGCTATTTCTATCGTTTTTTTACCTTCTGATACCATCTTGAATATAGAAAACTCTTTCGCAGTCAATCTATCAAGTTGGGTAAATGATTCTGATACATGTTTAGCCTTATTACTAACTTCCATCAGAGCAATATTTTGGGCATATTTTTCTGCCAGATAATGGCCACCAACGTATACCTTTTTAATTGCATCCACCATTATTGATAGGCTGTTTGCTTTTGTGATAAAGCCTTTAGCACCACATCGTATTGCTTGTGCGGCAATTTGTGTTTCATCAAACATTGTACAAACGATCAATCTGGCTTCAGAGTCATATTTAATGATTGTTTCTATACAGCTAAACCCGCTTTTCCCCGGCATCGAAATATCAATTAACGTAACATCCGGCTTTAACTGTTTATAAAGCTGGTAACCATCATTAGCATTACAGGCACACCCCAAAACAGTAAAACCTTCTGCTTCAAGAAGATTTTTATATCCATCTGAAACAATCTCATGGTCGTCAATAATCAGTAAATTAATTTTTTCAGTTTCCATATTTGCCACTAGACTTCATTTGGAATTAATACTGATAGTTCTACTCCTTCTCCCGGCGTGGCCACGATCTCGAAAGAACCCTCCAGGTTATTCACGCGTTCGCGAATACCGATCAGACCTAACCCTTCCGTTTCAGCTGGATAGACAAACCCGTTTCCATTATCGCTCAATAACATGAATATCCAGTTATCACTGTCGTCTTCACCAATGCTTTGATAATCAACAAACAAACTGACTTCTGTTGCCCCGGAATGCTTAATAATATTTGTCAGACCTTCCTGTACTGTACGATAAATTACCAATGCAACACTGATGTCGACTTTCTCATCATCACCATTGCTTGATAATTCAATTTGATAAGTGGGATTATTTTCTTGCCATTTGGAAACCAGATTAGTCAACGCCCCATCCAATCCGACTTTTTCCAATATTGTCGGACGCAGCTCATCCAACATGAGCCGGGTCAATTTACTCAATTGTTGTGATTCAAGGATAATTTTATCTGCGAGATTAATAAGATCACTACCCTGTTTCAGGCTTGTCCGAATCGTTGAGGCATTGGCATGAATTGCCGTCAAATATTGTCCAAATATGTCGTGTAAATCAGATGCAATTCGTTTCCGTTCCGCTTCCTGTATTTCAGAAATACGATTCAACAGCCTGCGGTTTTCCTTTAATGATTCAGTCTTTTGGCTTTCACTTGCTTCCAGCGAAACCTGCATTTCCAGACTTTTATTCAATGCAAAACTGGCGTCTTTCCAGCGCCGATGACTAAACCAAACCAGACCTGGGAAGAATACCAGGGTCGTAATAAATAACTCATCGATTTCAAACCAGTCATATTGGCGAGTCCAATGAAACAGTAATTCGTAAAGATCAAAATAGGCAGAAACAACTAAAGTAAACAGACTGATTGCTATGACTAATAGTAGATCATATCTAGCTTTAAATTTTTTTCCCGCTTTACCTATTATGAAATCGATGCTCGCTCGGTTCTTTACCCCATTATCAAATTGACGATATGCAATAGACATTTTTACAGCTCTTTATATTAAGCAAATCTAATCGATAAAATATAAATCAATTTCAAGATCATTCATATTGCATATATAAAAAAGTGAAATAATCCCGTCTTTTATGGCACTTTTCCTTACAATTTATATGTGAAATTTGATTTGCTTCTGTTGCAGCAATCTCTTACTGACTTTTCCTATTCACTAAAACAAAAAACAGAGGTTAAAAACAATGCTGAGTAACACAGTGGGACTTGAAAAAAATGTAGAAAAATTTGAATTATGATGCAGATTTTGTGGACATATAAAGTGGCACACTACAGTTATATACAGTGGTCTTACTTATGTCTCAATTACTGGCAGTCCATTGCCGTTCAAAAAAACGCTTTATTTGAGATTAAAGCAAATGGTGACATTATAGTTTTCAGCTGAAGCTCTACTGCGAAGCAGATGAAAACCTTACTACAAGTGCGAGGAAGTAATTAGTCAAATTTTCGATGTAAAAATTTCGATAAAAAAATTTAAAATGAAAATCGTTAGTATACCGGTTATCTAATTGCTTTTAGATAACCGGTATGTGTTAAACATTCATTCGTTGTTTGTTGCTAATTAAAAAATTAAAATGTCAGCCTGAAACCACCTGTTACGGTTAGCTCTGCTCCTGGGCGTATACCGTTTTCCAAATCAACAATGTAGAGCCTGTCTAACAAGTTTCTGCCTTGCACCCATAAGGTAAGGTTGTCATAACTAGGAGGTGTATAACTGGCACGTGCCGATAACAAGGTATGACTCTTTACTCGACCTAAGACGATAGGCTCACGAATTTCCAGGTCATCGCCTGCAGTGAGTATATCCCCATCTTCATTGGCAACGGTTAATGCTTCAGTATTATTAGGATCGGTAAAGAAACTACCAAAATGACTTACTGTAGCACTGACGTCCCAACCAGAAGTATGCTGAACACCTAGAGTCAAAGCAGCAACATGCTCAGGGATTTCAGGTACACTATTACCATCTACTATGCCTTCAGTAAATTCAGCATTGGTAAAATTATAAGCAACCTGACCGTACCAGTTATATTTGGAATCAATATAAGCATTCGAGTCAGCCCTTAAGCTGAAGTCCATGCCATAGGATCTTGAATTGGCAGCATTGATAAAAATGTTCTGGAAATCATTGGTAAATGGGAGCTGTACAATGGTATCGGTAATCACGTTATAAAAAACAGCTGTTTCAAGACTGATACCTCTAAATGCCATTGTACGTAAACCAATCTGTGAATTGATACCGGTTTCAGGTTCTAATGGAAACTGATCGTCTTCGGCAGTTCTTGCAAAACCCGGCGTATAACCACGTGCCACGTTTGCGAAGACCTGCGTTTGGTTAAGCCCATCATAAAGAAAACTAATGCTTGGTAATAATAGCGCTCTGTTAGTCGTTAATCGATCTCGTATAGTTGGATCTAGTGGAATACTCTTTCGTTGTCGCTTTTGCTCGTAATATTCAGTACGTAATCCCGGTGTTACTGTCCAGTTTCCAACTTGGACAATATCTTGGAAAAATACCGATGTGGCCCATGCTTGCAATTCTACATCACGGGTTAATCTTCCACGGTTATCAATATCAAGTACCTCGCCCGTTGCACCGCCACGGCGTCTATCATCTTGCAGATGTCGTTCGAAACGAGCCCCCCATTGAAAGGTATGGTTTAAGCCCAATGCATCTAAACCTGCATACTCCATTCGGGACTCAACGCCATAGGTACGATAGAGTCTCTCCCTTCCAACCATTTCACCTTGTGCTCCTTGTATAAATGGCGTACCACCACCACCATCAAAATCGAGCACGGCTGAATTTGGATTAAAGGTGATGTCGTCAGGATCAACTGTAAACCTTGGGCGATCCAAGTCGGTAGCAAAGAATCGATTTACCATTGATAGCTTATCAGTTATCTGGAAATCATGCTTAAGGTCAGTTTTGTAATATTCAATACTGATATTATTAAACTGCTGTCCCCAACCCGTTTCAGTCGTATTACCACCAAATCTCGCTAAACGGCCAGCCTTACTAAAAGGTGCACGACTAAACTCTGCGGGTAATAAATTACTCTCATCATATCCATCACTACGTTCAGTGAAATATAAAAATGAGACATCTAATTCGTGTTGTGGATTGACTTTCCAATTAAAATTGCCGAAGAAATCATGAAATTTCGTATTTTCAACATCGAATATACCGTCAGCATTTACTCCGGTATAAGATAAAACCATACCAACTGGACCAATGGTTCGACGATGCATTAAATGCGCCTTCATCGTGTCTTGTGTACCACCGGTTATATCCAAATCTGTTTGAGGCGTTAATGTTGCTGTCTTTGTTCGAAAGTTAACAATACCGTGATTGTTTAATGGACCATAAAGTACATGACCCGCACCTTTAAGCACATCAATACTCTCCAGCCTTTCTATTGGAGGCGTGTAATGCGCACTAGGATCAAGATAAGCAGAGCCGTTAATCGGTGTACCATCTTCAAGCAACAAGGTTTTGCGTGAACGACGTGATGGGGCCCCTCGTATACCGATACCAGAGCGTCGGCCAAGGACATCATCATCTATCGTTCTTACGCCAGGCGTAAAATCAAATGCATCATGTAAAGTATAGGGTCGAAGTTGTTCAATCTCTTCAGAGAATAAACTACTCGCCGCACCTGGCGTGTAGCGAATATCATCGGGAAAGATTTCATCAACACTGATCGATGGAAGCTGTCTTATGGTTTCGTCAGTATTGTCTTCTGCATAAATTGGATGACTATGCATGAGTAATAAATAACTTATTACCATAGCAATGGTTTTATTTATTGTTAAAAATGAAATATTTTTTATCATTACAACTCTACCCCCGTACAAACATTATTTTTTTTATAAACACATACAAAAAAAGACACATGAAAAAAACTAACATAAAAGTTCCATTGAAAATTTTGTAAATTAGCCTTTACAGAAAGATAGGGTACTAACTAACAGTGCTGATGTTGTTTTTTCCCTATAAAAAGATGACAAAGTCCCGACTTGCAAATCAAATCGTTAATTCGAGCAGTTTCGTATAGTTGTTTTGCAAGATAGTGCAAAACCAAAAGAAAAACAGGGGTGAGCAGTTGAAAGAAAACGGGCTGGTTTATCAACAATACGTGTTACCGGAAAAACTCATACCGGTCATCGATGCATTGAAAGAAGAACATCTGAATTATTACGTTAAAGATCCGAAATAGAAAAAGTAAATTAATCCTTCAGTAAAGTTGGATTAACTGAATTCATAAACTCAGTAAATACTAAACACTAATCAACAATTTTTGTTCTAGAACACACAATTAAACTAAAAACCGCACAACCTAAGAATAAAATAGAGGAAGGAATGGGAACTACTGAAATGTTTTCAGAATAGGTAAGGTTATCCATCCCATAAATACCAGCACCATTAGCTACTTCTTGCGCTTCAATAACGATTCTGTCTACATTCAACAAATTCATTGAAAACCATGAATTCGTCTTATCAATATCATTAAACCAATCTGTGTTACCAACTTTATTGCCATTTAGATACCCGTGTACTCTAATGCCATCTGTAGATAAACCTGCATTACCTTGTTCAGAAAAATAAGCACCCTCTACATTAACAGTCGAACCAAATGAAATACCTAAAAATAGTGCCCCCCATGCGTTGACTACATTTTGTTTTCCAATAGGATAATTATTTACAGAGCTGGGTATAGTCCAATAACCAGTTCTACCGCGAGATCCGCCTCCAGGCAAACCTTGCTCCCAAAATAAGCCAGCATAGTTAAAATTTGATGAACTTAAGAGATTTGAAAGATTTGCTCCAGCGCCAATACCAGATTCAAAATCTACTACTGCAGCATTTAAAGTTGTTATTTTAAAGAAAAATAAAATTGTGCAAATTGTCAATCTGTAAGTCACTTTTATCTCTTACTATTCATATACATCTAATTTAGCTTATACGATACTAAATCAATTAAAAAGTAAAAGTTATTTTGAAAGGCACGTAGAAACAGCTATCAAAAGTGGTTACCACAAGCGTTTTTTTTTAATACATAATTTTTAGTAAATTTAACTAATGATTTTAAATTGGTGCCGATGGCCGGAGTCGAACCGGCACGGGCTAAGCCCACTACCCCCT
This sequence comes from Gammaproteobacteria bacterium, assembly GCA_028279365.1. Lineage (GTDB taxonomy): Bacteria > Pseudomonadota > Gammaproteobacteria > Eutrophobiales > Eutrophobiaceae > JANQNX01. The sequence goes on along the minus strand of JANQNX010000014.1, from coordinate 391,484 downwards.
CAATATTGCGATACTATTAAGGTTAAATTAATGATTTTTATATTAAAAATAAGACCTTGTGACAGAACATAATCGGACATTATAAAACAAAATCATACATCATCTTGAATTATGTAAAATGCTCGAATATGTGTAGATACGAAATAAATTTAACTGTTTCTTAATTTGGGATCAGGCTGAATTAATATCAGGCGTTGACACTTCATGCTGAGTAATTTCGAGAACATTATTATCAATGACCTTAATTACTTCATGGACATCCAATTTTTGCGGTGTAATTACATTAACAGAATCCTCAACAGAGGCAGAATTATTCAGCCTATGCGGACTGTTAATAATTTTCATATCTTTTAAATTTACCATTTTATTCTCTTCCATTTCTTTAAAAATATCACTTTTTAATAATTATTAACTTAACTACTCACTATAGTCTTTTTCTTTGCTGTCTTTTTCTTTGCCGTTTTCTTCTTTGATACTGAAGATTTAATACTACTTAAGTTTACAGACTCCCAAGCTTGAGAAGTATGAAGTTTGGATATATTAAACTTCATATCTGGTGTTCTTGATCCAAAAACCATGCCAGCTGTTACAAATCTTGAAGCAATTCTCGAACTCTCCATCAATGCATGTATAGTCTCAAATTTACTAGATGGTATCTGGTTAACGGCAATCTGAGCCGTAACTTGAGCACCTACTTGCTGTGCTACTTGAGGAGGTGCATTAGCCGGTATATTTGCATGAGGTATTGCAGAAAACAAATCTGCACAATTTGGATCATTTTTAAGTACCTCAATTTCAAGAAACGGCCTACGTAAATTTAATTCCTGTGAAATATCACACCATATTTTCCACATTAGAGATTCGACTTTCTTATCTCTACTAGAAATATTTAGACCGATTTGTTTTGCCTCCGTTCGGTTCACAGGGTAGCCATGATGAAAAAAATCTTTTGTTAATTTCTCTGCAATTGCTCTCGCTTCTTTTTGTTGGCTGTCATCAGTCATATGTAATTTGAGAAGTTTCTCACCCATACTTATTGATAACTGTAGGCTCCTTGCTGCTACACCTATTGGGACTGCTCCAACTTGTCTACAAAACATACTGAATGCTTCTTGCATATACCCTTGATCGGTCAATCCAACTTCGTCTTTTGCAAATTTTAAAAATGCTCCTAAATCTTCAGATCCAAATCTTATCGGCCCTGAGCCATCTTGAGCAGGGCCAGTAATTTGAGGATCCGTAGGTCCAAGATTACCATGTGGATGCATGACTATTTCATCCGCACCTAATGCAATTAATGTTGCTGCGCTATATGCAGCTTGTGGAACTAATACATTTAAGGTTTTAACTTGTTCTCTAATTAAAGAAACAATTCTCCAGGCAACAGTCGGATCACCACCCTGACTAACTAATAACAAATCAATTGTTTCTGTATTAGACGGTAATTTTTGAATTTGGTCTAAAAGTTCACCAACAGCATCACCAGATATACTACCTTCAGCGTTTCTTCGATCGCTTGTAATGTAAACGATTAAAGGGTTGCCTCTGTGTTTCTCTAGCTCTTTATAAAGATTTACTCTTACATCTAGTCCCATAGCATTGCATTCCATTTAAATCTTAAATTTTTATAACACATAAATATGTATAAATCATGAACAAACAAGCATTTATGTGATTTCTAACTATCTGATAATTTAAGGCCACTACCTTGGTTTTTGCTATAAACCTTTGTAAGTTTAGGAAAAAATTAAACTGAGACAATTTGAGACATAAATTATTGTCTCAGTTATGTCTCAGGATATTTTTAAAACCACTGAAAAAGTAATGTAAGTATATGATTTTAAAGGTGGTGCCGATGGCCGGAGTCGAACCGGCACGGGCTAAGCCCACTATCCCCTCAAGATAGCGTGTCTACCAATTCCACCACATCGGCTGATTTGAAATGATTACTCAACCGGAATATCCGGCAAGTCGCTGTCTTCTGCTGGTGCAACTTCTTCAGTGACAACAGGGATATCGTCTTCAACGATTTCCTGACGCAAGTCCAGACCGGGTTGATCCAGTAAACTCGTAGGCGCGCTTTTAATCTGCTGAGTTGCAAGATAACCCAGCGCCAGACTATTCAATAAAAACACAACGGCCAGTGCAGTCGTCACTTTGACCATGAAACCACCCGACCCCTGACTACCAAAAACGGTAGACGACGAACCACTACCAAATGCAGCACCGGCATCCGCGCCTTTACCGTGCTGAATTAATATAAAACCAATCAGCGCTACGGCAACCAGTACCTGTAATACAAATAATAATGTCTGGAGTGTTTCCATGTGTATTTCCTCAAGCTTTGCAGATCGTTAAAAAGTCTTGCGCGATGAGTGATGCCCCACCAATTAGACCTCCGTCAATATCTGCCATGTTAAAAAGTTGTTCTGCATTATCGGCTTTGACACTGCCGCCATATAAAATTCTGATGGCATCCGCCACATCACTGTCATGTCTGGCCAGTCTCAAGCGTATAAACTCATGTACTTGTTGTGCCTGTTCCGGTGTCGCGGTCTTACCTGTGCCTATTGCCCAAACCGGTTCATAAGCTACCACTGCCTGACTAAAATTCTCTATGCCTGCTAACTCAATCACGGCATCCAACTGTCTGGCAATAACGTCTTCGGTTTCGCCCGCTTCACGTTCTTCCAATAGTTCGCCAACGCAAAGTATCGGCCGCAAGCCGGATTGAACGACCTGTAAAAATTTCTCGGCAACTCGCTCATCGGTTTCGGCATACAAGCTGCGTCGTTCCGAATGACCGACAATCACGTATTGGCAGCCGAAATCCTTAAGCATACTGACAGCCGTTTCGCCGGTGTATGCGCCCGCATCCAGATGCGAGACATTTTGCGCGCCCAAAACCACCGAGCTACCTTGTAAACTATCCGCGATTTGAGACAGGTAAATAAACGGTGGGCATACTGCCACTTCACTACCTGAGGTCTCGCCCAGACCTGCCACTATCTCGGCAATCAGAGGCTGATTCGATGCCAAAGAGCCATTCATTTTCCAGTTGGCCGCGACCAGTTTTTGGCGCTCTGACATTGCTCAATCTTTCCTCTGCATTAAAAGGCCGCAAAGGTTACAGAGAGCAATACGCGAAATCAATATTTTCGTCATATATTCACCCGGATAGGCCAAATTCTCACTAAAACCGCCGGTTTTCGACTCGACAGTGGCCACAATCCGCGAGCTTTGAACAACGCTGTTTCGCATGTTTGACGATCAGGGCATGATATTCCTGAAACAGGACAACATCAGGCTCTAGCGACTTCTCGAATAACGCCCGCAAAGTCTCATAGGATTCATTGCCGACAATCAGTTTGAGTGCCAACAATAAACGACGAGTATAGGCATCAATGACAAATACTGGCCGCTGAAAGGCATACAGCAGTATGTCATCCGCAGTTTCTGGCCCGATACCGTTGACGCCCAGTAAATGCTGACGCAGCGTATTATCGTCAAACTTATTCAATCCGTTGAATTTGCCGTTTTCAATAAACCAGCCGACAAAATTTTTTAGCCGTTTGGTCTTCACATTAAAATAGCCGGAGGGACGGATTAACTCGGCCAGTTCGACGTGTCCAGCGTGATGAATGTACCGTGCAGATAGGGCATTGGCTTGTTTCAGATTGCTAATCGCCTTTTCGACATTGGTCCAGGCGGTATTTTGCGTAAGTATGGCGCCGACCATGACTTCAAACGGCGTCTCAGCCGGCCACCAATATTGCGGGCCGTATTCTTTATATAAGCGTTGATAGAGCGCGTTTAGTTTTTCCGCTTTTTTCATTCATCCTTTTCAGAGTTCGCCGCCTGTTGTAACGCCAGTATGTCGGCCTCCTCCAGGCGCCAATGTTGGCCAACCCGTTTTCTGCGCGGTAAGACGTACGGGCCAAAGCGCGTGCGAATCAAACGTGAGACAGCAAGACCCTGCGATTCCCACAGCCTCCTGACTTCTCGATTTTTGCCTTCCATGATGACAACGTGATACCAATGGTTAGCACCCTCACCGCCGGAATCGACAATATCCGTGAATTTGGCCAGACCATCTTCCAGTTGAACGCCTTCTCTTAAAGCGGCGAGTTGTTCTTTGCTAGCTGTACCCAATACCCGCACAGCATACTCACGCTCAATCTGGTTCGACGGGTGCATCAACTTATTCGCCAACTCGCCATCTGTCGTGAATAACAATAAGCCGGTGGTATTGATATCGAGCCGACCTATGTTGATCCAGCGCGCGTTACGCACGCGAGGTAGATTATCAAACACGGTAGCACGGCCCTTTTCGTCTTTGCGCGTGCAGACTTCACCAGTTGGTTTGTAATACCCCATGACCTTGCACACCTTTTCGCGTTTTAAATTCAGGCGTATGGGTTTTGCGTTGATTGCGATGCGGTCGCGTTCGCCAATTTGTTGTCCTAGCTCAGCTGTCTTGCCGTTAACGGTAATCTTGCCGGCGCGGATCAGATCCTCAATCTTTCTACGAGAGCCATGGCCGGCATTCGCCAGTACTTTTTGAATTCGCTCAGCCATGCTGATGGCAAAAGAAATTAATTATTAAATGGAATGACCTTGGCAGTTTGCGGCGCATCAGAATCGTTATCTTCTGCTTCGCTAGTATCTGCTTGTTCAGATTCCGGGGAGTTTGATTCCTCATCAACGACCTCTTCAAGCTCAGCGGTTTCGTTTGGCTCATCAACCAGTTCCACAGAATCAGTTTCGTCTGTTACTTCAGTCTCTGACTGCGTTTCGTTGTTTTCCGCTGCCGGCGCAGCTTCTGCTTGCCCCTCTTTTTCCAGCGACTCAAATAAATCGGGATTAATCGAATCGAAATCCTTAATGTCGGCCAATGCAGGTAAATCGGAAAGCTTCTTTAAGTTGAAGTAATCGAGGAATAGTTTTGTCGTTGCTAACAAAGATGGCTTGCCCGGCACGTCCCGCTGGCCCACGACTTTAATCCATTCGCGCTCCTGTAATGTTTTAACGATGGTACTGCTGACACTGACACCGCGAATTTCTTCAATCTCGGCGCGGGTAATCGGCTGTCGATAGGCGATAATGGCCAGCGTTTCCAGCAAGGCGCGAGAATAGCGCGGCGGACGTTCGTCAAACAGGCGGTTGACCCATTCGGAGTAATCCTCTTTCGCCTGTATTCGATAACCGCTGGCGACTTCAACCAGTTCTATGCCGCGTTCCAGATAATCCTGCTGCAGTTCCTCGACTGCGGCGCGGATATCACTGCGCTCCAGCTCAAAGCTTTTGTCCTCTTCAAACAAATACAGTAATCGGGTTAGGTTTAACGGCTGACTGGCAACCATTAATGCGGCTTCAATAATATTTTTAACTTTTTCCTGACTCATGTTGCTGCCTTAACGTAAATAGGACCGTTTTCTTCGTTTTGTACCAAATGAATTAATGAATCTTTGACCAATTGTAAAATAGCGAGTAGAGACACAATCACGCCAGCCCGACCCTCCTCGACCTTGAACAAATCAGAAAAGTCGGTAAAGGTTTCGGGGTTCACTTTATCCAGCACGCTTGCCATGCGCTCCCGCACTGATAGTGCCTCACGATGGACCATATGGTGACTGAACATATCGGCGCGGCGCAGTACCTCTGCAAATACACGTAGGATAGAATCCATCGATACGTCGGGTGGAGGCTGGTTGGTATTTTTATAGGGAAACTCCGCGACAACTTTATGCAGGTCACGTTCGACCCGAGGCAACTCATCGAGTTTTTCAGCTGCTTGTTTGTAACGTTCGTATTCCTGCAAGCGACGAATCAACTCGGCGCGAGGGTCTTCTTCATCCTCGTCCTCGACCTGGCGTGGTAGCAGCATTCTGGATTTAATCTCGGCCAACATCGCGGCCATCAACAGATATTCACCTGCCAGTTCAAGCTGCATGAAATCCATTAGCTCAATATAAGTCATATATTGTTCGGTGATCTTCGCCAGTGGAATATCGAGGATATCCAGGTTTTGTTTTTTAATCAGATACAGCAGTAGGTCGAGCGGACCCTCAAACGCCTCCAAGAAAACTTCTAATGCGTCTGGTGGTATATAAAGATCCTTTGGCAATTCAGTTACCGGCGCACCCTGCACGATAGCAAACGGCATTTCTTTTTGCTCAGTGCTGTTTGCTTCAGACTTCCCATCTGCCGCAGCAGTTTGCTGTGCAGGCTCGACTTCGCTGCTGTTCACTGCCTTCTTTTCTGCTTCATCGTTCATTGTATTTATTTTTCAGAAAACCCTGTCTATCGATAGACAAGATGCATCGCGTCGCGAACTTCTTCTATTGTCTCTCTGGCCACGTCACGCGCGGCATCACAACCATCCGCAATAATACCGCGAACGGTCTCGGGATCGTTTAAATATTCTTCAGCACGTTCCCGGATCGGCCCCTGTTCTTCCAGCACCGACTGAATCAACGGTTTTTTACAATCAATACAACCAATTTTAGCACTTGTACAACCATCAACGACCCAGTCTTTGGTGTCTTTATCTGAATACACTTCATGCAGACTCCAGACCGGGCATTTACTCGGCTCTCCCGGGTCAGTACGTCTTACCCGGGCCGGATCGGTCGGCATGGTTCTTAATTTATCCTCAACCGCACTGGGATTCTCGCGTAGTGAAATTGTGTTGCCATAGGACTTCGACATCTTCTGCCCATCAAGGCCGGGCATCTTTGAGGCTGGAGTTAATAATGCCTTGGGTTCCGGAAATATCGCTTTGCCTGAACCATCGAGAAAACCGGACAAACGTTCACGATCGCCAATACTAATATTCTGTTGTGATTCCAGTAATGCCTGCGCCTTTTCCAGCGACTGGACTTCGCCCTGCTCCTGGTAACTCTTACGCAGCTGGTGATAAAGACGCGCATTCTTTTTACCCATCTTTTTCAACGCCGATTCGACCTTTTCTTCAAAGTCAGCTTCGCGACCGTATAAATGATTAAAGCGTCTGACGACTTCTCTAGCCAATTCGACATGCGCGACCTGATCTTCGCCTACTGGCACAAAGCCGGCCTTGTAGATAATAATGTCGGCCGTTTGTAATAGCGGATAGCCAAGAAAACCATAGGTGGTTAAGTCTTTATTAGAGAGCTTTTCCTGCTGGTCTTTATAACTGGGGACACGTTCGAGCCAACTCAGCGGCGTGCACATGGATAATAGCAATTGCAGTTCAGCATGTTCCGGGATACGTGACTGGATGAATAGTTTCGCGGCACCGGGGTTCACGCCTACGGCGAGCCAGTCGATAACCATATCCCAAACACTTTTTTCAATGATGCTGGGGTCTTCATATTCTGTCGTCAACGCATGCCAGTCAGCGACAAAAAAGAAACATTCATATTCTTGTTGTAATTCTAGCCAGTTTTTTAGTACGCCATGATAATGGCCCAAATGCAGCTGGCCTGTAGGACGCATTCCCGACAGCACCCGCTGTTTACCACTATTAGCCAATCAAAATCTCCCGAGAGGATAGTTTCAGAAATGAATTAGGTTGCATTATACCGATTGCCGACAATCCTGACAGGAGTATGTTAGTCCAGCGCCAGCTGTTCGGCCCCCTTACCCTCGCGAACAATCTGCGGCTGTCGATCAGACATATCAATCACCGTAGTGAAATCCAGGCCACCGGCGCCGCCATCAATAATTAAGTCCAGTTGCTTATCCAGTTTATCGCGAATCATATCCGGCTCGTTTTCGGGCAAAGCTTCATCAGGCAACACCAGGCTAATACTAATCATCGGTTCAGCCAATTCTTCCAGCAAGGCCTGGGCAACATTATTCTCCGGCACGCGTATACCAATGGTCCTGCGTTTCGGGTGCTGCAGTCGTTTGGGCACATCTTTCTTTGCCTTCAGAATAAACGTGTAAGGCCCCGGGGTCATTGATTTCATTAATCGAAACGCGGCGTTGTCTAACTGCGCATAGAGCGCAATCTCGGATAAATCTCGACAAACCAGCGTCATCGGTTGTGACGCCGGAATATCTCTGATGCGACGAATCCGATCCAATGCCGTTTTTTCACCCAGACAACAGCCAAGCGCGTAGGAAGAATCGGTGGGGTAAACAATCACGCCCGAGTCTCTAAGGATGTTTACCGCCTGGCTAATTAATCTCGGCTGCGGATTGTCAGGGTGAATTGTAAAAAACTGCGCCATACTGTCTGAATCATTAATTTAGGTTATGATAAATGTCTGTTATCACTGTAAATAATTAGAATGAAATTTCTGTTCGATTTTTTCCCGGTTATCGCCTTTTTTATTGCCTTTTATCTGCCTGAAGAGCGCGAGCAAGGCATTTATCTGGCGACTTACACGATCATAATTGCGTCGTTCATACAGATTTGCGCCTATTGGTTGCTATATAAAAAATTCGAAAAAATGCACATTATCACCTTTGTCGTGGTACTCATATTTGGTGGCTTAACAATATATCTGCAGGATGAGGTATTTATTAAGTGGAAACCGACCATCGTCAACTGGTGTTTTTCATTAGCGTTTATTGGTAGTCACTTTATTGGTAAAAAAGTGCTGTTTCAGCGGATGGTGACAATGGCGGATCATAAATTAGAGTTTCCTGATCATGTATGGCGCAACCTTAATATCAGCTGGGCAATATTTTTTATTTTCCTGGGCTTTGTTAACCTCTACGTGGCTTACAGTTTCTCGACTGAATTCTGGGTTAACTTCAAGGCCTGGGGTATGACATTAATCAATTTTATCTTTTTAATCGGTATCTTTATTTATATGTATAAGTATCTAAAAGAAGAAGAAATAGACACACAGGAAGAATCCTAAATGTACTATGCCATCATTAGTCAGGATGTTGAGGACAGCCTGGAAAAACGTAAAAGCGTTCGCAATGATCACATCGCTCGTTTGCAAGCCCTGCGTGATGAGGGTCGTTTGCTCACTGCCGGACCGCATCCGAGGATTGATAGTGAGGATCCCGGCCCGGCCGGATTTAGCGGCAGTCTGATTGTGGCCGAGTTTGATTCGCTGGAACAGGCCCAAAGCTGGGCGGATGATGACCCGTATATTGCTGCTGGCGTCTATGAAAAGGTCATTGTTAAACCTTATAAGAAGGTATTTTAATGTCTGCCGCTGACCGCTCCGAAATGATCCGCGCCTGTATAGAAAAGGCACTCGCGCCGATTGAACTGGATATTATTGATGAATCACACCTGCATGCAGGCCATAGCGGACATGGTGGTGCTGGTCATTTCAAAGTGCGTATTGTCTCTGAAAAATTTGATGGCGAAACACCTATCGCCAGACATCGACGGGTTTATGCAGCGGTAGATAGTTTAATGCCACAGGAAATTCATGCCTTGAGTATTGAGGCCATCACACCGAATGAGCTTGGCTAAGTATGACCTTAATCAAACCTTTCCTGAAATGGCCTGGCGGTAAATATCGGGTACTGGATCGCATCCATAACCATCTTGAGTCTGATAGCCAATCACCGGGCAAACGTTTGATCGAACCCTTTGTCGGTTCGGGGGCGGTGTTTTTAAATACCTCTTATAAAAAATATTTACTGGCGGATACCAACCCTGACTTGATTTCGCTTTACCAGACCTTAAAAAAAGAAGGCGAACCTTTTATCGACTATTGCCGTTCTTTTTTTATCGCTGACAATAATAATGAATCACGTTATTACGAATTAAGACACACGTTTAATACAACCGAGGATGTGCGGCTTAAATCGGCATTGTTTCTTTACTTAAACCGGCACTGCTATAACGGACTCTGCCGTTATAATTCAAGCAATGGTTTCAACACACCGTTTGGTCGCTACAAGAAGCCGTATTTCCCGAAAAAAGAAATGCAGGCGTTTTACACTGCTTCAAAGTCAGCCAAATTTATTCATGCCAGTTTTATCGACACAATGAAGCTGGCCAAACGTGGCGATGTAGTGTATTGCGATCCCCCTTATGCGCCGTTATCAAAAACCGCTTATTTTACCGATTACTTTTCCGGTGGGTTTGGCTGGGAACAACAAACCGAGCTAAGTGATTGTGCTAGTCAATTAGCTAAAAAAGGCATCCAGGTAATTATCTCGAATCATCATACGACTAATACTGCAAAGCTTTATAAAAATGCCGGTGCCAGCACAGAGAAGTTCCTGGTAAGACGCACCATCAGTTGCAAAACCAATCAACGTAATCAGGTAGAAGAACTGCTCGCAGTGTTTCAATAATACTATGTCGAACACACGTGAACTGACCGAAAACCTGATTGAACGGCCATCGGTAACACCAGAAGACTTTGGCTGTCAGGAAACCATTATCGAACGCTTGAGCCCGTTAGGGTTTGAAGCCACACGCCTGCGCTTTGATGATGTCGATAATCTTTGGTTAACCCATGGCAATGGCGATCCGATATTCTGTTTTGCCGGGCATACGGATGTCGTCCCTACAGGTCCAATAGAGAAGTGGGATACCGATCCTTTTAAAGCCACGATCAAGGATGGTTATCTTTATGGACGCGGCGCGGCTGATATGAAAGGCGGCATTGCGGCAATGACGATTGCGGCCGAGGAGTTTGTGACTCAACATCCTGATCATGTAGGTACGATTGCATTCTTAATTACCAGCGATGAAGAAGGCCCATCAATTAACGGGACACGTAAAGTGATCGATTATCTTAATGATAACAATATCATGATTACCTGGTGCATCGTGGGTGAACCTTCCAGTGATAAACAATTGGGCGATGTCATTCGCATTGGCCGTCGCGGTTCATTGAATGGTGTATTAACAATAAAGGGTATACAAGGTCACGTTGCCTATCCTGATGTTGCCGATAACCCGGTGCATCGTGTCAGTCCGTTTCTTTCCGAGATAACACAAATAGAATGGGATCAAGGTAATGCGTCATTTCCGCCGACAACCTTTCAGATATCGAATATCAATGCCGGTACTGGTGCTGAAAATGTTATCCCCGGAACGGTTGAAGTATTATTTAATTTTCGTTTTTCAACTGAAACCAGTGAGCAGAAAATTAAACAGACAGTGACTGCATTACTTGAGAAACACCAGCTTGATTATGATATTCGCTGGAAGCTCTCCGGTCTGCCATTTCTTACCGACTCCGGCAAGCTGGTTGATGCTGCCTGCGATGCAATCAAATCAATCTGTGATATTGAAACGGAATGCTCAACCGGCGGCGGCACTTCTGATGGGCGTTTTATTGCACCAACCGGAGCCGAAGTGATCGAATTGGGTGTTATAAACAAAACCATTCACAAAATTAATGAATGTGTAAAAGTTGACGATTTGGATAAACTAAAAGACACCTATTTGCATATTATGAACACATTATTAAATAATTCGTCGGAATAAAATGATGGAAAGATTAATTGAAAGAACCATGTTCGCCAGTCGCTGGTTGCTGGCACCGGTTTATCTTGGACTCGCGCTTGCGCTAGTTGCACTTGCGGTTAAATTTTTTCAGGAATTACTGCATACCTTCACCGATATTATCGTAATGAGTGAGGCCGATTTAGTTCTGTCTACGCTATCATTAATTGATCTTGCGTTAGTAGGTAGCCTGATCGTAATGGTGATGTTCAGTAGCTATGAAAACTTTGTTTCCAAGATTGATTTGGATGAAGGTGATGAAAAGCTGGACTGGCTCGGCAAACTCGACGCAGGCAGTCTTAAGCTTAAAGTCGCGGCTTCCATTGTTGCGATATCCTCGATCCACCTGTTACAAAAATTTATGGAGATCAAAAATACCGATCCGGAGCATTTGAAATGGTATGTCATCTTTCATATGACTTTTGTACTTTCTGCACTATTACTAGCTGTGTTAGATAAACTTGCTTTTTCCAGCCATCGGGAACACTAGACATATATTTTCATATTAATAACTTTTTTCTTTTCTTATATTAGAAAAGTAATAGCGTTTTAATCAAAGAAACATATCAGCAATAAAAGAACTTTACATCTGCAGAATCACGCTTTAATGGTTTAAGCTTTTGTGATTCAGTTTTTTATTTTCAGCGTTTTAACTCACATCTTCACATTACTAGATAAACATATCCTTGTAAGCCCGGCATTATTTTTTTACAAGCTTACTATTAAGTGTTCCTTTAAATATCATGGTTTGTTTAGTAATAGACAAAGAGTGATGAGCTTTACCACTTATAAATAATTAAACATTTACTACATTTCGTAAAAAAACGGACAGAGCGTTTTTTATTTCTAGTGAGAGATATAAATAACAGTTCTTCTCTAATCCTACTGCGACAATTTGCCATATTGTGATCAGTAATTCTCTGCTATAAGCTTCGCGGGCATAAAGCTCTTAAAAGGAAAATTATAGTCTATATGTTCAAGGGAACAGTAATGTTGAAAACAATAACGGCAATTATAATACTTTTGCCATTACAAAGTTTTGCCGTTGGCTTGGGACAAAAAGATAATGCCATTAAGCTTAATGACATGGAAGTTGTTGCGAGTAGTGCCCCTCGCAACCTAACTTCCCCAACTATTGAGCAAGCAAGAGCAAAACTAGAACAAATACCGGGAGCTATTGGCTTTGTCGAAGCTGAAATATTTATGGACGAGTTTGCGCAGAGCCTGGGAGATACACTGGTATTTACACCAGGTGTTTATGCTGACACCTCTGCACAAAGAGAAAATCGTATTTCAATTCGTGGTTCAGGTTTAAATTCTTCATTTGAGAGACGCGGTATAACTGTGTTTAGAGATGGTATTCCTATTACACGTGCCAGTGGTTCAACAGAATTCCAGGAAGTTGACCCGACATCGATCCGATATATCGAAGTCTATAAAGGTGCTAACGCATTTCGTTATGGTGCAACAGCATTGGGGGGCGCAATTAATATAGTAACACCTACCGGTTTAAATTCTGAGGATACGTTTAAGGCACGATTTGAAGGTGGCAGTTTTAATTCCCAGCGTCTTAATCTGAGTTATGCCAATGCCGTCGATAATATTGATTATTATGTTGGAGTTACCGGATTACATTCTGATGGCTTTCGCGATCATTCAGATGTAGAGAGTGCTTATAGTTTTGCCAATATTGGAATTCAACTATCGGACAGGCTTGAAACCCGATTCTATTACACCGGTCTGAGCGATAACTTTGAACTGGCTGGAAGTGTTTCACTTGAAGATGCATTAACAAACCGGAAACAAAGTGCACGTGCTGTAACTGCTGGTCCAGTTACCCTCGCTAATAGTGCTATTGAAGATGATTGGGATCGCAACCTGGATGTTTTACGCTTGGCGAATAAAACAGCTTTTAAGATTAAGGATAATCTGCAATTAGAAGGTGGACTTTGGTATAGCTATCGAGATCTGGATCATGCAATCACTAGCTTTGCAGGAATCATTAACCAAATTGAAGATGAATATGGTGCGTATAGTCGTCTTACCGGTAATACAAATATTGCCTCTTTTCCATTTAACTGGACACTCGGCGGTCAGGTTAATATTGGTGATAACGATGCCAAAACGTTTGCAAATGTCTTTGGTAAAGAAGGTGCTTTAAGAACGCATAATGATCAAGACTCGGAAAACCTGGCTATTTATCTAGAAACAGATATCGCATTAAGTGAAAAAATTAAGGCATTAGCAGGCGTTCAATATAATTATGCTACCCGAAGTAACGATGTCATATTCGATTCATCACCAGGACCTGGGGCAGAGAGCTATAATCAGATTAACCCTCGTTTTGGTTTATTATGGACACCGACCGACTCTGCTCAGCACTTCTTTAATATAAGTCGTAGTTTTGAACCACCTGCCATGAGTGATTTAACAGCCGGCGGCGCGTTAGATTTTACACCACTTGAAGCGCAAGATGCTTGGACCGTTGAATTAGGTACACGTGGTCAAACTGAATACTTTAGCTGGGATTTAGCAATCTATAAAAGCTGGATTGAAAACGAGCTTATTGATGTTGCTGCACCTGGTTTTGGTGCCGCGGTAACAAATACTACAAATGCAAACGATACCATTCATCAGGGCCTGGAAGCCGGTATAGATCTATTTATTGCACCAAGTTTTATTAAAGATAATGGCCTAGATCTAATATGGCGAAATGTTATCACTATTAATGATTTTAATTTTGATAATGATGCTACCTATAACGACAACACACTTGCGGGTGTGCCCGATGCTTTATACGTTACAGAACTCCGTTTAGATAGTGACAAATGGTATGCCGGTGTGAATGTTCGTTGGGTCCCTAACGGTCCTTATGCTGATTATGCAAACACCTTTCAGGTAGATGGCTTTGAGTTGTTAGGTTTTACTGCTGGTCTGGATATCACTAACAATATAAGTCTTTATGTTTCTGGTGAAAATATGCTAGATAAGAATTACATCTCTAATGTCACCACTATTGCTGACCGCAGTCAGGATCCGAACTCAACGCAATTCACTCCCGGTCAAGGCCGAGCTGTCTTCGCAGGAATTAACATCAGCCTATTCTAGATTCATAGCTTTAGTGCATAACCATGTTAAAAAAACAGACAATTATTTATTGGCATAATAAATTTGCCTGGTTCGGTGTCTTCACAATTTTTTGTTGGGCCTTGTCTGGAATAACTCATCCTATGATGACATGGCTAGGGCCGCAAGCAAGCAAGATGTATCCGCCAAACATGCAATTTAATTTTGAAAATACGCAAAGTATCAAAAATATTATTTATCAAAATCAGATTGCAGAAGTAAAAATAGCAAAACTCATTGCTTCCAGTAGCGGCTCAGTTTTTCAAATAACAGAAAATAATAATGAACCACGTCGTTATTTTGATCTAGATACACATAAAGAGTTACCTGGGTTTGATCAACAACATGCTAAATGGTTAGCAAGCTACTATACGGATATTGATGAATCGTTTATTCAGAATATAGAATTTATTAATGAGTTTAATTATGAGTACCCTTGGGTAAATCGACTATTACCAGTATACAAAATCACATTTAATCATAACAATTCTAAAACATCGGCATTCATTTACACAGAAACCAATGCCTTAGCTAGTCTGAATGACAATACAAAGGCTTTACTACAAAACATTTTCCAAACACTGCATACATGGAACTTTCTAGATATAACGGGACAAGGTCGGGTTATTATCATTGGTTTTTTAATATTAACTTTACTCTTTATGTCTCTGACAGGTTTAATGATGGTCATCATGTTAAAACAAAGACGAATCCCCAATAAGGGGCGTCATTGGCATAGATTATTTGGCTATATAATATGGTTACCTTTACTAGGTTGGTCAGCAAGTGGTTTTTATCATTTATTACAATCCCATTATGTCGACCGTGAGGCAGGATTACGACTAGGGAAAAGCATTAATCTACAGGCCTGGACTCGGGCAAAGCAACTTGCGAGCGTAAATAACGAAACAACTTCAAAACTCGTAAAAATAAACCTTAATGCTATATCGTTGGTAGAAGATATAGAAGGCAATCAATATTATCGCTTAAGCCTCGCTGTTGATAAAAGAGAACAAATACCTGACCGCAATCATAGGTTTGATGGCATAAGTAAGGAAAGAAATTCAATTTATATTAATGCCTTAACAGGTGAGCATTCCGACTTAAACGATAAAAAGCAAGTTATCGATCTGGCAAGCAAATTTGCTGATGTCTCTGTTGATAAAATAGAAAATATAAAAATAGTGTCCAGATTCGGACCTGATTATGATTTTAGAAATAAACGCTTGCCTGTATGGCAAGTAAATATAGATAACGAAGATAAGCAAATAGTCTTTATTGATCCAGTAACAAGTATTCTGGTTGATCAGAATCGCGCTATAGATCGTTATGAAACCCTTTCATTTTCACTAATACATAAATGGAATCACTTATTTCCTTTAATAGGTAGAGAAAAAAGAGACAGTTTAATTATAGTAACGCTAATTCTTTGCTTATTCTCAGTTTCTATTGCCATACCAATTATCTTAAAAAGAAGAAAAAAACCTGGTTATAACTTTTAAAAATTATATAGCTCATAAAAAACCCCGCATTGCGCGGGGTTTTGTTTTCATGAAGGACTAATGATTAGTCTTCGAACTGTGCTTCTTCGGTAGAACCGGTTAATGCAGTAACTGAAGATGCGCCGCCTTGAATAACGGTGGTGACATCATCAAAGTAACCTGCACCCACTTCTTGCTGATGCGATACGAAAGTGTAACCGCGCTCACGACCTTCAAATTCAGGTTCTTGAACCATTTCGGTGTAGTGCTTCATACCTTCTCCACGTGCATAGTTGTAGGCGAAGTCGAAGGTGCGGTACCAGTTCAAGTGAATACCGGCGAGGGTAATAAACTGGAATTTGTATCCGAGTTCAGACAACTCTTCCTGGAAGCTGGCAATCTGTGAATCGCTCAGGTTCTTCTTCCAGTTAAAGGAAGGTGAACAGTTGTAAGACAATAACTGACCTGGCACCTCTGCACGAACCGCTTGTGCGAATTCACGTGCAAAGCCAATATCAGGCGTACCAGTTTCACACCAAACGAGATCCGCATAAGGCGCATAAGCCACACCACGGCTGATCGCTTGCTCAAGACCATTGTTAACACGGTAGAAGCCTTCCTGGGTACGTTCACCGGTCAGGAATGGTTTGTCATTTTCATCAAAGTCACTGGTAACCAGATTCGCTGCTTCCGCATCGGTACGTGCCAATACGATGGTTGGGACACCCATGACGTCGGCTGCCATACGTGCAGCGATCAGTTTTTGTACCGCTTCCTGAGTCGGAACCAATACTTTACCGCCCATGTGACCACACTTCTTAACAGCAGCAAGCTGGTCTTCAAAGTGAGCACCGGCCGCACCATTAGCGATCATGTTTTTCATTAATTCATAGGCATTCAGGACACCACCGAAACCGGCTTCCGCATCAGCAACGATAGGCAGGAAGTAATCAATTGCATCTTCTTCAGCCACTTTACCGTCAGCAATATTCTTCCACTGGATCTCATCAGCGCGCTTGAAGGTATTGTTAATACGACGAACCATGGTTGGGACCGAATCGTAAGCATAAAGAGATTGATCAGGATACATGGTTTCAGAGGTGTTACCGTCAGCTGCAACCTGCCAACCTGACAGATACACCGCTTCAAGACCGGCTTTTGCTTGTTGCATTGCCTGACCTGCGGTAATCGCACCAAAGGCATTCACGTAACCTTTTTTAGCCGTGCCGTTAACTTTTTCCCAAAGTATTTCGGCACCACGCTTGGCGATAGTGTATTCAGGCTGGATGCTGCCGCGCAGGCGAACGACATCTTCAGCGGTATAGCCGCGTTTGACGTTTGCCCAGCGTGGGTTTTCCGCCCAATCTTTTTCTAACTCTTTAATCTGTTGTTCTCTAGTACTCACGGAATATCCTCCTGCTAGATAGTGTAAAGACAAGTCGCCCTATGCCGACCGATGTCCCAATGTTTTCGAATCCGCCACAGTCATAAATTATGGCGCCAAATTTAAGGGAGGCTAAAAATAATGAGATCACTACTATTTAGCAAGCTAATTATGTTAATAATTAGTATTTAAAAAATTAATACTTAAACTATAATAATGACTTATGAGTCGTTTCTACTATAAACAAAATCGTCTGAAGCAATTACGCGCCTTTTGTTATGCCGCCCAGCTACAAAGCATGTCGCGTGCGGCCGAACAGATGTTCCTCAGCCAGCCTTCTATTTCCCTTTTAATTCAATCACTTGAAAAAGATCTCGGGCAAAAACTGTTCCTCCGAAAAGGCCCGCGCATCGCGCTAACGGCAGAAGGCGCAACGCTGTTTGAAATGTCATTACCACTAATTGAAGGCCTGGAGACCCTGCCTGAAAATTTCGAGGAGAAGTGTAAGCATTCTATCGTCGGCAGCCTGAATATCGCTGCGGTTGAGGCGGTTATTTTGTATACATTGCCAAATATTATTAAGCGCTACACCGATAATTATCCGGATATACACATCAAGCTGGATAATGGTAGCGCCGCCGATGGCGTGGAAAAAGTCCGTAATGGCGAAGTGGATTTCGCGATAGGCTCAACGCTTAATGTGCCTGATGATGTCCTTTATATTCCGGTTTACACGTTCGAACCGGTCCTGATTACGCCAATCGGTCACCCTTTATTAAAAAAGCATGACATCAGTATGCAGGATATTAGCGAATATGGCCTGATTCTGTCACCGCAGCATATGTCGACCTGGCAAATGGTGGATTTCGTGTTCAAGCAATATAACGTGGAATATAAGGTCAACCTGGAGGCTGGCGGTTGGGAAGTCCTGAAAAAGTACGTCGAAAATGGTCTGGGCATATCGATTGTCACAGACATTTGTTTGTCTGGTAAAGAAAAGCTGGGCCGAGTGTCCTTAACCAAGTATTTTCCAATAAGAACTTATGGGTTGTTCCTGAGAAAGGGCAAGGTGTTATCGCCTGCCGCACGTGAGTTTATTATGTGTATCGACCCGAAAGCGATAGATGAATTTATGTCAGAAAATGACGCTGAAAGTATTGGACAAAACGATATTGTTGCTGGCTACAATTACCTGAATTAATGGCATAAAACCTGCGTTCAGATTAATTGAAAAAAGCACTTGATAAACCCCCATACAAGGTATCATTATTAGCTTATGGAAAATCTATTTTATAGTTAACCATGAAGAGTTGTATTTATGTCAGACAATACTGACAAGCACCTAGATGATGACCTGGCGCTGCAAGAGGCAGAGCCGAAGCTCAAGCGCCCTCCTTTATATAAAGTCATACTCATCAACGACGATTACACACCGATGGAATTCGTTGTGCATATCCTTGAATCCATTTTTAACATTGATCGTGAAAACGCGACACGCATCATGTTAGAAGTGCATACCAGTGGTAAAGGCGTCTGTGGAATTTTCACCCACGAGATTGCTGAAACCAAGGTGGCACAAGTCAACAACTACTCTCGCGAAAATAATCACCCACTCCTTTGTACAATGGAGAAAGCCTGAAGGTAAGTCCTATGCTAGATAAAGAACTGGAACAAACCCTTAATGATGCATTTAGAGATGCACGTGAACAACGTCATGAATTCATGACGGTTGAACACCTGTTATTGGCATTACTTGATAACCCGTCTGCATCGCGCGTGCTGAAAGCATGTGGAGCGAATTTGAATAGCTTACACAGCGAGTTAATCAAATTTATTCAGGAGAACTCTCCCATCATTGAAGAAGGAGAAGACAGAGAGACACAACCGACCTTAGGCTTTCAACGCGTATTGCAGCGAGCTGTCTTTCACGTACAGTCATCCGGTAAAAAAGAAGTCACCGGTGCCAACGTACTGGTCGCGATATTCGGCGAACGCGAATCCCACGCCGCCTACTTCCTCAGCCAACAAAATGTGAGTCGACTGGACGTAGTGAATTTTATCTCGCACGGCATTGCCAAAATCGAAGACAGTGAAGGCGAAGAACAGCTTAACGACCTGGAAGACGAAACCAGCCCTGAAGAAGCAGGCTCCAGTCCGCTTGAATCATTCGCGGTGAATCTGAATGAACAGGCAATGCAGGGCAAGATTGATCCACTCATCGGCCGTCAATTAGAGGTACAACGTACGATTCAGATTTTATGTCGTCGTCGAAAAAATAATCCATTATATGTCGGTGAGGCAGGCGTCGGTAAGACAGCAATTGCCGAAGGACTGGCAAAGATGATTGTTGACGGTGATGTACCGGATGTACTGATGGATAGCGTTATTTATTCATTAGACCTGGGTGCACTGTTGGCAGGTACCAAGTATCGCGGTGATTTCGAAAAACGTTTGAAAGGCGTGGTGGCTCAATTAAAGAAACAACCTTCTTCGGTATTATTTATTGACGAGATACATACCATTATTGGTGCAGGTGCTGCATCGGGTGGCGTCATGGATGCATCCAATATCATTAAACCGGTACTCGCTTCCGGTGAATTAAAATGTATCGGCTCGACGACCTATCAGGAATACCGCGGCATCTTTGAAAAAGACCGGGCGTTAGCAAGGCGCTTTCAAAAGATTGATGTGGTCGAACCCTCTATCGATGAAACCGTTAAGATATTGCAAGGTTTGAAATCACGCTTTGAGGAACATCATCATATTCGCTATACCAATCAATCCTTGCGTACCGCGGCAGAGTTAACCGAGCGCTACATTAATGATCGTCAACTACCGGATAAAGCGATTGATGTGATTGATGAGGCCGGTGCGGCACAACAGCTGTTACCCCCCTCGAAAAGAAAGAAAACCGTCAGTGTTAATGATATTGAGAACATTATTGCCAAGATCGCACGTATCCCGGCGAAGACCGTGACGTCTTCTGATAAAGACGTGATTAAAAACCTGGATCGCAATTTAAAGATGGTCGTGTTTGGACAAGATGAGGCGATTGATACCCTATCCTATGCAATCAAGATGTCGCGTTCCGGACTTGGCGTACCGAATAAACCAATCGGTAGTTTCCTGTTTGCCGGCCCCACCGGTGTCGGTAAGACCGAAGTCACCCGACAGTTAGCTATTCAGATGGGTGTCGAGTTAGTAAGGTTTGATATGTCGGAATACATGGAACGCCATACCGTGTCTCGCTTAATCGGTGCACCTCCAGGTTATGTGGGTTTTGATCAAGGTGGTCTTTTAACGGATGCGATCAATAAACAACCACACAGCGTATTGTTGCTGGATGAAATTGAAAAGGCGCATCCTGATGTGTTCAATTTAATGCTGCAGATATTTGATCACGGTACCTTAACAGACACCAACGGTCGCAAGATCGATTTTCGTAATGTCATCATCGTCATGACCACCAATGCCGGTGCTGAACGCATGAGCCGAGCGTCGGTTGGTTTTACGCCACAGGATCATTCCGGCGATGCCATGGAAAGTATCAAGCAAATGTTCAGTCCGGAATTCAGGAACAGACTCGATGCCATTATTCAGTTTAATCCTCTGGATGAACGAACGATTGCTAATGTCGTGGATAAATTCCTGGTCGAACTGGAAGCACAGTTAGATGAGAAGAAGGTTACCGTGGAAGTCACGACCGAGGCCAGAACCTGGTTAGCCGAACATGGCTATGACAAGATCATGGGCGCACGCCCAATGTCGCGACTGATTCAGGAGAGAATCAAACGACCGCTGGCCGAAGAACTGTTGTTTGGCAAACTGGAACATGGCGGTCATGTCGTGGTTGAACTGGAAGACAACAAACTCAAAGTCATTGTCGAAGAAGAAAACCTGGAAAAGACGGTTTAGTTAAACCGTCTTTTCTCATTTAACCACCCTCGATTGCTGGAATCACATCCAGTACATCATTTTGCCTGACAATATCGGAGAAACTGCTTTCCCTGACTACGGTGTTGTTATGAAAAAATAATATTTGAGGGTTCAATCGCTCCCCTTTCCATATTTTTTCTTTTATCTCGGGTAGTTCGTTTCGAATATTATGAAAACACTCACCCAGGGTCGTGCCCGGCACTTCATACTCAAGCGCTTCCCCTGCATCGATCTGTAACGATGGAGATAAACGTAGTGTTAATCGCATAGTGCATCAATCTCCTGATTAAAGCGTTGAAACACCCGCTGCTTAAGTTCATCGACATAATCTCGCGTCAGGAAATTAGGCGTCCCAATAGCAGTATTGGGTTCGGTATAAACCTGTTCCGGTAACGCGTAATCCGTTTCATCGAAACCCTGCTTTCTCTCCAGCCAAAGTCCGCGGATAAATGTCTTACGCACTGTTTGTCGTATCTCTTCTTCAGTAAAAGACAAACCGGTTAAACTGCTGATGGCATCGACCAATCGTTGATTATCCAGATTGGCAAACTTGCACATGCCGGTTAAATCGTCGCGAATCATGTACAAACCTTTTTCGACAATCGCATTTTCCCAATACTCCATCGACGTATCATTGTCGGCGGCCAATAAACTATAAGTCTGCATACTCATATGACCACCGGCTATTGCCCATATATAACCGGGGTTGGTTTCAGGTAGATAGGAAGGCAACTCCAGACCTTTGACATGCATGGCATAGCTGGTGTCATTAACTGACTCTGACAAGACTTTTACACCCTGACCCAACTCTGGACACTGGCCTGTGCCAGTCTGGACAACTAATTCACGAATCTTTTCATAGTCACCAAACACAGCGCCGTTTAGCAATGTTTTTTCAGGATGCCTTTCGTTGTAATCCAACAGATAAGACAGGGTGCCGCCCATGGAGATAGAGTCCATGCCATAGTGATCACATAAACCAACCAGTTCGGCAGCCTGTTGACTGTCATGCACGCCAAGGTTAGTCGACATTAAGTTAAGCGGTTCATAATCAAACTTGGCCAGGAACTTCCCACGAGTTCCGTCCGGATTTTTTTCATAAATATTTTTATGACAGGCAATCGCACAGCGAAAGCAGTTTTCTGCTTTGACGCTGAGTGTTTTTTCAACCTCAGCGCGTTCCAGTTTGTGCGCCTGACTTTTTTCCGGCGGGCGAAAGTTGTTCTCCGGGACAATATTTAATTTTCCTAATGCCACGTAGTTTGACCAAGTTCCGCCTAAGCCACCTTTCTTTTCTTCGCGATATTTACGCGAGCCCGGCCCGGTTGAGATAAATTTATTTAATTCTTTAATCTCACTTTGTAGCTTTGCTTTGGGATCGCGTGAGTCAGCAATAATGCCGAAAATATTTTTGTAACCCATGATAGAGCCCATGCCGCCACGACCGGCCCAGCGACATTTATCATCATTGGATTTGAATAAATTTTCAGTACTGCAACCGACAGACGCGAAGTAACAGTGCTGATAATTTTCACCGGACTGACCGATCACAGCAAAATGGCAATCTTGATAATCCTCGCGCAGAGCCATAATTTTTCCGTGACAACTTAATCCCACCAGTTTTTCTGCCGGTAATAACGCTATCTCTGGCAAGCCGTCTGTTTGTCTAACATGTAATAAAACCGGTTGTTCTGATCGACCTTCGAAAATGATTTCGTCGATACCAGTCCAGCGTAATTTACTACCAAACTTGCCACTCGCAGCAGACCACATGGCACCGGGCAAGCCTTTATTCGATTTTTTTAACGGGCTGTAACTGGAGAAGTAAGTTCTTAGGCCCGTCATTACCGGCGTACCGGTAAGTAAACCGGTCGATACAATAAGCGGGTTGTCTTCACTATAAGCATCACTGACATTTCGTCCAGACAAGATGCGATAGGAGCGGCTAATCCCGCCCAGCATATCTTCCAGCTTGTTACATTGAACTTGCTTAAGTTCAATGCTGCCGTTACTTAGGTCGACTACACACTGCTGATAGCTAAACGTGTTGGCGGCGTTTTTTCCTGTTGTCTGTGACATAAATTTAACTCAAACCAATCCTGTGTGGCTAATCTAACGTTCTGGAAAACTTTATATAAATTAATGACATACTACTTGTGCGGCGCATCATATAGCATCATCGCTAATGATTAAAATATTAATTTTGAATATGCAAATAACTGATCGTTTTGTTACGAAAAGTGTTGCGATATGAAACAGATGTGATGCAAAAACACGACTCTGTTTAGTCGTTGGCAAAGCTTAGGTATGACGATGTGAAATCGAAATGAAAATAAAAAGCTAATTTTTAAATGCGCATGCAGCGCATAGCTTAAATCAGAGATGTTTAATCAAGGCTTTTGAATTACGTTGATAGTTATAACAGTGTTGTTTTTCTACCGGCAAGTTTTCGATATCCGTTTCGACAAAGCCTTTACTAATGAACCAGTGTTCTGTCTGAGTAGTGAGCACCAGGATATCGGCCACTTGTTTTTCCTTTGCCAGTTGTTCAACGTATTGAAACAAGGTATCGCCATAGGACTGATTGCGATAGTCTTTGTGAACCGCCAGACAGGCGAGTTCAATCACGTTATCATCAGGATAAAAGTGTAGTGCCGCGCAGGCGATCACCGTGCCATCTCGCTCCAGCACAATATAATCATCAATATCCACTTCGATCTTTTCCCGTGAACGTTTGACCAAGACACCTTGTTGTTCCAGCGGCTGGATTAATTCCAGTATGCCACCTATGTCTGATGCGTTGGCATGATGAATGGTATCGAACGGCACATCACTCAATAAGGTACCCACACCATCGCGACTGAATAATTCCTGTAATAAACCGCCATCAATATTGTCTTCAATATAATGCACACGTTTTACACCACCATCACAGGCGGCGATACCTTGCAGGATGGCACTGGAAGGATTTTCATCAACGGCATTACCAGTTCTCTGCTCAATCGCCGCCTTTGCTTGTGCACAGATCAATTGTTTAACTGACCCGCCATGCTCATCTTCAAACACGGGGGAATGCGTTAACATGATCAATTTATCGGCATTGAGTTCTATCGCCACCTGTGATGCCACTTCGAAAGAGCTTAAATTAAATATCTCTCCGGTCAGTGAATAGCCCAGTGGAGGTATTAATACAATCTCACCTACATCCAGGCGTTGATTAATACCGACAGTATTAATCTTCCTGACGCGGCCGGTCATTTGAAAATCCACCCCATTCAATATGCC
The DNA here is from genome assembly GCA_028279365.1 of Gammaproteobacteria bacterium. GTDB lineage: Bacteria > Pseudomonadota > Gammaproteobacteria > Eutrophobiales > Eutrophobiaceae > JANQNX01. The sequence continues at coordinate 366,847 of JANQNX010000014.1, read as the reverse complement.
GATGGGTCGACCGGAGACATAATTACCGGATGCAACCTTGATTGACGCTTCCTGCATCGGTGAATTGGGCAAGCCCATCGATAACAGTGATTCGATCTGAATTTTTATATCACCGACAGCCTGCTTAACCGAACTCATCGACGCTTCAGTCGTTACGCGTAGCGATTCATTGTATTCAGCCACAATATTTCGTTCTTTTAAAAGCCCATCGATCTGGGGCCTGGCACCAAAAACGATCACCAGCTTCACTGCAAGACTATTCAATAACGCAATGTCATGGATAAGCTGCGAGACATGACTTGACGAAATCACATCACCACTGATCTGAATCACGAACGTGCGACCGCGATGCGCATGAATATAAGGCGCAGCTTGTCGAAACCAGTCTGTAAAGGAAAATGTAGTATCCATTATTTCGTTACGCAAAAATCAGTCAGCAAATTCGTTAATATCGTTATCATGGGTTCAATACGTTTTATCGGTAGATATTCATTCGGCTGATGCGCGACATCAATATCACCGGGGCCAAGGATAACCGTTTCAATCCCAATGTCATTAAAAAACGGCCCTTCTGTGGCAAATGCGACACATTCAGAACCATGTCCCGTATGTTTTTCGCAGGTTCTCACGACTTCACTCTCCATTGGTGTTTGCATCGGAGGAATACCAGGCACCTGCCCGGTATAAAAAATCTCTAGACCGCTAGCGGCAATAGTACTTTCAACAACGTTTCTTAGCTGTTGCGATATTTCATCGACATCCATACCGGGCAGCATTCTGATATCAAGCGATAATTCACAATTTGCGCATATACGGTTCGGGCTATCGCCACCATGGATGCGACCCAGATTCAACGTTGGAACCGGTACAGCAAACTCTGAATCTGAATATTGCTTTTGTAATTTATCGCGCCAATCTCTTAGTGCGTTGAGTACATCGGTCATGCCTTCCAACGCGCTATTACCCAATAGTGGATTACTGGAATGACCGGACCTGCCCTCAAGACGAAACGACTCAATAATAATGCCTTTATGTGCGCGTATGGGTTTTAGGCCGGTTGGTTCGCCAATAACGCAATAACGACCCAGACTGTAACCGCTTTCACCAAGTAATCTGGCACCCGACATCGTGCTTTCTTCATCAGCGGTGGCAATGACCGTAACTGGGTGATCAAAATTCACTGCCTGCATGCGCTCCAACGTCTCCAGGATAATCGGGAAATAACTTTTCATATCCGCGGTACCCAGACCGTAATAATTGCCGTCACGCTCAGTTAACTGAAACGGATCACTATCCCAACCACTGGCATCATAAGGCACCGTATCAGTATGTCCGGATAACACTAATCCCTGATTGGGTGTGTCATCAGCATGACCCAGTCGCGCAATTAAATTCGACTTTTGCGGGGAATCACTGACCGGCATGATTTCGCATTCAAAACCGAGCGCGTCTAACCAGTTCGCTAAACAGTCGATAACCGCCTGATTACTTTGATCGTGAGCAGGATCGATGCTGCTTACCGATGGCAAACCGATTAATTCAGCAAAGCAGGTTTCGAAATCCGGTGTGTTACGCATGAGTATTTGTTTGAACTTTATGTTTATGTCTATGACGAGTGCATGTATTCTATCGCAGCTTAAAACTGCATCACGATACATTATATAGCGTTGTTAGAAGGAAGATCGAAATGAGTAGCAAAATGAACAAATACAGCTCCCGAATCACTGAACCGAAATCCCAGGGAGCATCACAGGCCATGCTATATGGAACAGGGCTAAGCGAAGAAGACATGAGTAAAGCTCAGGTGGGTATTTCCAGCATCTGGTTTGAGGGCAATACCTGCAATATGCATCTACTGGACCTAGCCAGTAAGGTCAAAGAAGGTGTACAGGCAGCTGGCCTGGTCGGATATCGATTTAATAGTATTGGCGTCAGTGATGGCATCCCCAACGGCACGGATGGTATGAGTTATTCGCTACAATCACGCGAGTTGATTGCCGATTCGATTGAGTCAGTGATGGGAGCCCATTGGTATGACGCCAATATCTCACTACCCGGCTGTGATAAGAACATGCCAGGTTGTATCATTGCCATGGGCCGACTCAACCGCCCGTCTATCATGGTTTATGGCGGCACAATCAAACCGGGCCGTTTTAAAGAAAATGACAAACTCGATATCATCTCTGCTTTCCAGAGCTACGGCGAATTTTTATCCGGCAAGATCGATGATGATACGCGTAAGGAAATCGTAAAGCGCGCCTGTCCCGGACCCGGTGCCTGTGGTGGCATGTACACGGCCAACACGATGGCATCGACCATTGAAGCAATGGGCATGTCCTTACCCTACAGTTCTTCGACACCGGCGGTCGAACCGGAAAAACTGGAAGAATGTTTTAATGCCGGCCAGGCCATTTATCATCTGCTGGAGAAAGACATCAAGCCACGCGATATCATGACGCGCGAGGCATTCGAAAATGCAATGGTATTGTTAATTGTACTCGGTGGTTCAACTAACGCTGTGCTGCATCTACTGGCGATGGCAAGCGCTGTAAATGTACCGTTAGAAATTGATGATTTTCAAACCGTCAGCGATCGGATTCCCTATCTTGCCGATTTGAAACCGAGCGGCAAGTACGTCATGGAAGACTTACATAAAGTTGGTGGCACGCCTGCGGTAATGAAATTTCTGCTGGATGAAAAATTGATCGAAGGAGACTGCCTGACGGTGACCGGGAAAACCATCCGGGAAAACCTGGCTGACCTGCCGGGTCTTAGCGATGGTCAACAAATCATTGCGCCGATTGATAAACCATTAAAAGACAGCGGACATATTCGTATTTTAAAAGGTAATTTCGCGCCACAGGGCTCGGTTGCCAAAATCACAGGCAAGGAAGGTCTGCATTTCAACGGACCAGCCAAAGTTTATGACTGTGAAGAGGATATGTTGCTGGCGCTGGAAGAGAACCGTATCGAAAAAGGCGATGCCATCATTATACGCTATGAAGGCCCGAAAGGTGGACCGGGCATGCCAGAAATGTTGAAACCGACCTCGGCGATCATGGGTGCCGGGCTTGGTAATGATGTCGCGATGATTACCGACGGTCGCTTCTCTGGCGGATCGCATGGTTTTATCATCGGTCATGTCGTACCCGAAGCACAGGAAGGTGGACCAATCGCATTGGTAGAAAACGGTGACATGATACATATCAATGCCGAGACCAATGAAATCTCTGTCGATATATCGGCTGAAGAAATGGCAGCAAGGCAGGAAAAATGGACAATGCCACCATATAAAGCCAGCCGCGGTACGCTTTATAAATTCATCAAAAATGTGAAATCAGCTTCTGAAGGTTGTATAACAGACGAATAACTTCATGCCCGGTAATAAATTAGCCTATACCGACATAGCATTATTAAGCTTCAGTTTTTTATTTGTCGGTATAGGCGTATCAGGTTTGTACGAGATTCATTACTAGAAGAATCATGGAACACGTGCAAGTAAGGTCGTCGATCAATATATTAAAGAACTGTGTATTGTCATGCTTGCTGCATATTCTCAAATAGTTTGGTGACCGAAGTCAAAAATTTAGTATCCAGATCAACCGTATCCTTAACACCGATATGCTTATAATTTTCATCTAACCAGGCAGCCATCGTGTCACGCCCTTTGTCACGCAGTGACGTCAGGAAATCCCAGTCGGAATTAAATTTACTGGCAACAGAATAATCGAGCATCGCCTCATCTGCCCGGATAGAATGCATCAGTATATCTTTGAAATGATCTTTATGTTCTTCCTTTAGCATATCGTGTTCAATCAATTTCTTAACGAATGCAATCGATCGCATTTCTTTTAACAGCGAATTGTTAAATGTAATTTCATTGATACGGTTCATAATATCGGGGGCAGAACGCGGAATTTCTGGCCGGTCAAGCGGGTTAATATGTAATACCATTATATCTCTGGCTTTTGTATGATAGAAAAGGGGAAACAAGGCAGGGTTTCCTACATAGCCCCCGTCCCAATATTCCTCGCCATCGATTTCAACAGCCTTAAACAAAAAGGGTAAACAGGCAGAGGCCATCGCCACATCAAGTGTGACTTCCCGGTTTTTAAACACGCGTACTTTGCCAGTACGGACATGTGTTGTACTAATAAATAGTTCAACACACTCACACTTTCGCAATGCTTCAAAGTCGACGGTTTTCGACAACACATCTCTGAGCGGATTCAAATCAAGCGGGTTCGATTGATACGGAGACAACAGTCGAGTAAACGAATCAAAAAAGAAGAACGCCAGTGAATTATCCATATTGATGCCAAATTCTTTTTCCCAGGGTAATTGTTGTACCGGGTTAAATATCTTTCCAGCCTGATGAATGTTCCACCAGAAATCATGCAGCGTTTCCCTGGCCATGTCATTGCCGCCCATCATCCTGCCATACGCATAAGCACAGGCATTCATGGTACCGGCGCTAGTGGCGCATAGCCCTTCAACGTCAAGACGCCCGTCTTCCAGTAACATATCCAGTACGCCCCAGGCAAAGGCACCGTGTGCACCGCCACCCTGTAGAGCAAGATTGATTGTCTTGCAGTCTTTGGAACCTGCCTTTGTTGTTTTTTTCTTAGCCATAATGAATGTTTATCAGTTTGATGTTTTCTCTAGGTAATCATGCAGCACGCGACCATAAGGTAGCGTCAGATCTGCAATAAAGTGCATACCGCCTATTACTTTTAGTACGGGTAAGTCGGCGACAGGAGCGTTAACATGTGGAATCAAATGCAGTCGTGCTGATCCTGACCAGGCACCCTTTATAGTAACATCGGTTAAATTGTAAGCTACCAACTGTGCGATTTTTAACGAACCATCAACATCAGGAATCAATTTTAAATTAACCTGGGTTTTACTCATTTTTTTGGCTAAGGATTCAACACAGGATGTGCATACAGTCTCACCATTCAGATCATATGTTATCTGCTCTTGTTTATAACGCATGGTGCCCATCGCAACTCGCTGCCCCGCATAATCGAGCGTACCGGTTAAGGTGTCTTCATAAGTTTCGAGATTCGGTTTGGCCAGTTTCTTTGGGAAGCCCCAGATTTCACGACCACCCGCAATAGGTGGGTCATCATCCAGATACATCTGTGAGGTAAAGTTAACAGATTCACCTTGAAATTTAGCCGGAATCACTATGCCGCTCTCAGTGTAGTCACCAAAACCAGAGCTATCGGGCATTTTAATAAACTCAAATAACACTGTATTCGAACCGTCGGGTTCCAAAGGTTCAGGTAATTGTTCACGAATTATATCTGGGTCAGTTTGATAAGTAACAATAAAATATTCTCGATTAATAAAACGATAAGGGCCTTTTGGATAGCTCGGACTGGCTAACGGCATCGAAGGCAATGCAAGAATGTCGGTTTCTTTCATAGAGGAATTCCTGAATTAAATAATGTGGAATAATTTACGCAGCAGTCCAACCACCATCGACCGCAATATGCGTACCGGTGATGTTCTCTGCGTGATCGCTGCACAAAAATAATGCGGTACCTGCCAGTTGTTCCACCGTCACAAATTTCTTGGTCCATTGCGCGGCTAACAATACATCATTAATCACCTCGTTTTCAGTAAGGTTGCGTGCCTTGGCTGTATCTTTCACTTGTCCCTCAACCAGCGGCGTCCAGACATAGCCAGGGCAGATCGCATTACAGGTAATATTGTCTTTGGCCACTTCCAGTCCAATCGTTTTGGTAAAGCCAAGCACACCATGTTTCGCCGTGACATAGGCACTTTTGTAAGGCGAAGCGACTAGCGCATGGGCTGATGCAATATTGATTATGCGCCCCCAGCCTTGTTTCTTCATGTATGGGATTGCTGCTCTGACAGTATGAAAAGCTGACGACATATTAATAGCAATAATGGCATCCCACTTTTCTACAGGAAACTCCTCAACCGGTTGAACATTTTGAATACCCGCATTATTAATAACAATGTCGATTGAACCAAGTTCATTAACCGTATCTTCAACGAGCTGGCTAATTTCATCCGGTTTAGTCATATCTGCATCGTTGTATATCGCTGTGACACCTTTAGCTTGTAACTCATCCAGCTCTTTTTTGATTTCTGATTCATCGCCAAAACCATTAATCACCACATGAATACCGGCATCGGCAAATCCTTTGGCAATGCCTAATCCAATTCCACTGGTTGAACCTGTAATAACGGCAACTTTACCCTCCGCTGACATTAGAATCTCTCCTGTAAAAGTACGTGTTATAACTATCAAACAAATTGAATGAAAATATTTACAGTTTAATGACAAACAAAAAAAATAGATAAATTTTTTTGTCGGTTATAGAAATATTTTGCACCGCTTTCGTACTAAGATTAACCGGAAAGTATTAATATGGTGCAGAAGTAATTTTTCAACAAAACATGAAAACGTATCAGCTCTCTCTTTTCCAAATTTCTGTACGGCCAAATAAAGATATCCCGACAAAACCACGAATCTTGATTTCATTATCATTAATTACCGTAATCTTGCAGTCATAGGTTTTACCATTGTCTGGGTCGTAAATAGTGCCCCCAGTCCATTTTCCCTTTCCAACATAGTTAAACCCTTGAAGAATGGTGACACCTTTTATTAAACGCTCTCTTAAATTTGGATCAGGGTTTAATGTATCTTTGCGAAGATCGTCTTCAGGTCGGGGACTACCTATAACTGTGCCATTTAATACATCATTTGTGATTTTAAATTCAATATAACCAGTACCTCTTTCGTTTAACCAAACTCCCTCAATATCTTCTGCTTGATTTGCAAATGCAGAAAATGACTGTGCAAGCATAACTAATATAAACATAAAATATTTCATGACTCTCTCCTGTTTAATTGACCTGATGTTTAGTCATGTCACCCATGACAAACGTTAATATTTTTGTCCTTAGCCATCTTGGTGCCGTCGCTAATGAATAACCCAATAATTTTGATAACCAACCTGGAAGCATCGTTCTTTTTTTACCTAATGCATTGAGTGTTGCTTTGGCGACTGCGTTAGCACTCTGCGCCATACTCATATTCATATTGGAACGATCGGCAAAACCCGTCTTGACCGGACCCGGTGCAGCAGCTAATACATCGATATGATGTGGTTTCAATTCGGTATACAGGCCTTCAGCAAGGCTTTGCACATAAGCCTTGGTAGCCGAGTAATTTGCAGAACGCGGTACACCCTGAAATGCCAGAATAGAACTCAATAAAATAATTCCGCCCCGACCGCGTTGCTTAAAACGCCTGGCAAATTCATATGCCTGCATAGCAAGTGCACGACAGTTAACATCAATCATGTTTAATTCATTCTTGATATAGGAATTAATAAAGTTGCCTGAAGTGCCAAAACCGGCTGAACCAATAAACAAGCCGATGTCATGACCTTCGGTTTCCCGATTTATCATCTCTATATCCTCTGGCTTGCCTAAATCCGCTACGATAGGTGTTACCTCTATACTGTATTTTTTCATCAGACTATCAGCCAGTTCGTGCAATACTTTTTCGCTTCTGGCCACGATGACCAGGTTAAATCCGATAGCAGCGAGTTCTTTCGTTAATTCATTGCCTATTCCATTGGAAGCACCTGTTACTAACGCCCATGGACCATAATTGTTTAAATACGCCTGTTTATTCATCATGTATTCCCCGCTATTGTCATCTCATTGTTCCACCCGCCACCAAGTGACTTATATAAAGCAATCAAGGTAACTGCCGTTGAAGTCTGTTGTTTGGCAAATTGATTTTCCAAATCGCGCAACTGACGTTCAGCATCTAGTACGTCAAGAAACAACCCCAATCCATCGCGATATAATTTGCGTGCTAATGTTGCAGCTTCTCTTGCAGCGGCAACAGATCGCTCCAGACTTTGCAGCGCGCGTTTTTGATTGGCATAAGTAGTAAGGTTGGTTTCGACCTCATTAAGGGCAGTGAGAATGCTCTTTTCGTAATTGATCTCGGCACGGCTACGTTCGGCTTTCTTGTCTTCAATATTTGCGCGTATCTTGCCGCCCTGAAAGATGGGTAATGAAATAGCTGGACCGATACCAAATGCAAAGGCAGAGGAACTAAACAACGCGCCAGTGTTATTCGATTGCAACGCGCCCAGGCCTGAAAAAAAGAATTTTGGATAAAGATCAGAGATCGCAACACCGGCCTCAGCATTCGATGCAGCCAGTTCCCTCTCACTACGCCGTATGTCAGGACGGCGTCTTAAGAGTTCCGGCGGTAAACCTGTTGGCACAATGTTTGGTAAACCAACAAATCGTTTATCGTCCTGTAAGTCATTCAACCAGGCCTCAGGCAAATTACCAGTGAGTAATGCAATCGCATAACTGTTTGCCCGAATCCGTGCATCAAGCTCAGGTATTCGTGCATCCGTTGCCTCCAGATTTGCTAAGGCACGCGAAACATCCAGTGCATTCGCCAAACCAGCCTGTTTGTTTTGTTCAGTGATGTTTACTGTTTCCTGTTGCAATGCCAGGTTTTGCTTGAGGATAAGACGTTCATATTGTGTGCCACGTATTTCCATATAGGCACGACCAACCTCTGCCACGATTGCCGTTTGTATTTCACGAACGCCCTCTTCCGCTGCGCTGATTCTTGCCCTGGCAGCTTCAAGTCTTCTACGGTTACCACCAAAGATATCGATTTCGAAACTGGCATCGAATCCCAATTCGAAGAAATCGTTTTGTCGGTCGATGATGCCAGCCTGATTGAGTCCGGCTTCAGGTGTTGCAGCTTCACGACTTAATGAACGGCGTTGGAATTCACCAGAACTATTAATCTGCGGTAACGAGAACGATCTGGCCAACTTTCTTCCTGCACGTGCTTCAAGCAGACGTGTGCGCGCAATCTGAATATCTAGATTGTTATCAATCGCCTTATTGATCAGCCTGGTTAATAACGGATCATTAAACTGCTTCCACCATTCACGTAAAGCATTATTATCATTTACAAACGCTAAATGCTCTGATTGACTAGACCAGTCAATTGAAGTCGGCTTATCAGGTTTAATATAGTCCGGCCCAACAGTCGTACACGCACTTAAAAACAAAATAAATAACAACGTTAACGATGTTTGAATGCTTGATGTCATGCCGCACCTCCTTCAACTACTGGATAAATTGAATGCTGCTTTGCCTGCTTGTTAAATTGACTTAAAAAAGCAAAGGCACAAGGCGTAAACAACATTGAAAGAATGATAGAAAAACCAACACCACCGGCGATAACGATTGCCAGCGGAGGCCAGAACTGACCTTCGGTAAACATGAGCAAAGGAATAAAGCCGCCGACTGTTGTCACAGTGGTTGAAATGATATGTCGGCCTGATTCAATTGTAACCGTGACGATATGTTCCAATTCTCCAGCACTAGCCTGCACGTTTGCTTTTAGTGCTGCCAATACGACAATCGTACCGTTGATTGCAACGCCGATCAGACCTGCGGTACCGATTAAAGGATTAAAGCCAATGTTATAGCCACCCAGCCATAATGAAAACATACCAAAACCAACCGATTGCAACGCAACCATACCAATCACCATCGATAGTCCCAGGTTTTTGAAAGACAGAATGATGGTTGTCAACATTAGCGTGAGTAATACCGGCAGATAGGTGATCAATTGACTTACGGCACGTTTTTGTTCTTCTGAATCACCAGCGATCTCTAATCGATAAGGATATGGCAATACAAAGTTTTCTTGCTCTAACCGCTTTTCTATCGCACGCATAATATCAATCGGTAAGTAACCCGGTTCGACATAACCGTAGATATAGTTCACTCGTTCACCATTACGTCGCGTGATACTCGATGGTTCCGGTTTTATCTCGAATTCACCTAGCGCAGATAGCGGTATCCACTCTGCCCTGCCCGCAACTTTTGATGAAACTACCGATAAGGAAGCGATATCATTTAATGATGCGCGCGTAGCTTGATCGGCACGCAAACGCACGGGTAAATCTTCCAGGTCTTCAAGCACAGAACCGCCTGTTGTGCCTTCAAGACCAAACTGCAACTGTGCTGCGATTTCCCGTAGAGTCAAACCAGCCTGTTTGACCCGTATTTCATCAGCGTTAAACCAAAGCTTGGGATTGCCACCTGTGATCGTGCCTTGAGTATGAGTAATGTGTGGCACTGTATTCATTAAACGCCGTAATTCATCGCCCCAGTATTTCAACTTATCCATATCAGGACCTGAGATGCGATAACCTATCGGCGCTTCTATTGGCGGTCCTTGACCAAAGGGACTCACCACGATCTGCGCACCAGGGAATTGTTTATTCAATTCAGTTTGTAACTCGGCAATCAGCTTCACAGCACGTGTTGTACTATCTGCATAGACAACTGCCTGTGCATAGGATGGATTTTGATCCTGAGTTTGTATCGCGTTGTAATACACGGGAGGTGTACTGCCACCCACTAACCAGGTAATCCTTTTTACGCCAACCCTGGTTTCAATAGACTGATTGATTGATTTCACAACATCGTGGGTACCACTGATCGATGAATCGCCCGGCATCCATACTTCAACCTGAAACTGATCGCGATCAGCTGTTGGAAAGAATTCGTTACCAAGCTTACTCGCCAGATAAAAACCGCTAAAGGCAAGTACTGTTATGAGTACCATATTAAACAGCGGTGCTGTTACTGCCCATGTTAGGAAACGTCGATAACAATCAATCAGCCACATGGGTTTAACACCATCGCGCCACCAGATATTGTTAGTTCGTTCTGTCGGTTTGGCAAAACGTATCGTTAATGCCGGGATAACCAACAGTGCAATAAAAAAAGAAGAGATCAACGCCAAAACCACACTAATTGCTATCGGACCGACAAAATCTCCGACATTGCCTTGTAATAGAAAGACCGGCATAAAACCTAATACCGTGGTAAAAGTCGAAGCAAATAGCGGCACAAACAGATGCCGAACAGACTGATTAATCGCTGCAAGTGCATCATAGCCGCGACGCATGTTTTTACGGATCTCTTCTGTCATGACAATGGCGTTATCAATGAGTAAGCCGATGGCGACGATCAAGCCGAAGATACTCATTTGATGCAGTTCAACACCAAACACACTCATACTGAATAGCGACAGCCCCATACTTAACGGTAAAGCTGAACCAACAACCAACGCGCTGCGCCACCCCATGAACAACATGATGACAGCCATGACAACCAGTGCGCCAAGTAACAGGTTGCTACCAAGAGTAGATAGGCGTGCTAGTGTGTAATGACTCTCATCGTAGGTAATCTCAAGATTCAACCTTGGGTCAAGGCTGGCTGCGTAGGTAGCAACGCGTTGTTTGGCTTCTCTCGACCATTCACTAATTTGTAAACCACTATCCATACGCGCAGAGATAAAAATTGCACGTTTTCCATTAAGCAAAGCGATTTCCGTTTCAGGTGTTCGCCATTCACGATTTATCGTAGCGATATCTTCCAATGTCACCACGGTATTATCGTTAGCACTCAGTAATGGGATATCCAATATGCGACGTGTTGTTTCAAATTCACCCACGACTTCGATCTGTATATCGTGCTTTTGATCACGCAATACACCAGCGACCACTTTACTATCGGCAGCGTTTAATAATGAAGCTATCTGTTGCGCGGTTAAACCCAGCTGATTAACACGGCCCATATCCAAGGTAACAGTGATCTCTTCCTCCGGTGCACCGAAGTTACGGACGAATTCCGTACCGGGGACATTACGAAGTCGATCGGCGAGCTCTTCTGCAACACGATTCATAATGCCTAATTCAACTTGTGTATTGCTATTCCATTGCACAGCAGTAATTAACGTATAGGCCACAGCGCCACGCTTATCGTCGAATAGCGGCTTACTCGCCTCAGCTGGCAGTTCTGTCTCAGCTTCAGTCAGTTTATTTCGAATCTTGGAAAAAACTGCCTCATTCGTTTCCTTGCTAATGCGGTCCTGCAATTCCAACGTAATAACAGAGATATTCGCACGCGAGGTCGATTCCAGCCGTTTAACTTCAGAGATTTCGCGAATGCGATCTTCTATTGGTTTAGTGATTTCAGCCTCAATTCGTTCTGCCGATGCGCCCGCTAATGTAGTGGTAATCAATGCATTTCGGGTGGTAATGCGCGGGTCTTCTATCCTGGGCAGATTAATAAACGCTGATAAACCTGCGACCAATATAATGAGTATTGTCAGACTAACCAGATAATGATCAGCGGCAAATAAACCTGACCAGGTTAGTTTTATAGATTTATCGCTCATGGTTTAACTCCCGCGATCGTGTTTCCTGTTTGTCTATCAACATTCACGATCTGACCGGCAACAACACGTTGCAGACCATCGATGACATAGTCATTATTCTGATGATTAAATTCATTGATAAAGACACGATTCGATTCCTGATGAATAATTTCAATGAAGTGTCGACGTAACACAGCGCGGTTAGTTTCTATATTAGATTCAGTATGAGGCTCGGCTATAAATACATTCCATAAACCGCGTTCTCCTTCTTCTAATGCACTGAGTGGAATCCAATAACCTGGTTGCTGGATGTCACGATGAATGAACATACTCACAAGATCACCCGGTCGAACATTACTAGCATCGATATCAAGAATGACATCGACCACACGAGTCACACTATCTCTTACCGGCAAAATGCTACGTATGGTCGCTTGCATCTTTTTGCCCTCAAGTTCTATATCAACCTTTTCACCTACGCTTAACTCTCTAATTAACTCATTGGCAACACCCACTCTGGCTTCCGCATTGGCTTGCTGCTGCAAGGTGAATACCGCTGAACCTGATGCTATAACCTGACCTAAATCAATATGACGTTTAGTAACGATGGCATCATAAGGAGCAAACAAATTAGATTTTTCAATATCCGTGTTAATACTACTTATGGAGGAACGTATGACTTCGATATTGGCACGGGCAGAATCAAGGCGTTGTTGCCCTTCATCAAGCTGTTGTGGTGTGACACCATCATAAGCCAGCGCCCTGGTTAAGCGTTCAACTGTACTACCGGCAAGTTTTGCCTGCGTTTCCATTTCTTTAAGCCGGGCTAATAGTTCTTTACGCTTAACTATCAGTCTTTCAGTATCCAGTTCTGCCAGTAACTGACCTTTATTGATGTGATCCCCTTCATCGTAATTAATCACGTCAACTTTTCCGGCAAGCTCGAAACCAATGGCACTAATCTGTGCGGCTTCAACCTGACCTGTAAAGCGACGACTTAATGTATAACCTGATTCAACACTCAGTTTTGCCGTTTTTACTGTGAGCAAATCTACCGGCTCATTCATTCCGGTATCACGCCCTAATCCTGCATGGGCTATAAATACTGCAATAAAACTAAAGAAAAGGAGCACAGCCACACGTAAAGACCAGAATTTTAATTTTATATCCCCAGTGTTCATTTCAGATTTCCTCCGACGTTATAACTGCACGGTAATATCCGGAACCACTGGCGTTACCAGTACCAAAGAAAGAGAGAGCGTAATATCCAGTAAAACTTCTTTCAGACAAATCAATTTGATCAATAGAAAATTTACTTTGAGTGACTACATTTCCGATAACGACCCAATTACAATAAAAGTCAGAAAATTTGAGAAGAGCCGAGTTCTCACCCGTCATACTGATTGTTCCAGTGACTGTGCCACATGCTGGAGGAATGCCATTTACAGTCGTCTTTATATTTGCCGTAAATTCCATGACTCCCGATTTATTTTCGATTTGTTTCATTTCTATGGCTGAGAAATTCATTACTAATGGTATGAATATGCCTCCAATACCTTTAGCAGAAGGTTTAGCTTCATCAGGCAAGCATTCCCCACTGGATTCATCTGCTTCGCAAAATGAGATCGTATAAGGTGCTGATACTTTGCTATATAAACCTTCCAATGCTTGTTGTGGCAGATCGGAAGTTCCTGATATGGACAATGACGGTTGCTCAATATAATTACTTGTTCCACCACATGCGGCTAATAGAAATAAAATGGTAAAAAGCCCTGCTTTTTTAAGCCCATTAAAAAGCGCCTCAGGAATAATCAACAAAGACCCACTCCCTGTTTTATCGTAAGATTGCGTTTTTACTAACATTTTTATCACCTATGCTTGCAATTGAAATTTCGATTTACTAAACTAGTCAGTACAGTATAGAAACAAAAGTAAACTGAGCGGTTTAGTATGTCAAGTATGAATAGTAAAAAAACTCATATGGGCCGACCCAAGAGTGAAGAAAAGCGTGCTGCGATTCTCGAAGCGGCGGGTTGTGAATTTCTTAAAAGCGGTTTTGAAGGGACATCAGTCGACAAGATTGCAGAAAACGCAGGGGTTTCGAAGGCAACGGTCTATTCACATTTCCCCGGTAAAGACGAATTATTCCAGGCCATCATTAAGAGAAAGGTCGAATCCTATGAATTCAATGACGACACGCATGCACCGGAAGAGTTAAAACAAGGACTGACTTACATCGCGATGCGTTTTTATGAATTACTGAATGACCCGCAGGTCATTTCCATGCATCGGGTGGTCATTGGCGAGAGTGCGCGCCATTGCGACATGGCAAAACTGTTTTTTAAAAACGGCCCGGAAAAAACCAGTAAGACATTGGCCAAGTATCTGGATCAGCATGTCGCAAAATCAAATTTAAATATTGATGACACAAAACAAGCCGCTTCCCAGTTTTTTCACATGGTAGCCGGTGAATTACTGCTTCGCAGTATGCTTAACCTACCTTTAGATATGAGTAAAAAAGCCTATTGCGCGCATGCGGAAAAAACCATTGACCAATTTATACTCATTTATAAAAGTTAATTAGCAAATAATACTAACTGACAGAATAAATAATGAAGATTTGGGTTGATGCGGACGCCTGTCCAGTTGTGATTAAAGAGATCTTGTTCAGAGCTGCCGAGCGAACTCAAATAACGACCACTCTACTCGCAAACCAAACACTCACGATTCCGAACTCTCCCTATATCAAATTCATACGCGTACAGGCCGGCTTTGATGTGGCCGATAATGAGATCGTTAAACTGGTCGAGGAAGGTGACCTTATCATTACTGCGGATATCCCGTTAGCCGCGGAAGTGATTGAAAAAGGGGCGCAAGCCTTAAACCCGCGCGGCGAGCTTTATACGTTAGATAATATAAAATCACGACTCACCATGCGTGACTTCATGGACACATTACGATCCAGTGGCGTCAATACCGGTGGTCCGAATGCATTCAGCCATCGCGACCGACAACAGTTTGCGAATACGCTGGATAAGATTCTTATCAAAGATACAAATAACTGATTTTGGATGCGGTATTAGTATTCTCTATACTCCAAGTGGACACCTTAGATATAGGCTTACTATAATCAAATTATATTATCTCTTATTGAAACAAGGAGGTTTTCTATCATGTCTACTTATGACACTTATAAACATATCTGACAAAGTGTCTATTAAAATATAGTTAGGGCACACAAGGATAGGCGATTTGAATCAAACTATTACCTTCTCTTTAAGCCGCTTCACGCGTACCAATGAGTCCCCATCCTGGGAGCATGTTGATGCTGCCGATCTAGCCATTTGGCGAAAGGCAGTGTCATTACTCCGTTATAGGCAATACAAGCACCTAGGCTGTGAAGCCGAAGTCACAGCAGACTGGCACAATGCTCTTTCCCATATTGAAGCGCATGCTGAGATAAACAAGCTGTACCACAAAAAATTAACTAGAAAGGAGCCTCTAGACGATATTTTTTCCGGCATATTGGCTTCGGAAAATAAAAATAACGTATCAATCCAAGTCACCATAACCGGTGAAAACAAATTCAAAGAGTACGCTTGGTATCCAAGGTTTTTTGCGGAAAAGTACATTTACGACTTCTTCTGCATTATGAATTTGTCCAATCCCGGTTCCTGCGATTTCCTAAACTTGCGGGTCTCTTCAGACGAAAAGTCTTCTGATAACCGGCTACTCCTCTCTAGCTATAACTTCGAAGAAGCACTCTATGAGGCACTTGAGCGCCAGTCTCCCTACGCAAAGGAAATTGATATTGAAGATGTTCTTTCCTGGTACAACGGTCTCGGGCTGGGCGTTAAACAAATCGCAGAAAGTCAGATAGAAAAAGCTCTATTCTCGGTACTTCACTTCTGCAAGCTTGATGGGGATTTAGCCGCTGTTGTATGGATTTTCCACGCATTGGAATCCATTTACAGCACCCGTGTTGGAGAAGGCTTTAGCAACCTAGTCAACAGAGTATCTCTTCTGTTGAAGTTAGATGATAGAGAAAAAAAGCGGATGAGAACGAATCTTCGCAAGCTTTACGATCATAGGAGCTCTATTGTTCACGGGGGATACAAGGTGCATTACCCAATGAATTGGACAGCTGTTGATCCACGTATTGACGAAGATATGGCTAAGAATTATGAGCTTCTACAGTTTGGCTTCAATCTTATTTTGGCATCCATCCAAGCACTGATCACGAATGGCTGGTATGGAGTAAGTGTTGTCGAAGAACTTTCTGGGCTGGAAAGCCCTAACAAGTAATTCAAGTCAGAGCCTTTGGCTGCTGGGACGTCTCATCACTTCGCGGCGAGCCGCCCGTTAATACGGGCGTTACCGTCCAGCAATACGACAATGCCGATAACTTTTAAAGCGAACATAGGCAAACACTTCATAAACCAAATCTAATAGTATCTTAATCGGTTTAACATTTGCGGTTGATGCTGCCCATTGCCAACCAGGAATACGCTGCCAGATAGCAATGAACGCATCCATACCTTTCACCAACTGACCATCTTCCATTAACGCATGCATATGCTTCAATGCCGTTGCTTCGCTTATTTGATGTTGTTGCAGTATTTTCCGATCTTCCATGACATCAATCCAATCGATAAGCGATTGCGTATCACGTTTTTTATAGTACGCAATCTCTCTTCGGCACAGCCCACACTTACCATCGTAGAAGACTTTTATCATCACACTCGTTCATTGAATAACATGAACGAAGTGTAAACAGATAGTCAGTAATAAAGAAAGCTACCTCGACAGTTACTGGCGAATGTGCAGGACGAAAACTAGCGTTTATTGCGCCCGATAAAATGTAGATACTGCCAGGAACCAAAATAAGCAGATTTGATTTTAGACTGCACAGGCTCGAAATACGCCTCCAAGCCCGGTAACAAATGATTTTCCATTCTCACATGATTAACTGACATCCACTCACGAAAGGATTTAAACCGACTGTGATGAAAATCCACTACCGCAATCACACCGTTATCACTGAGTTGTTTAGAAGCAGCCGCCAATGCACTGCCCCAGCCCGGATTAAACATACTCAGAGCATATGAAAACAAAATCAGATCGTATTTGATAATGTCTTCTTCCTTATCGCGCAGCGGTGCATTGTATTTTTCCTGTAATAACAATACCGGCTTATTATCACGAATTTTCTTTCTGGATACGTCGAGCATATGTTCGGACAAATCGACGCCGGTGATAGCCGCTTTCGGAAATTTTTCTGATAGCAACATTAAGTTACTGCCAGTACCACAGCCGACTTCCAGAATACTCTGTGGATTTATTTCTTTAGCAACGAGATTAATGATTTGTTTACGACCAAATAAAAAACTCCAGCGTGTCGCATCATAAATACGCGAATGAAATCGATAGTAACGTTGTAATGGATCATGGTTCGTCAGTTGTTGTGTATTCATACTTGGTACCTCATACGACTTCTGCAAAAGTTAAACTACCGTAAGTACCAACGCGATCAGTGGGATGCAAAGCGTCGGTCATTTCGGGAAAGAAACGCAGCGAGTCTGTGACAAATGTTGGAAGAAAATTCACTTCAGTCGCCGCAGAGCGCATTAGTATCTTTGTGCCGGGCAAACTGTTTTGCATGATCATCTGCCACTCCTCTTCGAGTGCAGCTGGATCGTGTTGTGCCAGCCAATCCTGATGATCAAGCAAGATAAAATGAGAATAGTGACCGGGGTTTTGCTTGAGAAATTCGGTCACGGATGAATTATGCGTATGCACATTGTCGACATTTTTTTGCAACGTGGCGAAATTTTCAGCCTTTAGATAATTCGGGCAACAATGCGTCGAGTAGGAACCGGTAATGTAGACATGCCAGAAATAATTATCCTGTGCCAGTATTTGCGTAAACACATGCCGTAATTTATCGCTGATAAAACCACCGACGCCACCAGGGTATTGATTTTTAATCAATCGGATTTGCGGCTCAGGCACACCCGCCAGTGTTAATACAAAAGATTGCCGAACCAGCCAAGACATAAACTTACCCCACAGCATCGGTTCGATACGATCGTAAATCTCAGTCTGTTCCTCAAGTGTATTGGTATCAAACAAACTGAACATCTCTGCTTTTAATTCAGGGTTACGGGAGAGATAGCGCGTAATGATCCAGGCTAATAAACCAGACGTACCGTAATAGTAAAAACTCTTCTTTTTACTATCCTCGTCGAAGTATTTGATTTTTTTATTCCAGAATTCGATATCTTGTTGGCTGAGGTATTGTTTGGTATCCCGATAAATATTATCGAACTCGGTATGCGAGCCTTTACCAAACATCTCGAATAAATCATCGTAATCGCCGCGTTTAATCAAGGCGAGTTTTAAGTTCAGCAAAGCATTTTGCCGCGGATTGACATCAACCGCATTGATTGCAGCCGGACTATCCAGTAAATAATCGAGGACATTACAACCGGCACTGGTCAGCACCACTACCTGACTATCTGCATCCAGATTGAGTAACTGCCGGTCGATACGTGGATCTTCCCAACTGGCATTGTAGATAAGAGAACGGTTGTGAACGGTTTTGAAAAGTAGATCGTTAGTACGTTTGAACAGTGACTTGCTGTGCGCTCGAGTCATAAGTGTAACAACCTCTTGATGAGAATGCGCTTATTTCACTAGACCTATATTAAAGTTTAATGTCAGTTTTGTTTCAGAATGATGTGCATGTGGATTAAAGCCTGAAGAATATCTACCGATATAGAGATATCCAACAAACAAGCAGCCTAATTCTGTTCCTGAGCGAGACAGCATAATGAATTCAATAAGCAAAAAAGCCCTCGCAGGCTATCTTCTGGTATTGCTAGCGACAGTTGTCGCTTCCGCAGTTTTATTTGTCGCTACTAATAATGTTAAGCATCAGTCTAATCTTTTCAGAGATAGTACATTACCCGAGTTTCTTACGATTCAGGAGACAAAAAATATACTCGATAAGTTACAAATTGATGCTTATGCTCTTTATGGCACAACGCTTAATGCCGAAAGCTTTAATAAACGTCTCAAACAAGGGCAACAAACTATTACGCGAAACCTGTCAAGCGATGGAAACCTGGCTGGTTATTCTATTCGTGGAGATGTCCTGAAAAACGCAGAACAATTGCTGGCTGAATTAGTGGCACTTGAAACGACAATGACAAAGTCGCGCGTAAATTGGGATGCCGCCAGAGAAGTGCTTGCCAGCATGGATAAAAAATCTTCGGCACTTAACGAAGAATTTATGCATTTGCAGGACATGATTCATGATAATACCGAGATCGCATCAGCAGGAATCAACACTGATATTGGTAAAATTCGGCTATTCATAGTTGCTTTACTATTATCAGTAATTGCCTTTACTGCTCTCGCCTATTTTTATACCAGAAAGCAAATTGCTAACCCGATAGTTAATCTATCATCAGAGCTCGATACCGTTGCGCAAAATTATGACCTGACTGTTAGCGTCCCAGAAGTATCAAACGACGAAATTGGAGATGCCGCACAAAGCGTTAACCGTTTACTTACTGCATTTAACGAGGGCCTTAAAGAAGTCAGAACGGTAGCAAACGATATCTGCTCGCTTGTTTCGGTATTGGGAAATTCGTCTGAGCAGGCAGATACACAAGTTAAAAAACTGCATAGCCGCATTGAATATATCGTAGAAAAAATGTTTGCGTTGGAACAGCAAATTGAACAAAGCTTCGAGCGTTCACATGGTGCTTCGGATATTGCAAAACGCGGTGCTGATGAAGTACATCGGGGGGCACAGGAAGTGGAAGAAACATCAGAAGGGATTGCATCTTTGGCTAATGATATTGAGCATTCCTCCGAAATGTTGAATCAATTAAAGTCATCCGGCGATCAGGTTTCTATCGTCGTTGGCACCATTGCCGAAATTGCGGAGCAAACCAATCTACTGGCATTGAATGCGGCCATAGAAGCCGCCAGAGCGGGGGAATCAGGCAGAGGCTTTGCAGTGGTAGCTGACGAAGTCAGAACACTAGCGACACGAACGCATGATTCAACCAATGAAATCAACAGCATGTTAGAGACCATTGTTTCATCAATATCGAAGGTTGTTGATTCGATGGAAAACAATGAATCGCAGGCAAATAAAGCGGTAAGTCTTGCAAAACAAACAGTCGAGTCGCTGTCACAAATTAAAACCACCATACTCTCTTTAAGTGACGAGAGTGAAGTAGTGGCGACCTTAGCCAATGATTCGCGTAATCAGGTGATTGCCATGCGTTCAGAAGTGGATCAGTTTAAATCAGTCGGCGATTCGGTATTTGAATGTAGTCAGGAGACTCGCGACAGTGCGTCGATGATGGGTGAATTAGCCAATAACCTGAATCAATCGGTAGATAAATTCAAAACCTGACAATAATTTATAACTTCGATTTAATTTTTCTGTCGTACATTACGATACTCCCTGTAACTGACACATTTAATGAAAATTCGCCCGGAAGCTTAATTACAGATTGGCACCTCTCCATCAGACTTTTTGATAAGCCGCTAATTTCACTGCCCAATAAATAAATCGCTCTGGGTGGATGAGAGAAATCCTCTATCGGTATTGAATCTTCGCCCATCTCCACCGCAATAAGCTGGGTTGAATAAGGTAAGTTTGTTGTTAACTCATCAAATGTTTTATAGTGATAGAGTGGAATACGTGTCCATGCCTTGGTGACATCGCTATCCTGTTTTTTGTATTTTTTGTCTACAGTGAAAATAAAACTGGCACCTAATAGATAAGCAGAACGCCATAACGTACCAATATTCACTTCATCCGAATGATTAACGATACCGATTCCGAAAAAACCGTAATCTTCTTCTATTTGTTTGATACGTGACATGGTTTCAATTTAATCAATGATATGAGATGTAGCTTTCGACTTTCTTTATATTGATTTTATTAACATTGTAGTTGGATAGACTATTCTCTATCACAACTGGCATCGATGTATTCCTGAATCGAATCATCACCGATCATCTCAGTGGTTTGATTCGCAAAACAGTAATATTCAGGTTTTTCCTCGATAAAGACTTGTTTAGTAAAAACAAACGCATTATCGCCATCAAACAGACCGGCAGGCATGATGTAATGCTGTACAGCTTTTAATCGATAAAAAAGATGCGTACCACATTGCGAGCAAAAACCACGCTCCGCCCAGTTGGAGGATTGGTAGATCGATAAGGCTTCATTACCCTCGATTTCAACCTCAGTGCCACAATCAACTTCCAGTAATGGGGCACTGCTCCACTGTCGACAGGTTTTACAATGACAAGCACCGATAAATCTGCTGGCATGCTTTACTGTAATGCGGATTTTTTTACAGAGACAAATACCAGTTAATTCAATCTCATCTGACATTTGGTAATCCTGTAAACAGAGTTAAGTGATACTCAAAAACCGTTAACTCATCGTGCTTTTGTATTGCTGATAATACTTGATGACTTTCTTGACGTAATTCTGTGTTTCTTTATAAGGAGGGATCTTGTAACCATAACGCTTAACTGTTCCTTCTCCTGCATTGTAAGCTGCAAGTGCTAACTGCAAATTATTGTTAAACAATTGCAGCAGATAGCGAAGGTAACGTGAACCACCAAAGATATTTTCTTTTGGATCGCGACGATTACTGACGCCGTATTGTTTCGCCGTTTCCGGCATCAGTTGCATTAAACCCACTGCCCCTGCCTTGGATATGGCATTCGGGTCATAGGAGGATTCGGCAGTAATCACTGCATGTACCAACGCATGTGGTAACTGGTACATTCTTGCCACGCTACGAATAGTCGGATCATACTTCTGCTGGTTCTTTTTCCAGTTGAAATTTTTCGGTAATTTCTTTTCTTCTTCCCAACCCTTCCAGGTTTTTACCAATCGCTTATAACCACTATGCGTCGGTTTATCTGTCAGGATGACGCGACCATGTTTATCCACATATTTGTATATGTCAGCATGTGCGTTTAACGACAGTAAGCAAAGCAAAGCGAAAGCGAATAATTTTGGGAAAGACTCTGACATGCTTAGATTCACCGTTTGATTTATCTAGCCTATGCTTGAAAAGAATGCGCTAACTTTATAACAAATAAAGCATTATTTGAATGATTAATAGTGAAAATAGTGCCGCAATCAAGTCGTCCAGCATGATACCAAAACCACCAGAGACGTGTTTATCAGCCAACGAAATCGGCCAGGGTTTCCAGATATCAAACAAGCGAAATAATAAAAAGCCGACACCAATCCAGACCCACGTAGCAGGAACCATTAGCATGGTTATCCAATAACCCACGATCTCATCCCAAACAATGCCAGGGTGATCATGCACATCCAACGCCTTGGCAGTGTAACCACAGAGAAAAACGCCCAGGACAAATGCGATGGCAACAATACCTAGATAAAGCTGCCAATTTGATAAAGGCAACATTAGATAAAGACCAACGCCCACAACCGTACCGACAGTACCGGGCATCTTTGGTGATAGCCCACTGCCAAGTCCTAGCGACAATAAATGCAGTGGGTTGCGAAGCAAGGTTACAGGAACTCGTGGTTGTTCGGTCTTGTCCATAATGAGACACTTATTTTAATTATTGACGTTATAGCAGAACCGAATGCGCTTTGCCTTGTTTTATCTGATTATTACCCTGAGTTTTCTATCTCATGCAGGTGAGGCCGATGTGATTGCGGCTGAAGTTGAAGCCCTGGGCGGGGAGTTCTATCGATTCAGTGTCACGGTAAAGCATGAGGATGAAGGTTGGGATCATTATGTCCAGAGCTGGCAGGTGCTTGATACTGACGGGAATGTTCTGGGAGTGCGCGTATTACGACATCCGCATGTAAAGGAACAGCCGTTTACCCGTTCAGCAACTGTTGTCATCCCAGACAATATCGATAAGGTTATTATTCGCGCTTATGACTCCGTTCATCATTATGGCGGTAGAGAACTACCATTATTCATTAATAAGGAGTAATTACATGAAAAAAATCGGTTTACTTTTTTTCGCCTTTCTATTGATTGGTTCAGTGCAGGCTGACGAGCATGCCACATTAAAAGCGGCCGTTAATGCGGACCATCGAAATGCAAAAAATACTGCACGTGACAGTTTCCGCCATCCGCTGGAAACCCTGGCGTTTTTTGGTATCAAACCCGATATGCAGGTACTTGAAATTCTGCCAGGACGCGGCTGGTATACCGAAATATTGGCGCCTTATCTTAAAGACAGCGGTAAATTGACTGCCGCCAGTTTCGGCGCTAATCATCCCAGTGATTATTTACGCAGTGTGCACATGGCTTTCGAAGAGTTAATGAATTCAAACAAGACCCTCTATGGCGATGTTAATACTGTGGTATTTGAACAGAACGGTTATCTTAATGATGTTGCTGATGAGTCACAGGATATGGTGGTGACCTTTCGCAATACGCATAACTGGATACGCTATGGCGGTATCGAACAGATTTACCAATCATTCCATCGTGTATTAAAGAAAGGTGGGGTACTCGGTGTGGTCCAACACCGAGCTGCAGCGGGTAGCGACCATAAGCAATCTGCTGAAAAAGGCTATGTACCGGAATCCTATTTAATCAAACTATTAGAAGATATCGGTTTTGAGCTAGTGGCAAAATCAGAAGTCAATGCCAACCCTAAGGACACCAAAGATTATAAAGAAGGCGTTTGGTCGTTACCGCCGTCTTACCGTGAAAAAGATAACAACCGGGAAAAATATAGCGCCATCGGTGAAAGTGATCGCATGACGCTACGTTTTGTTAAATTGTGAACACGATAAATACAACGGCAAAACTGTTCCTGTTGCTCGGTTCTGTCAATGCGATACTGGCAGTCATCCTCGGTGCGTTTGGTGCACATGCACTGAAAGCAAGACTGACTGAAGAATTGTTAACGATTTATCAAACAGGCAGTGACTATCATTTCTACCACGCGCTGGGAATGATATTGATTGGCATCATTGCCGTACAATTTCCAGTCAATGTCTGGCTAAAATCCTCAGGCTGGTTGATGCTGGCAGGCATGGCAATATTTTGTGGTAGCCTGTATTTGCTGAGCATACTCAATTTTCGCTGGCTGGGCATGATTACGCCAATCGGCGGTCTATGCTTTATACTGGCCTGGGCGAGCCTATGCGTCGCAGTGATTAAACAATAAACGGATAGAATGATGAAAACATTACTCGTATTTTTAAGCTTTCTTTTATTAACACCGAGCTTGCAGGCAAATGAACTCAATACACAAATCGACAAGGCTTGCATGCGCCATTCGATATCACTGGTGGCAAGATTAAAATCAGACGTCGTCGGAGAAATGGATGCATTCCAATCTGAAAAGGCATTAAAACTGGCAACGCAATCCTGTGAAGCCTACTTTAAAAAAGAATTTGGCCTTAACCCGGATGCGGTAACGCAGGTAAAAGAGAACCGCGCAGAAACGCTGACTGAAAACAACACGGATAACGAGGATAATGACGATAGCTCTGTATCCGATTGGTTTAAGAGCGAACCCAAAAAAGATGGGCATAAGCGCATTGATCGAAGGGCTAGATAACTGAAACGACATACCAAACGATAAACACCATCACCATCCAGCAACAAAAACTTATACTGATTCCGGTAATGACAAGTTTTTGTCGCGTTTGACTATCGATTTCTCTACTGGTGACCTCCTGCTTGATGTGATTCGGCACAAGCTTGTATATCACCCCCAGCAGAACAGGTACCAGAATAATTTCATCCACTAATCCAATGACGGGAATAAAGTCAGGAATAATGTCGATCGGACTAATGATGTAAGCAAGCAATAAAAACAGCAGCAGTTTGATAAGCCATGACGTTTGAGCATGAGTGAATATTGCGTAGAGCCGGGTTAAGGTTTCCGTCACAGTTTATATAAAGGTTCGAGTTTGCCTTGCGTGTGAGTTGGCTGTTGTTCATTAAAGCTGGCTGAAGAAAACTGCTGAAAAAATTGTTTACCATTCCAATCAGTATCCTGTTTGCCGTATAGCACACTATCAAGTGCTTGCAGCGCGGTCTGGAACTCAGGATTCGCTAACACCTTAAGCTGCGAAAGGCTGGTAAAACGCTTATCAGGCCAGCGCTGATTGGCCCAATGGGTAAGCGCCTGTCTTGCTTCAGCTGCATTATTTTGATCGCATGCCTGTTTCAGCAATTTCGTATAGTCCTGCTTCTTCGTTGTTTGTGTTTGCCTGGCACTAACTTTATCTGGCGTTTTCTTTCTCGCCTGAATCCATAGCAGCATCGTCAGCAGCCATAACAGGAAAAAAATCAGGCTGAGTAGTTTCCAGATCAGGCTCTCAGTTGTTTCAATCTGTTTGCCATTATCGACTGTTGATGTGCTTGCTACTTGGTCATCAGTATCACCAACCAGGATATCTTGCTGCGGTAAATTGTTGACAGGCGTTTGCTGCTGCATTGCTGCTGCTTTAACTGTCAGCGTTCGCTCAGGCAGTTCAGCTATTTCCATCGTATCAGTCTGCGTATTCCACCAGGGTAATTTCACCGCAGGCAAGGTAATCACTCCACTTTTAGTCGGGATTAACGCCAGCTTTTGTTTTCTGGTACCGGCTAGCCCTGTTGCTGACGGACTTTCTTCAAACTTCGGCTGATCCGGATATTGTTTCAATCCATCCGGGATCGTGTCAGTAATCTCAGGTATCTGACTGGCGGCAAGTCCCTGGGCGTTGATCACTAATGTACGCGTGACGGCTTCACCCTCAATTAATTTATCGGGCGCAACAGACCACTGCTCCTGGATGCTTAATTGACTGGCAGGTAACCAGTTACTACCGGTAAACCCATCGGGTATAGGTTTAACAGTCAAAGAAATGGCTTCAGAACGCCTGACAATAGTCTTGCCTGATGGCCCAAAGGGATCGTAGCGAAAGAAACCGGCCGTACCGGTTTGCCCTTTAAACACGATTGGATCGATGGTTAATTCACCACTGTTTTGCGGAAATACCGCATATTGTCTTTCGATGACACTATAGCGTCTGCCGCTGCGTTGTACCTGGTAACTTTTGTCATCACCCAATAGATTGATCACTGTCTGACCACCAATAATCTCGGGATCAGACAATGAAGAATTCGTGGTATTCAGTGCACGAAACAATTTAACCGTATATAGCACCTGCGCCTGCACATAAGGTGCTCGCTGATCGACACTGACTTCAACAAAGATATCATCGGTATTCGATGACTTGCCAGCAGAAGCATTAGCCACAACTTTAATCGTACTGACCGGTGAGGTCTCATTGCCAAAGTTAATTGCCGGTATGACGATATCACCAATCTTGTTCGGTAACACAGTCAGCACCCATTTTTGCGAGGTACTCATACGACCATTGATAATTTGCGTGCTACTCTGGTTGCTTCGATTCAAAATCGTCAATGACTTTTCTAACGGGCTAAAGTCTGGTGTTACGCTAATATTTTTATCACTGGAAAACACCAGCTGAAATGATTCATCTATCACGGCAGGCGTTCGATCCGCGCTGACGGTAATCATCGCTAATACCGGAGTCGATATAAATAATGTCGCGATACTGACAAAGAATAGTTTGTACATTAGCTGCATATTATTATATTACCAATTCTGTTCATCCGGAGCAGGACGTTCACGTTTTTGTTGTTGATATTGATATTTAAACTTACGTTTCAATAAGCCGGAGGGATCATCCGGAATTCTCCGTAGCCATTGTTCGGTTGATTGCTGCTGTTCATCAATTTCATTCCGAGTTTGACCCATTTGCTTCGACGCTTTTTCCTGCTGTTGCTCAGGCTCGGACTCCTCAGATGCGTCTTCTTGTTGCTGATCTAATTGTTTTTGTTCTTGCTCTTGTTCTTTCCCTTCCTGGTTTTCCTGTTGAGCTTGTTGCGATTGTGATTCCTGCTGCTGTGATTGTTGCGCATCCTGCTGTTGGGAATCCTGTTCATCAGACTGTTTACCCGAATCCGACTGTTGCTGTTCTGACTGCTGATCAGAGTCGGACTGCTGCTCATCCTGTTGTTCGGACTGTTCGTCTTCGTTTGATTCAGATTGTTGCTGCTGTTGTTTTTCTAATTCCTTTTTAACCAGATCACGATTGTATTTTGCATCTTCATGATCTGCTTGTTGCTCCAGCACACGATCATACTCATCAATTGCTTGCTGATACTGTCCCTGTCTTGCCAGCGCATTGGCCCGATTATAAATATCAGTCACATCCGTTGAGTCCTTTAACAGTTGCTCGGTTTTTGCATAATCTCCGGCTTTATAACTGGCTGCGGCCTTCCAGTTATTATCTTGAAATAATTCAGCTGCCTGCTCGGCTTTATCGTTTTGTAATGCACGTTGAGCGCGCTGATTTTCATTTAACCATAATGAATCCCAATCAAAGGCAACCGCCTCGTCATGATTCAATACCATCACGCTGACGATAATCACCAGGAAACCGCGCCTGAACATCAATGCGGCTAAAGGCAACACCAACAATACTAGCCATGGCCCAAACTCACGCCACTGATCGGTTTGAAAATCTGTCTCCGATTCCTCGTCGCTGTCAAAACCAGTCGTGAATAGTTTATTCAGCCGTTGTGTATCCGAGTCCTGAATTCGACTTAATTCAAAACGCCCGCCGCCTGTTGCCGCCAGGTTTGATAGTGAAGACAGATCCAATTTTGGCACGACAATGCTGCCATTCTGATCTTTGAAAAAGCTGCCGTCGGGTAACTTGATTGGCGAACCTGCTTCGGTACCAATAGCAAGGATAGAAACCGGATAACCCTCTGCCTGACTTGTTTTAATTACGTCTGAGTATTGTGCATTGATCTCATCGGTCACTAACAAAATATGTCCCTGACGCATACCCGCCTGACGTAACAACTCAGTCGCCTTCTCCAGGGCAATACCGGTATGACTTCCCGGAGCAGGCATAATAAAAGGTGATAAGGCTGATAGCTGTGATTTGATTGTTTTGGTGTCATCCGTCAGCGGCGTCACTATAAAGGCATCACCGGCATAGACTAATAATGCAGTCTGCCCTTCTTTGCGTAAATCGAGTAAATCGGTAATTTCAAATTTTGCACGTTCCAATCGAGAAGGTCTGATATCGTCGGCGAACATGGAGTAAGACAGATCCAGCGCAATAACCAATGCCGATTCTTTTTGAAAAACCGGTTGTGGTAAACGTTCCCAGGTCGGACCGGCTAACGCGATGATAGTGAATAATCCGGCAATGGCTATCAACGCGACGGACCGATTGTGTGTGATACCGGACTTACCCACCAATATATAAGGTAACAAGGCCGGGTCACAAACCGACTCCCATTGACGACTGATACGATGTTGTCTGAGTAAATACCAAATACCTAACAAAAGCGGAATAAAAGCGAACAAGCAATAAGGCCTGAGAAAATGCATTTCGTTTAGCATTATTGCCCTGCTCCGCTTCGCTGTCGTAGTAATAAACTGATGCCGAATAGCAGTGTTGCCAATGCTAACGGCCAATAAAATAATGCTGACTGCGGTCGAAATCGCTGTACGTCTTTCTCGAGCGGCTCGAGTTCGTCGAGGACAGCGTAGATTTCCTCTAGTTGTTGTGTATCACGCGCACGAAAATACTGCCCGCCGGTTTTACTGGCAATCGCTTTTAGAGTTTTTTCATCCAGGTCGGCCGAGGGGTTAATCCGACGCGAACCAAAGATGGAACGAACAATCATTTCATCGGCACCAATGCCGATGGTATATATCTTTAAGCCCTCGCGTGCAGCCAATTCAGCCGCATCAATCGGTTCAACGGCACCGGCAGTATTGGCACCATCGGTTAATAAAATTAATACCCGGCTCTGCTCTTCTTTATCGCGTAAACGTTTGACTGCCAGACCTATCGCATCACCAATCGCAGTCGATTGTCCTGCCAGACCAATGGCCGACTCATAAAGCAGGGTTTTTACCGTCACACGGTCAAAGGTCAACGGTGTTTGCAGATAGGCCTGTTCTCCAAACAAAATTAAACCAATCTGATCGCCTACTCGTCTTTCGATAAACTGCCCCGCTACCCACTTGGTTGCGGTCAATCGATCAACCTGTTGATCCTTAACAACGAAGTCCTGCTCTTCCATGCTACCGGATAAATCCACAGCTAACATCAGGTCCCGACCGCTAACGGGAATTTCAATAAAGTCCCCCAACCATTGTGGACGCATAGCAGATAACACTAGCAATATCCAGGCAATGATTGTGAACCACAGCAGTCCGCGTTTAATGTCGACATGTCGAGCATCATCTTGCTGCTGACTAAACTGATGCAAAAAAGGGACTCGAAGCGCCGCTTCATGACTGGTTTCTATCGGCTTGAGCAAGTAACGCACAAGTAACGGAAGCGGTAATAGTAATGCTGACCAGGGCCATTCAAAATGAATCATCAGCTGTCGTCCTTATGCTTGCTGACACGTTCAATCCAGATCTCAACCAGCTTCAACAGTGCCTGGCTATCAAACTCGGGATGTTGTTGATACGGCGCGTCAACCAATGCGCGACCCACGCCCTGACTAAATGGCATATCATCCATTAGCTTGTCCAAAAATTGTAACCACGCCTCGCCAGTTAATGCCGCCGTATCAACCCGTGCAAACTGACTGATACTTAGTCGTCGGATTAATTCCGATAATTCTCTAATGAGTAAAATGCGATCTTGCTCAGTAGCAAACTGTTGTTGAATACGCTGCAGTTCTCCCTCCGCGATAAAAATAGCGGACAGTTTGTTTGCTTTGCGTTTTTTTAGCAGGAATAAACACACCAAAACAATAATGATCCCCAACAGCAACAATAACCACCAGCCCGGTGCTGGCGGCCACCAAAGGCTGCTACCCGGAAGATGTATATCACGTAGCGGTAAGTTGTTCGGCTCAACACTCGGCATCATCGAATTCGTAAGCCTTCGCGAATGATTTTTTCCGGGTCATCGATGGTTAGACATGAAAGAAAGTTAATGTGATGACGCCGGGCCAAATCCAGCAAGTTAGTCTGTTGCTGATGAAATTTATTTTGATAACGCTCAATCAATGCCACGTTATGGGTGTCCAATTCCAATTCCTGTTTACCATTAGTCATTCGATATCGACCTGCAGGTGGTAACTGTTGCTCCAGGGGATCAAAAATATGCACCATAATAATTTCATTATGTTGGCGCAGGCGAATCAGATGTGATTTTGCAGTTTCATCCAGACCACGAAAATCACTTAACAAAATAACCAGGCTACCCGGGCGCACCATACGCCTGAGGTTCACTAAGGAATCCAATGTGTCGTTAGTTTGATCAAACTGTTGCTGTCCCCAACCGGGCGCGTCAATCATATATTTGATCAGCCTTAGTACAGCAGATTTTCCGCGTTGCGGTTTTAATTCATGATGTTGTTGATCACTGAATACGATCCCGCCAATACGGTCCCCCTGCTGTGCTGCCGTCCATGCAAACAGACTGGCAAGTTCAGCGGCGCGCACGGCTTTAAATCTTCCGCGTGTTGCGAAGAACATCGATGAACGAAGATCGACCCAAAGGTGGACCGGTCGCTCGCGTTCTTCACGAAATAATTTCGTATGCGGCTTGCCGCTTCGCGCTGTGACGCGCCAATCGATATTACGAATATCATCCCCCGGTTGATACAGTCGCGACTCATCGTATTCCATGCCACGTCCTTTGAAGGCAGATTGATAATCACCAGACTGAACGGCACTAATCAGACCTGATTTCAGTGACAGCCCACGACATTTGCGGCTGAGCGCTATCAGATCAGACTTGGAGACAGAAACAGGACTTGAATCTGAAGGTTTGATGGCCGACATATGACTCGTTCTGGTTAGGGAACAGCAATCCTGGAAATTAATTCAGATATCACATCATCTGTAGTCATGCCGTCAGCTTCAGCTTCATAGTTTAGAATCAATCGATGTCGTAACACATCATGTGCAATCGCCTGCACATCGTCTGGTCCAACATAATCACGCTGCTGCAACCAGGCATGTGCGCGAGCACAACGATCGAGGGTAATACTTGCACGCGGGCTGGCACCGTATTGGAGCCACTGAGCCAGATCATCACCGTAAACACCTGCATTGCGAGTCGCCAGAACGATCTGTAATAGATACTGCTCAATATTATCGGCCATGTAGATATTCAATATTTCTTCACGGGCGGCAAAGATCGATGCCTGTGAAATTGCCTGCATGGTTTGCTTTGCGTCAGACTGTTTTGCTTCGTCCCTGGCCAACTTCAAGATTGCCTGTTCATCAACGGCACCAGGATAATCGATCGTGACATGCATCAGGAAACGATCGAGCTGAGCTTCCGGAAGCGGATAAGTCCCCTCCTGCTCAATCGGGTTTTGCGTCGCCATCACTAAAAACAAATCCGGTAAGGAATAGGTTTCCTTACCCACCGTAATTTGTCGTTCCGCCATCGCCTCTAATAATGCCGACTGGACTTTCGCCGGCGCACGATTAATTTCATCAGCCAGAACCAGATTATGAAAGAGCGGTCCTTGCTGGAACACAAACACACCTTCCTGCTGACGATAAATTTCTGTCCCGGTCAGATCGGCTGGCAATAGGTCTGGTGTAAACTGGATACGATGGAAGTTACCTTCAATGCCATCAGATAACACCTTGATTGCGCGAGTTTTGGCCAGGCCCGGCGCCCCTTCCACCAGTAGATGACCATCTGCCAACAAGGCAATCAGTAACCGGTTTACTAGCAGTTCCTGACCAATAATATGTTGCTCAATATGCGACTGAAGCCGCTGAATTTCAGAAATCACAGACATAATACAAGACTCTTATCGTTATAGATTTATTGACAGAAAAATCGGAAAAAATTTCCAAAAGCCGAAAGCTTCGCCATTATAGCTATAAGTCGGTTCGCAATGTCTAAATTCAAGTACATCGCGCCCTGGAAGTTCAAATCATCAGCGCATACAGAAATCGTCCCTGGATTTCCAATGAAAACGGAAATAATTGATCTGGATCATGGATCACTAGCCCGGCTGCTTTATTGTAAACAGGAATACTCCAGCCATGATGAGGAGAGAGATATGGAACTCTGGATGAAACTGCTTTTTGGTAACCCGATTGGTTTAATGTCCATGATCGTTATTTTCGCGACATTTATCGTCATCAGCTATCTGCTATATATCCTTTACGATAAGTCCAAAGAAGAATCAAAATAACAGTGTTCATAAAGGAACACTGTTTTAAAGACTAAATACTTTCTGATCTATCTTACTGATTCGGTTCCTGCGCCTGCTGATCCGCGTGAAACTCGGTGTAAACATAAACCGGGATATCAATGTCAGCAAATTTATCTTCAATCACTGGCCTGACATCATCCCAATCCAATCCGCCCACACCTGTTGCAATCTTGGGAAGTGCAACTGAGACAATCTTTTCTTTCTTGATAATACGAATCAGGGCTTTAAGAGAATCGCGTACGTGTTTAACCGTGGCCTTACCTGGGCGAGCGCCATGACCATAACCGCCTTCCTGGGTGATCAGGTTTGCTATACGCACACCCTCAGCGCCACTCCATAACCATGCCTCTCCCGGCTTCGGGTGATTTTGATTACACCAATGATGAAAGTCTTTATGCATTGATGGGTACTTTTCATGTAGCGATAAGGCCAAGCCCTGATTCATTGGATCATTGGCTGCAATACCGTGTGCAATCAGCTGGGCTTTACTTAATAAGATGTCACCTGAAACTTGATAAATCATAACTATCCTTCTTTTTTAAATGTTGATACTAATAACTTACTTAATCCTCCTGTTTTATCATTGATCCACATCAACATAAAGACCGGTTTCTACCAGATGGTAACTGACTGCTGCCGCGTTTAGGTTTTACTCCATTTTCTAACAAGCGATATAATCCTGACTTATCAAACTTACAGGTGAATACTATGTCGCAAGCCAGGCAGTTTACATCCCGGCTCAGGGCCGGCGAAACGCTTTACGGCACGCTTGTCAGTCTGCCCTCTCCTGAGGTGTGTGAGTGTCTGGCCGAAATTGGTTTTGATTGGTTATTTATTGATGCTGAACATGGTGCGTTTAATCCGCAACAGGCACAAGGAATGTTGCAAGCGGCGGCACCAACACCCTGTGTCATTCGGGTACCTGAAGGCGAAGCCATCTGGATTAAAAAAGCATTGGATATCGGTGCTGCTGGCATCATCGTGCCGCAGGTGCATAGCGCTGAACAGGCGCAAGCCATTATTCGACATTGTAAATATTCTCCCGTCGGTGACCGGGGTATCGGTATTGGTCGTGCGCACAAGTACGGGATTGAATTTGAAAACTATTTAAAAAATGCGAACGAGGATACGGCAGTTATCCTGCAAGCCGAGAGTCAGCAGGCCGTCGATAATATAAGCGACATCGTATCGCTTGAAGGACTCGATGCGATTTTGATTGGCCCTTACGATCTTTCTGCCAGTCTGGGTGTGCCGGGTGATATTAATAATGCAATTGTACAAGATGCCATCAACACCATTGTTGATGCTTGCCAACAAGCCAAGATTAGCCAGGGTTTTTTTGGTGTCAGCGCTGAAGCGGTGCTGCCTTACAAAGCAAGAGGTTTCACTTTGTTAACTGTTGGTGTCGATGGCGGTTTTCTGATTCAATCTGCAACTGCAACATTAAAGGCCATTCGTGGCTAGGAAACCGATCATGAGTCTGGCAACGATTAATACTATCTTGAATACCGCACCGATCGTGATTCAGGGAGCAACGCGTCTGATAAAACTGATTCGCAATCAGGGCGAAGAAGAACGGCCGGAAATACCCGATACGATAGAGGGTATCAAACAGGAAGTGGATAGACTGCATGAACGTTTGGATACAACCAATGAGTCAAATGTTGAACAAATCAAATTGATTGAAGAGCTGGCCAAACAAAACGAAAGCCTGGCGGAACAGTTAAAAACCACCATCACCCAACAAAACCGAATGACAATAATAGCCATCGTTGCGTTGGTCGTCGCCAGCATTAGCTTGATAATTGCGCTTCAATGAAAAAAGTCTATTCCAGTGATAATGTTATCCAGGCCGGGCACGTGCTGAGTCTGCTTCAGGCCAGCAACATAGCATGTCATGCCAGAAATATGTCGCTGGCCGGTGGTATCGGTGACTTACCGATGACGGAATGTTGGCCGGAAATCTGGATCAATGATGAACGGGATTACAAGCTAGCCACAGACTTGATTAATCACGCATTAAGTTTAAGAAAAGCCGCAGCGGATTGGCGCTGTCAATGTGGCGAATTAATAGAGGGACAGTTTGAGACCTGTTGGGCCTGTGGCAAAGAATATATCGATCGCTGTCAGACCTGATGGATAAGTTTGTATAGCGCGATCATATCCTCTTCACCAAGCCCTGCCTTTTCTCCAGCTGCATAAATTCTTTCTGTTTCTTTGAGTAATCGCAAACCGTGTGACGTGTTATCGGTTGATAATGCAAGCCTCACATCTTTTAGCATATTCTTTAATGCAAACTGCGGTGCAAAGTTTTTATTACGTAGTCTGGGTTCCTTGTATTCACTCAAATAATTCCAGCCGGTGTTATTCCTTAATACATCAAAATATTGATCGTCATACAGGCCATTACTGATGGCAAAGGCATAGCTTTCACATAGCGCTTCCAGTTGCATGGCTAAATTTAAATTCATGGCGAGTTTCGCAACGCTGGCTTTGCCAACGTCACCCACATACAGTCGCTTGGGCGAAAAACAGGAAAGAATTGAATCAACAGATTCAAACACAGCTTTATCGCCACCGATATATAAGGGTAATTTTCGATCTAACACGGCTTGTTCACTGCCGCCCATCAATGCCTCAATGAACGGTATACTTCGCTCCATGCAACGTTGATAGCATGCAATATTTTCATCTGGCTTCACCGTGGCACACTGAATCACGATTTGATTGGTATTTAACACCGGCAGAATTTGATCCAATACATCCGATACAGCCTGACCGTCGATAACAACGATTAAGATCACATCAGCCTCACTGACTGCTTCAAGAATATTCTCTTGAAAACAGGGAGCATCCGGTTTACTCGAACGATTCCAGGTTGCAGCCAGCAAACCATCTTTTTGCAGATGAGCTGCAATAGCCTGCCCCATAATTCCGAGTCCAAGAACAGAAACCTTTTTATTTGACTGCGCGGTCATAACTTACCTCCATAAGATGAGGCAAATATAACAGTATCAGTGTTGTATGGTTAGAGGCCTAATTCAACTCAGCATGCTTCAGGTAACCACTCCAGGCGAACCAATAGGCGAGATGGCCGGGCAAGCGTGATAGTTTTTCTCCATTCGGACCTAGCAATGCAGATTCCGTTACCTGCCATTTTTCATTACCGTGATTGATGGTAGATAACTGTTGTCCTGCCTTGGTAAATTCACGCCCCTCAGAGCGATAGGCACGCACCGTTCGGGTCGCTGCATCACCAATCACTACCATTTGTATCACTCCAACACGATCATTGATCACTTTACCGCCGTCAAAGTTCTGTAATGGCCAGGCTTTTTCTGCGCCAGTCATACGCAAACCGAACACCTGATCTTTTGGATTCAGACGCTGGTCTTGTGTTAATGCAGGAAACATTAAGTCAGGGCTATTGAAATAACTGCCATAAGGTTTTCCGGGCGTGTAATCTCGAGTGAAACCGGTGTCCAGCGAGAGTACTTTTGTTTCCGGGTGTTGTTGTTTCCATTCACCCCAGGTCGTCGTAACCACAGGCAGGATCGATAATTCTATACCTGACCCGGTAAGCTCACCGACAACAGGACGTCCAGTAAATTGATTCCATAATGAATGTGTTTGCTGGTCATACATCAGCTTATTCGAACGATACAGAAAGCCGGATGATCCGAATACAAAGGCCTGATCCCGGCCTTGTACACGTGTGTCGTACAGAATCGCTGATCCGCACAGTGTACAGTAAGCAAGTGAAACCGGCACACCGCCTATCACATCATTGAACATCTCATGCCAATCCATGATTTTATAAGGATAAGCACGAACATCACCATTAATTTTAATTCCAAACACCGGGTCACTATCACTCAGGTAATTCGCCAGGGTTGCGCTGACTAATTTTGGGTTAGTTAATGCCGGGATACCATCTTTCCTGACGCCGCCCCAAACAATTTCTTCCAGGCGAATTTCATGTTTAACCTCTGGATATATAAACTGGGTAAAGGCAGGGTCAATAAGTTTAAATACGTCAGACTGAAATGCTGCAAAACCGGTAAACGGTTTTAGCTCGGAGTTGGCCTGTTGCCATAACATCCAGTTAAACCACTCATTTGTATTACTTTCCCCGGTGAGCTTGTTTAACACACGTGTGAGTTCACCGTTTTGATCTCCGGTATACCGCAGCGCATAAATCAATGCGGGTACAACGTCGGTATTACCGCGCTGTTCCATCCACTGCAATGCACCAGCCTTGTCCTTTTGAGACTTAAATAATAGCCTGGCCTGAAGCTCAACTTCAGTAACATTGCTTGGCACAGGTTTATCATCAGCTCCTAATGAATAAACATACCAGGAAAATAACAGCAATACCGAAAATCCCGATAACAGCACACAGTATTGAAACCGTTTCATCATCATGGCTGTAACCTTGGCCAGTTGTTATTCGCCTGTTGAATATGCTGATCGATATTCTTTAACCAGGTCTTCCTGACTGACGTCGAATAATTCAAATACAGCTTTCCTTCATAAACCGTCCACGCTTTCGGATCCCCAGGTGCTAACGATCCTTTACTAGCGGCATAGGCGCAGTAGCCTCCATATTGCGGTGCGTATTTTTCCGGCGATTGTTTGAATTTATTTCTGTTCTCTTCAGATGAAAACAACCAGGTCGCGCCGCTCCATTCATAAGCTATTGCCTTATTTCCTTTTATCGCCTTTGCGTCAATATGATAAGCAACGGAATCGTAACCCAGTATCGCTAAGCCTTTATGATTAAAATATGACGTGGCCGAAAAAGCAGCGTTGCTAACCAATACAAAAACTAACACCATCATGGCTCTCATGTGTCTTCCTCACTGATTAAATGAATACGATTTAGAACGCTCCTGATCGTTTAGTTCAGCGCTTTTTCAGCGTTAAGTGAGAGTTGGGGCACACTTTTCAACATCGGTTTTTACTGACTACACGGAAAAATTGATTGCCTCGATGCGGATATGAATTAAGATTGGCTTTATGAAAAACGGGGGAAAACCTGATGCGTACTAGATTCATTGTTTTTCTGCTGGTGTTTTGTTTGCAGGGATGTCCGTTAAGTCCCCAGCTTGTCACCATCAAACCCACACTGAACGACTCAACGCTAGAAGAAATTTCGAGCTATAACGTTTTTAAGCTGATTGTGAGGGACGAGCGCGAAACCAATATCCTCGGTCAACGCGGTGGACCTTATAAAGAAACCGCACTGTTAAAGACCAAGGAAGACGTTAGCGAGAACATTTCAAACAGTCTGAAGACGACCTTTGAAAACTCAGGTTTCTCTATTAATGATGAGACAACAAATCAGTTAGTCGTCAGCCTGATGCATTTATCTTATGAAAGCGAAGGGGAAACCCGTGTTAGCGCAGTGCAAATCAGTGCCGAAGTTAAAGCCAATGTTGCTACATTGGATGGCGCTTTTACCAAACAATATAAAGCGCGCCATCGTAAAGAAGTATTGTTGGCACCTAACGAAGAGACCAATGAAAAACTCATTAATGATGTATTGGGTGCTGTAGTACAGCGTGTGCTGAATGATAAAGAATTACTGGTTTATTTAAAAAATTAGTGGCGAAAATAGACACGTCCTTGTGTATGAATTGCACTTAACTAGAGAAGGAGAAAATCAGTAATTAATTCCAACGCTGTAACTTGATTTTCCAGTTACCGTCGTTTTGTTTTTCCATGACGTTGGTGACACTGACATCATAAGAGATTTCAGCGCCATTCTTATCAGTGCCGGTGACTCGCCATAATGCTGACTCGTAAGCAACGTTACCGTCAGCATCCAGCTCAACATCCCAGATAATGAAATCTTCGATATTCAGATCGCTCATTTCTTCCAGGTAGTCAGCAATCGCATCAGAACCGCCAACGATGCTGTTATTAGCTTGAAATACTACGGCTTCATCAGAATACAATTCGACCAGAGATTCCGTGCTGCCCGCGTTAAAATCGCTCAGCCATTTGTCTGTTATTTCCGTTATGCTTGACACCGGACTGGCTGCCGTCGCTGCGGTCGAAAATAACGCTAAAAATGATAGATTTATCAAAAAATTACGCTTTTTCATGATTAAATACTCCAAAAGTTTTAAGGGTTAAATGTTTGATGGGGAGAAGAATAGTCGTTTCTGCTAAGTTAACAATAGGTGTTTAGTTCATGGATTCTTTCAAAATAGTAAATAATTGCGGTTGATAACGTGGATAAGCTAAGCAGCATGCGAACATTTGCGGCAGTCGCACGGCTCGGCAGCTTTGCCGCGGCAGCAGAGGAACTCAGCATTTCGAATGCCATGTGTTCCAAATACGTGCGCGATCTTGAAAGCCGCCTTGATGCAAGATTACTAAACCGCAGTACGCGACAGCTCAGCCTGACTGAGGTTGGGCGCGAGTATTTGCAGCGCGTATCGGTGATTTTGAATGAGGTCGATGAGGCAGAGCAATATGTCTCCGAAATGCAGCACAATCCAACAGGCACATTGAGGCTGATGGCGCCGCCCTCATTTGGCTCATTTCATATCTCCCGCGCAGTCAAAGGCTACAAGGAGACCTACCCGGATATCGCAATCGAATTACTGTTATCCGATGATTTCGATCACATGATTGATCTGGGCATTGACCTGGCATTTCGAGTCGGTGTGCTGGAAGACTCGAGTAATATCGCTCTGCCCATTTCATCCAGCCGTTTGCTACTATGTGGTTCGCCCGAGTATTTGAAAAAAAACGGTGTGCCTGAAACAGTGGATGATTTGAAGAAACACGTTTGCTTATCCATGGGCGATAACCTGGTTTTTCCCACCGACTGGAAATTCAACGTAGACGGAAAAGAAGTGCAGTTAGCGATCCATAACCGCTATCTCAAAGCCAATATTGCCGATGCGCTTCGGGTCGCCGCCATCAATGGCAGCGGTTTGACTCAGCTTCCGTCTTATATGGTCGGGCTGGACATTCAATCCAAAAAGCTGTGCCCGCTACTTGAGGAATATGAACCGGCACCGCTGCCTATCAATATGATTTACGCGCACCGAACGCACATGTCATTAAAAGTCAGAACGTTTGTTGACTATATGAAACAGTTCTTTGGCGATGAGCCTTATTGGGATCAGTGGGTCTATTAATTCTGAAAACGTGCATTAATAACAAGGAAACAGCATGGCAATAGCAAAATTACTTCATCTCCTGGCCGCATTAATCTGGGTTGGGGGTATGTTTTTCGCGTTTATGGTACTGCGTCCAGTCGCCGGCAGTATGCTGGAACCACCGGTGCGGCAAACACTGTGGTTACATGTGTTTAAACGTTTTTTCCCGTGGGTATGGCTATCGATTCTGATTCTGCTGGGAACCGGCATTGGTATGATTGTGTTAATGGGCGGCATGGCTGAAGTAGGGACTTACGTACATATTATGCTAACGCTGGGTATCATTATGATGCTGATCTTTTTACATATCTTTTTCGCGCCATTTCGGCGCATGCGTCTGGCTGTTGCGGATAATAACTGG
This sequence comes from Gammaproteobacteria bacterium, assembly GCA_028279365.1. Lineage (GTDB taxonomy): Bacteria > Pseudomonadota > Gammaproteobacteria > Eutrophobiales > Eutrophobiaceae > JANQNX01. Next base: position 326,728 of record JANQNX010000014.1, on the reverse strand, counting down.
GAAGAAGGCGGCCGAAGACTTAACCAGATTCGGCTTTTTATCCAGATCAACCTGATCATCGGCATTAGTATGATTACTGCCACAGTGCTGGGAAAGTACAACTTTATCGCTGCGTTGAATTAGCAGCACAAAGTCTAAATTGTTAGCGAAAAGTCACCAGAACAACAAAATTTATGGCTATATTTTTATTTAAAACAATAGCTTATAAAATTCTCCATTATTTTGTTGCATTGCAACAAAATATCAGTATAATTTTCCCCAATGTTAAACAACACTCATTTTGGAGAAATACTATGGAATATTCATTTGAACAATTTTTGAACCCAATTAAGGAAATCAATGAACTGACTTTAAAGAATCTGGAAAAGATCTCTGCGATTCAGGTTAAAGCCATTCAGGACAATGCGGAAATCAGCGTCAATGCGATGAAAGCTGTGGCTGACGTTCGTGACCTTGAGTCATTGAATGATTATCTGCAAGAACAGATTTCTGTTGCACAAACTGTATCTGACAATGCAGTAAAAGACGTTCAGAAAATTTCTAAATTGGCTGAAACCTATGCTAACAAAGTGAAAGAGGTTGTTGAAAAATCATCCGCTTCTTAAACTCAGGATAGCATTAAAAGAAAAACCGCCTTCGGGCGGTTTTTTTATGCCTGATTCATTCGTTTTGGCGATCAATGCCGCTGCACGCTGGCTTGAATGGATATCAGGTCGTCAAATCGCTTCAACAATACCAACAAATTGTCAGTCGATGGATCGGTCTTCTCCAGACACTCTTCGGCATATTCAAAGATACCGCTGCGCGCCGGTAACGGATGGGTTTCCTCCAGTGTGACTTTCATTTTCGGCAGGAAGATCCACTGTAACCACTGCTCAAACTTGAGCGTATCCATACAAAACGGGATTTGGCTGTTTAGTTCATTAGGAGCAGGTTTGTGTTCGTCCCACTTGCCGTGAATCCTCAGGTTGGCCTCAACTTCAAGCAGGACGTCAGCGATGCGGTTTGGAATATCGTGCATTAGTTTGATTATACGTTGCCAATCCCGGTTTTCAACAACCGTCCGAGAACCTTTGTTATGCTTCTTGCATCACCAGTCCTCGCTGTCAGAGCAGCATTATCGCAATAGCCCGATTATTAGCGATAACTGCAGGTTCACAATAAACGCCATTCTGGTTTATACTCCGCCCGCCGTTTGCATACCGATGCAACAATATAGCGGTAATCCGGAATTTGGCTTCACAAAGGCGCCCTGATGAAATCTGAGGTGTCGAGGGAATCCTTTATTCGGTTTTATTTATTCATTTAATAACGCGAGTACCAGGACAATGACTGACTTATCGAAGTACCGAAACATAGGCATCTTTGCGCACGTGGATGCAGGTAAAACCACGACTTCCGAGCGCATACTGAAACTGACCGGGAAAATTCACAAAACCGGTGAGGTACATGACGGTGCGGCAACCACAGACTTCATGGAACAGGAACAGGAACGAGGTATTACCATTCAGTCTGCGGCAACCAGTTGTTTCTGGAAAGACTATCGAATGAATATTATCGATACCCCGGGACACGTTGACTTCACCATTGAAGTCTATCGTTCGTTAAAGGTACTCGATGGTGGTATTGGCGTATTCTGTGGTTCGGGTGGTGTTGAGCCCCAGTCTGAGACCAACTGGCGTTATGCAAACGAATCTGAAGTTTCCCGAATTATCTTCGTCAATAAACTCGATCGAACCGGTGCCGATTTCTATAAAGTCGTGCAGCAAATTATTGATGTATTGGGCGCAACACCTTTGGTCATGGTATTGCCGATTGGTATTGAAGATAATTTTGTCGGCGCAGTAGACCTGCTGACGCGTAAAGCCTGGATCTGGAATGATGCGAACGATCCCTTAAATTATGAAATTACTGAGCCACCTGCAGATATGGCCGACCAAATTGAAGAATGGCGTGAAAAACTCGTCGAAACCGCGGTCGAGCAGGACGACGATATCATGGAAAAATATCTCGAGGGCGAAGAACCCAGCATTGAGGAACTCAAAGCGTGTATCCGTAAAGGCACCATCAATCTGAGCTTCTTCCCCACCTATTGCGGTTCAGCATTTAAGAACAAATGTGTGCAGATGGTATTGGATGCCGTGGTCGATTACTTGCCCGATCCAACCGAAGTCAAACCGCAACCCGAAGTCGACCTGGAAGGTAATGAAACCGGCGGTATGGCCATAGTAGATCCGGACAAACCGCTGCGCGCATTAGCGTTCAAGATTATGGATGATCGCTTTGGCGCATTAACCTTTATTCGTATCTATTCCGGCAAAATGGAAAAAGGCACAACGGTGTTAAATACTTTCACCGGTAAAACCGAACGTATTGGCCGTATCGTCGAGATGCATGCCGATGAGCGTATTGAGCTCGAAAGTGCCCAGGCAGGTGACATTATTGCCGCTATCGGTATGAAGAATGTCCAGACCGGTCATACGCTCTGCGATCAGAATGACCCGGCAACGTTGGAACCAATGGTATTCCCTGATCCGGTTATCTCTATCGCTATCGCACCGAAAGACAAAGCTGCCTCAGAAAAACTGGGGATCGCACTCGGTAAAATGATTAAAGAGGATCCGTCTTTTCGAATTGAAACCGATGAAGATAGTGGCGAAACCTTAATGAAAGGTATGGGCGAACTTCATCTGGATATCAAGGTGGATATTCTTAAGCGTACTCACGGTATTGAAGTTGAAGTCGGTAGTCCTCAGGTGGCCTATCGTGAGACTGTTACTAAACGTATCGAAGATTCCTATACTCATAAGAAACAGTCTGGTGGTTCCGGTCAATACGGCAAGATTGATTACATTATTGAACCTGGCGAAGCGGGTAGCGGTTTCGTATTTGAGTCCACTGTGACTGGCGGTAATGTACCGAAAGAATTCTGGCCTGCAATTGAGGGCGGCTTCAAGAAGAGTATGGATCGAGGCGTGTTAGCCGGTTATCCGTGTCTGGACTTCAAAGTCAATTTATTCGACGGTGCCTTCCACGCCGTTGACTCCTCGGCTATTGCATTTGAAATAGCGGCGATGGCAGCCTATCGACAGACCATGCCGAAAGCGGGCCCACAGCTCATGGAACCGATCATGAAGGTCGATGTATTCACGCCGGAAGATCATGTCGGTGATGTGATCGGCGATTTAAACCGTCGTCGTGGCATGATCAAATCACAGGAAGCGGCAGCGACCGGGGTTCGCATCAAAGCAGAAGCGCCGTTGAGCGAAATGTTCGGTTATATCGGCAGTCTACGTACCATGACCTCTGGACGTGGGCAGTTCTCCATGGAGTTTCTTAACTATGCACCTTGTCCGAAGAACGTGGCAGAAGAGGTCATCGAAGAAGCGAAAAAACGAGAAGAAGAAAAGAATAAATAGTTTTCTTCAGCATCAACAAAAAAGCCGATATCTGGAAACAGACATCGGCTTTTTTTATAAACAGATAAAACTATTCAGTCACGACGCGCATTGTCATCTCAATTCTTTCCAATGGATTATCGCGTCGATCACGATCCTGAGAGACAATCTTGTCGGCAACATCCATCCCGCTGACGACTTCACCAAATACCGTATATTGGCGATCCAGAAAGTTTGAGTCTTTGACAACAATAAAAAACTGGGAACCGGCACTATTCGGATCTTGCGAGCGTGCCATCGATAACGCGCCACGGACATGCGGCTTAGCATTAAATTCGGCATCAATCCTATAACCCGGTCCACCCTGACCATAGCGCGACTTATCATCGCTCTTGGTATTCGGATCGCCACCCTGAATCATAAAACCAGGTATCACACGATGAAAAATAGTCTTGTCGTAAAAGCCTTCTTTGCTAAGCTTGAGAAAATTCTCCACATGTTTCGGGGCAACCTCCGGAAAGAAACGTAATTCGATCTCACCAAATTTTGTTTCTATCACGACGCTGTCTTCAGCACTGACGACTGTCGACACAAGACAGGAGAGAGTTAGGATAATAGATTTAAGTAAACGAGACATAATTAGTAATTCCGAATATTTTAAATTTAAGTAGAGATTGTAACCTCATAGACCGTAAGAATGTCAAACCAGTTATAGTTTAAATAATCTACCTCATCATTAATTGTCTATTGTCAAATCAAGTAAAGGAGGCATGGGACAATCAATAGCTACTGAAATCGCACGAATAAATTCAATTTCTTCTACTTGTAATTTACTGTCATGTTGCGCGGCCAAGGCAAGGGCTTTTAGTAGCTTTGGTTTCACCAGTGGCTTCAAGTGATTCATTTTTCTAATCCCTTGCAATAAGGATTTATTGCTTATCTCTTCTCTGTCTAACATGTTGTAACTAATACCAAGCTCTGCAGAAGCTTTTGCATATGCTTGTTTACCCATATCATTATCTTGTTCGCTACTGTATATCATGGCAGATAACAACACGGCACTTTCAAATTCCAGTTTGTTGAAATCATCATACATTTCTTTTGCAAGTTCTGGCTTGTTCAGCGATAGACTAATAATTCTATATAAAGCCCACTCCCAAAAATCAATACGATTATCATATTGAACTATGCGCAACAAACAATCATTAAATTCTTCATATTGATCTTCCGACAAGCGTTTTAAAGTGGGTATAGCCAATTCTATTAGAGGTAATCGATATTTTATGTCCAGAGGCAACAGTTCAGAGACCAAGTTCCTGAATTGCTTGTATATCTCTCTATCCATACCCTTGAGTAATTTATCCTGCTGGGCCATGTTCCTTAATAAGGATTTATCCATCATCAAACCAAACACTAATGCACATGCAGTAATAGGCTCACGACCGGCTATTAATAATGATGCCGGAATAGCTTTAATCAGCTGCTGTGCGTAGCGCATATGATCTGACGTTGGCATACCGGTTTGTGATATCGCAGAAATGAGCACTGCAGCTGTAATTAAAGAATCCGGGGTTCTGAAGCTATCTGTAGAAAAAGGCTTGTTTTGATTTTGTTGAGTTTGCTCTTTTGTATAAACACTTTCTCGTTTAACTTTAGGATATTTTCCATCCCAGTGTGGCTGGATTTTTTTTATCCGATCATGCAAAGGCGGGTGTGTACTAAATATGTTTGCGAACGAAGCACCAACGCCATTGGCAATATAAAAGTGACTATACTCAGCCGCATCTGGCGAGGATATGTGTGAGCCTGATACCCAGCCACCGATTTTCTTTAGTGCACCACCTATGCCCTCAGGGTTGCGCGTATATTGAACAGCAGATGCATCAGCTAAATACTCACGTTGACGACTTACTGTTGACTTGATTAAACCGCCAAAAAAAGAGCCACCGTATCCGATAGCCATCAAACCAACACCGAATAATGCCAACTGCCCACCTTTTCTGGAATAGCCTGTATGCCGGGCGATTTTTTGCCCAATCAATCCAAGGAAAAGAATACCAAACAAAAATCCTGACAGGCGCATATTAAGCCGCATGTCACCATTAAAAATATGTGAAAACTCATGCGCGACAACACCCTGTAATTCATCACGGTTTAATAAATCGATAGTGCCACGCGTGACACCGACCACCGCGTCATGAATAGAGTAGCCAGCCGCAAAAGCATTGATCGCACTATCTTCAAGAATGTACACCTCGGGGACTGGCGTACCTGAGGCGATTGCCATCTCCTCAACAATATTTAACAAGCGGAGTTCTTTCTCATCCTCAGTGAGCGGGTTTAATAGACGTCCCCCTAATGCAGAGGCGACGGTTTTGCCACCACCACTCATTTCATAAATACGAGACAAACTGGCAACAAACACGATCGCGCTGATCACTGCTGCAACAGTTAGGTGTACCTCTTGAGGGATATTGCTGAGCTTGAAATTAGTATCTTCCGTTATATACGCGTATGAGAAAATAACGAATAAATCAGTGACTGATATAAGAACGATTACTGCGATGATGAAAAGAAAAACCAGCCAATGTGTTTTTCTGCGCGCCTCTTCCTGATGCTCGAAAAAATTCATTCAAGCAAGCTTCTTAAAAAGATACTTTAGGTGCCTCTGCTATTTCTGCCCTATCTTCAAATTCAAGTAAGCTTGCATCTTGGGCATGTCCAAACGTAGGGGCAAAAACAACGGGGGGAAAACTTTGCTTGTATTCATTATAAGCCATTACAGAGTCATTATAGGCCTGGCGCGCAAATGCAATTTTATTTTCGGTAGAGGTCAATTCCTCGGTCAACTGCATCATATTCTGATTCGCTTTCAAATCAGGATACGCCTCAACCACAACATTTAATCTTCCCAAGGCGCTTCCCAGCGAACCTTCTGCACTGGCGAGTGCCTGCATCGCATTGGCATCTCCCGGACTGGCACTAGCGGCCTTTAAGCCGGACATAGCTTGATTACGCGCTGATATGACAGCCTCAAGGGTCTCTCTTTCGTGCTGTAAATACCCCTTTGCCGTTTCAACAAGATTGGGAATCAGGTCATATCGACGTTTTAGCTGTACATCTATCTGCGAAAATGCGTTTAGATATCTGTTCTTAAGAGAAACCAGTCGGTTGAATATGCCAATAACATAAACAACTAGCACTATAGCCATGACGAAGATGGTTATCAGGACTGTTTCCATTATTCACTCCTTTAAAAGTTTCTACAGCAAAAGAACAGAACACTCTACTCTACGATTTTTTATCGTGAAAATATATCACTAACTCACTTTTCTGGCTGCGCTTTTACGCTCGTGTTCTTTAAGAAACTTTTTGCGGATTCGAATTGATGTCGGTGTCACTTCTACCAATTCATCATCGTCGATAAATTCCAGCGCCTGTTCCAGGCTCATATTGATCGGCGGGGTAAGAATAATATTCTCATCAGTACCAGCAGCACGAATATTGGTCAGTTGTTTACCTTTCAGCGGGTTCACAACCAGATCATTATCTCGCGAGTGTATGCCGATGATCATACCTTCATATACTTCTTCACCATGACCAATGAACAGCTTACCCCGATCCTGTAAATTAAATAATGCATAACCTAATGCCTTCCCTTGCACCATTGATACCAATACACCATTGATGCGTTGACCGATCCCCATCGATAAATACGGGCCGTAGTGATCGAATACGTTATACATCAAACCAGTACCGGATGTGAGAGTCAGAAACTCGGTTCGAAAACCAATCAGCCCTCGCGCAGGAATAATGTATTCAAGCCGAACTCTACCCTTTCCATCGGGCTGCATATTTTTCAAATCGCCTCGGCGCTCGCCAAGTTTTTCCATCACCGCACCCTGATGCTCGCTTTCGATATCTACCGCGAGTTGTTCATACGGTTCTTCTTTCGCATCATCGATTTCACGCACAATCACTTGGGGTCGCCCGACAGCGAGCTCATAACCCTCGCGACGCATCGTCTCGATCAATACGGAAAGATGCAGTTCGCCTCGCCCGGAAACCCGATACTTGTCAGCTTCGTCTGTGGTCTCCACGCGCAGGGCAACATTGTGTTTGAGTTCCTGCTGTAAACGATCCCAGATGTTTCGACTGGTAACGTACTTACCTTCCTTCCCGGCAAACGGCGAGGTATTGGGTTGAAATGTCATACTAATCGTGGGTTCATCAACGGTCAGCGCAGGTAAGGCTTCAATGCTGTCCGGTTCGCAAATCGTGTCGGAAATATTCAAGGGATCAAGACCGGCAATCGCCACGATATCACCGGCACTGGCTGACTCGACTTCAATACGTTCTAAACCCATGAAACTGTATACCTGGAGTATCTTGCCTTTACGCGTTTTGCCTTCACGATCGATCAGTCCAATCGGCATGTTGCGTTTGATGCTGCCGCGTTTAATTCGGCCAATGCCAATAATCCCAACATAGTTATTGTAATCCAATGTGGAAATCTGCATTTGAAGCGGCCCGGATTCATCGACGTCCGGCGCCGAAACATGTTCGACGATAGTCTCAAACAATGGCGTCATATCACCATCGCGCACGTCTTCATCCATTCCAGCAAAGCCATTCAGCGCTGAAGCATAAACCACCGGGAAGTCCAACTGTTCATCAGTAGCTCCGAGCTTGTCGAACAGGTCAAAGGTTTGGTCCAGGACCCAGCTCGGTCGGGCACCGTCTCGATCAATTTTGTTAATCACAACAATTGGTTTAAAGCCCATCGCGAAGGCTTTCTGCGTTACAAACCGGGTTTGTGGCATCGGTCCATCGACTGCATCAACCAGTAAAAGCACGGAATCGACCATTGACAATACCCGCTCGACCTCACCTCCGAAATCTGCGTGTCCAGGAGTATCCACGATATTGATTCGATATTCGTTCCAGTTAATCGCCGTATTTTTAGAGAGGATGGTAATACCGCGCTCTTTCTCCAAATCATTGGAATCCATCACCCGCTCAGTCGGCGCTGCACGCGAATCTAACGTGCCCGACTGTTGCAATAGCTTATCAACCAGTGTGGTTTTGCCGTGGTCGACGTGAGCGATAATCGCGATATTACGGAGTTTTTGGGTCATGCATTCTGCCCTCAGCACAAAAAGCGCGCATTATACAGACAGAAGTTAAAAATACCGGACTTTTTCGTGAATATTGCGACTATTTTTACTATAGTCGGTTGTAGCAATTTTTGTTTTAGTGATAGTTCTAATTAATCGCTGCTCTGCTGTAAATCGAGATAGCATCTATACTCATTCGAGCGAACATCAGTCATAAAATTTTCACTATTTTCGTAATCAGTATTAATTTAAACTATAAAAAACATAAGAAAAACTCGGTTTAAATCAGTATGTATCGATCACTATTTTTGTTTCTATTTTTGGCGACGATCTCCACTCTGGCCATGGCAGATTATCCCGATGTAACTGGCAATTATTCAGGCACGCTTAACGGTATCGATGTTGATTCGTCTCCCTCTTCTTGTCCGGAAAACGCGCAAGCTTTTACAGGTTCAATCAACCTGATATTAGAGTCTAATCCTACTAACGGTAGCATTACTGGTGTAAGCGGCTCATTTACCAATAACAATGATGGAAGTCTGGATACGTTTACCATCAATTCGGGCTCATTCCTTGACCAAACTACGTTTAGCTTTAGTTTCACGCTGTCAGATGGCGATCCAGGTTCTTTATTACTACAAGTATCGGGGTCTATTCTAACGATTATATCAGGCGGCGTTACAGACTTAGGTGGTGTTTGCGATTCTGTTATTACCGGAGGAACCCTAGCACGAACCGGCTCGACAGTATTAGCATCAGAGAACACCCCGAGTAGTACCGTAACTGATGCCTTGTTATTTAATCTGCAGATTCAAAGCACAATTAGTGGTATCTCTAATCGTATTGGTGCGGCTCTTGCCGGTATCGGTTTTTTCATTAACCCGACATTTGGCGACAATCAATTTAAACTGAATGGCACGACCGGCTTAAATGCCGGTGATGGAGAAGCAGTGCCTTACGGTATTTGGGGAAATTATTCCTATACCGATTTCGAAAACGATCTGAGTACAACAGCTATCGATGGTCGAAGCCACAGTTTCCTGGGCGGTATTGATTTTCAGTTCTGGGAAAATACCGTTATGGGTGTCGCGATGGGTTTTGACAATAGCGATATTGATACCAATTTTAACAGCGGTAACCAGCAGGTCGATACTATCACCATTGCGCCTTACTTTGGCGCAGTGCTCACTGACTTTCTAAGTGCTGATTTTAATATTGGCTATTCAAACGTTAGTTATGATCAGTTTCGAACTGCTGGCACCACACGCGTGAACAGTGATCCCAACTCTGACCGATGGTTTGGTGCATTTAACCTGAATGGTATTCACTTTATCGACCGATGGATTATCGGCGGACGTGTCGGGATGTTATTTGCGAGCAGTGTCATTAATAGTTACATCGAAAGCAATGGTAGCATTGTAGAAGAATCAAGGAACAAAGTTGGCACCGTCAGCGTCGGCGGTAATGTCGCCTACAGTTTTAATGAGTGGGAGCCGTTCCTTACCCTATCATATCAATATGATTATCAACTTCAGGAAATCGTTGCCGCCACCGGTCCACAACCCTCAAATGATAAAGACGATATTTTGTTAACGACCGGTATCCGCTACTTTGAGAAATCCGGTATTACCGGGAACCTGGAATACAGCAAACGTTTTACCCGACAAAACTTTAATGAAGACAGGATCAGCCTTACCATCAGAGCCGATTTCTAGAGCGTTAATGGAATTCACTATGCAAAAAAAGCGAGCGGATTTTTTTTCTTCACTATTTTTATTGATATTTTTATCAATCCTGTCATTTCAGTCGCAGGCTGCAGCAGATGCAGTAGCAAAAATCGTAAAACTGAAAGGCACGGTTTACGCAATCTCTGCCGATGATGAAAAAAGAAAACTGTCTTTTGGTAAAAAGATCTTTGAACAAGATCGCATACAAACCGAAAAGGATTCCTTAGCAATCATATTATTCAAGGATAAGACTCGATTTGAGTTAGGCGCTGAATCAAGCCTGACTGTCAGTGAATATAAATATGAACAAAATGCAGAACAAGATTCAGTCAAGGTTGATGAATTGAAAGGCGCGTTTCGTTTTGTCACCGGTCTGGTTGCCAAGCAGAAACCTGAGTCCATGAAGGTTGGTACTGCGGTTGCGACCATAGGTATACGCGGGACGCAGGTGATTGGTGAGGCTGACGGTACATCAGCCACAATCATACTGATTGAACCTGAGGATGAATCAAGAAAATCGGCCATCGATGTTTATAATGATTTTGGTAAGGTCACTATCGATGAACCCGGTTACGGTACGGAAATCCCTGACGCAAACAGCCCGCCATCCCCACCAAGGCGTATGCGTTTACAAACCATCAATAATTTGATGCGCTCAATGCAGAACGTAAACCGTGTCAATGTACCCAGACCGCGCATGCCCTGATAAGCAAATCATGATTATTACGAATGCGACACTTTGTTTCTAGTGCATTCGTTTGTTGTACCATTACACTGTTAAGTGCTTGCAACTCTGTCCAAACACGTAATCAAAATGCTACTTCGTTAGCAGCAAACAGCGGCTTTGATAAAGCCACATATGTCACTCATTATTTTAGCCTTGTTGCTTATCAAAAACTGACTTCTACGCAAGCTACCGTTAGCATCTTTATCGAAGGCGACGGTCTGGCCTGGAAAACAAAGACACAAATATCCACTAATCCTACACCTCGTGATCCTGTCGGCATGCGAATCGCATTCAAAGATACGTCAAAAAATATCATTTATCTTGCGCGCCCTTGTCAATTCGTTGATATAGAACAAGAAAAAAACTGCGTCGCGGATTACTGGACCTCAAAACGCGCTTCAAGGGAAGTCATCGATAGTTATCATGAAGCATTAAATATATTGCGTGACGAACACGGGCTCAACCAATTTAGACTAGTGGGTTATTCTGGTGGTGGCACTATTGCTGCGATATTGACAGCCGAAAGAGATGATGTAATTGACTTACGCACTGTCGTTGGCAATCTGGATATCGACAAATTCAGCGAGGTTCATCAAGTCTCTGCACTGACAGGTTCAATCAATCCGGCAAATTTATCCGACAAACTTTTACATATACCGCAAATTCATTTTGTTGCCGATGGCGATATGATCATTACTTCAGCGATTACCGATTCTTATGTCCAACATATCGAACAAACCGATCCTGAATTGACATGCATTAACGTAAAAACAGTGCCTGATACCACTCATGCTAAAAACTGGGATACGCAATGGAGACAGCTATCCCAGCTTATACCTGCTTGCCGTTAACCGTTGAACGTTGACTTAGGTAACGAGATATTTATTTAGTAGTAAATTAACACTGTAGCGCACACCGAACCCGGTCGTATCGGTTGGTATATGTGCTAACCCGCCCTTCTTGTTACTGCTGGACAAGTCCATGTGTATCCAGGGTGTGTCATGCTTAACAAAACGCTGCAAAAAACGCGACGCCAGGATGTGGTCAACACCGCTTTCCTGAGAACATTGTTTTACATCAGCGATATCACTCTTAATCATATCGTCAAAATCTTTATCCAGCGGAAATGGCCAAATCCGTTCACCACTATCTTCACCTGCCTTGATTAAACTCGGATGCCATGCTTTCTGATTGGTAAACACACCACTGTAGGAAGTGCCCAAAGCATAGATACAGGTTCCGGTTAACGTAGCGTAGTCCATGATCAATGCCGGTTTTTCTTTTGATGCTAATGCCAGTGTATCTGACAATATCATTCTGCCTTCAGCATCGGTATGCACCACTTCGATAGTGGTACCGTCACTGGCAGTGACCACGTCATTCGGTTTATATGCCTTGGGACCAATATGATTCATTGCTAATGCCAACCAACACTCAACCGGTCGATTAAAATTCAATCGGGTTAAAGCCAGTAATGTCCCTAACGCAACGGCACTACCCTGCATATCCTCATGCATACCAAACATGTAATTTGCCGGTTTAAGATTTGTCCCACCGGTGTCATAACAGATACCTTTCCCGACCAGAAAAATCTTTTTGCCTTTGCTGTTTGCAGGCGTGTAGCGTAATCGCACTATGCCGGCATCGGCCTTGGGACTACCTTGTGCTACGGCAAGAAACGCCCCTGCCTTTTTCTTGCGCAGGTTTGCTTCATTATAAAATTCCAGTTTCCACTTGTTTTCTTTCGCCAGAACTTTGACTTCCTTTAGGTATTCGGTTGGGGTTAATTTATTGGATGGCAACATGCTTAAACGACGCGTTAATGCATTACCTTCTGCGATGGCAAAACTTTGCTTGAAGCCATGGCGCAGTTTGACGCCATAAAGCGATAATTTGGCAAGTTTTGTTGGCGTTTGTTTTTCACTTTTGAAATTTGGCATAGTGGCTGCTGCTGCCAGTGCCGCGGAGATTAGTGATTCGGCTATGCGCTCAGCCGAAATATCATCAAAACCCGATACCACCAGCCCAAGTTGATTTGTATTACTGTCGCTGTGCCCGGCAACAAGTTTTCTTGAAAGCGTCAGTAAATCAAACGTACTGATGGATTGCTCAATTGCGGCAAAGGTTACATGGCTACTGCGGGCATTTGGTAAGTCTATCGTCAGCGGTTTGGTATCAGCCTCTTTTAGATCAAGTAGCTTGCGACGATTCAATAATTGGGCACTGTAAGTGAAATCCTCATTCTTGACTGGATATGACATAACAACGATCCAGTTAGCGACGTTGTCGACCTGTACTTTGGTCGGAAGCGACTTGTTTTGTTGCAGTTTGATATTCATGCGTAATACATTCCTTCTAGTGAAAAGATTTAGTTTGATGGTATCTAATATGCATGAGGTAAACCATGCATTTAAAACGCAGCTTTAAAAAGATGAGCGGCTCATCTAATATCTGAACTTAAGCGCAATATTACCAGCTTGGAATGCTAAAGTAGGAATATTGTCAGAAAAAATATAATGGAAAAGCAGGATGTCTGAACAAGAGCAAGACATAGACCCACAGGAAACCAAAGAATGGCTGGAAGCCCTGGATTCTCTATTGGAAATAGAGGGTATTGAACGCGGTCATTATATTCTTGAACAATTAATCAGCAGGGCACGAAAATCCGGCGCTTATCTACCCTATTCCGCCAATACCGCATACCTAAATACGATCCCGCCGTCGCGTGAGGAAAAATCGCCCGGCGATGCCGGATTGGAATGGCGTATTCGTTCACTAATTCGCTGGAACGCGATGGCCATGGTGGTTAAAGCCAATCGTAAAAGTAGTGAACTCGGTGGGCACATCGCCAGTTTTGCTTCGTCCGCCACATTATATGATGTGGGGTTTAATCATTTCTTCCATGCACCAAGCGAAGAGCACGGCGGCGATTTGTTGTTTGTGCAAGGCCACTCGGCACCGGGCATTTATGCACGTGCATTTATGACCGGACGCATTACCGAAGAACAAATGCTGAATTTCCGTCAGGAAGTCGACGGTAACGGTTTATCTTCTTACCCCCACCCGTGGCTAATGCCTGACTATTGGCAATTCCCCACTGTTTCTATGGGACTCGGCCCATTGATGTCAATCTATCAGGCCCGTTTTATGCGCTATTTGGAAAATCGGGGCATGAAACAGGACAGCGGTCGAAAAGTCTGGGCGTTTATGGGCGATGGTGAAATGGACGAACCAGAGTCACTCGGTGCGATTGGACTTGCCGCCAGAGAAAAACTGGATAATTTAATCTTTGTCATCAACTGTAATTTACAACGACTGGATGGCCCGGTTAGAGGAAACGGCAAGATTATTCAGGAACTAGAAGGCACCTTTCGTGGAGCCGGCTGGAATGTGATCAAAGTAATATGGGGTTCTTATTGGGACCCACTGATCGCCAGGGATACAATGGGATTGTTGTATAAACGTATGGAAGAAGTTGTCGATGGCGAATATCAGGCTTATAAAGCCAACGATGGTAAGTTCGTTCGCGAACATTTCTTTGCCGAGTATCCCGAATTAAAAGCCATGGTGGCTAATATGTCTGACGAGGATATCTGGCGATTAAATCGTGGCGGACATGACCCACACAAGGTCTATGCCGCCTATGCTGCTGCCGTGAAACACACCGGCCAGCCAACCGTAATACTGGTTAAAACCGTTAAAGGCTATGGCATGGGCGAGGCAGGCGAAGGCCAGAATATCACCCATCAACAAAAGAAAATGGGAGAAGAGTCGCTCAAACAATTCCGTGACAGGTTTAATATCCCAATATCGGATGATGAGATTGGCGATGCGCCCTTTTACAAGCCGGATGAAGACAGTGAAGAAATCAGTTATTTAAAAGCGCGGCGCAAGGAACTGGGCGGATACTTTTTTGGTAAACGTAAACCGGCTCCGGAATTACAAATACCTGAGATAAGCATTCATCAAAAACTGCTCGATGGCACCGGTGATCGTGAAATCTCGACGACAATGGCATTTGTCCGCATCCTTAATGCATTAATAAAAGATAAAAAGATCGGTAAGCATGTGGTCCCGATTGTACCGGATGAAGCACGCACCTTTGGCATGGAAGGTATGTTCCGACAGTTCGGTATTTATTCAGCAGTCGGCCAGCTATATGAACCGGTTGATTCCGATCAGGTGATGTACTACCGCGAAGACATTAAAGGACAAATACTGGAAGAAGGTATCAACGAGGCCGGTGCCTATTCATCCTGGATCGCTGCCGCAACGTCCTATCGTAATCATAACCTGCAAATGATCCCGTTTTATATTTATTACTCGATGTTCGGCTTTCAACGCATTGGTGATTTAGCCTGGGCATCGGGTGATATGCGCGCACGTGGATTTTTGCTGGGCGGCACTGCCGGCAGGACAACACTGGCAGGTGAAGGTTTGCAACACCAGGATGGCCATGCACATATACTCGCATCAACCATTCCAAACTGTATTGCTTACGATCCCACTTTTGCCTATGAACTGGCCGTCATCATCCAGGACGGCATGCGACGCATGTATCAAAATCATGAAGATGTGTTTTATTACATCGCCGTAATGAATGAAAACTATCCGCACCCTGCCCTGCCAGCTGGTACCGAAGAGGGCATCATCCAAGGTATGTATTGTTTTGACAAAGTAGATAATGCACAAATCGAATTACTTGGCTCCGGCACAATATTGCGCGAGGTGATCGCTGCTGCTGAATTATTAAAAGATGATTTTAATATTGTCGCCAATATCTGGAGCGTGACCAGTTTTAATGAATTACGTCGAGAAGGACTTGCCGCGCAACGTTGGAATATGCTGCATCCAGAAAAAAAGGCCAGGCAGTCCTATGTCGAACAGCAATTGAATACGGAATTACCGGTCGTCGCTGCGACGGATTATATGAAAACCTATGCTGACCAAATTCGCGAATTTGTCTCCTCAAGATATGTAGTGCTTGGCACAGATGGATTTGGCCGTAGCGATACCCGTGCACAGCTGAGAAAATTCTTCGAGGTCAATCGTTATTACGTCATCGTTGCGGCGTTAAAAGCCCTGGCGGATGAAGGAAGCATAGCGCCTAAAGTAGTTAGCAAAGCGATTAAGAAATACAACATCGACCCTGACAAACCTGATCCCACTACTGTCTAACTCATCTTCGATTATCATGGCTGACGAACAAGACATTCTCTTACCCGATATTGGTGATTTTGATGCCGTAGAAGTCATCGAGATTACGGTTGCGGTGGGTGATGTAGTCGAAGCAGAACAGACCTTATTGACGCTGGAGAGTGATAAGGCAACCATGGATATTCCGTCGCCATCAGCCGGCGAGATCAAGGCAATTCATGTGAGTGTTGGCGATGCTATTTCTGAAGGCACACCGATTATGGTATTGCTACCAGACTCGTCAGCGGTATCAACGGACAGTGATGTTAAAAACGAAACCGAAGCAGTCGAGCCTGATAAAACGTCGACTAACACTGAAACAGAAACAACGCCTGAACCCAGAACTGCACCGCAAATACGCGATACCAGTGAAGTCGTGGGTCAGAGCCGCTCTTCCAAATCACATGCCAGTCCATCGGTTCGACGCTTTGCCCGCGAACTCGGTGTAGATTTGGGGCTGGTTTACGGCAGCGGCAAAAAAGGACGTATCCTTAAAGAAGATGTTAAAGCCTTTACCAAAAGTGTCTTAACAAATAATAAAGTCTCTCCCGCAGCCGGTTTTGCAATGCCGGAAATCCCACCGATTGATTTTTCTAAATTCGGCCAGGTGGAATCAAGACCCTTGAGTCGCCTGAAACGATTAGGCGGACAAAGCCTGCATCGCAGTTGGATTACTGTTCCGCATGTGACCCAGTTTGACGAAGCCGACATTACCGAGCTGGAAGACTTCAGAAAATCCAAAATTGATGCGGCAAAAAAACAGGGCATCAAACTAACCCTGGTTGCATTCTTGGTTAAGGCGGTGGTGGATGCATTACAACAATACCCGGAATTTAACTCATCATTATCACCAGATGGTGAAAAGATTATTTTAAAACAGTATTTTCATATCGGTGTGGCCGTTAATACCAATGATGGGTTAATCGTTCCGGTGGTAAAAGATGCGGATAAAAAAGGCCTGTTTGAAATTGCCAGTGAGATCAGCGAGCTGAGTGAAAAGGCAAGGGCCGGCAAGATCACGCCTAAGGACTTACAAGGTGGCTGTTTTACCATATCCAGTCTGGGCGGTATTGGTGGCAGACACTTTACGCCGATCATTAATGCACCTGAAGTCGCCATCCTCGGTGTCTCACGTGCAACCATCAAACCCATCTATGAATCCGAGCAATTTGTTCCCAGACTAATCATGCCGTTCGCATTGTCCTATGATCATCGTGTCATTGATGGCGTTGCCGGCGCACAATTCACAAAATTTTTAAGTACTATATTAAAAGATATCCGGCATATCCTGTTATAGCAATTTAATTAGCTAACCTTAAACTGACCAATTCTGGCCTTAAGTCCATCGGCTAGCTCTGCCAACTCTCGGCTTGATTCACTAACTTGTCTGGCTCCATTAGCCGTCTCTTTTCCTATATCGCTAATAGAAGATACATTACGATCAATTTCTTCTGATACGGTTGATTGCTCTTCAGCCGCTGTCGCAATCTGAGCATTTAGAGAATCAATATTGGAAATCTCATGGCTTATGATTTGTAGCGCATTACCAGCATCGCTAGCTTTTTCAACGGTTACACCTGCATACTCACGACTTTTATCCATAACGTCACCTGCCTGACGAGCGCGGGCTTGTAGACTTTCAATCATGGATTGAATCTCTTCTGTCGAGTCCTGAGTCCGACTAGCGAGCGTGCGCACCTCATCAGCAACAACCGCAAAGCCCCTGCCCTGCTCACCGGCACGAGCCGCTTCAATAGCCGCGTTTAGTGCAAGTAGATTGGTTTGCTCGGCAATATCACGAATCACATCCAACACAGTACCAATAGACTCGGTATCACTTTTTAGCGTCTGAATCACGCCTGCTGTTTGTTCTACTTCTTTTGCAAGAGTATTTATCGAAGTGATAACATCATTGACTACATCCATACCGAGCTTCGATTTTTCGTCGGCTGCAGATGCAGCATTAGCGGCATTTGATGCACTCTTGGCAACATCATTCACGGTTGCCGACATTTCATTCATGGCAGTCGCGACTTGTTCTGTCTCAGAAAACTGTTTTTCAATCCCTTCGTTAGTCGTCATAACAACCCGTTCCATTTCCTGGGATGCATCAGCAACTCGCCCGGAGGCACTGTCCACCTCGCGCATCACTGCTTGAATATTTTCAATGAAACGATTAAATGCTGTTGCAAGCGTTGAGACTTCATCTTTGCTTGACGTGTTTAGTCTGAAAGTCAAATCACCTTTACCTTGTGAGACTTTATCAGCACACATTACTATGGATTGGATCATTGTAATGATAGGTCGGGTAATGTACTCACCCATAAAGTAACCGCTAATGCAGGCCATGAATACCAGAATGGCAGCAGCGATTAACGAGTAATAAATAACATTACGAGTGAACATTGCAACCGGAGCAAAGGCTTCTGCTTCGTCTATTTCACTCATGATGGCCCAGTTCAAGCCCTTAATATTAATCGGCGCATAGGCAGAAAGGACATTAACGCCTCGATAATCGGGATAAATACCATAGCCTGTGTTACCTGCTATCGCCTCAACCGCGCCTTCTGACTTAACTGATTGCAGGCCTATCGTAGTGTCTTTCAACTTAATTGCTTCAACTACTTCAGCCGGATAATCAAGGCTTTCAACCATATTGATATAGGACGTTTTATCCTCAATGATAAATCGTCCCTGACTGCGCATTTTATAATTTTCACCAATTAGATATGTCTCGCCTGAGTCACCAAGCCCAAACTCATTCCATTTTTGATTATTAGTCATAATCTCATTAATAGTATCAATCGGCATTTGAAAGATTAAAATCCCGGTCTTTTTATTGCCTTCAAAGATTGGTGAAGCAATAAAAGACGCAGGGTATTCATAAGATGGCTTATACGCATCGAAATCAGTTAAATAGACCTCATCTTTGTCTACGAGCTTGTTGGCTTCTCTGAATGCTTCGGCAATGCCGCTGTTGGCATAAGGGCCGTTAATTAATGAGGTGGCAAAATCAAGCTCTTTAAAAACGCTATACACAATATGTCCGCTTTCTGCATCAACCAGAAAAATATCGTAGTAGCCAAATTGTTTCTGAAATTCTCTAAATGAATCATGGTAGATGTCATGAGCAATCTCATACTGAGTGTAACCACCAGTATTAGACAGGTTATCCTTACTACCCAATGGATGTGGGTTATTCACAATAAATCGATGTTGCAAAGCCAGCGAAACATCTTCAAGAGGTTTTAATAACACATTTATATCTAATTGATGCCCACCGTTTAACTTTCTGTAATTTTTATTAAACTCGTTCTGATAATAATCTTTTAAATCGTTCCGATACTGAGAATAATCATCTTGATTATTTTCGCTATTGTATTGAGCAAACCCATTTTTAAACTCATTCATTGCGTTAATAATCATGCGGTCATTAGAATAGGTAATGGCTTGTTTCTCTATTTGACGAAAATAGGTTTCAATCTGTATTTTTTTGAGTTCACGAATTGAAATCAGGTTTTTTTCAACCTGATTTTCCAGTGCTTTTTTGCCAAAATCGATGCCAGCCCAGCCAATTACAATACTGGTTGAAAGTACCGATAAAACACCAACAAATGCAAAAGCCAGCAGGATTTTTAATTTAATCTTCATAAGCAGGGACTCTGTCTGTCATAATTAAGATGAGGAACTTATTATTCGATGACTATATCGGCTTTATATATACCAATCTTTAGCTATTTCTGTAGCTCAACGTAAGTGAGGAAGAATATGCAGCAAAAAGAGATCATTGTCCCTGACATTGGTGATTTTGACTCAGTCGAAGTCATTGAAATACTGATTAAAAAGGGTGATGTTATTGAAAAAGAACAGGCGCTAATTACTCTGGAGAGTGATAAAGCGACGATGGACATCCCTTCCCCTGAAAATGGCAAGATCACGGAAATATGTATTCAAACCGGTCAGCGTATCGCCGAAGGTGATGTTATCGCCAAACTGGAGATCACTGAAGAAGTAGCAGAAAACACTGACGCTCAAACAGCTGACGTCAATGATGACACTGATAAACATGCTGAAGTCGTTGTCATCGGTGCCGGACCTGGCGGTTACACTGCAGCCTTTCGCGCTGCTGACCTCGGAAAAAAAACCGTATTAATAGAACGCTATCCGACCTTGGGTGGCGTTTGTCTTAACGTTGGCTGTATTCCATCAAAGGCGTTACTGCATATCAGTAAAGTCGTGGCAGAAATTAAGGAATTAAAAGAACAAGGCCTGGATCTGGCAGAGTTAAAACAAATTCAACATCAGCCAGTCAGAAAATGGACCGAATCTGTTATTAATAAACTCACTTCTGGCTTAGCCAGCATGGCAAAGCAACGCAATGTTGACGTGCTACAGGGCCATGCACGTTTCACTTCTGCCAATCAACTGCAAATAGAACATGCTGGAGAACAAATTCAACTGAGCTTTGATAATGCAATTATTGCTGCCGGTTCGCAGGCAGTGCAACTGCCTGATTTACCGGATGATCCACGCATTATGGACTCCACCGATGCGCTACAATTGGAGACGATTCCCGAACGAATGCTGGTTATCGGTGGCGGCATTATTGGTCTTGAAATGGCAACGGTCTATGCCGAGTTAGGTAGTCAAATAACAATTGTCGAGATGCTCGATTCGTTAATTGCCGGTTGCGATAAAGACATTGTGCGACCATTGGAAAAACGCATCAAAAAAATTTACCACAATATCTTTTTAAACACCGCCGTGACTTCAATAAAAGCGGATAAAGACAGTATCAAAGTGAGTTTCGATGGCAAGGATGCACCAAGCACCGATGAGTTTGATGCCATTCTGGTAGCCGTTGGTAGAAAACCTAATGGTGATAAGATTAGCGCTGATTCAGCGGGTATCCATGTTGACGAACGCGGTTTTATCCCGGTCGATGAACAACAGCGTACCAATGTTTCGCATATTTTTGCGATAGGCGATATTGTTGGTCAACCAATGCTGGCACATAAGGCGACACATGAAGGCAAACTCGCTGCCGAGGTTATCGCCGGACATAAGGCAGCTTTTGATAATCGGGTAATTCCCTCCGTTGCCTACACCGATCCGGAGATTGCCTGGGTAGGCGTATCCGAAGCCGAAGCCAAACAGAAAAACATCAACTACGAAAAAGGCGTTTTCCCCTGGGCTGCGAGCGGCAGGTCATTGGCGATAGGTCGTGATGAGGGTATAACCAAACTGATATTTGATAAGAATTCAAAAAAACTCATCGGCGCGGCGATAGTTGGAACCGGTGCCGGTGATCTGATAGCCGAATGTGCACTAGCGATAGAAATGGGTAGCGATGCCGAGGATATTGGACTGACCATCCACCCGCACCCGACGTTATCCGAGACAGTTGCGATGGCGGCGGAAGTCTACAGCGGTACAATCACTGATTTATACATTCCTAAACGCTAATCTGCAGCTTTCAGGTTTTTAATCATTGCATGGAATGTTTCACTAATTTCTAACAACAAGCTACCTGAGTCAGAGATAGTATCAACATTCATATTCACTAATTGCGTGCTTCTTTGAATTGATTGTACATCCTCGGATAGCTGCTCCACGATCCCGACCTGTTGTTTCATCGATTCTGAAATTCGGTTGTTCACATTATTGATATCACTGACTGATTGAATAACGGGTTCGATAGCGGTCATCGCTTCATTGGTATATTCAACGCACTGCTCTGCTGAATTACTATGTTTTATTACGCTGGTGTTTGCTTCTTCAGTCGTTGAGACGACATCATTAATGATTTTATTAATCTCATCGGTGGAGTTAGCCGTGCGCTGGGCTAACATTCTGACTTCGTCTGCCACGACGGCAAAACCGCGACCATGCTCACCGGCACGCGCGGCTTCAATCGCAGCATTTAACGCCAACAGGTTTGTTTGATCGGCAACATCATGGATTACAGCAATCACTGATTTGATATTCTTGCCATTGTCTTGTAAACGGTTCATCACCATCCCTAACGATAAAATATCACTGGATAAATGATGAATTTTTTCTGCTGCAACCTCTAATTTTTGATTCGCTTCGTTCATTGATAGATCAGCAAGCTTTGCTGACTCGGCAGCATTTTCTGCATTACCAGAAACATCCTGAAATGAACCAGCCAGATCGGAGATAGACGTCACGACATTATTCGTGGAGTCATTATGTGATTTGGTCAGTTCTTTTGCCTGTTCAGCAATACTGTTTGCTTCAACACTGGCAGTAAGCACCTGCTTCGATTGTGTTTGAATCTGGTTAATCAGCCCGGCAAAGTGTTTTTGTAACATTAGCGCTGATGTCATTAACGACTTGATTTCTGTAAAGCAGGTGAGTTCAGTGAATGTTTGATCATAGTGACCTTGCACAAGGTTCTTCAAAAATTTCTCCAGCCTTGATAAACAACCGATAATTTTATTCTTAAGGACGATTAACGCAGTAATTAGCAATCCAATAGTAATCAACACGATAAGAAAAATCACCTTCAGTACGTCAATAATATCCTGTTTTGACTGCATCATCGCCTGGTTCAATGTTTCCAGTTCTTTATTCATATTAGTCATGGATAGATCCAAAAAATCCTGGCTCTCATTAATCTTATTCAACAGGGCTTCAGTGTTTTGTATTTCTTTTTTATATCGACGGGTTAATGACAGCAGACTATCAATGATGACAAGATCATATGGCTCCGGCTGTTCCGGAATTAAGGCTTCGGGATCGACCTCGGTTGGAATGCACAATCGAGGTAACTGCCTGAGTTTCTCAACCCTGTTACCAAACGAGGTATTTTCAAGAAGTAATGCGTTTTTTATTGTTTCATCCTGTGTTCCACTGTACTTTTCTCTTAGATAAATAAGCGCGATCAGTAATTCTGACAATTCATTGAGGTAAATGAGATAGTCATTTTTTGAAAGATGGCTGGTTCGACTCACAACATCCGTGAATAAGCTAATATCATAAGACCGTTGCCTTTCATTATTGACCATTAACGCTTGAGGATAGGCAGCCAATTTACCCACGGCGTATATCGTTTTAATGCTATTGCCAATATCCTGTAATTTATTTGACAAGATTTCTCTTTGTTTGGCTGACAGTTCTGCGGGCAAAGACTTTTGAATCTGCGTTAAGTTTTTTTCTGCCAAACGTAATTGAGACAAATCGCCGGTTTGCAGATAGCGTTTTAATTTATCCCCGACTTCCAGTTTGAACTGATCTTCAAACTGTCGGAATGATTGGTAGGCAACAAAGGGTTTATCGACCTGTTGCCAACTCCAGGTGGCAATAGAGACAATACAAATTGCTAGGATTGCACTGAAGATACTTAGTAATCTGTTAATGACAGTGAGTTGCATGGGAATCCGCCAGATACAGTTGCGTCGCACCTGTATCGGCGTTGCCTAACAGCACTTTAGTCAAAACTTACTGTATACTGATGTTTTAATTTCAGTATATTGTTGTTTTATATAGAGATAATGCTGTTTAGGTCATCACTCTCATCTGCTTAACGTCCAGGACAATGCCACATCTAAATTACGTACATTCCGGTAAAGGTCGGGCCATTGTGATCTTACATGGTTTGTTTGGTTCTTCTGCCAATTGGCGTGGCATCGCCAAAGCCTTGTCCAATGATTACCAGGTGATTATTCCCGATCTGAGAAACCATGGTAATTCCTTCCACCAGGATCGCATGGGCTATCATGACATGGCGCAAGATGTCGCAGAGTTAATTAACGTTCTGAATTTATCAGACATTATTGTTGTTGGTCACAGCATGGGTGGCAAGGTGGCAATGACACTGGCATTAATGAACAACCCGATTATCAGTGGCTATGTCTTCGCTGATATCGCACCGGTTAATTATCAGCATGACTTCTCATTACTGATTGAGGCAATGAAAGCATTACCATTAACCTCGATAAAAAATAGACAACAGGCTGAACAGCTGTTGCTGGAAAAAATTCACAAGCCGGGATTGGTTAAATTTATCGCGCAAAATATTATCCGCACCAACCAGGGTTTTCGTTGGCGTATTAACCTTGACGCGATAGAAGCAAACATCTCGGCAATCCTGCAATTCCCGGACGATCTCAAAGGGAAACAATGTCAACAACCCTCGCTATTCATCGGTGGAGCCAACTCACCGTATATGAAGGATATTTATAACAAGGCGATATTTGATTATTTTCCTGCTACCGAAATAATCATGCTGGAAGACGCTGGCCACTGGTTACATTCCGACAAGCCAAAAGAATTTATAGGTAGCATAACTGACTTTATTCAATATATTTAAACCTTCACCAATACCGGCTTAATCGATAGAATAGCCGCTTTTTAAATACGAATAATCTCAATGGCAAATCAAGACATCAATAAAGTCGTACTGGCCTATTCCGGTGGGCTCGACACCTCTGTCATATTAACCTGGTTAAAAGATACTTATGACTGCGAGGTCGTGACCTTTACTGCCGATATAGGTCAGGGAGAAGAAGTCGAACCGGCTCGTGCTAAAGCTGAGCAGATGGGGGTAAAAGAGATCTATATTGAAGATCTGACCGAAGAATTTGTCCGTGATTATGTCTTCCCGATGTTTCGTGCCAATACCATTTATGAAGGTGAGTATCTTCTGGGCACCTCTATCGCACGTCCACTGATTGCCAAACGCCTGGTGGAAATTGCCGAGGAAACCGGGGCCGATGCAATCTCTCATGGCGCAACCGGTAAAGGTAATGATCAGGTTCGGTTTGAACTTGGTGCCTATGCCTTAAATCCAGACATCAAAGTGATTGCACCATGGCGAGAATGGGATCTGAATTCCAGAGAAAAATTATTATCTTATGCAGAGCAACAAGGCATTCCGATAGAGGCCAAACGCAAAGGCAGTTCGCCTTATTCTATGGATGCCAATCTGTTACATATCTCCTATGAAGGTGGCGAGCTCGAAGACCCCTGGTGTGCGCCGGAAGAATCCATGTGGCGCTGGACAGTCTCTCCACAAGCAGCGCCTGATCAGCAGGAAGTAATAGAAATTGACTTTGTTAACGGTGATCCAATTGCTATTAATGGCGAGAAGCTCAGCCCGGCAGCATTACTGGCACAGCTCAATAAACTGGGTGGCAAACATGGTGTCGGAAGGGATGATATTGTTGAAAACCGTTATGTCGGGATGAAGTCCAGAGGCTGTTATGAAACCCCGGGCGGTAGCATCTTGTTAAAGGCACATAGAGCGATGGAATCATTGACACTGGATCGTGAAGTCATGCATCTGAAAGATGAACTGATGCCACGCTATGCCAGGCTTATCTACAATGGCTACTGGTGGAGTCCTGAGCGACAAGCCTTGCAAACACTTCTTGATCAAACCCAGCAACGAGTGAACGGCAGCGTCAGGCTATCTCTATACAAAGGTAATATTACAATCAGTGGACGTCGTTCGGAATCAGATAGCCTGTTCAATGAAACAATTGCCACGTTTGAAGACGATGCCGGCGCCTATAACCAAAAAGATGCAGAAGGGTTCATTAAATTAAATGCATTACGGTTAAAACTGCTCGCAAAAAAACAATAAATTCACACGCTACTCGTTGCAACCGATTATCTTCTGACATTTGAATTGCGTTTGATTACAGTGTCTTTTGTGATTGTTTTCACAAATAAACTCAGTTTCAAGTGACACATTGTGAAAGCAATCACAACCGATACTGGGATTAAGCTATATCCTTTACTCTAAATAATTAGAGTATGACTCTGCTATGAGTCATGGAGAAAGGACATGGCATTAGCTAATAACATCAACGATGTAGAAATTACCCCCGTTACTTATTCAAAAACCGTTACTACGGCAGAGCCTGACACCACCCTAAGCTCACCGATCATTAACAAAAATCAGGATTTACAATACCTGTATAATCAGGCACCGATTGGTATTGTACTCAATATCATTGCCGCATTATTAGTTTGCTGGTTTGTCATGTCAGAAGCACCTGACTACATGTACGTACCCTGGCTGGCATTTATCGTACTGACGTCTTTCACTCATACCCTGCTCATTAAAGAATTCAACCGAAATCGAAACACACTGCATGTCGATAACCAATGGGCGATTTATCATACGTTTATGATGGGCCTGAACGCACTGGCCTTTAGCGTTGGCTATCTGATGTTTTTACCCTTGCTGGACAGCTTTTCACAAACTGTATTAATGTTAATCCTGGCAACGATGGCAGTAAGCTTTCTACCGATATTATCAATTTTTCTGCCGGCCTATATTATTTATATTTCTGCGTTTATCTTTCCCACCGTATTCTGGATCTATACCCTACCGACTGACATCGGCTACCCGGTCGCGGGCTTGTTAACCGTCACCTATTGCATGCTGGTGATTGTCGCGAGCTATTATTCAAAGGCCTTATTGGAAGCATTTTCGCTGGCTAGCGAAGTCAACAATCAAGCAAATCAGTTAAAGACACTACTTGATGAAAAGAATACCGCGAACGTAAAACTGAAACGCGATATGTATGAACTGGGGAAATTTACCGATAAGGCCTGTCAGCAAAGAGAGCAAGCCGAGATCACATTACAGGCGATTAGTGAAGGTGTAATCACTACCGATGCTTATGGCAAGATTTGCTATATTAATCCGGTTGCTGAGGTTTATACCGGTTATGAAGCTAATCAGGTTAATGGTAACTACATCTCCATGGTCACCAAACTGGTCGATGAAAGCAGTTTGATTAAACTACCTGATCCGGTTGAATACTGCCTCGAAACAAAAGCGCCGGTGCATAGTACCGACAGTGTCATGTTAGTGAGAAAAGACGGCTTACAGTATGCGGTTGATTACAGTGTCACACCTATCCTCGCTGAAAACAATAATATCAAGGGTGCAGTCATGGTGTTCAGGGACATCACCGAAAAACGAAAAATGGAAAAAGACCTGAGTTGGCGGGACAAGCATGACAGTCTTACCGGTCTGATTAACCGTGACGAATTTTATTCTCGCCTGAGAAAGATCCTGTCAAGCAAAGAGCAATCAAAAAACGAACACGCATTGTGCTTAATCGATCTGGATCGATTTCTCCTGATTAATGATAGCTGTGGTAGAGAAGCCGGCGATGCACTATTAAATAAAGTTGCCAATCGACTAAAAAAACTAACACGAGACACCGATACATTGGCACGACTGGGCAATGATGAATTTGCTGTTGTCATGTATAGCTGCACAACGGATAAGGCAAAGTTAATTGCGGATATATTCCGCGAAGAGATCCATAAAATTAACTTTGAGTGGGAAGATAAATATTTTTCCATTTCTGCCAGCATCGGCATTGTCGCGTTCTCATCGGATAGTTATGAAGATATGACTGTATTACAACGGCATGCTGAAATTACCTGTAACCGCGCGAAAAAAAGTGGCGGCAATAAAATTGAATTATTCAAACCGGAAAATACTGAATATCGTGTCTTTACCGGTCAGTTAAAACTATTAGAGGATTTGCAACACAATATTGAAAAAGAAAACTTTGCACTGGTCACCCAGCGCATACAACCGCTGGATGACCTGAATGAAACAATTATTCAGGAAGTCTTGCTCAGGATGCATAATGCCAATAATGAACTGACACCGGCAAATAATTTTATCCATACAGCAGAGACCTATCATTTGCTATCGGCAATCGATCAGTGGGTGATTAAGCTGGTGATGGAAATGATTGCCTATGGCAACCCGGTGTTCAAGCATGCGGACGTAACCAGCATCAATATATCACGCCAGTCGGTACTTAATGAAAAGCTGGTCGATTACATTAATAAATTATTAAAGGATTACGATATTAATGCCTCATCCATCTGCTTCGAGATTAACGAACCACAATTTCGAGGTAACATCAGCGCGCTAAAACGGTTTGTTACCCTGGTAAAACAACTCGGGTGTAAAGTCGCTTTGGATGAATTCAATTATAATCCCGAGATAGTCAATGTTGTCAGACAGCTAAACATCGATTACGTCAAGCTGGATGCAAGACAGTTCAAAAATGTCGCGGACGAAACCGATTTTGATTACGCGCTGTTGGAATCAATCAACAATATTAACCACATGGTCGGGGCACAAACGGTTATCAAGTGTCTGGACGATGAAAAATCACTGGAATCCTTATACGAAATAGGTACCGATTACGTGCAGGGCTATGCAGTTGAAGCACCGCAACCGTTAACAAATACTAAGGTTGCCTGAAAGCAGAGTTATGGTAGCGAAAACTTTCTCGCTATCCAGTAATCGATACTGAAGACTTTACCGGCTCCCATGAACATCAATGCCAACAGCATCAGGAAATAGGTGGCAGCAAACTCAATACCGTTTTTGAGTATGGTAATACCGCCATACTCGGTCAACCACTCATAATTGCCGTGTTGTTTTAATATCTCTTTTGCTTTTTCTTTTCTGATATTAGCCTGCTCAATCGCTTCTGCTTTCCATTCCCACGGCACGGTTAATTTACTCTCCGGCAGTGCATGCCAGCCACTATCCCAATGCGCGGTCGTAGCCGCGACAATCATTGTCACCATCAACGGAATGGCGATATAGCGAGTTAATAATCCGGCTACCAATAACCAGCCACCGAGAAATTCGGTCCAGCCTGCCATGAATGCCAATACGTCTGGAGCAGGTAGTCCCAGACCCCAGTCAGGATTACCAAACCAGGCAACAACGTTCGGATCGGCCTTAAAGCGATCAATGAAGCTGACATTTTCTGCGCCCAGTTGTAATTTTCCATAGCCTGCCAGGATAAAGATCGGCGCCAGATAAATGCGTAGTAATAATGGTGCACTGAATTCAAACGGGGTGCGGATTTTCTTGAACAGATCGTCAACAACACTAGCAATAGTAATCAGGCCACTCATTGTATTCTCCAGGATATTCTTAAACAGGTTTTTATTTATTATTAAAATCAGTAATGAGTCAAAACATCCATTTACAAACTCAAGAACGACTATCTTGTGCCCAACAAGACATACCTCTCACGCATGTCTTGCATCAGTGTCAAACCTCCTGTGATAACTGTTTCAACGTCGGGATGTTGTAACTCCCGGGCAATCTCGGTAAGTATCTCACGTCCGTTGGCATCTTCATTGTGCTGCAATTTTTCAATCAGCCTCGCCGACACATCATTCAATATCATAAAAGAGACGTCGAAATCCGGCTTGCGATAGACCACGATAAACGTAGGTTGCGCAGGCGCTTCATCCGGACACGTGTCTGGACCTAAAGTATGCACCGGCCATTGATAAGCTAATGGCACCGCCAACGGATTTAATACAGGCATACTGGATAATAAATCTCCCTCGCGCGAGATAGCAGTGAAATCAAGTTCGCGATTATCCAGCGACACAGACGTTTCGATCCATTCATAGTGCGCTAGTTCCAGTAAAAATGGATAACGGGAAAGGATTTCATGCCCGGATGCCTGTAAATATTTAATAAACTCCTGCGGCATCTTTGGAAATAGCGGCGTTTGTGCCTGATGATCGCGCACATAATCGCGCATAAGTTGATGCCACTCTTCATCCGGAATAATTTTTCTAACGACAGGAAAACTATTACCGATAAAATTCTGAATATTGTTGTAAATAAGATCGCGATAAATTTTCATTCGGCGATCTTCAATCCCTGCAGGTGCGGGTTTGTGTTCCGGATCGCGCATATGCTGCGTGAACACATGCTGGACTGTTTGAAAAGTACTAGACTTGTTGGCGCTTGAGGTCATGCTGGCTGGCAATATGCTTTTGTTGATATTGTTTGATTGTTTTCACTTGCTGCAACAGCTCGCTCAGTGGCGGAATATTAAAGTCACGCTCTAATAAGGTAGGAAACACACCAAAGTGCTGATAAGCCTTATCCAGTAACAGCCATACCGGATCAATGACATCAGTACCATGGGTATCTATCCGTAAGTCTTCTTCCTCTACGTAATGACCGGCGATATGCGCATAGGCAATGCGCTCGGCCGGTAATTGCTTCATAAATGCCTCAGCATCGTACTGATGATTAATACTATTCACATAAATGTTATTAATATCAATATGCAGCAAACAATCGGATTTTGTTAACACTGCATTAATAAATTCAATTTCTTCCATCTCCTTACCGGGAGCAGCGTAGTAAGAAGCATTTTCCATCGCGATCTGCTGGCCAAGGATATCCTGTACCTGTTGAATTCGTTCAGAGACATAGGTCACCGCTTCTTCGGTAAAAGGGATAGGCATTAAGTCATATAAATGTGCGTTGTCGGCACAATAGGTCAAATGTTCACTATAGATTCGAACATTAAAATCTTCCAGAAACTGTTTCACCTTGTGAAGAAAGGCCTCATCGAGTGGCGCTGGACCACCAATATTTAATGATAAGCCATGACAAACCATAGGGACTTGTTCTGCGACTTGCTGAAATTGATGACCAAATTTACCACCGACATCAATCCAGTTTTCAGGGGCCACTTCCATGAAGTCGACCTCTGTTGGAATGGCGTCTGACAGCGAGCGTATAAACGCTCGCCGCAGACCCAGTCCGCTTCCCGTTACCGGGTAATTATCCATTATCTGATAATTAACTGACGACTAAAGGGATTAGTGACCGCACTTACCTTCGCCACATTTACCTTCTTCGCCTTTACCTTCACCACACTTGCCTTCGCCGCATTTGCCTTCTTCGCCTTTACCTTCACCACACTTGCCTTCGCCGCATTTGCCTTCACCACAGCTACCTTCACCTTCGCCATGACCTTCACCGCTTTCAGCCACTACCATGTAACCGTTACTGAATTCGGTTGCACTAAACGGGTTTTCTGCTGCGTTTGCCACTGGGCTGGCCGCTAACGTAATAGCGAAACTGGTACCTAACGCGATAGATAATGGATTGATCTTGTTTTTGTCGGACATCGTTTATTCTCCTGGAAATGACTAAAAATTAGTTAAAAGATTATGATTCAATTTCAATTGAGTCTGCATACAGCCTCAGCTTGAATATTAGCATCATGACTAGTGGACTGACTATCGTCTAGATAGTTTCCAGAACAAATAATTTTTTTGTGAAATAGGCCTACTTATGCAAAATACGGCATCGTAGCGTAGTCACCGAATTTAGTCAGATTTAACTCTTGGGACGCATATGTGGGAACAGAATCACATCCCGAATGGTCGCGCTATTAGTCAGGAACATCACCAGCCTGTCGATGCCGATACCCTCGCCCGCAGTCGGCGGCATGCCGTACTCAAGCGCAGTAATATAATCTTCATCATAGTGCATGGCTTCGGCATCGCCGGCATCTTTCTCTTCTACCTGGCGACGAAAACGCTCAGCCTGATCTTCAGGATCGTTTAACTCGGAAAAACCATTGGCAATCTCCCTACCACCAATGAAAAACTCAAAGCGGTCGGTGACAAACGGATCGTCATCATTCTTTCTTGCCAGCGGAGATACCTCCGTCGGGTAATGCGTAATGAAAGTAGGTGCCATTAACCGGCTCTCTACTGTCTTTTCAAATATCTCTATTTGCACTTTGCCCAAGTTATAAGAATCTTCCAAATGGATATCAAGCTGATTTGCGAGCTCGCGGGCGCGATCCAGATCAGCCAGATCATCTGCACTAATGTCAGGATTGTATTTGAGGATAGAGTCAAACACGGTTAAACGGCCAAACGGCTTACCTAAATCATAGGTATTTCCCTGGTATTCAATTTGATGACTGCCGGTTAACTCCATCACCATCTGGCCCAACATATCCTCAGTCAGATCCATTAGATCCTGATAATCTGCGTAGGCCTGGTAAAACTCCAGCATGGTAAATTCCGGGTTATGCCGCTGGGACAAGCCTTCATTTCTGAAGCTTCGATTGATCTCGAATACTTTTTCAAAGCCACCGACGACCAGACGTTTTAAATATAATTCAGGCGCAATACGCAAGAACAGTTCAATATCCAGACTATTATGATGCGTGATAAACGGACGGGCTGTCGCGCCACCGGGAATGGCATGCATCATTGGCGTTTCTACCTCAAGAAACTGCCTGTTAGTTAGATACTGACGAATAAAATCAATCACCTTGAAGCGAAGCCGAAAGGTATTGCGGCTTTCTTCATTCATGATCAAATCGACATAGCGCTGCCGATAACGTAACTCCTGATCGGTGAGTCCATGATATTTTTCAGGTAAGGGTTGTAATGATTTGCTGAGTAGCTGAATACTGTCAACATGGACACTGAGTTCACCTTTATTGGTCTTCATTAAGATGCCGCTGGCACCCACGATATCGCCAATATCCCACTTCTTAAATTGTTCATTGTAGAGCCCTTCTGGCAGGTCATCTCGCCTGACATAAAGTTGCAACTGGCCCGACATATCCTGCAAATGCGCAAACGATGCTTTGCCCATGATCCGTCGGCTCATCATTCTGCCGGCAACACTGACCTTGATAGCAGCCTGTTCCAATTCTTCCTTGGTTTTCTCTCCATACTCTTGCACTAGTTGTTCAGCCAGACTGTCGCGTTTGAAATCATTGCGATAGGCCTGGCCTGATTCGCGCAATGCTTTCAATTGTTCACGACGCTGTACTATCAGATCATTGTCATTGGTATTGTTCATATTATTATTTTATTAAGTAAATATTTTATAAGTGACATCATATTGTTCTTGTTAACGATTACAGACCACTTTTTAGACTTGCCTCGATAAACGCATCCAGATCGCCATCAAGCACGGCCTGAGTATTACCCGTTTCAACACCGGTTCGAAGATCTTTAATACGAGACTGATCCAACACATAAGAACGGATCTGGCTGCCCCAACCGATGTCGGCCTTGGATTCTTCCATCGCCTGTTTTTCAGTATTCAGCTTCTGCATCTCCAGCTCATATAACTTGGCCCGTAATTGTTTCATCGCCTGGTCTTTATTTTTATGCTGCGAACGATCATTTTGGCATTGTACTACCAGACCAGACGGAATATGTGTTAAGCGGACTGCCGAATCGGTTTTGTTCACATGTTGACCACCGGCACCACTGGCCCGATAGGTATCGATACGCAGATCAGCCGGGTTAATATCGATGTCTATATCGTCATCGATCTCGGGCGAAACGAACACCGAGGCAAACGAGGTATGTCGGCGGTTACCCGAGTCAAACGGGGATTTTCGCACCAGACGATGTACACCGGTCTCAGTACGCAACCAGCCAAATGCGTATTCACCGGAATACTGAATCGTTGCGCTTTTAATACCTGCTACCTCACCCGGCGACACTTCTATCAATTCGGTATCAAAGCCATGCTGTTCTCCCCAGCGGAGATACATACGCAACAACATATCGGCCCAATCCTGTGCTTCCGTACCACCAGAACCGGATTGAATATCGAGAAATGCATTATTGCCATCCATCTCTCCGGAAAACATTCTACGAAATTCCAGCCCGGCAAG
Source organism: Gammaproteobacteria bacterium (assembly GCA_028279365.1). Lineage (GTDB taxonomy): Bacteria > Pseudomonadota > Gammaproteobacteria > Eutrophobiales > Eutrophobiaceae > JANQNX01. Next base: position 293,056 of record JANQNX010000014.1, on the reverse strand, counting down.
CTGTTGCTCAAACGACTCAAGATCATCCTGCACCGCCTCAACAGTGGATTCATCATCTTCCTCCGCCGCCAACACTAATAAGTCTTTGGCATCGGCCAGCGAATCTGTCAATCCGGAAATGGTATTGACAGTTTGTTCCAGCTGCGCTCGCTCTTTACCCAGTGCCTGGGCGCGATCCGGTTCATTCCAGACATCGGGTTGCTCCAGTTCACGTTGAACTTCGGTCAGCCTTTCTGATTTTTGATCAAATTCAAAGATACCCCCTCAGCGCATCAACACGCTCAAGCATATCTGTGATTTTATTTTGAATTAAATTGATTTCTAACATGTGGTAGCGGAGCAGTTTAATGAGTAAGTTGCGCGCGATTTTACCTGAAGACTGCGCATATGTGTACGCAGGGTCTTGCGACCTGATAGAAAACGATTAGCGAGACTGCTACATTTGGCTAGCCATTACTGGCCAAGCCAAACGACAATTCGTCATTTTTTTCGAGAAACAATTGTTCAAATTCTTTAGCCGGGACCGGTTTACCCAAATAGTACCCCTGTGCCTGGTTACATCCTTTTTGCCGGAGGAACTCGAGCTGTTCTTTTGTTTCGACACCTTCGGCAATGACGTTCAGCCTCAGACTTTTGGCCAAGGCAATGATGGCGGTCACGATAGCGGCATCGTCACTGTCTTCCATAATATCGCGCACAAATGACTGATCAATTTTCAGGGTATCCAGCGCAAATTTCTTCAAATAACTTAATGAAGAGTAGCCGGTGCCGAAATCATCAACCGATATCATGATGCCGCGCTTTTTTAATGAATGCAGTATGTCATTACTCTTTTCCACATCCTCTACCAGCGCACCCTCAGTAATCTCAAGTTCGATATATTTTGGCGCCAGATCGGCGCATACGATCCGATTGAAAATAGTTTGATCGATGTTGGGTTGATTAAACTGCTTGGGAGATAAATTGATTGACATCCTGAACGGAGGAAAGCCTGCCAGTTGCCATTTTGAATTTTGACTACACGCCTCCGCGAATACCCACTCGGTGATGTCATGTATCAAACCAGTCTCCTCAGCCAACGGGATGAATAGTGCCGGTGAGATCATCCCCTTGTTGGCATGCCGCCAGCGAATCAACGCCTCAGCGCCGATTAGCTCACGGTTATCTATGGTAAATTTAGGCTGGTAATAAAGTAACAACTCATCATTCTCTATCGCACAGCGTAAGTTGTTTTCCATTTCAACTTTTTCCTGCAAATGTTCGTTCAAATCGGCAGTATAAAAGCGATAACAATTACGTCCGCTGGCCTTGGCTTTATACATCGCCGCATCAGCACTGCGTAACAAATCTTTTTCGTTGTTGTTATCGATGGGATAAAGCGTAATACCAATACTGGGCGAGACATAGAGTTCAAAGCCATTAATAGTTATCGGCTCCTGCATTTGCGCCAGTATTTTTCTTGCCACCAGTGAAGCATCATCAATGCAAGCGACATCCTCAAGCAGGATAGTAAATTCATCACCGCCAAGACGCGCGATGGTATCCCCTTCTCGAGTACAGGCGGTCAGTTTTTTTCCTACTTCAACTAATAGCTCATCACCAACATCATGCCCCATGGAATCATTAATATTCTTGAACCGATCCAAATCGATAAACATTAATGCTACTATTTTCTTGTTGCGATCGGCACGAATTAGCGCTCGAGAGAGTCGTTCCCGAAATAATGCGCGATTCGCCAGGCCTGTTAAACTGTCGTATTGCGCAAGAAAGCTAAGTCCTTTTTCAATGTGCTTTCTCTCTATTGCATAATCAACAGCCCGACTGACTAAATAACCATCCACTTTACTCTTTAATAAATAATCCTGTGCCCCGGCTTTCATCACCCGTATCACAATGGCATCATCATCTTCTCCACTAATGACAACGATGGGCAATCTGTTATCAATATCCTGTATTGACATCAAGACATTGACACCCTCTGCATCGGATAAATACAGATCGGCAAGCACCAAGTCATAGTGCTGTTGTTTAAGTTTGATAAGCGCCTCAGCCAGTGTTTCTACCCAGTCAAGTTCATACTTATCCTTTCCCACATCCTTAAGGGACTTTATCAGGATTTGCGCATCAACCACGTTATCCTCGATATAAAGAATCTTTATTTTATTCTGGTTCATAGTACTGCTCTGCTGGACTGTCTTGTCCACTAAATACAAAAAATTATTACCAAGACTATGCTTATCGACCAGATGGGATTAATTCTTTAATCGAGCGAAAACTGGCTGAAAAGACCGGGAAAAGCAAATAACACTTCAGAGACTAACTGGCAGTATAGGATTCAACGTTAAAGTTTTTCTGCACTGGCAATTTGATTCGCTTCTTCATTATCAAGCTGAGCCATACTGAGACTGGTCATACTAAGAAAATTGACCATGTCCTGATCAGAGACTAAAAAGGCGAAGTTGGAAATAGTTTTTGTCCAATCACGCCAAGACTGAAAATTGAGTTTCATACGTTGCAGAATCATATCATCCTGCTCATCAGCAAGCTGTTCAAATTGGCTGTAATCATTATTAAATGCAATGATTTCCTGCGCAATCGACTGTAAAAAATCTTTTGCCTGTTGCCTGTCTTTGGAATGTAATAACTGAAACTGCAAACCGGATATCTTAAGCATTTGGCGATGCATATTGGCCATCAGCGTCGCCTTGACGTCAGACTTAGCGATCTGTTGATCGATACTTAATACATTACTATGCACTCTGTCCGCTAATAATAACAATACTGAAATCAATGTAACGGCAATGAGTAACTGCACTGATCGCCGATTTCGTTTGTCTGAATAATAGTTACCTAATTCCATTTTCCTGTTCCTTGTTTTTTCTATCCCATTACATCGACCATTTCTCGACATGCTTTAATTCAGCAAGGGGCATGTCGATATGACTGCGTATCACATCCGTTTTAAAGCAAAACAGATGCCAACAAGGAAGGTAAAAGTCGGGTTAAAGAAGCTGTAGGTGATGGATCATTAACTGTAATGATCTTCTCGACTGGTACTCATTAATATCTAATCGATAGGCAGCGCGGACATGCGTGGTATCTACGGGCCAGTCTGCATCCGTCATATTAAATGCGATGGCGTCGACACCCTCATTTCCGTCAGAAGCCTGCAGTTTCAACTTTAAATGGTTGCCACCAACGATGCGTCTGGCCAGAATTTCAAATTCACCATCAAATACCGGCTCCGGAAATGACTGACCCCATGGTCCTGCAGACTGAATGATCTCGGCCAACTCCATGCTCATCTCGTTTTCCAGCAATTCCCCATCGCTTAACACATGCCCTTGCAACATATCGTCGGAAATCGTTTCTGCCAATACTTCGTGAAAACAGTGTTTAAATTTTTCAAAATCTGACCGCGCAATGGTGAGTCCTGCGGCCATGGCATGTCCGCCAAAAGAAATAATTAGCTCGGGAAAACGCGTCGTCATTAACTCCAGCAAGTCCCTGATGTGCAGATTGGTAATCGAACGGGCCGAACCTTTTAACTGCGCATCACCGTCATCGGCAAAAGCAATCACCGGGCGATTAAATTTCTCCTTTACCTTTGCCGCCAGAATACCAATCACGCCCTGATGCCATTGTGGATGATATAAACAATAACCATTACTATTTTCTTCTTTTTCCAGCGGTAAATTCTGCTCGAGTGTCAGCAATGCCTGTGCCTGCATCTGATCCTGAATCTGTTTTCTCTCCTTGTTCAGCTCATCAAGCTGCTTCGCTATGTCAGTGGCTGCACTGATATCTTCAGACAATAAACACTCGATCCCGAGCGACATGTCGGTCAGGCGTCCTGCTGCATTTAGACGTGGAGCAACCGAAAATCCGAGATCACTCGATTGTATTGTCTCGACTGATTTACCCGACTGCTTTAATAACGCGAGGATGCCGGGTATGCACTTGCGTTGACGTATCAACTTCAAACCATGGGCCACCAGGATTCGATTATTTTTGTCCAGCGGCACAACATCAGCGACAGTACCCAATGCAACCAAATCCAACAACCTGGCAAGATTTGGATAAGGCGTATTGGTTTTATCAAACCAGTTTATCGCCTTTAGCCCTGCCCGCAGCGCCAGCAACACATAAAACATCACACCGACACCCGCCAGATTCTTACTGGGAAATTTATCCCCGGATAGCTGCGGGTTAATGATCACATCAGCATCGGGTAACTCTGCTGCAGGCAAATGGTGATCGGTAATCATCACCGACAGGCCTTGTTGCTTCGCGTAGTTCACACCCTTAATACTGGATATACCATTATCAACGGTAATCAAAAGATCAGGGTCAAACTCCATTGCCACATCAATGATCTCAGGCGTAAGACCATAGCCAAATTCAAACCGATTCGGTACCACATACAGTACATCATTCAGTCCCATCATCGACAAACCGCGTATCGCCAGGGCACAGCTGGTCGCCCCATCGGCATCAAAGTCTGCAACAATTAACACGCGCGAACGGTTATCTATCGCACGCATCAATAACTCAACGGCTGATTCAATATTTTTCAGCTCATGAAATGGCAGCAAGTTTGTTAATGAGTAGTCGATATCAGCTTCAGACTTGATCTGTCTTGCTGCATAAATACGCCTTAACACCGGATGCAAGGACTCGGATAACTCTGACTGTTGTGTCACTGTCCGCCGAACAATCTCAACTGTCATTGACTTTCGCATCCCTGTTTTCAAAAGCAGAACGAATTGAGATTAAGGATTTACCGCGTTTCCAAAAATGAAACCGGGATTGGCGAGCTATGTCGAAACGTAAACGTTCTGTCAAAATGATTAACTGATCCAGCTTTCCACTTTTTAGTTGTTGCTGTATTGGCACTAACCAGTTTTGTTCAAGTGCGATCAAAGCTTCTATCCAGCCTTCAAGATCCTGGTAATGGTTAAATGAATTAAACGAATGGAAACTAATCAATCCATCAAAATCATTGTCAGGCAAACTATGTTGAGAAAAGTCTGACTGTAACTCCTGAAAAGGAGTGGCAGACAACATAGCCAGTCCCTTGGCCAACATATCCTCACCAATCACCAGCGACCACTTCCGATTAATGATATCGGGTAACTCACCGTAGCCCCAAAACCAAACGCTATTGATCGCCAGTTGCTTATCCTGTTCTCGTCTATGATTCGCCTCACAATCATGCAGTGTCATCTGTACTTCATTCATCAATTGAATCCATTCAATACGATCATCACCAACAGGCATGAACGGCAGCACATCTTTACCGATCACCTGATCGATGGGCGTCGTCACAAGATCTTTCCGTTCAGGAATTCTGACATACCAGCGACTGGCAACGGGGACTTCCAGCTGCAAGCCTCTGGACGAAAATAAAGCTTTCAACTCAGACGCAATCGCCAACGCATCATGCTGCGATAAACTAAAGCGATGCTTATCCAGTAATATCAATCCATCACGATCGGCGCTGACATGTACCGGATCGGCTCGCAGCCAGATTCCATCAGGATGTTGATTATCATCACTAAGACGCGAGATTGCCGCAATGGGAAAATCCTGCCCTTCATGTCGGGATAGTTCAAATAAATGACATAGCTGATAGCTGGCAGGAATGTTTAAGTATGTTTGCTGTGTTGCACGGGAAACTAACCAGTTAAAAACCGGTAAATCGGGCAGGTCATCAGGATGAACTGCTGCTTGCGGGCCAAGCAGACCCGGGATGGATAAAGTTAGTGTTCGCATAAAGCTTGATTAGAAATACGCATAGCAGCAAGACTGAATAGCCGCGAACATCTAACAGAACCTCTGACTCAGTCGACGTTATCCAGTATGGCTTTTTTCACTTGTTCCAGTGTTGATTCAATCTTGATAACGGGTCCGGTGCTTTGCTGAATTGCAGTATCCGGATCTTTCAATCCATGGCCGGTTAAGGTACACACCACACTGCTGTTGTCGCGAATCTTGCCAGATTGAATATCGCGCATCGCACCGGCTAAGGACGTAGCCGAGGCCGGTTCACAAAACACCCCTTCTTTTTCTGCCAACAGTTTCTGTGCGTGTAATATTTCCTCATCAGAACATTCATCAAACCAGCCATCTGACTCCGCCTTGACCTTCCAGGCATAATCCCAGGATTGCGGATGTCCAATTCGAATCGCGGTTGCCACGGTCTCGGGATTATCCACCATTTCACCTCGCATAAACGGCGCTGAACCGCTGGCTTGATAACCCACCATCGTCGGTCGCGTGCCCACAAGGGCACCACCGGCAAATCGACAATTACCCTCGCAGAAGGCACAGGCTTCGGTAGTCTTGTCATCAGAACAGGCATACTCACAGTAGCCAATCCAGTGGGCAGTAATATTGCCAGCATTACCGACTGGCAAACAATGATAGTCAGGGGCACGACCTAATTCTTCAATGATTTCAAACGCCGCGGTTTTTTGTCCTTGTAAGCGATACGGGTTAATCGAATTCACAATTGTGACCGGTGCTTCTTTGGCGACCTCTTTGACCAGGCGCATACCGTCATCAAAATTACCTTTGATTTGTATCACTACGGCACCTTCCATCATTGCCTGGGCCAGCTTACCTTGGGCAATCTTTCCATCAGGAATAAGGACAAACGCAGTAATGCCTGCGCGTGCTGCATAGGCTGCGGCCGAAGCAGACGTGTTACCGGTCGAGGCACAGATAATCGCTTTAGCGCCTTCATTAACGGCCTGAGTCACTGCCATGGTCATACCACGATCTTTAAACGAGCCAGTTGGATTCAAGCCTTCATATTTAACATAAATATCAACATTCTTGCCGGTCAACTCGGGGATGTGATTGAGCTTTATCAGCGGCGTATTACCCTCGCCCAGGCTGATAATTCGCGTGTCATCATTTACCGGGAGTCGGTCTCGGTAACGCTCGATTAAACCGGTGTATCTTGGTCTGAAAGCCATAATTATTTATTTGCTATTAATATATTTGGTCGGAGGTTTAACTCATTGTCTCGACGCGAATCCTGACCACACTATCTTGAATGTTTTCATTCGCTTCGATCTTTTCAATCGCCTGGTTCATGAATTTTTCCTGAACCCGCTGCGTCAATAATATAACCGGCACCGTCGCATTATTGTCATTGCTCTCTTTCTGCAAGATGGCTTCGATACTGATACCGGCATCACCCAAAATACGCGTGACATCAGCCAACACGCCAGGGCGGTCGACTGCCTGTAATCTAAGATAATAGGCCGTCTCCACTTCTTCCATCGGTAAAATTGAAATATCTGACAGAGCATCCGGTTGAAATGCCAGATGCGGGACGCGGTTCTCCGGATCGGTGGTCAAGGCCCTGACCACATCCACGACATCCGCCACGACAGCAGACGCAGTCGGTTCGGAACCGGCGCCTGCACCGTAGTATAAGGTGGGACCGACGGCATCGCTTTTCACCAACACTGCATTCATCACCCCATCCACATTCGCTATCAGTCTTCGCTCAGGAATTAAGGTCGGATGGACACGCTGCTCAACACCATTTTCCTTGATTCGGGTGATACCCATGTGTTTTATGCGGTAACCCAATTCTCCAGCATACAGGACATCCTGTTGCTCTATCGCACCGATACCCTCAGTGTAAGTCTTATCAAACTGCAACGGCATACCGAATGCAATCGAGCCAAGAATCGTCAGTTTATGCGCGGCATCAATACCCTCTACATCAAACGTTGGATCGGCCTCGGCATAACCTAAAGCTTGTGCCTCTTTCAATACATCATCAAAATCGCGTCCCTTATCGCGCATTTCAGTGAGTATGTAATTTCCCGTACCGTTAATAATGCCAGCGATCCATTCGATACGATTCGCAGCCAGCCCTTCTCTTACCGCTTTAATAATGGGGATACCACCTGCCACTGCCGCTTCAAACGCGACTGTCACGCCTTTGGCCTGGGCCGCGGCAAAAATTTCTTCACCATGTAATGCGATTAATGCCTTATTGGCAGTGACGACGTGCTTGCCGTTTTCAATCGCTTTTAATACCAGTTCTTTAGCCGGCGAATAGCCACCAATCAGCTCGATAACAATATCCACATCTGGCTCCGCAACCACTGAGAAAGCATCATCCGAGATATGTTGAATCTGCTCCAGTCCTTGAATACTGTCAGCATCATATTGTTTCGCAGCTGCGTGACTGATTTGTATTCCGCGTCCTGCTCTGCGCGCAATCTCTTCCGCATTACGCGTTAATACGCTTACCGTACCGCCACCAACGGTGCCCAAGCCTAATAAGCCGATATTTATAGGTTTCATATTGATTACTGTTAGTTGTTGTCTATTAATCCTTAACCGAGGGTTGCGGCCGGCACTTCGTCCCTGAGCATTGCGCGGATAGCGCGTATCGCCTGACGACTGCGATGCTCATTTTCAATTAATGCAAAACGCACAAAATTATCGCCGTAGCTACCAAAACCGATACCCGGTGACGCCGCCACTTTGGCTTCCAATAAGAGTTTCTTTGAAAATTCCAGCGACCCCATGTCTTTGTATTGTTCCGGTATCGGTGCCCAGACAAACATCGTACCCTTAGGACTTTCGACTTCCCAACCAGCGGCATTCAGACCTTTACACAACACATCTCTTCTTGCGCGGTACATATCACGTATCTCAGCAACGCACTGCTGGCCTTCTTCCAACGCGGCTATCGCAGCAACCTGTATTGGGGTAAACGTGCCATAGTCGAGATAAGACTTGATTCTGGTCAACGCGCTAACCAAAGTAGGATTACCCACCATAAAACCCACTCGCCAACCAGGCATATTGTAGCTTTTCGACATGGAAAAGAATTCGACTGCGATATCTTTTGCGCCCGGCACCTGCAAAATCGAAGGCGCGACATAACCATCAAACACAATATCCGCGTAGGCTAAATCCTGTACTACCCAGATTTGATGCTCACGGGCGATATCAATAATCTTTTCAAAAAAATCCAGCTCAACACATTGCGTGGTTGGATTGGATGGAAAATTGATCAACAACATTTTAGGCTTGGGCCAGGAATCCCTGATCGCCTTTTCCAGCTCTTCAAAAAAATCGATGCCTGGACCAATCGGTACATGGCGCACATCGGCACCGGCAATAACAAAACCGAACGGGTGAATCGGATAGGCCGGATTAGGTACCAGCACCGCGTCACCACGATCACAAACGGCCATGGCTAAATGCGCCAGCCCTTCTTTCGAGCCGAGCGTCACAATTGCCTCTGAATCGGGATCGAGATCGACATCGTAGCGATTCTTATACCAGTGACATATCGCTTGTCTTAGTCGCGGTATCCCTCGAGAGATGGAATAACCATGTGTATCACTGCGCTGAGACACTTCGACCAGCTTATCGACAATATGTTGTGGCGTTGGCTGATCAGGGTTACCCATCCCAAAGTCAATAATATCCTCGCCGCGATGACGCGCGGCCATCTTTAATTCATTGACAATATTAAAAACGTAGGGAGGCAAGCGGTTAATGCGTGCAAATTCTTCGTTCAATTTATATATGCTGTTTTTAAAAGAGGGCGATTATACGGTATTCGTATTTTCTCGTCAGGTAAAAATCGATTTTTGCACGACGCGTTAACGCTATCGAGCGAACAGTAACTCACCTATAATGATGCTATGTTCAATGCAGCAGCAATACAAATGATCTCGGTTGATCGTCTCGATGATAACCTGCAAAAAGCAGAAGCATTGATTAGCGAGGCGGTTGCAAACCAGGTAAAGTTCGTCACCTTGCCGGAAAACTTTCCGCTAATGGGTAAGCACGACGAGGACCGGTTAGCGATTACCGAACAGTATGGACAGGGACCGATTCAGGAGTTTTTATCCGCGCAATCGAAACAGCATGACATCTGGCTACTGGGCGGTACGATTCCAATCAAAAGCCCGACACCTGATAAGGTCTACGCAAGCAGTTTGCTATACAGCCCAACCGGCGATATCGCCGCCCGCTACGACAAGATTCATTTATTTGATGTCATCGTCAACGAGTCACAACAGGAATCCTACAAAGAATCGAATACCTTCGAACCCGGTTCGGAGGTGGTAGTCACAAAAACAGAACTGGGTAATATTGGACTCTCGGTCTGTTATGATCTGCGCTTCCCTGAGTTGTACCGAAGTATGCATGCTGACAATGTGCAAATCATCACCACGCCATCGGCATTTACTGCAACCACCGGAGAAGCACACTGGGAATCATTGATTCGGAGCAGAGCAATTGAGAACTTATGCTATGTCATCGCCTCCAACCAGGGTGGAGCACATATTAACGGACGAGAAACTTGGGGACATAGCATGATTGTTGATCCCTGGGGCAATATTCTTGCTTCACTGGAACAAGGCGATGGTGTCGCTATGGCCACTGTTGATTTGGCAAAGCAACAACAACTGCGCCAATCATTCCCATCAATTACACACAGAAAACTGGACTATCAACGACATGAGTAATGCATTACAGATTGCTGAAGACACTTTGATTAACGACCGCGGCCTGCAATTGACCGATGTGCAACATACGCTTGATCACATCATGGGCAATGCGATCGATCAGGCTGATTTATACTTTCAATCTTCGCAGTCCGAATCATGGATACTGGAGGACGGTATCGTCAGGGAAGGATCCTATAATATTGATCAAGGCGTCGGTGTGCGCGCAATCAGCGGTGAGAAAACCGGCTTTGCTTATTCCGATGAAATTGTATTACCTGCACTAACGCAGGCCGCAACTGCTGCACGCTCAATAGCCAATCAAGGTAATCACGCACAACTGCAAGTCTGGAAAAAAACAGATCCACCGGTGCTTTATAGTCACCTGGATCCCCTAAGCTCGGTCAGTACCGATGACAAAATCAGTTTATTAAAACGGCTGGACGCCGCTGCCAGGGCCAAAGACCCAAGAGTAAAGCAGGTCATGATTGGTCTGGTCGGTTCTCACTCAACGGTATTAATTGCAGACAATGAAGGAAACTTAAATGGCGATGTCAGACCACTAATTCGCTTAAACGTCAATGTCATTGTTGAGGAAGATGGCCGAATAGAGAAAGGCGGCGCTGGTGGTGGCGGACGTTTCGGCTATGAATACTTTATTAATGACGATCTGGCTATGTCATATGTTGACGAGGCGATTGAACAGGCCTTAATCAATCTCGGTTCCGATCCGGCCCCGGCCGGGACAATGCCAGTCGTGCTCGGACCAGGCTGGCCGGGAATATTATTACACGAGGCCATCGGTCATGGATTGGAAGGCGACTTTAATCGTAAGAAAACCTCCGCCTTCTCGGATCGCATTGGTGAACGTGTTGCCTCGCCGGAAGTGACTGTCGTCGACGACGGCACGATAGAAAATCGCCGGGGCTCATTAAATATTGATGATGAGGGTACCCCTACTTCGTGCACTACCTTAATCGAAAGAGGAATTTTGAAAGGTTATTTACAAGATAAACATAACGCCAGGTTAATGGGGGTAGCCCCAACCGGAAATGGCAGACGCGAGTCATATGCACACCTGCCAATGCCGAGGATGACCAATACTTACATGCTTGGCGGCGAACACGATCCTGAGGCCATTATTTCAGCAGTGGATTCCGGCATCTATGCAGCGCAGTTTGGTGGCGGCCAGGTCGACATTACTAACGGTAAATTTGTCTTTAGTGCCAGTCAGGCTTACAAGATTGAAAAGGGTAAGATCACGACCCCCATCAAAGGGGCGACGATCATTGGTAATGGTCCTGATGTACTAACCCGCGTCAGTATGGTCGGTAACGACATGTCATTGGATTCCGGTATCGGTACCTGTGGCAAGGACGGGCAATCTGTCCCGGTCGGTGTTGGACAGCCAACCATCCTGATAGACGACATCACGGTCGGTGGCACATCAGTTTGATATAAACGCTAGACAACAAAAAAGGCGCCTTTGGCGCCTTTTTTGAGTGAATCGCGAAACGATTATTTATCAGCTTCGATATATAAAAAACCAAGACCGCCCGATATACCGATACCTTTGCTAGTCTCCAACGCCAGTGGTTGCAGGCTAAAACTCTTGTCACCTACCCCGACCAGCGCTTTTGCGCCAAGACCCACACCGGCTGCGGCTGAAGCTTCGCCACCAATGTATTTACCGGCCAGTGAATATGCCCCTGCAGTTGTATCAGAGGTAGCCGAAATGACGCTGAAGTGCATTTCTTCATCAGATTTGAAACTGAGATCCAGTCCCAGCCCGATGCCGGTTTCGCCTTTGTAGCGTTCAATCGTGCCATTATTGTTGAATTCGCATTCAACATCTGCCGTTGAACGAATCACAAGATTGACGCGAGATCCGGGCACAACATTACATTTTAAAACACCTAATTCTACCCCGGCTTCACTGTCCTCAGCGACAGCAACATGAGAAAAAGCAGAGACAATAATTGCACAAAAAAGATAACACAGCGTTTTTATTGATTTTTGCATGATAGCTTCCCTTGAATTTTGAACTCGTTTTTTGTTAGGAATAGAAATTATAGTCTCAATACTGAAAAGTGAAACCTGAAGATTTCCCGAATACCAATGCATACATTAATCTGACAGGCCATAAAGGGCCAAAGCCAGACCGAACAGGCTTAAACAGGCTGCAATCAGAAAGGTTTCTGATGAGCCGATCACATCCCATAGATAGCCACTCAGCAACGTACCTGCCGCCATACCTGCACCAAAACTGATACTGCTATAAAGCGCCTGCCCTTTACTTTGATGACTGCCCTTGAATTCACGATGAATATATTGAATCGCCACCGCATGATACACACCGAAACTGGCAGCATGCAGACATTGAGCGATCATCAAGATGGCAATACTTTCTACAAACAAGGCAATCAACACCCAGCGTAAACTCGCGAGCATCAGGCTAATAATCATCAGTAGACGCAAGCCACACTGTTTTATCGCGCGATGAATAAACAGATACACGATGACTTCTGCGATTACACCCAGAGACCAGGCCAGACCGATAAAGCTGTTGGAATAATCGAATTCTTTTAAATAGATAGAAAAGAACGTGTAGTAGCTGCCGTGGCTGGCTTGTAACAGGAAACAAACCAGAAACAGGAAGATCACGCTGGGTCGCTTCAATACACTCATAAACGGTTTATCATCATCGGCATGGCTTTCCATAGCCACCTCAGGAATCGTCAGGCTCTCAAGCCAGACCAATACCATTAACAGCAGCAATATCGGTAAAAGATAGTCTATCGCTATCTTGTCAAACACATAACCGAGTACAAATACACAGACAATGAAGCTCACCGAACCCCATATACGAATCACCGTATAGTCACTGCTGTGCTCGCCCAGGTGTGACAAGGTCGTAGCTTCTATCAGCGGCAGCCCGGCACTCCAAAAAATAGAAAACACAAACAATACAATGAACAATGGCCAGAATTCGGATGATATAAAAACGAAACAGAACGACAGGAATGAAAACAGTGACGCAATCTGTATCATCTTGACTCGCTTGCCAAGATGATCGGCAAGCCAGCCCCATGTCGGTGATGCAAAGATCTTGGTGATCACCACAATTGCAGACAAGATACCGATTTGTTCTGCCGTCATATTGATCGACTCAAGATAGAGCGACCAATATGGCATATAAGCCCCAATTGTCAGAAAGAACAGAAAGTAGAAACCCGACAGACGCCAATAAGGAATGTCCTGCCACTTTACTTTAAGTATCATGATACTTGAGAGTCTAGAAACCTTATCCAGTATTATGACGGAGGGTAAATAGAGAAATTACTTTTCAGTGTTTGAGGCAGGCACGACTGGCGTAATCGAATTGACGTCAGCATTTTGCGCGCGATGTCTCAAGGCATGATCCATCAATACTAACGCCAACATGGCTTCAGCAATCGGTGTGGCGCGAATGCCAACACAAGGATCATGACGGCCTTTGGTAACGACTTCAGTCGCATTTCCGGTTTTATCGATAGTTTCACCGGCCAGGCGAATACTGGAAGTCGGCTTCAAGGCAATACTGACATGCATATCCTGTCCCGAGGAAATACCTCCCAGGACACCACCGGCATTGTTACCGATAAAACCTTCCGGCGTCATCTCATCGCGATGTTCAGTACCTTTCTGTTCAATCGCCGCAAAACCAGCCCCGATCTCCACACCTTTGACCGCATTGATACTCATCATCGCCTTGGCTATATCCGCATCGAGTCGATCAAACACGGGTTCGCCCAGACCTACCGGCACCTGTTCAGCAACGATGTTGATCCTGGCACCGACAGACTCCCCTTCCTTGCGCAATGCATCCATGTATTTTTCCAGTTCATCGACTCGACTCGGGTCGGGACAAAAGAAAGGATTATTTTCAACTTCATTCCAATCTTTAAATTCAATTTTGTTGCTGCCTAACTGCGATAGATAGCCATGAATAACTACGCCAAAATGTTCATGCAGATATTTTTTGGCAATAGCACCGGCTGCCACCCGCATCGCAGTCTCCCGCGCTGACGATCTGCCGCCACCTCGATAATCACGGATGCCGTATTTCTGTTGATAGGTGTAATCGGCATGTCCAGGGCGGAATATGTTTTTAATATTGCCGTAGTCCTTGGATTTCTGATCTTCGTTTTCAATCAACAGGCCAATCGGCGTACCGGTCGTTACACCTTCAAATACACCAGAGAGTATCTTGATGCTATCCGATTCCTTGCGCTGAGTGACATGCCGTGACTTTCCCGGTTTTCGTCTGTCCAGATCGTGTTGCATGTCTGCTTCTGACAATGCCATTCCGGGAGGACAGCCATCAACGATACATAACAATGCCGGGCCATGACTTTCGCCGGCGCTGGTGACGGTAAATAATTTTCCTAATGTATTTCCTGACATGGCGCGCTATTGTATACGGGAACAAGATCATCGTACACGTTGAACTGTTGTCGGGTTTTTAATTCTGATAAATAGATGAACATACTTAAGACATTGCCGCAGCGTTTATACCGTCACCTGATCACAGGACTGGTTTTATTCAGTCTAATCGGAAGCTTTCCATTACATGCAACAGAGATAAAATTAGTCTCGGCGTCAGGACAGACTGAGCCTTTATCAAACTATATTGGTAACGGGCAATGGGTAATCGTTAATACCTGGAGCCCAAGCTGCAGTGCCTGTGTCGCTGAACTCCCTCGCCTAAAGCAATTCATTGAACGTAACCCGAATATTTCGGTACTGGGTGTGACGCTGGATTTTCCCAGTTTTGGTTACGGCAAAATGGATTTGCTCCAGAATTTTTTAGCGACAGAGCCGCTGTCATATCCACTGTTTCTGGCAGACATCGAACAGGTTTCTGAATTGATTGGCCGCTGGTTGGTTGGTATCCCATCGATTTCAATCTTTCATCCGGATGGTCAACCGCTGGTCACCTGGCCGGGTGTGATTGAAATTAATGAAATCGAGACGTTTATCGCCAACTATCGCAAACAAAAGGACCCGCTGCGCGATGGGTTTGAAGATTGGTAAAATCAGAATGCCTGATTACAGATTACGACGCACTGCTCATATGTTGAGGTTTTTCTGACGACTCATTCATAAGCTGTTCGATAAAACCCAGAATGCCATCATAATCGAGACCCGCCTCTCGCAACATATCATCCCTGGAACCATGCGGTAATAAATTGTCCGGTAGGCCACAGTTTGCGACTCGTTGCTCAATGCCATGACTGACGATGACTTCATTCACAGCCGCACCTGCACCACCTTGAACCGCGTTTTCTTCAACCGTGACAATCAATTCGTGCTCGGCACACATATCAATAATCATGTTTTCATCAATCGGCTTAACGAAACGCATATTAACCAGGGTCGCATCAAGCTCTTCAGCAATTCTTTCACAATCGGCCAGCACCGTGCCGAAGGCCAAAATTGCCATGTTCTTACCTTCTCTAATCAGGGAAGCCTTGCCTACCGGTAATGCTGTCATCTCCTGTTCAATCTCGACACCCGGACCAGTACCACGCGGATAGCGCACTGCAGCGGGTTGATTCAGTTGATATCCGGTATACAGCATTTGTCGACATTCATTTTCATCGGCAGGTGCCATCACTACCATATTTGGTATACAACGCATGAAGCTTAAATCATAAGCTCCGTTATGGGTCGGGCCATCTGCACCAACACAACCGGCACGATCAATAGCAAACAATACCGGGAGATTCTGCACTGCAACGTCATGGATGAGTTGATCATAGGCCCGTTGTAAAAACGTGGAATAAATGGCGACCACTGGTTTCAAGCCATCGCAAGCCATACCTGCAGCGACCGTCACGCTATGTTGCTCAGCAATGGCGACATCGAAATACTGCTGTGGATGTTCTTGCTCAAACCTGACCAGACCCGAACCTTCACGCATAGCAGGGGTAATGGCGGCGAATTTATGATCCTGGGAAGCCATGTCGCAGGCCCAATCCCCAAACACTTTACTATAGGTAGGCGAAGCGGCCGGTTTTTTTGATGCGACGATACCCTTATCCGGGTCAAACGGCGTCACGCCATGATATTTGACCGGGTCATCTTCTGCTGGCCCATAACCCTTACCTTTTTTACTGATGACATGTAAAAACTGGGGACCATCCAGTTGGTGGATATTTTTTAACGTTGCTAGCAGTGTGGGTAAATCATGACCATCAATAGGTCCAATATAATTAAAACCAAATTCTTCAAACAGCGTGCCCGGCACAATCAGGCCTTTGACATGCTCTTCCGCACGTTTTGCGATTTCCAGCGCATTGGGGATATTTGACAATACCTTTTTACTGCCTTTTCTGACGGTAGTATAAATTTTGCCAGACAATAATTGTGCGAAACGATTTGATAAGGCACCAACGTTTGGCGAAATAGACATGTTATTATCGTTTAATATCACCAATAAATTGCTATGCAAGGCACCGGCATGGTTTAACGCCTCAAACGCCATACCTGCTGTCAGGCCACCATCACCAATGATGGCAACACATTTACGTTTGCTGCCGGTTCTCTCGGCAGCAATGGCCATACCCAGAGCCGCGCCAATTGATGTGCTTGAGTGGCCGACACCAAAGGTATCAAATTCGCTTTCGTCTCTTTTAGGAAACGGTGCCAGACCGTCATACTGGCGGATGGTGTGCAGCATTTCTTTGCGACCGGTCAGTATTTTATGTATGTAAGCTTGATGACCCACGTCCCAAACCAGTCTATCTTCTGGTGTGTTGTAGAGATAATGCAGCGCGACGGTTAACTCTGCAGCACCCAAACTTGCAGCAAAATGACCACCTATTTTACTGACCGTGTGCAGCAAAAAGTGCCTTAGTTCATCGACCACCTCTTCAAGTTGAGATTCCGGTAATTTTCTGAGATCGGCAGGACAGTTTATCTGGTCGAGAAGCGGTGTATATATATCGTTGCTCATTAAGTACAAATCATCAAAAAAAGATTGTTATTATGAATAGGGATAACACCCCATGCAAGGAAAACAAAAAAGCACTACTTGCTCATCCAGCGAACTAATTGACACAATTTTCACGTTCCGGACTGTACACTTCAGCGATTATCAATTATCTTGTGCGGTTTTATTTAGTCATTGATTTTTGACACATTTTTACGCTATTTAAATCGGAGTTTATAAATGAGTGTCCCTCTAATTCAACAATACAGAGTCGGTAAATATATACTTGGTCGCAAACTAGCGGGCGTTAAAAAATATCCTCTGGTATTGATGCTGGAGCCATTATTTCGCTGCAATCTGGCTTGCGCTGGCTGCGGCAAGATCGACTATCCGAAAGAAATACTCGATAAACGTCTGAGCTATGAAGACTGTATGAATGCGATTGATGAATGTGGTGCACCAGTGGTATCCATTGCAGGTGGTGAACCCCTGATTCATAAAGAGATGAACCAGATTGTTAAAGGCTTCATCCAGAAGAAGAAGTTCGTCTATCTTTGCACCAACGCGATTCTGTTGAAAAAACATATTGATGAATATGAGCCATCGCCTTATCTCACCTTTTCAATACATCTTGATGGCAACCGTGAACGCCATGACACGTCCGTCTGTCAGGAAGGTGTATTTGATAAATGTATCAGCGTCATCAAGCTGGCGCTCTCTAAAGGTTTTCGCGTCACTATTAACTGCACCCTGTTTCAGGGCGAATCAGCAGAAGAAGTCTCTGAATTTATGGACATGGCAATGGAGCTGGGTGTTGAAGCCGTGACCATCTCACCGGGCTATAGCTATGAAAGAGCTCCGCAACAGGACGTATTCTTGAAGAAGAAAGAAAGCAAGCAACTATTCCGTGACATATTTAAACTCGGCGCTGGCAAAAAATGGCGTTTTAACCAATCCAGTCTGTACCTGGACTTTTTGGCAGGAAATCAAACCTACCAATGTACTCCCTGGGGTAACCCAACCCGAAACGTATTCGGCTGGCAAAAACCTTGTTACCTGTTAGTGGGTGAGGGTTATGCGTCAAGTTTCTCTGCCTTGATGGAAGAAACCGAGTGGGATAATTACGGTACCGGCCGCAATCCGAAATGCACCAATTGCATGGTGCATTGCGGTTATGAAGCGACTGCCGTGGATGACACCTTCCATCATCCTTTGAAGGCCTTGAAAGTTGCCTTAAAAGGTCCGAAGACTGACGGTGAAATGGCGCCTGAACTACCCGTGTTGTATGACGACGAAGATTTTTCCAAGCCAACCCTGGTAGCAGAAACCAAAGCCTCCAGTAGCTGCGCAAGTAGTAAACAAGTCGCCTGATGCCTTTTGAACTCCTGGCTTTCACGCCAGGATTGTTTATCTGGCTTATCATTTTATTTTTACCCTGGCGACCATGGAGTACGCGTGAATCACTTGACGCCGACCAATCCCTGACAAATACCGATTTATCTGAGGTGACGGTATTAATACCGGCCCGGAATGAAGCAGAGACCATTCTGCAAACCCTGAACGCCTTAAAGCATCAGGGTAATAATCTTCAGGTCATCGTGGTCGATGACCAATCAACAGATGATACCCACGCAGTTTGTCAACAATCCCAACTCGACAACCTGACGGTTGTCAGCAGTCAAACGTTAGCGGATGGCTGGAGTGGCAAGCTTTGGGCGTTAGAACAGGGCCGGCAACATGTTAACACTCGCCATGTACTGTTGCTGGACGCCGACATCGTATTATCCGAAGGCTTGATCGCAACCGCACTCGCTAAAGCCAAGCACGAAAATATTCAGATGCTATCGCTGATGGCGTTTCTGAAAATGCAGACATTTTGGGAAAAGTTATTAATGCCGGCGTTTATTTTCTTTTTCAAATTACTCTATCCTTTCCATCTAGCAAATAAACCGGGAGGAATTATCGCTGCCGCTGCAGGCGGTTTCATACTGATCGAGACACAAGTGCTTAATCAACTGGATGGCTTTGCCTGTATAAAAGACGCGCTGATTGACGATTGCAGTCTGGCAAAAAAAGTAAAACAAAAACAACATCGCACCTGGACAGGAATGACACACTCAGCGGTCAGTATTCGTAACTACCAGACACTGTCGACCATCTGGCACATGGTCAGCAGAACGGCATTTACGCAACTACAACATTCACTACTGTTATTGGTGATTTGCACATTATTAATGTTAATCGCTTTTGTCATGCCGGTGCTAGCATTGTTTCAAGACGGGACGGTTATGCTGGTTGGTCTGACGACGTTATTAATACAGTTTTTCTGCTACTCAATTACGCTACAGTATTACGCTATGCCGATAGCCTATATATTCAGTTTACCGCTGGTTGGCGGTATTTACCTGCTGATGACCTGGGACTCGGCCTACCGCCATTTCTTCAAGCAGGGTGCAAGCTGGAAAGGTCGTCACTATAATTCGTGAAACCATTACACGCTTTGGCTATCAAAACTCAATAAAGGCTATACAAATTAGAAAATGAGACGATTACTTTTACTATTATTTTTTCTGACGATTAGTGAGACTTACGCTAATGACATTGATGAAGCGGCTATCTCGGCACCAGTGATAGAGCTGCATGATGCCTTGCTGGTAAACATGCAGACAGCTGAATCCGTCAATTTCAGTGACCGGTATATGAAAATTGAGGAGGTCATCAATCGTCGGTTTGATACTCCCCTAATTGCAAAGGTCATATTGGGTAGAAACTGGAAAAGCCTAGATCAACAATCTCAGGAAAGATTTATCGATCTATTCAATCAACTCACCATTACCACTTATGTCAGCCGGTTTGATTCCTTTAATGATCAAAGCTTTAACATTACCAGTATAGAGCCGATGAAAAAGAATCGTTTTCTGGTGAAATCGAAAATCGAACGCAAAGACGATGAGGCGGTGTCGCTCGACTACATTGTCCATGAAAATGGTACTGCCTGGAAAATTATCAGCGTGATCGCCAATGGTGTTAACGATCTCTCGCTAAAGCGCGCTGAATATGCGGCAGTGATAAAGGATTCGCAATTCTCCGGACTGCTGACCAACATCGAGACCAAAATAGCAGAATTAAAAGCGCAATAATCCCGTCGTTTTTTCAATAATAAAATTGTCAGCCTGCATAAGGTATGTCAGTATTCGTCGCAAATTTCCAGAATAACAACGAGAGGAAATGTAATGTCATTTATTAATCTGCCCACTTATCTAAAACTGACTGTCGTCAGTGTAGTGTTTTTACTTTTTACTGGTTGCGCAACGACTCAGATTGAAGGTGAGGTAAATAATGATGATCCGATAGAATCCACCAATCGCGTTTTTTTTAACGTTAATGAAACGCTGGACAAACACCTGATTAGACCCGCAGCTGAAGCCTATGTCAGTGTGACCCCGACACCGGTCAGGACTGGTATTACCAATTTTTTCAGTAATCTTGGGTACCTCAATGTCATCCTGAACGATTTTTTGCAGGGTAAATTCAACCAGGGCATTACTGATTCATTACGTTTTCTTTATAACTCCACTTTCGGTATCGCCGGTTTTTTTGATGTGTCGACCGGGATTGGCATGCCGGCCAACGATGAAGATTTTGGCCAGACCCTGGCAGTCTGGGGTGTAGATAAAGGTTCATATCTCTATTTGCCACTGCTTGGGCCGAATACCGTGCGCGATACCACTAATGTCGCGCCTAGCATTCTGTTGAACCCGTTATTTTACGCGTCCAGTATCATTCTGTTTCCATTGAACGCAGTCAATGCCATCAACACGCGTGCAAACCTGCTCGAAGCCTCAAATATTCGTGACGAGGCCGCACTCGACCCCTACTCGTTTACCCGAGAAGCATTTTTGCAGCAACGCGAATTTCTTATCTATGACGGTAACCCACCGGTATCCGGCTATGACGACATTTTCGATCAGGATGACGACGAAGAAGGGGTATTGGTGATCGAATAACGCTCAAGTTGAATTAACCATATTCAACAAGCGCTTCTGGGTTGTGTTCATTATCCAGTACTAATCAATCAAACGCTCAGCGACATACTCTGCCCAGTGCTTAATCGGCACCGGGCTCGCTGCAGCGAGGTGTGATAAACAACCAATGTTCGCAGTCAGTATCATTTCTGGCTTCCCGGCTAATAGGGTTGCAAGCTTTTGCTGTCTCAATTGTGCCGAGATTTCAGACTGTAATATTGAGTAGGTGCCTGCTGAACCACAACACAAAAAACTGTTTTCAACCTTACTCAGACTGCAACCAAAACGCTCAAGCAAGCTTTCCACCAGGCCGTTTAATTTTTGACCATGTTGCAAGGTGCACGGACTCTGAAATGCCAGTGCTGCATCATCATCTTTCAATTTGAGCGACTCCGGCGAGAGCTCGCTGACAATCTCAGCCAAATCTTTGGTGTGAGATGAAATCAGTTTTGCTTTATCGGCATAGTCAGGTTCGTGTTTGAAATAATGTGCATATTCCTTTACCTGCACACCGCAACCACTCGCGGTCGAGACAATTGCCTCAACTCCGTTTTCCAACAGGCGCCAGTAAGTATCAATGTTGTTTCGCATCAACTCCCTGGCCTGCTCGCTATCCTGCAGATGTTGATTCAATGCGCCGCAACACTGTTCCTGTTTCACACTCAACACTGAAACCTGTAGTCTTTCGAGGATTTGCCTTGCGGCCCGGTTAATGTTGGGCGCTAAAGCGGCTTGCACACAACCGCCCAACAATATGACTTGTCGTTCGTGCTGCCTGGTATTATCAGACAAGGCGATGGGTTTGGTTTTTTCGGGGATTAATTGTTTAAGCGTGGACGGTAATACCGCGCGGACTGATTGCCCCAGGCTTAATAGCAATTGAAAACGTGCTCTATAGGGTAAGACAAACAGTAATAGCTTTCGCAGCGCTCGCTCGGTTAACGATCGTTTAACCCGAGGTTCAATATAATTTCGGCCAATATCAAGCAACTTTCCATACTCGACACCTGATGGACAGGTTGTTTCGCATGCGCGACAAGTCAAACATCGATCCAGGTGCTGTTGCGTCTTATCTGTAACCGCCTCGCCTTCCAGTGCAGACTTCATCAGATAAATGCGCCCTCTGGGCCCATCCAGCTCGTCGCCAAACAATCGGTAGGTCGGACAGGTCGCATTACAGAAACCGCAATGCACACAGCTGCGAAGTATTCTGTCGGCTTCCTTACCTACTGCAGTGTCGGCGATGCTATCTGATAAATTCGTTTGCATACTAATTATACCGACGAGTACATCTTACCGGGATTTAAAATACGGTTTGGATCGAATGCCTGTTTAATTCTGTTATGAATGTCTAACATTGATGAGGACAGCGGTTGAAACACATCATCAGTCTGATACTGATTATTAAAACTGGTGGCATGACCACCGAATGATGCTGCCAACGCAAACACCTCGTTCTCAGGTCGTTCTGAGCGCCACCAGTACTGAGCCCCGGCCCAATCCATCAACACTTGGTCATTGTTAAAGTCGGGACGGTGATGGCAAGGCAGTGAGAACCGCCAAAGTGGTTTATCCTGCGCGAATATCGGTAAATGATAATCTCGTAATTGCCTCCACCAGACATCACCGTCTTCATCAACAGGCATGTTAACTGCGCTAATGGCCGCCGCTACACCTGATTCACTGCCGGAAAAGCGTAAGCTTAATCTTTCCCCGTCGTAGGCTGCAGCAGATACCGACAGGCCCGCTGTTTGCTCAGTCACATCATAAGCCTCTTTTAAGTCCATCGTTTCTGACACGGTCATTTCACACTTGGGTTTCGGTAAGACTTTTAACGAAACCTCAAGAATAATCGCCAGTGTCCCCATCGACCCGGTCAATAATCGTGATAGATCATAGCCGGCGACATTCTTCATCACCTGTCCACCAAATGACATTTCCTGCCCAAGTCCATTCAGGCAACGAATACCCAATACAAAATCTCTGGCGGAACCGGCGAAGGGCCTTCTTGGGCCGCTAAGTCCGCAGGCGATACTCCCACCCAGCGTCGAGGATTGATTTACCCGCGGCGGCTCGAAAGCCAGCATTTGGCCTTTTTCATCAAGTGCTTTTTCTATTTCCGCTAACGTTGTTCCGGCCTTGGCTGTTATCACCAGCTCGGTCGGCTCATAACTGACAATACCTCTGTAAGCACTCATGTCCAGCGGATTAGCGTCAGTGATTCGACCATAGAAAGCCTTGCTCTGTCCGGCCACGATATGCAAAGGCGTTTTTGTGTCTATCGCATCAGCCACCTGTGATTTGAGAGTGGCAATATCATTCATGCTTTATTTTCCTGTCATACACATCAAAAATAAATACCCAAAATACATAAAGTTCGCTGGAGTTAGGCCGTTATCATGAATGAACACTTTAAAATTAAACGTTTGCTGTAAGCAAATAAAATTCAACCATAATCAAAATGAAAGTACTAATCGTTGAGGACAGCCGGAGCATCCTGCTGGTCACATCAAAAATTGTTTCCTCTATGGGGCATGACGTCATCAAGGCTACCGATGGTAATCAAGCCATCGAATTATTCCATGCGGAGAAGCCCGATCTGATATTGCTCGATATTGAATTACCCGAGCTAAACGGATTTGAAGTGGCAAAAAAAATACGTGCCTGTGAGCTATCGAACTGGATTCCGATTGTGTTTTTGACTGGCTATCTGGAAGATGAATCATTGCACCGTGGTATTAAAGTCGGTGGCGACGATTATCTGGTCAAACCAGTCAATGAAGTAGTATTAAAAGCCAAGCTAAAAGCGATGGAACGAATTTATGCTATCCAGAACCAGTTAATTGAAACCAGTTTGCTATTAGAAAAGAAAAACAAGCAATTACGTGCCAGCATTATCAGTGACCCGTTAACCGGTTCCTACAATAGACTGTATATGGATGAGAGTCTTGAAAGAGAATGGTTCAGGGCAAGAAGAAACAGCGATACGCTGTCTATCTTGCTGATCGATGTCGATAACTTTAAAACCTTAAATGATAGCAATGGCCATCCTGCAGGTGACACCTTTTTGATCAGTCTGGTCAAGCTTGTTAAGAAAAGCCTGCGACGCTCTACCGATATATTGTGTCGCTACGGTGGTGACGAATTCGTTATCATTTTGCCCGGCACGACAGAAAAAAATGCAGAAAACATAGGCGAAAAAATACGCACTGCGGTGATCGAATTAAGTGCCAAACAACAATTGAAAAGTCCCATTGATTTGAGCGTCAGCATTGGCTGTGCCAGTTGCATCCCAAATGACAATTTATTAATTGATGATTTTTTAAAGATCTGCGATGACGCCTTGTACAAGGCCAAACAACAAGGCAGGAATTGTCTGGTAACAGCCGGATATTTTGAGGGACAGCGAGAAGTCGCGTAAATTAAAATCGCTCCAGGTCAGGAAACCGCTGCTCGCCTTTATGAACATGCATCGCTCCAAATTCGGCACAGCGGTTTAAGGTTGGTACTGCCTTACCCGGATTCAATAAACCTTTTTCATCAAATACCGCTTTGATCGCATGAAACTGGGTTAATTCCTGCTCGTTAAACTGCGCGCACATTTCATTAATCTTTTCTATTCCTACTCCATGCTCACCGGTGATGGTGCCACCCATATCAATACAAAGCCTCAGAATCTCACTGCCGAACTGCTCTGCCCGCGCCAACTCGCCCGCTTTACCGACATCATAAAGTATTAAAGGATGCAGATTACCGTCGCCAGCATGAAACACATTCGCGACCGGTAAGGAATATTTTTCTGATAATCGATAGATCCCGGCTAGTACTTCTGCAATCGACTTACGTGGGATAGTGCCATCCATACAATAATAATCCGGTGCGATACGCCCCACGGCAGGAAACGCGGCTTTTCTGCCAGCCCAGAACAATGTGGACTCTGCTTCGTCTTTGGCAATCTTGACCTGCGAAGCCTGATAATCGTGCATGATTGTTGCGACCTGATCCAAATCAGACTCAACGTCTTCCCGACTACCATCAATTTCACACAGCAATATCGCTTCAGCATCGACCGGGTAACCGGCATGGATAAAATCCTCCACCGCACTAATGCCAGCCTGATCCATCATTTCCAAACCGGCAGGGATAATTCCGTCAGCAATGATGGCGGCGACACTGGCCCCCGCCTGTTCAACATCATCAAACGCAGCTAGCAGCACTCGACTGTATTCGGGCTTAGGCAATAGTTTGACGGTCACTTCAACAATAATGCCTAGCATTCCCTCAGATCCGGTAAACAATGCCAATAAATCATAGCCAGCTGAATCCAGCGCTTCGCTGCCTATGGTTAACAGTTCTCCTTCGATGGTGACGACCTTTAATTGCAAGATATTATGGACGGTTAAACCATATTTAAGACAATGCACCCCGCCAGAATTTTCAGCGACATTACCACCGATCGTGCAAGCTATTTGTGAAGAAGGGTCCGGCGCATAATATAAGCCATAAGAACTTGCTGCATCAGAGATAGCGGCATTGCGCACACCCGGCTGCACCGTGGCACTCCTGGCGCTGGGTTCAATCGCCAGGATTTGATCAAATTTCGCCAGACTCAGTAACACTCCTTCGGCATGCGGCATGGCACCACCAGATAATCCGGTGCCGGCACCGCGCGCTACCAGCGGAATCCCATTGTCAAAACAGTAACGGCACACGGCCTGCACCTGCTCGATGGTCTCAGGCAAGACCACGCAACCCGGAACCACTTTGTAGGCCGATAATCCATCGCATTCATAAACACGGCGCGACTCCTCATCAAGCAGTAATGATGCCGGCGGCAACAATTTATCCAAACCAGTAAAATTCATTGCTTAATTTTATGTCGATGCATGTCAGGTAGCCAGGAGAATTACCAATGTTATTAGCAATTTAGCAGGAAAATGCAGATTAGATAGTGATATACTTCAGACATAAGTCGGTACGATAAACCTAATCATAGTCGTAGTATCGTCCATGAGCGAAGAGATTCTAATTAACGTAACACCTCAGGAAACGCGGGTCGCCGTTGTTGACAACGGTGTTTTACAGGAAGTGTACATTGAGCGTACCCAGAAGAAGGGGCTGCTCGGAAACATTTTCAAGGGACGGGTATCGAGAGTCCTGCCTGGAATGCAGGCCGCCTTTATCGATATTGGACTGGAAAGAACCGGCTTTCTTCACACCTCTGACATCGTCAGTAATCAACAAGACGAGCCTGTCAATGACATGTCTGACACAATTCAGACACAACCTATCGAATCAATCCTCAAAGAAGGCGAGGAAATACTGGTTCAGGTTATCAAAGACCCGATAGGCAGCAAAGGTGCGCGCTTAACTACACGGCTGTCAATTCCATCGCGCTATATTGTATTCATCCCCGACTACCCGTCTATCGGCATTTCGCAACGCATAGAAAATGAAGAAGAGCGCGAGCGCCTGCGTAACATCATACTCGGCTATCAGTCGGGCATAGCCAAATTAGCGGTGGGCAATGAAGACAATGTTGTACTGCATGGCGCGATGCGTGAGTCAGAAATCCTGAAACAAGGCGGTTTTATCGTCAGAACCGCTGCCGAACACGTGTCAGACGAGGATTTATTCAAAGATATCGAGTTTCTCAGAAAAATCTGGGATTCGATTATGGTCAGGGCGAAAAATACCTTTCCGCCTGCGCTGGTATATGAGGATCTGCCGCTGGTCATGCGCACGATGCGGGATTTAGTGCATTCGGAAATCGAAAAGGTTCGAATAGATTCAAAAGAAACGTATAAACGCCTGATGGAGTTTGCCAAGCATTTCATACCTGAATTACTCGGGCGCATTGAATACTATACTGGTTCTCACCCGATACTTGACCTCTACTCAGTGGAAGATGAAATTCAACGCTCGCTTAGTAAACGCGTGCAGCTGAAATCAGGCGGCTATTTGATTATTGATCAAACCGAGGCGATGACCACGATTGATGTCAATACCGGTGCCTTTGTCGGTCACAGAAACCAGGAAGAGACTATTTATAAAACTAATCTGGAGGCAGCCCATATTATCGCCCGCCAACTGAAACTCAGAAACCTGGGCGGCATCATTATCATTGATTTTATTGATATGCAGGATCCGGAACACGGTCGGCAAGTACTGCGCTCGCTGGAGAAGCATGTCGAAAAGGATCATGCGAAAACTACCTTGAGTGAATTAACCTCGCTGGGCCTGGTGCAGCTAACACGAAAAAGAACGCGAGAAAGTCTGGAACATATCCTTTGCGAACCCTGTCCAGCCTGTGATGGCAGAGGCAGTATTAAAACAGCGGAGACCATTTGTTATGAGATTTTCAGAGAGATTTTACGCGAAGTGCGTCAATTCGAAGCCAATAAATTATTAGTCGTTGCCTCCCAATCCGTCGTCAATATGTTGATGGACCATGAGTCTGACAGCGTTGCCGAGCTGGAGGCCTTCATAGAGAGACCCATCACATTCCAGGTCGAAACGCTTTATACTCAGGAACAGTACGATATCGTGCTTTTATAATTCTGTACTCCCAATGAAACATGTATTTTCCGCGCTTTATCATTTCTTATGGTATGCCCTGGCTGCCGTACTTATCAGTGCCGCAATTGTCGTCACCGCGGCAAGACTGGCGCTGCCCGGGATTGGTGAATACAAAAACGAGATTGAAGCCTGGGTCAGCGAATACATGGACTATCCGCTACAAATTGACAGTATCAGCGCCGACTGGAAAGGCTGGTCACCACAACTGCATCTGACACAGATCGATTTATACAACATCGACAATACCGAGGTAGTCGCCAAATTTGACCATGCCAGCCTTGGTATCGACTTAATCGGTAGCCTGATTAAAGGTGAAGTAATACCACAACGCTTGGCTGTGACCGGGCTGGACTTGCAGCTCACCCGAAAAACAGACGGTTCAATCGCGATTACCAACATGCAAAAAGCCAACTTGAATGATAATAGCAATGCGGCATTAGCAGACTGGTTATTCAAACAAAACAAAATCACCTTGCAGGATTCCAACATCAGTTGGAAAGATAACAAGCGTGGTACGCCTGTCAGAAAATTCGAGCATGTCAAAATCGATATCAAGACAGATGCAGACAGATTTCAATTAAACGCATCGGTCGAATTGCCGAAAGAATATGGCAAGGCATTAAGCCTGAAAATGGACATTATGGGCAACATCCTGACGCCAAACTGGAGCGGCGATATTTATGCGAATGGACAAGATATCAAACTGGATGAATTCACTGAAAATCTGGCCATTAGTATAGAGCGTGGTAACGCGAATGTTGAGCTTTGGACGCACTGGCAGAATTCCAGATTACAGGATTTTTCTGCACGATTTAATCACGACAATATTCTGTTACGCATGGGACAGGATCAACTTGCCGTCAACGTCTTGCAAGCCAATGTTAGCGGTGTGCGACAACAGCAAAAAGATTGGTACATCAATGTGCAACTGGATAAGGTAGAGACAGAAAATGGTTTGTGGCCTGTATCAGACTATCAATTGACGATTGCCCATAACAGCTCAGGTAAGCCAAATCGCTACCAAGGCTTTGCTTCTTATTTAAACCTGTCAGAAACCTTACCCTGCTTATTAGCCATCGCTAAGACTCAAGGATTAGCACCGGATTTCAGCGACAACTTGATTAACGCAAGCGGTTATTTAAAAAACACGTCGTTCGCTTTTGGGCTGTCGGGTGATGATGAAGAGAATCTATTTATCGATACCGAGTTTGTTGATTTATCGCTGGCCGATATGGATAAACAAAACGCTGTGGCGAGAATAGATGGCAGAATTCGTGTTAATAAAAATGTCATAAAAATAATGATCGACGATATTGATTCATCGCTACGAAGTCATGTTTTGTATGATGAACCTTTATCTTTTAACAAAATTAACGCAGAACTTGACATCGCTTTGGATGAAACACCTTTGATTTCAATACAAGAACTGCACATGGTCAACGATGACGCCTCAGTCGATCTGTTAGGCGAGATAAAATTTGATCAGAAAAGCCCATTCATAGATCTGATTGCCCGCGTTGGTCAATCAAACCTGGAATCCATACCGGCGTATTTACCGAAGCAGACAAATCCCAAACTGGTCAAGTGGATGAATCAGGCCCTGGTTGCCGGCGATATCATATCCGGTGACGTCTTGTTTCGAGGTCGACTTAGTGAATACCCCTTCGAGAATGACAACGGTGTTTTCAAAACCATACTGAATGTGGAAAACGCAACGCTGGAATACAAGACTGGCTGGCCACATGTCAACGAGTTAACGGCACAAGTCGTCATTGATAATGACGATCTGACCGTGTCTTCCTATTCAGGTTCATTGTTTGATGCCAGCATTAAACAATTTACCGCAAAGATCGATGATATGACCAAAGGCAATCACCAGCTATCTGTTAACGGTTCGGTTTATGGTCATACCAATGATGCCAGGCTGTTCATAGAACAAAGCCCATTACAAAAAAATGCGTCACTAAATGAATTTTCCAAAATGAATATCATCGGCAACCTGGATCTTGATCTTGAACTTGATATTGCTTTAAAGACGAAGAAAACGAAAGTCAATGGCACGATCGGTTTCATTGATACCACAATAGAATCCAACTTGCCCGGGCTTGGTCTGGAGAAGGTTAACGGGCAAATGCAGTTTACCCGTCACAACGCCTGGGCCACATCGATGGATGCGCTGTACCATGGCAAGAAAGTTAAACTTGATATCCCTAAAAAAGAAAAGGGTTCCAGGACCAGTGTGTTTACTATCACCGGTAATGCAAACAAGTCATTTATCATTTCAGAACTGGGCATGTTCTTTCCGACATTACTGGAAAAACAACAGGATCTGTTTGGCTATTTTGACGGCGAGAGTGAATGGTCGGTAACCATAAAACGCAGGACTGATAATAATAAAAACATACACAAAGACATAGAAATCAGATCAAACCTTGATGGCATAGACATACAGTTACCTTACCCACTGAACAAAACCAGAGAACAGATTCGTCCGATTGTAGTAGAGACACGTCAGCTCAATAACATTATCGAAAATATTAATATTGAATACGATGATGATATTACGACTTCTATCCAGATCGATAATAGCCAGGACCTGGCGATCAAGCAGGTTTTTATTAGCGTAGGCCAGGATAAACAGGAGGCCGTATCCCAGCAAAGCGATATCCTCGTCAGCGGCAACATCGATAAGCTTAAAATTAACGAGTGGATAGAGTTTTTTAATTTGAGAAAAATGGCCCGGGAAAAGGCCGGTTTAAAAGACAAAAAACGCTCTATTCTGGTCGATCTGCAAGTCGACGATTTAGTCATGCTAGACCAAAGCTTTGAAGATACTCGCTTGACATTGACCAACCCGACCAGTGGTTGGAAGGCCGAAGTCGATGGCGCTGATATTAAAGGTCAGGCCCAACTGACCAAACGTACTGACCAGGAAAAACAAGTCCTGTCTATTGAGCTTGAAAGACTGACATTTAATGACAAAGTTGATGAAAACAGCAAGGCGAAGAAAAAACCACTGGATTTAAACAAGCTGCCTGAAATTGATGCCAGCATTAATCAACTGACGTTTCATGATAAACAGCTGGGCGAAACTCGACTCATCACCAATAATGTCGAAAACGCAATCAATATTACTACGCTGAACTTTATCACACCCGAAGTTGAAATTAATGCCACCGGCAAGTGGAGCGTCGATGAAGGCATCAATCGTTCCGATTTTGATGCCTCTATCAAGGCCAACTCACTGTCTGGACTGCTCTCTACGTTTAACTATGATGGAACCAATATTGACGGTGGGAAAACACAGATAAACCTGTCGGCAAACTGGATGGACACACCGCTAAGCTTCAGTAAGGAAAAAGCATCAGGCGAACTTGATATGCAAATCGGTAAAGGACAGTTACCTGACGTTAATCCCTCTGCTGGTCGTTTCTTTGGTTTATTAAGTGTTGCAACTTTACCAAGACGACTGAAACTGGATTTTAGCGATCTGTTTAAGAAAGGCTTTGCTTTTGATCGGATCGAAGGTAACTTCACGATTGATCGCGGCGATGCCTATACCAATAACCTCTCGATGACAGCACCGGCAGCCAATATTGTCGTATCAGGCAGGACTGGATTAATTGAACAGGACTACGATCAGGTAGCGACAGTGTTACCTAAAGTTTCCGGCACCCTGCCCGTTGCCAGTGCGTTATTCGGCCCTATTGGTATTGGTGTGGGTGCAATGATTTACCTTGCTGGCGAATTATTTGATAACGCCTCAAACCCAATTGACAAAATACTCAGCTATCAATATTCAATCAAAGGTAGTTGGCAAAACCCAGATATTGTAAAACTGGATGACGATAATAAAAGCGGTTGATCAATTAATAGGGTTTGGCAAAGGCATAAAACAAGATTGTCATTGTTGAAGCAACTGTCAGTCCGACACCAAACTCTATAATCAGGATACCGATATGCTGACCAGCCACAGGATCCTCCGCCAACACACTGTAATTAAGAAATTCTCCACCCGACAACATACTGGCAACCCCAACGCCGGCATACATTAATACGCCTAAGGCCGAAAGCGAACGCATCAGTGAAGGGTTCACTACTTGTCTCAGTCTCTCGACTCCATAAATCAAGCCGTACAGAATAAAGCCAACCGCAAATATCACACCGGCCTGAAAGCCACCACCGGGGCCATAATCACCATGGAACTGAACATACAATGCAAACAACATGATCAAAGGGATTAAAAACCGGGAAACAATGCGAAGTACCTGATGATGTTCCATTACGACTCCTTGCTTTCGACCGTATCGCTGTCTGCTTTTCCTCGACCAAGCAATATTAAAACCGCAATACCGGCAGTAAAGATAACTGTGGTCTCACCCAAGGTGTCATAACCACGGTAACTGGCCAGCACCGCCGTTACCAGATTAGGTACGGCAATGTCTTTTTGCGACTGCACAAGATAGACATCTGCGAGATAGGTCTGCACCGGATTATCGGCAAGACCGAAGCCCGGAATATCCGATAAACCATAAACAAGTAAGCTGCCGCAAATAATGACGAGAAAGAGTCCTGACCAGGATATACCCACTCTAGATTTTTTTTCATAATCGGTTTGGGCCAACGTGCCGAGGAACAAAATGGTAGCCACACCACCACCGACGGCAGCTTCAGTAAACGCAACATCTACGGCATCCAGACAGACAAACAAAGACGCACATAATAAACTGTATATGCCACTTAACATGACTGCGCCCAGTAAATTACGCTGAACAGCAATCACCATCGCAGTCAGGATCAACATCAACGACAGTGCTATATCAGTGAAATAGATAATCATGATTTATCATCACCCAGCTTGGGTTTAAGCTTTCCATGCAGTGCTGATTTTGCCAACGCATGCGCTGCAGTAGGCGTAGTAATCAAGATAAACAGCAGTATCAAAAATAGTTTAACCGTGATCAGGTTTATTCCTGACATTAACATCAGCCCCAACATGATCAGCAGCGTGCCCATGCTATCAATAATACTGGCAGCGTGAAGCCGGGTAAAAAAATCAGGCATGCGAAACACACCTAATAAACCAATCAAAACGAATACTGCACCGAGTATTAGTAAACAACAGGCAATCAGGTAAACCGGATCATTCATATATCAATATCCTGTTCCCGGTCAGTACTACTTTTTCCCATATCTCCATATTCAAAAAACTTCAACACAGCAATCGTAGTGACAAAACTAATCAGCGCATAGACCAGCGCAATATCCAGAAAGTCGGGGCGGCCAGTCACGAATCCATAGACGGCAATAAATAACACGGTAATGGTGCCAAATATATTTACTGCCAGTATCTTGTCATACACCGTCTCACCGATGGCGGCCGAGATTAGGGCCAGCAGCATTGATAACAGAATTAACAGGATGGTGAACTCAACCATAACTTCTGTCCTCTACTCTTGTGATGCGCGCATCCATTTCACCATCAAGCAACCCCTCTAATCCAGACTGAGACAAGACATGCACTTCAATCGAATCGTCGTCCACATCAATAGAAATAGTGCCCGGGGTCAGCGTGATTGAATTTGCATGCGAGACCCTGGCCAACTCGGCACGCTGAGAAGTCTTTAAATTGTATAGTTGAGGCTTGATTGGTAAGGCAGGATTAAGAATTCGTAAACTCACGTCTATATTTGATTTGACGATTTCTTTTAACAACCAGAATCCATAAGGGATCGAATAGACAGTCTGTCGAAACGAATCCGGCTGTTCGTAATCAAGTAACTGCATACGAATGCTCAACACACTGACCAACAGAATGGAAATCAGACCTAAGGATAATATCAACCCGGTGTAGTGACCGGACAACAATAACCAGAGCGAAGTCAGGATGATCAGCATTCCACGGATATGTATAATTTCGTTTTTCTTGGACACGGCTCTATTTAGTGCACGTTGCTAATTAATAATCAGTATTATCCCGACTCTATAGGAATATTCAATGCAGTGGAAACCGAATACAACCGTTGCTGCTCTGGCGGAAAATCAAGGTCGTTATTTATTGGTAGAAGAAAATATTGACGATCGTCTGGTATTTAATCAACCAGCTGGCCACCTGGAGAATAATGAATCACTGATAGATGCGGTGAAGCGTGAAGTGTTGGAAGAGACAGCCTGGGAATTTGAACCGAAATTTCTGACAGGCATTTATCTTTACCCAAAACCGAATGACAGTTCGATCACTTATCTGCGTTTTTGTTTTTATGGTCACTGTATTAAGCATCATGAAAATAACACACTGGATGACGGCATCGTACAGGCCGTTTGGCTTGACCGAGAACAGATTCAGCAACAAGCGAATCGTTTGCGCAGTCCGATGGTGCTAACTTGTATCGATGATTATTTGTCAGGACAACAATATCCGCTCGATCTACTGCATCATTACGAAAAGTAATGTCTGACGATAAAATCATTGTCGGCATCTCGGGCGGGGTCGACTCTTCCGTGACCGCCATGTTATTGAAACAACAAGGCTACACAGTCGAAGCCTTGTTCATGAAAAACTGGGATGAAAAATCGGAAGATGGCGCCTGCATGTGGGAAGCCGATGTTGAAGATGCCATGCAGGTCTGTGAAACACTGGATATTCCACTAAATACGGTCGATCTCTCGGCTGATTACTGGGACAGCGTGTTCAAAGATTTTTTGTCTGAATACAAAAACGGACGCACCCCCAATCCGGATGTACTTTGTAATCAGGAAATAAAATTCAAGGCGTTTCTGGAACATGCCTTATCGCTGGGCGCGAGTAAAATTGCCACCGGACACTACGCCCGAGTCGCCCAGCAGCAAGAGGCTTTTCAATTACTGAAAGGCATGGACAGCAATAAAGATCAAAGCTATTTCCTGTGCCGTTTAAATCAGACCCAATTACAAAAAACGCTGTTCCCTATTGGCGAATTGGAAAAAGCGGATGTGCGCTTTCGTGCTGAGAAGGCCGGTTTGATCACGCACAATAAAAAAGATAGTACCGGTATTTGTTTTATCGGCGAGCAACCATTCCGACAATTTTTACAGCGCTATATCCCACCAGACCCTGGTTATATTAAAGATACCAATGGCAAAATCATTGCTGAACATGATGGCGTATTTTATTACACGTTGGGCCAACGTCAGGGGCTCGGTATTGGCGGCGTCAGTGGCGCCTCGGAATTACCCTGGTATGTGGTAGAGAAAGATATTCAGGAAAATGTGCTTGTGGTGGCTCAGGATCACGACCATCCTTTATTACATAGCCAAACATTAGCCGCATCAGAGCTGCATTGGATTTCAGGAGAACTGCCCGCCACGCCGTATCGCTGCAAGGCGAAAAACCGCTATCGGCAAGCCGATCAGGATTGTGTCATCGAATCACTTGAGCCAGATAGCTGCACAGTGAGGTTTGATCAGTC
This sequence comes from Gammaproteobacteria bacterium, assembly GCA_028279365.1. Classification (GTDB taxonomy): domain Bacteria; phylum Pseudomonadota; class Gammaproteobacteria; order Eutrophobiales; family Eutrophobiaceae; genus JANQNX01. The sequence continues at coordinate 257,526 of JANQNX010000014.1, read as the reverse complement.
GCAGCGTGCCGTCACTCCTGGGCAATTTATTGTTTTTTATGAAGATTCTGTCTGCCTCGGCGGTGGAATCATCGATTCTACCAATTAGATTTGTCAGAATTTTTCATCGAAATTGGCTTAAACATTCGGCCAGTCTTGCTTTATAATGTGCGGCCCTTCGAACCGGGATGCATACACATCCCTCCGAAATAACTACAGGAGAATTGTTTTGCTCGAAGCTTATCGCGAACACGTTAAAGAGCGCGCTGCACTCGGTGTAGTGCCACAACCACTGGATCCGGAACAAACGGCCGCCGTCATCGAATTATTAAAAAACCCGCCATCTGGTGAGGAAGAATTCATTCTTGATCTGATCACCAATCGTGTACCAGCCGGGGTTGATCAATCTGCCTATGTGAAGGCATCGTTTCTGGCATCTATCACCAAAGGAGAGGTCAATTCGCCACTAATTGATAAGGTAAAAGCAGCAGAACTACTGGGTACGATGCTGGGTGGTTATAACATCGCGCCGCTAATTGATTGTCTTGATGATGAGGAACTTGCGCCGACAGCCGTGAAAGCGCTGTCACACACACTGTTGATGTTCGATGCTTTCCATGATGTGAAAGAAAAAGCGGATAACGGTAACGCCTTTGCCAGTGAAATCATGCAATCCTGGGCAAACGGAGAATGGTTCACCAGCAAACCGAAACTGGCTGACAAGATCACGGTAACGGTATTTAAAGTTACCGGTGAAACCAATACCGATGATTTATCACCGGCACCTGATGCCTGGTCACGCCCGGATATACCGTTGCACGCACAAGCGATGCTAAAGATGGAACGCGATGGCATTACACCTGATCAACCCGGAGAAGTAGGCCCGATTACACTGATTAACCAATTAAAAGAAAAAGGTTTCCCACTCGCCTATGTGGGTGATGTCGTTGGTACCGGCTCATCAAGAAAGTCGGCCACCAACTCAGTGTTATGGCATATGGGCGATGATATACCTTTTATTCCCAACAAACGCGATGGTGGTTTCTGTTTAGGTGGCAAGATTGCCCCTATCTTCTTCAATACAATGGAAGACGCTGGCGCATTGCCGGTTGAATGTGATGTGACAAAAATGCACATGGGCGATGTGATTGACATCTATCCTTATGAAGGCGTGATCAAAAATCATGACAACGACGAAATATTATGCGAGTTTCAATTAAAGACCGAGATCATTTTCGATGAAGTTCAGGCCGGCGGCCGTATTCCACTGATCATCGGGCGCGGTCTGACCGAACGTGCCAGAGAAGCATTAGGCATGGACTCCAGCGATCTCTTTCGTAAACCTAAGCCTGCGATTGAATCTAACAAGGGTTATACCCTTGCCCAGAAGATGGTTGGTCAAGCCTGCGGTGTTGAAGGTATTCGCCCAGGCACCTATTGCGAACCACGTATGACGACTGTCGGTTCACAAGACACCACCGGACCGATGACAAGGGACGAATTAAAAGATCTGGCTTGCCTGGGTTTTTCTGCTGACCTGGTTATGCAGTCTTTTTGTCATACGGCTGCGTATCCGAAACCGGTTGACGTAACCACGCACGCCACCCTGCCTGATTTTATCCAAACGCGTGGCGGAGTTTCATTACGTCCAGGCGATGGCATTATCCATTCCTGGTTGAACCGTATGCTGTTACCCGACACGGTAGGTACCGGTGGTGATTCACATACTCGTTTCCCACTTGGTATTTCTTTCCCAGCGGGTTCAGGTTTGGTCGCGTTTGCAGCAGCAACCGGCGTCATGCCCTTGGATATGCCGGAATCAGTCCTGGTTCGTTTTAAAGGTGAGATGCAACCCGGTATTACCTTACGCGATCTGGTAAATGCAATTCCTTATGCAGCGCTACAGACGGGTGACTTAACCGTTGCTAAAGAAGGTAAGAAGAATATTTTTTCAGGTCGTATCCTAGAAATCGAGGGACTGCCTAATCTGAAATGTGAACAGGCCTTCGAATTATCTGACGCCAGTGCCGAACGTTCGGCCGGTGGTTGTACGATTCGTTTGGGCAAAGAACCCATCATTGAATACCTACAGTCTAACGTCACCTTGCTCCGCTGGATGATTAGTGAAGGTTATGGCGATGCGCGCACGCTGGAACGCCGCGCACAAGCCATGGAGGAATGGCTAGCCAATCCGGTATTAATGGAACCGGATGCTGATGCCGAATACCATAAAGTGTTTGAGATCGACTTAAATGAAATCAAGGAACCGTTACTAGCCTGTCCGAATGATCCGGACGATGTCAAACCACTGTCTGAAGTGGCTGGCACCAAGATTGATGAAGTGTTCATCGGCTCATGCATGACTAATATTGGTCACTTCAGGGCAGCAGGAAAGATGTTGGAAAAATCAAAAGATGCGATTCCGACTCGTTTATGGGTTTCCCCACCAACAAAGATGGATCAACATCAACTTACTGAAGAAGGCTATTACAGTATTTTCGGAAAAGCCGGCGCCAGAACGGAAATGCCCGGATGTTCGTTATGTATGGGTAATCAGGCACGCGTTGCTGCCAAATCAACCGTGGTATCTACCTCGACACGAAACTTCCCGAACCGACTCGGTGATGGTGCCAATGTATTCTTGGCTTCGGCCGAAATAGCCGCAGTATCGTCTATACTTGGACATATACCCAGTATGCAGGAATACATGGAATTTGCCGCTGACCTGGATCCGTTGGCCAAGGATGTTTATCGCTATCTGAATTTTGATGAAATCGAGTCGTTCCAAAAGAGCGCTTCTCAAGCAAAATCTAAACTTGAGGAAATTCCGGTCGCTGTAGTGTAATGATACTAAATAAGCTGACATAAAAAGGCGGCGATGGTCGCCTTTTTATTTTATAGAGAAATAATCATGCTATTGAACACGATTGATTTGGAAGCATCCGGCTTTGGCAAAGGCAGTTACCCTATTGAGATTGGATACGCATTAGATAATGGGGATATTTATTGCTCGTTAATTTCTCCGGAACAAGATTGGAAAAAATGGGATTGTAGTGCTGAAAACATTCATGGCATCACCCGGGAAATCTTATTGGAGCACGGCAAATCAATCACACAAATTGCGCATGATTTGAATGAACGATTATCCGGCTTAACCTTGTATTCTGATGCCTGGGCCAACGATTCAAGTTGGCTGGGATTACTTTATGACAGCGCTGATATAATTCAGCGATTTAAAATTGAATCGATCAGATACCGTATGAGCGAAGAACAGTCAGCGCTATGGCATGAGGTTAAACAGGAAGTCATAGAATCAAGCCAACTGAAACGCCACCGGGCGAGCAGTGATGCAATGATTTTGCAAAAGACGTTTGATTTATTACAAGCGCGATACCAAATTGCTGGATAGTCGCGTATTAACACTTGGCTAATTTTAATGAAATTAAAAGCTCAACAAAAACTATGACAGTCATCAAACAACAAGATTTAATCGATAGCGTTGCCGACGCCCTGCAGTTTATTTCCTATTATCACCCTCTTGATTTTATCCAGGCCGTGCACGCCGCTTATGAGAAAGAGGAGTCAAAAGCGGCAAAGGATGCTATGGCACAAATCCTGATTAATTCTCGCATGTGTGCTGAAGGCCATCGCCCTATCTGCCAGGATACTGGCATCGTCACGGTGTTTATTAGGATCGGTATGGATGTGCAATGGGATGCCGAGTTATCGGTTGAGGCAATGATTAACGAAGGCGTGCGCAAGGCCTATAACCATCCGGATAATAAATTGCGCGCGTCGATCCTTGCCGACCCTGCCGGTACCAGAAAAAACACCGGCGACAATACTCCCGCTGTCATTCATATGGAAGTCGTGGAAGGCGATAGCGTTGATGTGCAGGTGGCTGCTAAAGGTGGCGGCTCTGAGGCCAAATCAAAATTTGTTATGTTGAATCCGTCCGATGACATTGTTGAATGGGTGGTAAAAACCGTGCCCTCTATGGGAGCAGGCTGGTGTCCACCAGGAATGTTGGGGATTGGCATTGGGGGTACTGCAGAAAAAGCCATGGTGCTGGCCAAAGAATCATTAATGGAGTCAATAGATATGCAGGCATTAAAAGCTCGCGGCGCGAAAAATAAAGTGGAAGAATTGCGGCTGGAAATTTTTGACCGTGTTAACGAACTGGGTATTGGCGCGCAGGGTCTGGGCGGACTCACGACGGTACTGGATGTAAAGATCAAGGATTACCCTACCCATGCGGCCAACAAACCGGTGGCCATGATTCCAAACTGTGCGGCAACCCGTCACGCCCATTTCGTACTTAATGGCGCCGGCCCGGCACTGCAAACGCCACCAAGTCTTGACGATTGGCCCAAGATTACCTGGGATGCTGGCCCATCTGCCAGGCGCGTGGATCTTGATACGGTCACTGCGGAAGAGATAAAACAATGGCAACCGGGTGAAACGCTGTTATTGTCTGGCAAAATGCTGACCGGACGTGATGCGGCGCATAAACGCATCAAGGATATATTGGATAAAGGTGAATCGTTGCCTGATGGCGTCGATTTTACTAACCGTTTTATCTACTACGTCGGACCGGTTGACCCGGTCAGGGAAGAAGTCGTAGGTCCAGCCGGCCCGACCACTGCCACGCGCATGGATAAATTTACTAGCATGATGCTGGAAAAGACCGGTTTGATTGGGATGGTAGGTAAGGCAGAACGTGGACCGATTGCGATAGAGGCTATCAAAAAAAATCAGGCGGTCTATTTGATGGCAGTAGGCGGCGCAGCTTACCTGGTGTCAAAAGCGATCACACAATCCAGGGTGGTTGCATTTGAAGACCTGGGCATGGAAGCCATCCATGAGTTTGAAGTCAAGGATATGCCGGTGACAGTCGCAGTGGATAGTACGGGCAACTCTGTGCATCAGACCGGTCCACAACAATGGCAAAAGATCATCCTTGAGAAAAAAACAGCCTGATCCCAACACTGAATCTTCCGCTGTTTACAAAATAGCGGCATCACATCCTCTTGATTTCGACTAATGTCCAGGATTTGGCGGTTTTAGCATATAATAAGCCAAAAAATCCTGGAGCTTCGTTAGTGAAACTTTCACCATCAGAATTCAGACAGTGGGATCGCAAAGCCATTACACTATTGGGCATGTCCGGCGTGGGCAAAACGCGCCTTGCCTGTATGCTTCGTAATGCCGATTGGTTCCACTACTCTGGTGACTATCGTATCGGTACACGTTATCTTAATGAAGCCATATTGGATAGTGTGAAACAGCAAGCGATGCAGATCCCACTGCTGAAGAAACTGTTACTGTCGGATTCGATCAATATCAAAAACAATATTTCTATTGATAATTTGAAGGCAGTTTCCACCTTTCTTGGACAGCTTGGCGATCCAGAACAAGGCGGGCTTGGTCTTAGAGAATTCAAACGCCGCCAGAAACTGCATCATGATGCTGAAATCGCTGCCATGAAAGATGTGCCTGAATTTATTATTCGTTCTCACGATGTATACGGCTATTCACATTTTATTAATGATGCGGGTGGCAGCCTGTGTGAGCTGGACGATGCGTCGGTCATAGAAACGCTGGCAGACAATACGCTCATCATCTACATCCGGGCAACTGAGCAGGATGAAGTGGAATTGATTAAACGCGCCGAGAAAGAACCCAAGCCTTTGTACTATCGAGAAACGTTTCTCGACGAACAGCTTGATGTCTATTTGCAGGAAAAACAACTGGGCTATGCAGCATTAATAGAGCCGGATGATTTTGTACGTTGGGTATTCTCGCGTTTATTCTATTCCCGCCTGCCGCGTTATCAGTCCATCGCCGATCAATATGGTTATACCATTTGTTCGAATAAACTTGCGGAAGTTAAAACAGAACAGGATTTTTTATCCTTGATTGATACTGCGATTGAACAACAAGTCTTATCCTCGGTGAGTTAAGTATGCCTCTCGTAGCTAATAGTTCATTACCAAGCTTTCAACGTTTGAAACAGTCAGGAGAAACCATCATCTCCGCTGATCAAGCCAAGCATCAGGATATACGTGAATTACATATTGGCCTGCTCAACATGATGCCTGACACCGCACTGGAGGCAACGGAAAGACAGTTCTTTCGTTTAATTGGCGAAAGCAATCAAATTGCGCAATTCTACCTGCACCCATTTACACTTGATGAATTAAAACGTGATGCTGAAGGACAGTCCCATGTCAAAAAGTATTATGAAAGTTTCGATACGATCAAAGCTAATGGTCTGGATGCACTGATTATTACCGGTGCCAATATGATAGGCAGTGAGTTATCCAATCAGTCCTTCTGGGCCCCATTGATAGAAGTCCTGGATTGGGCATTTGATAATGTCACTTCGACGCTTTGTTCTTGTCTTGCGACACATGCCGTGCTTGAGTTTCGCTATCAACAAAAACGTTCACCGTTACCGGTAAAACGCTGGGGAGTGTATCCACATCGTGTGCTTTATCGGAACCATCCATTGGTTGCCGGCGTTAATACACGATTTGATGTACCGCATTCTCGCTTTAATGAAGTTTTTCCTCAACAGTTTGATCAGGCCGGATTAAAAAAGCTTGTGATGAGTGAAGCGGATGATGTTCATCTTGCAGTCAGTGAAGATGGCTTTCGTATTGTCTTTTTTCAGGGTCACCCGGAGTACGATGCGATTAGTCTGTTAAAAGAGTATAAGCGGGAGGTTGGCCGATTCTATAATAAAGAGACAGATGAGTATCCGCCTTTTCCGGAAAACTATTTTTCAAAAAAATGCCAGGCCTTACTTGAGGAGTTTCAGGACAGACTATTAACGGCTATGGTAAATAATACTGCACCGCCCGAGTTTCCCGAAAACTTGATTAAACCGTTTCTTGATAATACCTGGCATGATACGGCAGAGGCCGTCATCAACAATTGGATTGGTAAAGTCTATCAAATCACTAACACAGATCGTCATAAGCCATTTAATGACGACATTGATCCGACTAACCCACTCGATCTAGGTAAGTGATAGACTGCAATTAACAATGATACAGATGATGAGATTACCAACATTAATGATGAGTAAAATTCGACACCTTGCCAGGATCAGCTTTTTTGTCTGCCTGTTTATTTGTCAAGCTTGTGACAATAGCTCAACCGGTCAAAAAACTGTTGAAAAAAATAATTCTGACTCTCAGCAATCAGCATCAGTCGTGACAGAGCTACCCGAGCCCGTTGATACGCCTGCAAGCAGCCCCATCATGTTTGAGAAAAACAAGAATTATCTATTTGATGTGTCTGATCATACGATTGAGGAAATGGAGGCGCTGTTACTCAGGGCTGAAGAGGTAACGCAAGCCGATCCGGAAAACTTTACCGACCTTGAGATCGTGATGATATTGCATGGCTCTGATATTGACTGGTTCACCTCGCGCAATTATCAAGAAAACAAAAAGCTGATCGACCTGGCAGCAAGACTCGATAAATATGACATCATTGATATGAAAGTCTGCGAGACAACCATGTTGAGTCGGGGCGTGAGCCGTGACGAGATCCCGGATTTTATCGAATCCGTACCTTTCGCACCGACCGAGATAAATACATTAACCAGCCAGGGGTATATTAATCTATAATTTAGATGCTTACTTAATAATAACAATAACAGGAGTGCGCAATGCCCGATCAGGAAAAAAGTCTACAAATGACCATCCTTATGACACCCGATATGGCAAACTTTGCTGGTAACGTTCATGGGGGTTCCATATTAAAATTATTGGATCAGGTTGCGTATGCCTGTGCTGCACGATACTGCAAGTCCTATGTCGTAACTATTTCTCTGGATCAAGTGACATTTCTGGCACCGATTAAAGTCGGTGAGCTTGTTACCTTTCGTTCCCATGTTAATTATGTTGGAAACACCTCGCTGGAAGTTGGCGTGAAAGTATTTGCCGAAGATCTGCAACAAAAAGAGATCAGGCACACGAACTCCTGTTACGTAACAATGGTAGCCGTTGATGACGACAGAAAACCGATATCAGCACCCGCTTTGGAACTGGAAACTGAATTTGAAAAAAAATTGTTTGAGGCGGCAAAAATGCGAAAACAGTTGAGACAGGAAGCGGTAAAACGTAACAGAGAAATGACCGCTGATATTCCAGACTATAATTCTGATCTGATAAAAAAATAGAGTTAGAAATGCCAGTAACCCTGACCTGTCAGGTTTATCTCCTCGCCAGCAGCATCAACCATGACACAACGATTTGAATCAATAATCTCGCCTATTTTTGTTATGGCAAAATGCTGTTGTAATACGCTGATTTTTCTATCATCCAACGCTGCGGGCAACGTAAAACATAATTCATAGTCATCACCACCCGTTAATGCCAGCTGCTGGGCAAGGTTCATCTCCAGCGACATCAAACTTTTGGCATAAGGAATTTGATCAAGTTGAACCCTGGCTCCTACCCTGCTTGCTTTTAGTATATGACCGAGATCAGAAATCAAACCATCGGATATATCAATACAGCTACTAGCCAACTCTCTTAAGGCAAGGCCTAATTCAAGTCTGGGCTCAGGTCGATACAGACGCGTTTTGTCTTCAGGCGAAGCATGCAAATCCGTTTCGTTTAACAAGCTATGCAGTGCAAACGCCGCCGCGCCTAACTCTCCACTGACATAAATACTATCACCAGGATTGGCACCACTTCGAGTGAGCGCAAGTGATCCGGCTACTTGATGTTTAGCGACAAGACCGTGAATTTGAATCGTGACAGATAAAGGAGCACGACAAAGGTCACCGCCAATCAAACTGATGGAATAACGGGACAATTGGTGTTTTAAACTTTGGCTAAACGCACCAAGCCATTCAGGATTATGTTCCGGTAGACTTAATGACAGGGTAATCCACTTTGGCTCTGCTGCCATGGCCGCCATATCACTGATATTGACAGCCAATGCCTTATAAGCAACATCCTCAGGTTTGGTTTCAACCGGAAAATGGATGCCTTCGACTAAGGTATCCATCGACATCACAAGCAGCGCATCATCTGGCACGTCGACAATCGCGGCGTCGTCACCAATACCCAGAGCGACATTATCCTTGCAGACCTTGGACTCATCAGCAAAGTAATGCTGGATTATTTCAAATTCATTCAAGACAAAAGTTCAGGCGTTGACTTCATTGCTGCGTAGTTTTTTTGCGACTTTATCAAGCACACCATTTATGTACTTATGTGAGTCTTCCGCACCAAACAGTTTGGCTAGCTCAACTGATTCATTGACGACAACTCGATAAGGCAAATCCAACTGGTGTTCGAGTTCATAACAACCGATATGTAAAATCGCACGTTCTATCGCATCCAGTTCATCGATAGAACGATCCAGTAAACCTTGTAAGTGCAGGTCGAGCGCTGCGTTATTTTTAATAATGCCGCGCAAGAGCTGCTTGAAATAATCGACATCTGTTTTTGCCAATTTATGTTCATCATGTTCAAATTCAGCAATCACATCTGCTGCCGTTTTACCCGTCATCAGCCATTGGTATAAGGCTTGAACCGCATTACGTCTGGCTTTAATGCGAGCGCGTTTACTGATGGGTTTAGCGTCAGTCATGGATCTGTTTGGTAATGCTGATCATTTCTAACGCTGCCAGCGCTGACTCTGCACCCTTGTTGCTCTCTTCATCACCAGCACGATCCAATGCCTGCTCGGAATTATCAACGGTTAGTACGCCAAATATCACCGGCTTGCTAAAATCAATAGACAGTTGAGCAATACCGCGCGCGCATTCATTACAAATAAAATCAAAATGCGGCGTCTCGCCTCGTATCACCGCCCCCAAGGTAATGATGGCATCATATTTTGATGTCTCGAGTAAGGCTTTGACCGCAGTCGGGATCTCAAACGCACCCGGCACTTTGACGACAGTAATCGAATTTTCAGGCACATCGGCAGCAGTTAATGTGGAGATAGCCGCCTCATATAAACGATCAACCACAAAACTATTAAACTGGCTCATGACTATGGCAATCTTTGCCGATGCATTCAAACTATTTTCGTATTCAATAACTTTTAACATTGTTTTTTTACTAATTAACGTAATCGATCACTTCAAGTCCAAAGCCGGATAAGGCATGGATGCGTTTCGGAGCACTTAATACCCGCATTTTTTTAACACCCAGATCAGACAATATTTGCGCACCCAGGCCTATGGTACGCTGATCCCAGGGTTTAAGATTGACATTATTCTGATCACGTTTGTAATTGGTTTTATACATTTCAATTTGTTGGATTAATTCATGCGAATCATATTGATCACAAAGTATGATCAATACCGCCGATTCTTCCTCCGCCATTCTTTTTAATACATCATTAATCTTCCAAGCACGATCACCTGCAAGACTACCAGTTAAATCGGATATTGGATTTTCCAGATGCACCCTAACTAACGTCGCCTCATTCTCCCGAACCTTGCCTTTTACCATTGCCAGATGGACTTTCTTTTCCAGGCTATCCTGATAGGCGTGTAAAGCAAACTCGCCATACTCCGTGGTCAGATGACACTCGGTCATATGCTCTACCGTTTTTTCATTTTCTATGCGGTATTTAATCAGATCTGCTATCGTGCCAATCTTTAACCCATGGGTTTCAGCAAATTTCTCCAAATCATTTCGTCTTGCCATGGAACCGTCATCATTCAATATCTCGACGATAACCGTCGCTTCGGTCAATCCTGCCAATCTGGCCAAATCACCGCCGGCCTCAGTATGTCCCGCTCTTGAAAGTACGCCGCCGGGCTGGGCCATTAATGGAAAGACATGACCCGGTTGTATCAGATCTGCCGGTTTTGCATCAGCCGCGACGGCTTTCTGAATAGTCAATGCCCTGTCTGCAGCGGATATCCCGGTTGTCACACCTTCGGCGGCCTCAATAGAAACGGTAAAGTTGGTAGAGAACTTTGAATTGGTATGTTTTGTCATCAATGGCAGATTTAACTTGCGACAATGTTCGCCGGTTAAAGTTAAACAGATCAAGCCTCTGCCAAAGCGTGCCATAAAATTGATATCTTCTGAACGCACAGCTTCGGCAGCGATGACAAGATCACCTTCATTTTCACGATCTTCATCATCCATCAGGATGATCATTCGACCTTGTCGTATTTCTTCTATCAGTTCTTCAGTTGAATTTAATTTCATTAGTAAAATATTACGAATCGGTATTAGTCAGCATCTGTTCAAGATAGCGTGCGATGAGATCAACTTCTATGTTAACCCAACTGCCCTGATTATAATCTGAAAAAATAGTTTCTTTAATGGTATGAGGAATGATGTTGACCGCAAAACTATCCTCACCGGTCTCATTGACCGTCAAGCTAACACCATCAACCGTGACTGACCCTTTTTTGGCAATATATTTCATCAACGCCATCGATACCTGAATATCATATTGGGTGGAACGTGCATCCTGACGGATTTGTTTAATCAGACCAATACCATCTATGTGTCCGCTTACCAGATGCCCATTGATACGTTCCGATAACTGCATGGCTTTTTCCAGATTGACCGCGCTGCCTTCCTGCATTTTAGAAAAACAGGTCAGTTTCAATGTCTCTTTGGAAAGATCGGCGTTAAATTGATGTGTCTCTTTATCAATGATAGTCAGGCAGGCACCATTAACAGCAATACTCTCGCCGATAGCCATATCGGACAGGTCCATCTTACCAGTATCAAATACAAAGCGAGCATCACCCTCTGTTTGCTTGATTTCCAGTATCTTACCGGTCGCTTGTATTATGCCTGTGAACATCGTCTTTACATTATGCTGTAGTTTAATCGAATATCATCCCCAAACTGGCGTATATCTCTCAAACTCAGTGCGTAAGCCTGGTCGAGTTCCTGTAAGCCAGTAAAAGAAAGTAATGACCTGGCATCGCTGCCAAGTAATCTGGGCGCGACGTAAATAATAAGTTCGTCAATCAATTTATGCTGCAATAGCGCAGCGCAAAATTCACTACCTGCCTCAATGAGTAAATCATTCACTTCGTAGTGTGTGGCAAGGTGATTCATGACCTGCTCTAGCCAATCATCTGATGCCGGGATAGAAACAATCTCAGCTTGGCCTTTTTCGTTATCAGTTAATACATTCTGCTCGGAGTAAATAATAGTCCTGCCTTCCTGGTTTAGTGTCCTGGCATCGGCCGGTACCTTTAAATTACGATCAATAACGATACGCAACGGCTGTCGATGCTCGAATGTTAGCCCACGTGCCGTTAATGCAGGATTATCTTTGATGACGTTATCGGCCGTCGTCATGATTGCCGAACTGGCCGCGCGCATTTTATGCACGTCATGACGTGATTGTTCAGAGCTAATCCATTGGCTGTTTCCATTGGCCAATGCCGTTTTACCATCCACACTCATCGCAAGTTTACAACGTATATAAGGCCTGTTGTTTTCCATACGTTGAATAAAACCGGGATTAAGCGCCCTGGCCTGCTCTTCAAGTAAACCTTGCTTTACGTTGATGCCCGCTTGTTCCAATACCTCAATACCTTTGCCAGAGACCAATGGATTAGGATCGCGCATGGCGATATAGACTTCAGTAATATCAGAGTCGATAATTGATGTCACACAGGGTGGTGTTCTGCCAGTATGGGAACAGGGTTCCAGTGACACATATAACCTGGCTCCTGATGCATCTTCAACATTTGCCAATGCATTAATCTCTGCATGTCTTTCACCAGCACGGACATGCCAGCCACTGCCTAACAGTTGATTATTTCGAACAATAACACAGCCAACCTGAGGATTAGGCTGACAGGTATAGCGTCCACGTTTGGCTAATTGGATAGCCATGGACATGAAATGGAAATCGGATTGCGTCCACGTCAACTCTCTTCACCATCATCAGACGATAACAAATCCATCTGATTTTTCTTGAGCTCAGGTGGTAATTCATGCTCCAACCGCTCAATTTCATCCAGAAACGCGCGAACATCTTCAAAACTTCGATAGACCGACGCAAACCTGACATAAGCAACCTGATCGATGCTGCGTAATTGCTCCATGACCCAGTTACCGATGGTCATCGCCTCGACTTCACGATCACCAGTAGCACGAAGCTTATGCATAATATTAGCAACCGCAACATCCACCCGTTCCATTTCAACCGGACGTTTTTCAATAGCGCGCATAATTCCGCCTCGTAATTTATCCTCACTAAACGGCTCCCGACGATTGTCGGATTTAATTATTCGGGGGAAATTTAATTCAGCCGATTCGTAAGTAGTAAATCTTTCCATGCAATTACTGCATTCGCGACGTCTGCGTATTTGATTGCCTTCACCAACCAGGCGAGAATCAATTACACGAGTATCAAGAGCAGAACAAAATGGGCATCGCATCGATTTATATCACTTTACTCATTGTTATAAGTAAATAAGGGATTGCATTGCAATCCCTTAGCACGTTGTTCAACTGCGTCACACTATTAACGAAGATCGTCGTTGAACTCATATAATGGGCGCTTCTTGCAGAGTTCAAGCACCTCGCCTTTAACACGTTCAATCACTGATTCATCACCCATGTTATCCATGATATCGCAAATCCAGTTCGCTACCTGGACGCAGTCATCAACGTCAAAACCTCGCGTGGTAATTGATGGTGTACCAATTCGAATACCACTGGTTACAAAGGGTGATTGTGGATCGTTTGGCACGGCATTTTTGTTAACAGTAATATTTGCACGACCTAACGCAGCATCGACTTCTTTACCGGTGAGACCTTTCTCGACCATATCTACCAGAAACAAGTGGTTTTTGGTGCCACCTGAAACAATGTTCAAACCACGAGAGACAAAAGTATCAGCCATTGCACTCGCATTTTTCTTTACCTGCTGGATATAGGTTTTAAATTCCGGCTGCATGGCTTCTTTAAATGCGACCGCCTTGGCCGCGATTACATGCATTAACGGACCACCTTGATAGGCAGGGAAAACCAAAAAGTTAACTTTCTTTTGAATCTCTTCATTGGCTTTACCCATGATCAAACCAGAACGAGGTCCGCGTAAGGTTTTATGCGTAGTCGTGGTCGTGACATCGGCAATTTGCACCGGACTTGGGTATTCGCCAGTCGCGACCAGACCAGAGACGTGAGCGATATCCGCCATCATATAAGCGCCAACCTTATCGGCAATATCACGGAAACGTTGCCAATCGAGAATCTGCGAATAGGCAGAGAAACCGGTAACGATTAATTTTGGCTTGTGCTCCATCGCCATTTCTTCTGCCGCGTCGTAATCGATCTCGCCAGTGTCGGTATTCAAACCATATTGAACCGCGTTATAAATTCGACCAGAGACGTTAACCGAGGCACCATGGGTTAAATGACCGCCGTGTGCCAGGCTCATACCCATGATGGTGTCACCCGGTTCCAACAAGGCATGATAGACAGCGCCATTTGCCTGTGAACCGGAATGCGGTTGCACATTCGCCCAATCCGCACCGAATAATTCACACGCTCTATCAATAGCGAGCTGTTCTGCCACATCGACATATTCACAACCACCGTAATAACGTTTGCCCGGATAGCCTTCTGCGTATTTATTAGTCAACACCGAACCCTGGCATTCAAGCACTCTGGGACTGGCCATATTTTCCGAAGCAATTAATTCAATATGCTCTTCCTGACGGCGACGCTCACCCTCCATTGCCTGGAATAGTTCGTCATCGAAACCCTCGACTGTTGTATCTTTAGTAAACATAGATTTTCCTCAATTACAGTTAATTGTTTTAATAAACCAATCCACCAGTTGGTTTTACTCTGGTTAACCATTCGGAGCGCAATGACTTCATTCCGTCCCAGCATTTGTTATCAGCGAATAGTATCAAAAGCCGACTTTATCTGCATATCAGGCATAAAACCACGCGAGATCGCATGTTCAGGCCGGGAAGTATCAGTAAACCAATGAAATTTATAGACTTTTGTTGCTGATTATACCCGTAAAACAACGGCCGGATGAAGATTTTTCTGTCTGCGCCGATAGCAGTGTAGAAGCTATGTTCAGATCAGAACCAGCAAGCCGCAGAACCAGCTTTCTTTTAAGTAAAACTTTATATAAAACAATGGGATAAAATGGAACAGCAAGGATTAAACAAGGAACAGGGTATTAACGTTGAGGCTATCATTCGCCGCTTTCAAAACATTAACGCCGCGCGATTAAAGTTGACCAAAGATAGCCTGCATCACTCGCAGTCGCACTTAATTAACCTACTACCCTTATTTTTTCATGAGAATAACCCGTCATTGCCGGGCTATATCGACAAGCTAACACCGGCGGGCATCATCGACTACAGCCCGCAATCAAGTGCAATTAATTCTGCCTCGTCTCTGTTTAAAGATTATAAGCCATCGCGCCAGGCGCGACGTATTATGGAGATTGATGGCTTATATTTCATGGGTAGCTCCGGCTCCATCGCGTTTAACCGAAAAAGTGATTTCGACGTTTGGTTACTTCATGCACCTGATTTAGCCGCCGATAGAATCGACCTGATTCAACAAAAGGCACACGCAATCGAAACCTGGGCTGAAAAACATTTTAGGTTGGAAGTGCATTTCTTTATTTTTTCAGCCAACGAGTTTAAGCAAGGCAAACAACAAGGCCTGTCTTCTGAAAGCAGCGGTTCGGCTCAACATTATTTGTTATTGGATGAGTTTTACCGCTCAAGCCTGCTTATCGCCGGCAAAATCCCGGCATGGTGGCTGGTCCCTACGTCAGAAGAAACCAACTATGATAATTACCTACAATCGCTTTACGACAATAAGTGCATCAGTCAAAAAGACACATTGGATTTTGGATCGGTCGCAGATATCCCTGCTTCAGAATTTTTTGGTGCTGCCGTATGGCAGCTATATAAAAGTATCAGTTCGCCTTACAAGTCATTAATGAAGCTGCTTTTGATCGAAGTCTATGCTAGCGAATACCCGGATATTGAATTACTCAGCATGACGTATAAACAATGTGTCCACGATGGTTCGGACAATATTGATGATCTCGACCCCTATCTCATCATGTATGACAAGATCGAAAACTATTTAATGATGCATCATCAAACTGAGCGACTGGAGCTATTCAGGCAGTGCTTTTATTTGAAGATTAACGAACCATTAAGTAATGAAGTGCGCAAGAAAAGCTGGAGGAGAAAACTTTTCCAGCAAATCGTATTGGAATGGGGCTGGAGTCGCGAGCAGTTACTGTTAATGGATAGACAGCAACAATGGCAAATCGCGCAAATTACGCGACAGCAAAAAAGATTAATGAATGCCCTCACCGAGAGTTATCGGTTCTTGTCTGCATTCGCAAGAAAGAATGCTGATATTCTGCACGTCAATAAAACCGAACTGAATGTGCTGGGCCGCAAACTGTATGCGGCATTTGAAAAAAAGACCGGCAAAGTGGACATTATTAACCGTAATAATGCAAACAATCTAAACCTTACGACTATGTCGATTCAGCACCATAAAAATCAGGATGGTGTTAATGTCTGGCAGCTTTATGAAAACAATACATTTACCGACGATCGAACGTCAAAACCAATCAAACGCACAAATAATGTCGTCGAGTTGCTTGCCTGGTGTTATTTTAATAGCCTGCTGGATTCACATTCCGCCATATCACTAAACAATAGAAACTCACTGACGACGAAAGAAGTCAGGCAATTACTCGCCACATTAGAAGAGATATTCCCGGGGCGGCGATTACCTGTTGCCGATTTTAATGATTTAAACCAACCTGCACGAATCCACCAAGCCTGCCTGTTCATTAATATAGGCGAAACCGTGCAAGCGGGAAAAATCGATCCGTCCGGACACATTGCCAGCGAGAGAGACAATATATTCAGCTATAGCGGCATGCGCGCAAATCTGGCCATTACGTTTGATCTGTTACTCAGCAGCACCTGGGAAGAGCTTCTCACCTTTCATTATTCCGGAACAGAGGCGATACTCAACTGCCTTTGTGAATTCATGAACTGGTCACCATTAGACACGGTGGTTCCACCAAGAATAAATGTATTTACTTATTCTTCCAGCTACGATCTATGCATCGTTCGACAAATCGAAGAGTTGTTTCAGGACATCGTCGACTATTTTTTTACTTCTGATAACGACCACAGGCGATATCTGTTGGAAGTTGAAGACTGTTATTATGCCCTTTACAACGAGGAGACAAGATTAAACTATCAATACATCGGCAACAAAAAACAATTGCTACGTTATCTTGGGAGACCGAACAAACGTTTCACCGATGTCTATTTCGACAGGTATCTACATCATAAAGGGATCTTGCATGAACTGTATCAATTAAACCAACCTGAGCGAATCCAGCTGTTTTTTCTGATAGAAAAAAGCATGGCAGAAGTATACGTTATTGATGAATGTGGTTCATTATTCATACAGTCGATACCGTTCTACGACAGTAAGGCATTAGTAAAACATTTTGAGTTATTTTTTAATTCAACTATCAATCGTCGCACGTTTTTAACGCTGGATGCCAATTCAAACATCGATAATGTCCAGGTTGAATTTCATAACGTGAGTAGAACAACAAAACACCGTTGGGAAGTGATTCCGATCAAACCGGGAAAATCTGACACCTATCAGCACTTCTTTAATCTTCAGGTAATCGGCAATCCTGATGATGAGCACAATTCGTTAACCATATTTTGCGAAGATAGCGAATTCTCGCTAATTGAACACGGTAATCGGTTATTCAATGTTGTCGCAGATTATGTCATCCAAAGGCGAAATAATGGTGAAAAATACCCTATCTATATTACCGATGTAGATATTTCGAAAGGACTGATGGGGCAAAATGAAACGACCGCGCTGCAAACAATCCACTATCTCAACTACAAAAAACGTATCGAGGATAAACTGAATTCTGCCATCGCGACCAGTTAAGTCTGACAAACAGGACGTCGCTGCCTCTGTATCGTATAATCCCGGAAAAAAACAGGATGACTGTGTGTCCGATACCGATAAACTCATTCAACGACTCGACCAGCTGCTGGACCGACTTGAGCCGTATTTGCCTGCTTTGCACGATAATGTGGCAGAATTTGATGGTGGCGCTTACCGTTGGCAAACCATCGGTAATTCGCATCGCATTGAAAAAATAACCCAGACCTCGGAAATTCACCTTAACGATCTTCAATGTATCGACCGACAAAAACATGAAATTGATGACAACACGCGACAGTTTTTAAGGGAACTCCCGGCAAATAATGTCTTGCTTTGGGGACCAAAAGGGACCGGTAAATCATCCTTAATCAAGGCGTTGTTAAATCAATATCGAACACAAGGGCTAAACCTGATTGAAGTTCAACGACAAGACTTGATTCACCTCAGCGAGATTGTCCAGCAGTTGCGTGATAAACCCGGCAAGTTTATCTTGTTTTGTGATGATTTATCTTTCGAAGCGAACGACCCTAGTTATAAAGCAATCAAGGTTGCGTTGGATGGTTCGCTGAGCGCAACACCTGATAATGTTCTAATCTATGCCACATCGAATCGACGTCATTTATTACCGGAAACCATGCGTGATAATGTCGACAGTGGATCGATTAACGGTGAACTGCATTTAGACGAAGCGATTGAAGAAAAAATATCCTTATCCGAACGTTTTGGCATCTGGCTTTCCTTCCACCCGTTTTCGCAGGATGATTATTTAACGATAGTCGATTATTGGCTTCAACAATATTCAGCGGAAATTGATGATCAGAAACAATTGCATAAAATGGCATGTAAGTGGGCGCTGGAACATGGTTCCCGAAGCGGGCGCTCAGCCAATCAATTTGTTCGGTACTGGGTAGGAAAACAGAAATTAAGTGAGTTAGAAAATGACTGACGAACAGTCGATATTTGAAGACAGCCAACGGGCAATAGACAATGCCAGTTGTTTATATACGGCTGAAGAAGTCGACACGACGATTCAGACCATGGCACAGGCAATCATCAATGAATTACAACACCTGAACCCAATTGTACTGCCAGTCATGATTGGCGGTGTGGTATTGGCAGGTAAATTAATTCCACAATTACCGTTTGCCATGCAAATCGATTATGTCCATGCCACCCGTTATCAAAGTGGTACCGCCGGACAAACCTTGAACTGGATAAAAAAACCTACAAAATCATTACAAGATAAAACGGTGTTACTGATTGACGATATATTGGACGAAGGCATTACACTCGCGGCAATCATTGATTACTGTTACGAAGTCGGTGCCAATAAAGTCTATACCGCGGTCCTGGCAGAGAAACAATTGAATAAACCCAAACCATTAGAGAAGGCTGACTTCACCGGACTTACGCTACCTAATCGCTATGTCTTCGGCGTCGGCATGGACTACAGAGAATATCATCGTAACCTGGCTGGGATTTACGCACTGAATGAATAAACTGGCAATCATTGGTGGTAGTGGTCTGACACAAATCACCGGACTGGAAATCATAGAAGAAAAAGCTATCGAGACTCAGTGGGGTAAGCCATCAGCACCAATCACCGTCGGCAAGTTTAATACTCAAGACGTGTTTTTTTTACCACGCCACGGTGACCCTCATCTGATTCCACCACACAAGATCAACTATCGCGCCAACATTGCTGCTTTATATGACATTGGCGCGACACATATTATCGGCGTCAATGCTGTGGGAGGCATTACCACTGATATGACGCCTTGTCGTATTGTGATTCCCGATCAACTTATCGACTATACACATGGACGCATCGATACCTTCCATGAATCGAATTTATCCGAAGTCGTGCATATCGACTTTACTTATCCTTATTCTATCTCGCTGCGAGAGCAATTGCTCCAAACAGCAAACCAAACCAATATTGATGTTGCCTCAAAAGCGATCTATGGCGTCACGCAAGGACCTCGTTTGGAAACCGCTGCTGAAATCAAACGACTGGAGCAAGACGGTTGCGATATCGTTGGTATGACCAGTATGCCAGAAGCCAGTCTGGCAAGAGAACTCGGCACGGAATATGTTTGTTGCGCACTGGTTGTCAATTGGGCAGCGGGTAAAACGAGTGAAGTCATTACCATGGAGATTATTGAACAGAATTTGTCGCAGGGCATGAGTCAAATAATTACATTGCTGGGTGCTTTGCTCGATAACTTTGAATGAATTTGCTTAGCAGTCAAATGATTCACTGCCCTTATTGTGGCGAAACTATCGAAATTGTGATTGATTGTAGTGTAGCTGAACAAGAATACATCGAAGATTGTGAAGTATGCTGTCGACCAATAACTCTATGCATAGAAATTGAAAATGGAGAAATACTCAGGTTAGCTACTAAAAATGAAAACGATACTTACAGTTACTAGAAATTGAGTTAAAAAGTTCTGGTCATTCCCAGCCCAGCCCACCATGAGTCCCATATCGCTTCGTTTAGTCTAACTGCCTCAGAGCTAGTTCCGTTTGCAAAGAATATCCGGGTTAATCCAGATTCTGTTTTCCATTGTTCAATACCCATATTTAGATAAGCTTGCCAATCATCCCTCCAGTCTCGCAAAAATGTTAAAGAAAAGCGGTCACCCTCTGCCTCTGCCTCATGAATAAAACTGATTGGCTGGGCAAAATCAGCTCTTAGATTCCATCTTGCTTGTGCATCATAATCTGCCCAATGATGGGAATAATTAGCAATGAAAGTCCAATTTGAAGTGTTGTATTCTGTTTCAAATCCTAACCAGGGACCATACCAATTGGTTTTATATTCACTGTCCAAACCAGAAAAAGGTCCTAATGGAGGTGTGGTGACTCCAAATGCAGATCCAGCGACAACCTGAACGGCGTCTTCAAATTGAATATTTTGTTCGTGGTAGCTATAGCCTAGCAAAGGTGTGAACAATATTTTTTTATTTTTAATAATCTCAATTGGAAATTCGTAGCCAATGTAGACAGAACCATCTATCGTATCATCACCATCGACTTCAAAAACTGAGCGGGAAAATTCACCTTGCCGATCATCTAAGGTATAGTCTGAATCACGGCCTACGCCATTATATATAACGCCGATCCCTATATTTAGACCAGCCCGAAATCGATTATTAAATCTAACTTCACCATCAACATCAAATTGCACCATATCAATATCATTCCACTCAAGCTCAGAAAGAATATTTGGCAATGCAGGGCTATCAGGAAAGCCTGTATTCCACAATAGATCTCCACGTCTGTGTCCTGAACCAAAACCAAAAGTTCTGGTTTTTGCTACAAAACCTTTTGGCGCTCTATAAATATGTTTGCGATTACTATTACTTTCATCAAAAATATAAACATTTCGTTTATTATTATGGTTGACTGATAATTTTACTGATTCCGTTTCAAAAAAATAGATATCTCTTGCAAACGCTGTTTGTGATAAAAGCAAAGAAACAAAAAGTACAGAAAAACATTTTGTCATTGAACCTGGACTCGTTTAATTCCTCTGGCAACCGGGGCATTTGCTATGCTGGTCCTGAAATTTTGGATAGACACAAGGTAGCCAAATGTTTCACCTTCTGGTTGCAGGTTCTCCTGATCAAAACTGACGGACTTCCAATCCCCTCTCAATTCCTGCGGAATAATATCTACAGAGGATTTACTAATATTCGAGATTTTAATTCGCGTTACATAAAGACCTTTATATTCCCAGGAAAATTCAGGGTAGGCTATTAACTTACGATCATAAAACAATGGAGCAGGAATATCCTTCTCAACCGATATATTCACTGCAGTTTGAGGTTTGTTTGAGCTCGCTGCGGCTCTTATCAACTCAATTGCATCATTACTACTTATATCAATATCTGTTTCAATAGAGTTATTTTCAGTGTCGTTTGAATCCAGTTTTTCCCATTTGCTTTCTGCTTCTGGTTCATTGCTCGGTTTTCTTTGATAGATATCTAAATCATCTTCAATTGGGCCTGGAGGCAATTGCTTATATTCGATGAAATCAGGAGGTACTCTTTCTGTATTCCACTCACTATATCTGGAATTATTGATTACTCGTTCTCGACTAATTTTTTCAGCCCTCGAAACTCGATCCAGAACATGCGGCGTAATCAACAATATCAATTCACTTTGCGTATCTTCCTGTTGCTCTCGTCTGAATAGCCAACCTAAAGCAGGCAAATCGCCTAAAACAGGTACCTTGGAAGTATTCTTAAGTTTTGTTTTGCGTATTAACC
This sequence comes from Gammaproteobacteria bacterium, assembly GCA_028279365.1. Classification (GTDB taxonomy): domain Bacteria; phylum Pseudomonadota; class Gammaproteobacteria; order Eutrophobiales; family Eutrophobiaceae; genus JANQNX01. Next base: position 235,307 of record JANQNX010000014.1, on the reverse strand, counting down.
CACCAACAGCCATTGTGTAGCCATCTTGGGCAACCACTGTACCAAGTATATTGGAGGTATTTATTGTATCAATTGCCACTTCCTGAACATTACCAACGCCATCACTCACTATAATACTACCTCCATCTATATTGACTGATGAGGTTTCTTGTTGTAATTCCAAGGTAATTGTCTTGTCATCATTAATTCGGGGAGTAATAAATATTCGATTACCGACTTCCCTGATTTCCGCTTGTGGCTGTAATATGGTTCTCGCTACACCACCCAGTACCGCCTCGGTGATAAGGGTATCAACACCGGTGGTAATAACAGCTTCTTCTCCAACAAACAATTCTGCAGGACGGTTGTTTGATGCCAAGATCACTGGTGTAGAAAGCGTGTTGACACGATTATTACGCTCAAGAAACTCTAATGTTGCCTGCAATCTATCGCTAAAAAAACGATATACAAAAGTACCACCCTCTGCTGCAAAGTTACCTATATCGAATGAGTTAGTTGGTTCATTACCGGTAGCAGTTGCATTGGCTACATCAGATTGACCAACATTTAGATCAACATCAAACAAAGATCGGAAATCATCATCGATTAATACATCCAGTACTTTCATCTCTAATAAAACTTGAGGGACAGGTTTATCGAGTTTAGAAACGAGCTTATCGATCTCTTCCAATGCCTTACGGTCACCGGTACGCACAATAACCAGATTATGTTCATTGTTAGCCGTTACCCAAATCGGTGATTGTCTAGATGAAATTTCACTCAGTAGATTCGGATCTACTGCATTAGAAGTTGATTGCTGAGACAGTGTTGCAATTTGATCGACAGATAATTCATCATCTTCAAATTGTGCCGCCTCATTTTCAAGTTGATTTCGCGATAAGTTTATTAGGCCACCACCACCGCGACCTCCTCCTCCAAGAGCACCTCCACCAATACCACCACCAATACCACCACGACCGCCACCACCAATACCACCGCGACCGCCACCACCAATACCACCGCGACCGCCACCACCAATACCACCGCGGCCACCTCCGCCACTATTGAAGCCACCGCCACCGAATCCGCCACCAGTTGCCGTGCTAAAAATCTGTTCTTGAGCAGGACCAAGACCTAAAGATAAGATCACACGCTGTCCGTAGATATCCTGAATAGTCTGCGCAATAATTTGCACATTGGGGTTTAATAGTTCAAACACGCGAATCTCATCATCCTGATGTACGATCAAATCCTTACTGTATTCTTCGATCGTCATTATGCGGAAAGTGTCGTTATCCGAGCTTTGACGATACCATAGCCCGCTAATACGACAGATAGACTCAATTGCTTCTTTAAGTGTTACGTCTTTAAGATATATAGAAATCTCTTTTTCCGTTGCTTCTTTAGTCGCGATAATATTATTGCCTGTCTCTTCTGCCAACACGCGTATGACATCCCCGAGCAATGCCTCCTTGAATTCCAGCTCAAAAATATTGCCATTAGCCTTTGTTACCTTTGTGTCCGTATTTTCCGCTGGCACAGCAAAAGCTATCTGACCGATAAGTAGATTTAGCAGTAATAACAAAATTGAAGTAATAGTTTTCATAATTAACTATCTGACGATCAAAAAATTACCGAGGCTGCCAGCCTGCACCGTCACGGTAAGTCGATTAATCTTGATAATCTTAATCGCAGCATTGGGGTCTCTTGGGTCATAACTGATTTCATCACCAACCCGAACCATGTACACATCTTTTTTTCCGATCTCCAATAAAGCAAGCAACTCCTCCGGTTTATTAGATTCATGATTAATCACGCCTTTAAGCTTTAATTCAGGAATTCTTGTGTTACTTATTCCAGGCAAAAACGAGGATCCAAAACCACCTTGTGCTCGTCTTGAATTAGCTTGGCCGGACAGGTTAAAAGGATCGCGTACCTGGTTTGCTGTATTTAAAGAGTTGAGATTAACTTCTGGTAACGATAAGTCTTGCTTGGCAAATTCCTTGAATTTGGAAATGTAGCTATTAATATCCAAGCCGCTATCGATATTAGATAATTTAGCTTTATTACCTATGGCTAGAGTTGGGTAACCTTGCAGGTTGCTTTCCTTGATTTGCTTTGCTTCAGTGACTTCTTTCAGGACATCCTTAACTCTGTTAATTACATCCAAGCCTTCATCTGCATTAGTAAAACTGATGTTAAAAAATAATAGTAAAAAAAGATAATTTTTAATTTTCATATTAGGCTCCAGCAGTCAATGACAACACGGCCTGAAAAAAACCAAAATAGATAAACCCGACGATACCACCAATTAGTATGATAGATAAGGGTTCAACCATGTTGGCTAATAGTTTGGTTTTGGATCTCAGATCATCTTCATAGTAACTGGATGCCTCATCCATAATTTGGACCAGATTACCGGAACGTTCACCAACGATCATGAGTTGATGTAACAGTGTCGCAATACCATGACGACTAAAACTGGCGGAGAGATCTTTCCCATGCATAACATCACCTGATGCATCATCAATGGATTTGGCTATCATTTTATTACCCGTCATGTCGGCAATGATACGTAGCGCCTCCACTACCGGAATACCGCTTTTTAACAACATACTCATACCCCAGCTTAGTTGCGCCATTGAAGCAGCACTGATAGTGCCGCCAATAACAGGAATAGCTAACACAGTATTATCAAAAGTCATTCTGCCTTGCGGTTTTCGATAAAACATAACAAAAGCAAATACAGTTAGGCAGATTCCTATTAATATAAACAGCCAGTTATTATTAAAGAAGTTACCAATATCAATCATCAATTGTGTTGCTGGCGGTGGTTGCTTGCCGGAATTTAGCAGAAACTCCTGAAACTTCGGAATAATATATACTAATAGAAAGATGAATACGCCGATAGCAGACAGTAATGTAAATGCCGGATACATCATCGCTGAGGTAACCTGTTTTTTCAGCTCTGACTTATGTTCCATATAATCAGCGATACGTAATAACGCAATGTCAATCTCTCCACTGGTCTCTGCACTATGAATCATCTGCACTGCAACATGAGGGAAGACGGATTTATGTTTTCCAATTGCTGAAGAAAACGACTCACCGCTTTTGATACTACGATTGATTGCTATACTTACCCGCCGCATGCGGCCTTTTTGCATACGCGTGATAATATCAATCGCTTCAGTAATGGCAATGCCAGAACGAAGCATTAAAGCAAGCTGCTTAAAGAAAAATATTTTATTGGCATTTGTTACCGGCATTAACTCTGCCAGATCAGTCCATGCGTCTTTCTTGTTAAACTCTTCTTCCTGTTTGGATTCCTGATCTTCCTCAAGTTGCACTACATACAATCCACGACGGCGAAGCTGCTGTACAGCGATAGTCTGATCAACGCCTTCGATCATTCCTTTTTGTTCATCACCGCTCTCGTCCAGCGCACTGTAGTTAAATACTTTCATCTCACTATTGCCAACCGTTGCAGTTCTTCCAAACTGGTTAAACCTTTTATAAACTTTTTACGTCCGTCATCCGCCAGGCTAGTATAGTTTTCTGCAGCTTGAATTATTTCAGCCTCTGAAGCTTCACGTGTTATAGCATCTCGAACCTGTTGATCAATCCATAAAATCTCAAATAACGCGATACGTCCGTTATAACCAGTACCAGAACAATGTGCACAACCTGAGGGTTCATACAGATTATTCATTTCGTCATCAGTTAGCTGTAATGCTTCTTTATACGCTTTATCAATTACAGTTTTTTGCTTACAGTTTTGACATAGTTTTCTTGCTAGACGTTGTGCAATTGCAGCAATGAGTGTTGAAGCGATCAAAAACGATTCCGCACCAATATCACGCAAGCGATTCACACAACCGACAGCGGTATTCGTATGCAAGGTTGAAAAAACCATGTGGCCTGTCATCGCAGCCTTAAGAGCAACTCCGGCTGTTTCTCCATCACGTATCTCACCAACCATGATGACATCCGGATCATGCCGGAGAAAACTCCGCAGCGCGGAGGCGAAACTCACTTTTACACCAACCTGAAGTTGCGAAATATGCTCAATCGGTTGTTCAACCGGATCCTCGGCGGTGAGAATATTAATATCGGGCGAGCTTATTTCCTGTAAGGCGGCATAGAGTGTTGTGGACTTGCCGCTACCGGTTGGTCCAGTAATTAGAATCATCCCATGTGGTAATGCAATGGCCTTCTGAAAGCGCTCCAATTCATCATCTTCCATACCTAACTGTGCCAAACTAAACAACTTGGACTCTGTTCCAAGTAATCGTAATGTGGCACGCTCACCAAATCGTGCTGGCATGGTAGCGACTCGAATATCGAACTCGACACTATTTTCCATACGGTGAGACATGCTACCGTCCTGCGGAATACGACTCTCAGCAATATCCAATTTCGATAGCACTTTGATGCGGCTAATTAATCCAGATGCTTGTTCTTTATTATAGTGGTTAGGCATTTCCTGCAGTCGACCGTCAACCCGGATACGCACGATCATGATTTCCTTTAATGGTTCAAAATGCACATCAGAAGCACGATGTAAATAAGCCTGACCAAGAATATTATTTAGCTCACCTACTGGATTAAACTCCTCCGTTTCCTCATTGAGTTGATCAGCGAGTGGGTTAAGTACTGGTTCAATTTGGTGAATTGCATGTTGTAAAGCCCTGCTATCAGTTAAGTAATAACGAATCTCATGGCTAAACAGTTTTTCTAACTGACGCTTTACGCCGTTATCCGGCATTGTCTGACAAGCGATATGCAAAATATTTTCATCACCACTCTTTTTAACAGGAAAAATAGAACGTGACTTCAACATACCCAACCCACACTTTCTAGCGATCTTGATATTGGGTTGTAAGTCAGACGCCGTCATAAAACCGAGTTGATGATATTGAGCATAGGCGCGATAAAAGCTGACCTCCGGGATACGATGAACCAAGCCTAACGTAGTCAATAAATCACGCTTATCCCTTCGTGCCAACATCTTTGCCTGACTTACATCATGCTCACTCAATAAACCTTCACTGACTGCTGCCTGCAAAATAGCCTTTTCCTGAATCATGCGTAGCCTTCCTCAATGCTCATAATTGATGAAGCCTGTATTAACTCTACCAGTTCTTTAACCTGTTCAGCTCTGGTAGTAATAGTGAGTCCTTGCTCTAAACTGATTTGACGATTAGATACACGTTCAGCAATCGCATATTCGAGCGTCATATTTCCGGCATCCCTACCAGTTTCCATGACGGAACGAATTTGTTCGGGTTTATGTTCACGAATCAGGTGTGCCACTGCATGGTTCACCCAAAGAATTTCATTTATCGGAACTCGACCATCATCATTAATATTTTTGACCAGACGTTGTGTAATAACAACGCGTAATACGGTCGACAGTTGTGCACGAACATTAGCTTGTTCTGGTCCCGGAAACGCACCAATCATACGATCGATCACACCAACAGCATCGTTAGTATGCAGTGTGGAAAAAACTAGATGCCCAGTTTCTGCCACCATCAAAGCTGCACGCATAGTCTCAAGGTCCCGCATCTCACCAACTAATACAACATCCGGATCTTCACGTAACGCGCCTCGAGTCGCTTCGGCAAAAGATAACACATCACTACCAAGCTCGCGTTGATGAACAACAGCAAGCTGATTCTGATGTATATATTCAATCGGATCTTCAATGGTAAGAATATGACACGGTCGGGTTTCGTTAATAATATGAATGACACTGGCTAATGTTGTTGATTTACCACTACCGGTCGCACCCGTCATTAATACCAAGCCATCTCTTAATTTTGGTAACTGGTTCAACTGTGATGGCAGATTCATTTCTTCAATCGTCAGGATTTTTCCATTCAGCCAACGGATGGCAAATGCGAGCGAACCACTTTCAAAATAAATATTAATTCGAAAACGCTCTCCGTCTTCACTCGAATACCCCAGATCGATACTGAGTTCTGACTGCAATCGGCGTTGTTTTCTATCGTCTAGTAGAAAAGAAACAAGCTGTTTCAGATTATCATCGGCAATGATGGGATAGGTTTGCAACTGAATGAGATCGCCATGCTGACGAATTGATGGCTTATAACCACATGACAAGTGAAGATCAGAACCTGCATGGTTGGTGAGATCTTTCAACAGAGTCTGAAAAGTTGCATTATCCATATTATATCGCCAATGTAATATCCGTAATTACCAATCTGATACCGTTATAAGTGCTTTTATCATCAGCTGTAATGCTGACCCGAGTGACCAATACACCATAATCCAGTGTTTGTAAGTCTCGAATAAAATCATAGGTCGACTGAAACGAACCACGCAGTTTTAAACGATACATACGTCTTTTTAACTGGTTATTGGCAACATCGCTGTTTAATAAACTTTTTTGTTTTAATATGGCAGACTTTCGATTTGCCTTGTTATTTTTTACTGTAGAGCTTGATAATATAGACAACGCATTACCCATCATTGAGGTCAATGACCTAAGCTCGTTGGTTTTACTCAGGATCCTAAGCTGTTTATTTTCTGCTGCTATTGTAATATCCGCTATTTGTTGAAGTAACTTCTCTTCATTATTTAAATCAACAAATTCAAAATCAAACGCCTTCAAGTTTTCTCTTTCTGTTTTAAGCTTTTTTTCTAATTCTTTTGTCTGTCTAATTAACTGACTCGATGGCTTGATATCTCCTGTTTCTTTATTTAGCCTTGTCAGCTTCTTTTTTTCCTTTTTGTAACCTTCTTCCAGCTTGACGACTTCTTTATTGAGCGCACTGACACGAGTTAACACATAGGTACCAAAAACCATCGCTGCGATAAGCCCGATCACTAATAATTTTTCTCTTGTTGATTTACCTTCCAGAAAACTCATAAGTTGTCTCTCTTATCAGTTATTATTGTTGAGCAACTGCTGTTGGGACTTTGCGAATAACAAAACGAAATTTATAGCCAGAAAAGCCTCCATTACTTCGTCCCAGCTCGCTAGGACTGTCAGTTATTTCCATACCCCAATTGCGTAGATCACGGGACAAACCCTGGCCGAAATATTCAATGGATGCCTGATCCAGTGACCAGCCACGAATGATAAAAACATTCCACTCTTGTTCCACAATTGAGTCAACTAACAAATTATCGTTAATATTCAATACAACCATATCCAAAAATTCGTCCATAAACTGATTACGGGTAACCAATACCGTCTCCATTAATTTCTTAAGTTGAATAATTCCCTCATATTGTTGATTAAGCGTATCGATTTTTGTCTGTGCTTGTTTTGATTTAGCGATGTCTTTTTTTACCTTTTGTTGAAGTTTTACTTTTTCTTCAACAGCCGATAATTTATTTTCAAGACGATCAATATGCCAAGCATAACCGGTTTCGATGCCACCTATAATGAATAAAAATAAGAGTACCGATGCAGCAGCTTTAGTTTCATTTCGTTGCAAAAATGGTGGGGGTGGTTTAACACCGGGAACGGCTGCCAACATCTGATGTGTACTGGAAAAATAATTAAACGCCGCGCCAAATATCATGACTGCTTCAGCACTAGACACATCACCTGCTAAATTATTTGGCAAAGGGACTTCACGCTCTAAATGTCGATAATAATAATTTGATTGGTTTGATAAGGATTCACGTAATTCGGCCCGATCAGCATGGGTTACCGTAACATAGATCTCTGTCCCCGCAGGCACCTCCGCACTTGAAAGTAAGGTCTCGATATCACTGATTTGGGGAGTATTACCACTGCATTCTAATACGAGGCAATCAACGAGCTTGCTATTTTGATAGCTATTCAGGGCCATGTAGGGCCTATGTAATTCCAACACATAGGCTGTATCGCTCTGATAAGTTTGTTTCAGTTGTGAGGAACCCGCACCAATAAAAGAATAAATTGACTTTAATTTTGTTTTACCAATAGCACCTTTAGCTGAAACCGATTGTAGCGCTGTCACCCACTTATGATGTACCGCTTCACTAATTGCAGTCGCCAACCAACGCGTTTGCTCGTTGCGGTCGATACGCGACCAGCCACACTTAATTCGTTGGTCTTGTAACTGTAGTTGATCCTGTACAGTCAAACAGCTCTCCAACTGATTTCGGTTGATATAACCTTCGGCAATGGCCAAATCGCCAATACGTACTTTCCTTTGATTACCTGTATTTTCCTCGGCTAGTTTTTTCACCAATGCGTCTCTTTGCGATTCACTGATATAACCCAGGCCAATCATCAACCAGCCCAGGTTATCATGAGGCACCAGATCAGCGAACACTGCTTCCATTTCCCAGCGTATCAATTCCTGCAACTTGCTATCTTCAATCGCATGAATATTCTCAATTGGTAATTCCAGCATCGAGGGAATCGCATGAGCATGTAATAAGATACTTTCTTTCGGCAACTTACCGTAACTCACACTCAAACGACCAAACACCTCAACCAGTGCTGCAACAGGATCCGACAAAGCAGAACGTGCTGACGCGACAATCGTAACCTCACCTTCTTTTTTATCGACGACCGATGCCAGTAATCCAAAACCATCGCTCATCAATACCAATAAAGCGTTGTCAAGTTTATTGGCTTTTGTTTTCCTGAATCGATCTAATATTGATATCATCATGGCACCGACAATGTCACTTCGGGTTGGCTGGATACATTGGCAAAGACAGTAAAACGGTTCGAATCAACAATCTCATCCAAACCATTAATGTCCGTTCCTGTAATACTGGTATCAACTAGCAATGCGATATGCTCACCAACCGGGATGCGTTCTGTGTTAACTGCCGTACCATTCACCTCCCAGCTACCGCCAGCAGAACTAAAAATATCGCCATCAGCAATAGCAGTATCCTGAGTAAAATGAAAACTGACCCAGCGATCTTCTGGATCAGTCGCTGTATCCACAGCTGCATTTTCAAACACCGCAACAACAACTTCATAGGCATCAGCACCGATTGATGCACCGGTATTGTTTTCAATAGAAATGTTTAGTGCGGTTGGTGCGACGGTCCAGTCGGCCTCAGCCAAGCTTCGACTAACATCCGTATTGAAAGGAGCCGGTTTGGATGTACCTACAAACGTATAATCAAAATCATTCGATGCTGATGCAATCGTAAATGCCTCACCCCAACCATCAAGGAACGCACCATCTGCATCAAGTCCAATTAATAAATAAGAGCCTCTAAACCCTTTAAACAAATTATATTCAGGATTGTTAGTATCGTTCAATTCCACTTCAGAACCGGCACCATCCGGGTTGTAATAATATGGAGTGATAGTTCCGTAACCGAGCCACTCATTCCCACTGACATCAGACCAACTCGTGGTAGATGATGTCAGTGGTTCCAGATCATTATTTGGTGGAATTGCACCATTGTCAGTCACAAAACCAGAATAGAACGAACTGTTTTGATGAACACGTTCTCTTAACAAGGAAGAAGTAATTAAATCCAGTTTGTTCAGTGATTCGTCATAACGAAGCTGTCCATCTTCATTTTCGATAAAAGACAAACTTGTTGTAGTGAGGATGGCCAGTATAAATAACACCAATACTAGTTCCAATAAGGTAAAACCATGTTGCTGAATATGGACTGATAGTATCATCTGAGACATACCACAATATCGTCGGAACCTGCTGGTACATTACAAAGATTTTCAGTCGAACAATAATCACTCGCCGTTACTGTCGTTTGAGCAGGATTACAATTCAATCCATCGTAAACACCATCAGGACCAAAACTAATTATTCTCGGTTCAACGTCGCCTTCTCTAACCAAGGTTGTAATATCATCATCCAATTCAAAAAAATAATAAGGATTTCCATAAGGGTCAGTGGTAACTGGAACGCCCGATAAATTAGTTCCCGATGTGATTCTGCCATCAAATTGAATTGCACCAACACTTGTTGACGTTGGGTTGCCTATTTTAGTGATGTAAGGACCTTGCCAACCAATTCTGTAATTGATGTCCCAATCAGGTATCAGATCTGGATCAGGTATGCCAGTGTTCTCACCAAACTCACAATCGTCATCGTTATCAAAATCTTGAGAAAATAAAAAAGATGCATCCGCAGGAGAACAAAGATTTGCATCTATAAGATCATGAGCAGGATTATCTCGTTTAAATTTTAATATTGCATCGCGAATCTGTGTCATTTCAAAACGCGCGGCAGTTAATTCTTTTTCATCGACAAAACCATTATTGAAACTTGTAATTATAGTTCCCGCGATAACGGCGAGTATTAATATAACTACAATAAGTTCAGCAATAGTAAAACCGGATTGTAGAAGTGTGTGCCGCATGCTCGCCATGCCAACCTCATTTATTATTATTATTAAGAAATGTAGACGGGCTAATGCCCGTCTACGATTAGGTCAGCTATTTGTTAACCAAATAGTACGTCATTGCTTAGATTACTCGTCTTCCAAACCAGCAAACTCGGCAATTTCATCGTCGAAATTATCACCATCAGAATCGAGTATTGCAACGATTTCAACTTCATCAGCTTCATATGATGAACTAGTAGTAATAACAGCTGGATCACCACCATCAAGACCATCATCAACTTCACCAACTTTAACTGCCAGTGAGAAATGGCTGTAGAACTGACCATTACCTTCTACGTTACCATCAACCGGGCCTCGAGAAATGATCTGGTTTTGACCTTCAGACAATTCAGAAAAATTACCGACACCAAAAACACCGATAATATCGTTAATAGCAGCACCTACTTCAGCAGGCTCTTGCAAGATTGCTATAGTAATGGGTTGGTTAACTGCCGTATCAAGTTGAGCTTCATAGCCAAAACCGCCTTGCGTTGCAGGCCAGAATACTCGGTTAGCGAGAACCTCAGACAGTCCATCATCACCACTGGTCACAACACCACCAACGTTGACAGCATTGCCATCGGTTTCATCACAGGCAAGTTGTTCTGCATAACGGAACGAAGTCAAACCGGCTGCTCTTAGTATAGAACCTGGGTCTTCTTCAGCGTCAGTATCACCAGGTAAAGTTGCTACATCCAATTCACCAACATAGCCTGGTGTAAGCCCGCCCACTTGACCATCAGCTGAACCCATTAATACTGCACCAGTTGATGTTACGTTTGCAGTTCCACCAGCAGTAGTGTCAGCACAAAGCAAAGAATCAAGCCCTGAAGGCAAGCCATTATTAATGACGACATTTTGACGAACCGCATTTTCCAACGCGCCCATCGTATTCAAAGCAACACCCTGACCAGCACGCTCTTCCTGACCGCTAATTGCTGAAATGACTGCACCAGCAATGATAGCTAGAATTGATACTACAACTAAAAGTTCGAGCAAGGTAAAACCGCTCTGCTTCTTATTTATTCGTTTCATTACTAATTCTCCTCGAAAAGCTTTTTGACCCACTCAAACTTATAAATTTAAATAACAACTGCACAGTGCTCATCACTGCTGCTTAATTTTAATTATCAATACTGGCGAGTTTCGGCTTGTTTGCCGGAGAAATAGATGAATTGTCCTTATTCAAAAAATCCAATACGTATCGATGTTGTTTTCCGTAATGGATAATCACCTCTTTTTGCTTTCTTTTCAAAATACGAATCTCAACCCGAAAATCACTATACCCGTCGTGTTGGAAAGCATCCTCAAAGATATTAAGCAATTCCTTTTTTACCGATTCTTTTTCACCGTTACCCACAAGCGCCTCGCGTTATTATTTTGATAATCACTATGCGTTGCATAGCTTGGCTAAATCTATTTAGTTCTGTAAGGTAATTCAATCAAGATCAGACAACTCAGGAATAATTCCTAATTTATTAGGGAATTACTCGTAATAATTAGGAAAAACTCCTATCGAAATTGAAAATTTCCAGGAAATAACTCATCATAAATAAGAAAAATTCCTATCAAAATTGCAAATTTCTAAGGAGTTTCTCATCTAAGCTATAAAAATTTCTATTAAAATTCCAACTTTCCAAGCATTGGAAGATAACATTGATATTAATCAATTCAAGAATGAAACATTTGTAATTATGGTATTTTCATACAGCCAAATCTTTCTTAGGTAATTTAATGGGTTTAACATTTAACCGCACTTCCCTTTTAACAACCGCATCGCTGTGCACGCTTATATTGTTAACTTTGCTCTATTCGGCAATGGGCCATGTTTTCTGGTGGGGATGGCCAGCATTGACGATATTAATCTCTCTAAGCATCTTCAGGCTCTCGGTCTCACAATTAGTGTTAACGCCATTATCAACGGCGATTTTTATTTACAGCATTTTGATGTGGACGAATATTATTTTTATTAACCCTGCCGTTCATATTGAAGGTATTTATTTTGTTTGCTTTTTCTTCTTCTCTTTTTTACTGGGGCGAAGCTTAACTTTACAGGAACGCAATACCTTTCTGTCTATAACCATTAGTGTTTTCTGTATTTTTTCCGTTTGGGCTGTATTTCAATATCTGACCGGGTTTGGTTATATTATTGATGCGGGGTATAGGGCTAACACTGTCTATACCACGCCAAATCTCTATGCTGCCGCAATTAATGTACTGTTGGTACCTTTAATAATCTATCGATTTGGAAAAAGTGAACATAAATTACTTGATATTATTATCCCGATACTTTTTATAGGGTTGATGGTCAGCCAAAGCCGTGGCGGCTGGATTGCATTTTGTGGTGGCATCACGACAGGACTACTACTTTTAAAAATAACTGGAAATCTCCGTCTGAATAAGAAGACATGGCTATTACTATTGAATTGCATAATCATTTTTACAGTGATAGTAATCTATCACAGTACAGAAAAAAATCTTTCACTTGTTACTCGTACGGATAAAACTGCTAATGAAAATATCAAATCTACTGTAGAAAACACGGTAAAATTTACTAGTATCGCGCATCGACTTCACTTTTATAAGATTGCTTGGCAACAAACAAAACAACACCCACTGTTTGGAAACGGTTATTTCAATTATAAATACTTTCTGAACAGAGATAATTCGGCCGAATTAGCTCGATATGGAACAACACATTTTGTACACAACGATTATCTACAACACCTTCTCGAATCTGGAATATCGGGTTTAATTTGCTTGCTGTTGATTATTATTACATTCTACTATCAGGCATTCCGGCTTTTGAGGGACACTGATAAAGAAAGTCATCAAACTCAGTTAATCCTCATTGTTGCATGTATCACTGGGGTATTCATACATGCGTTAGGTGATTTCCTTCTTTATGTGCCGGGAATTATGCTTTTTGCTGGTTTAACACTGGGTTATTTCGATCAACTCTGTAGTACTAAAGACAATCTGGTTCTGCATCAACTGCCACTTTATCCAAGAAAAACATTCAACCTTTTAAAATCATTGACGTTAATTTTTATCATTTTCTCAATTTCGCTACCCGTCGCCGCCAGGCATTTTTCACTGGCTTCTGACAGTGCTTATACATTAAAACGTTATACTGACGCATTCAGACTTATTCAATGGGCTCAACACCTCGCGCCCTATGAAGAACAATATCTTTATGCCGAAGCACGTCTCTGGCTCAAAGCCACACGTGACCAACAAAATATAGAAGCCGCTAACAAAGCGGAGGAATTATTAATTAACGCTATTAACAAAAATCCCTTTGAAAAATATTTACTATTGGAACGTTCAAAGTTACATCGTGACTATGCCCATTTGCTTGAAGATCCTGTCAGTATTGATCAAGTACTGGAATGGCAACAGGAAGTCCTCGCTTGGCAAAGCAAAATAAAAAACAATGCAGCCCAAATAGAATATATTAAAACATTACAGCGGGCTGGAAGAAACCGTGAAGCCAACAAGATGATGGCAGAATTTCGTCAGGAATTAATTCAAAACTCACGATTGAGAGGATTACTAAACCAAGCACTCAAGCCAAAACAAAGTGATTAATTTTCGAAGAATTCCTTTTTCTTGAATAAGTATGGAATGACTTTGTTTAAAAATCGCGTATTGACTTTAGCCCCTCTGCGATGGAATTTTATCGCCAAAGGACGTACCAGAGCGCGCAAATCTTCTATTGCGAGATTGTCAACAGGAAATATCTCGACTGTCACTGGCGCTACACTGTCGACTGTTGGCGCACTTCCTCCTGACGATGCATCTTCCAATACTTGTTCTATGGGAAAATCATGAAGCGTGTAGTTTTGAGTTTTGTACTGATAAGTGCCATTTGATAAAGCATAAACTGTCATATCAGTCATTGCATACATGGTTGGTGACGCTAATAATAATAGGCCAATAGAAAAAACTTTATTTTTTATGGAATTCATTAAGCTAATCTTTTTCCTAAGTCTTAATATTTTGTAAATCTTAATTGGATTTAACACATAGATAAAGCCGTGACTTTAGTGCCATCAAATCGGGAAAAATTCCTGTTTATTTTCTTCTGTTTTATTTCTCTGTTATTTCATTTTTCATCTGATACTTCAAAGTTAATTACTAATGAAAAATGGCTACAGGCTTTTACCTATTTCAATATAGTGATACATCTTTTTTTTAAACCCATTGAGGTATTTTTCCATGAAGCCTCACATGGTCTAGCTGCAATAGTGACGGGTAAATATATTCTCGGACTGAATTTATCCTGGGATGGATCGGGTTATGTAACTTATCAAAATACTGATCGATTGAGGACAGCGTTCACTGCTTTTTGGGGCTATGCGGGCGCGGCAATTTGGGGATATTTAATTTATGTCTCAAGCATTAAATCGAATAAAGTAAATCGGTTTTTCTTAAGCTTATTTTGCCTGAGTTTTATCTATTATGCAGATAACCTGCGAACACTGATCATACTGGCATCAATCATTATTGTATTTCTGATAAGCTGGTGCAGTAGACGTGTTGGCGGCTATCTACTCAGATTCATTGGTATTTTCATCATGGTTTCTGCCTGCTTTTCACCTTCTTACCTGATTCATCATCGAGCTCTCGGTGATCATATTATTATGCAGTCAACTACAGGTATCACTGCAATCTTTTGGATAGGATTATGGTTGGCTATCTCACTTTTTTGTTTATATGAGGCGTTGTTCTTTAGCATTCGTCATTCACGATGACCGAGAATATCAAAACATAGACTATCTGTTCGAACTTCGTATATCGCACAGCCTATTTCAGCAGAGCCTAAATTATAAAAGTAAGGCAATGCGACGATTGAATAAAGTACACAGAAAGTGGTCCTAATACAGCGATTAAACTGTTTTAGTAAATCATACTGCTGAAATAATTCCTTCATCATCATCTCCTTGTCATCGCTTAAATAAATGACAATCAATATGTCGTTTCATTCCATGAATACTTTAGAAACAAGACTTAATATTAGGAAAAATTCCTAAAAAATACCAGGAATTTTTCCTGATAAGAGCTAAATTTGAACCCTTTCAAGGAATATCCAGCAAAATCCGCACCAGAATTAATTCAGGAATTTAAAAGTAATCCTCTGATTAGGGGATAGAAACAGAAAAACAATAAATAAAAGCAGATGTTCTGACTGAAATGTTTAACGAATCGTGGGAGTTAAATTCAGCGATGCAATTTCGAGCTAGTCTTGAATTTAAAGAATTTGTCACCACCAAAACGAGCATTTATGTTAACTTTACTTAGATAAATAATTTTTTTTGAAACAATTCCAAGGAGCGGCCATGGAAGTATTTTTCCGATTTTTATCTCTAACATTATTACTACTCATTGTTAGCGGTTGTGCCACTACGACAAACTTCTCCTCTGTTGATAGTATCAATCAACAATACAGTAAAAATATCAGCAAAATTACTGTGATGCCGGCAGATGTCAGCCTCTCTATTCTCAATGCGGGAGGTGGGCTCGAACCACAGGCTGAATGGACGGAGGCTGCTATTCAGAATATTAACCAAGCATTAGAAGTAATCGACAATGAGCGCACTTCCAATTTTGTTGAATATAAACCACCCGAGGAGAATTCAGCAGTTTATAACACTATCGTTGAATATGAGAGATTACATCGGGCTATAGGTCAGGCAATTATCTTTAACAAACTCTACTACCCATTGCCCACCAAGAAAAATCTATTTGACTGGACATTGGGCGATGGCACAGTAGCCATCAAGGAATACACGGATGCCGATTATGCCTTATTTATCCACATTAACGACAGCTATAGCTCTGGTGGAAGGGTGTTATTGCAGGTTGCCGCTGCGCTTCTTGGTGTCGGTGTCGGTGGAGGGCAACAGGCAGGGTTCGCAACGCTGGTTGATTTATCCAATGGCAATGTCGTGTGGTTTAACTTTTTACAAAGTAGCGCTGGCGATTTGAGAACAGAGGAACCCGCATTAAAAACGGTAAAACTCTTACTGGATGGTTTGCCTGATTAAACTAATGAAAAACTTTCTTATTTTTTTATTGTGTTCAGTCTTGTCAGTAAGTAGTCATGCCTATGAGTTTAAAAGGTTGACCCCGGACTTCTCTGCTAACTACACGCCTGAGCTGTCAGGTACTGAGGCAGGCTTATGGATGCAAATGGATGAAGCCGAAAAAAACATCAAGCATTCACCACTTAGAATTAATAACGATAACTTAAACGTTTATCTTAATAGTATCTTATGTCGGTTGTCTGAGGAATATTGCGCAGATTTCAGAATATATATCATCAGAAACCCTTACTTTAATGCCACCATGGCACCAAATGGCATGATGCAGATATGGTCAGGTCTATTATTGCGTGCCAGAAATGAAGCACAGCTGGCAACAGTAATCGGCCATGAAATTGGGCACTATCTAAAACAGCACTCGTTGAAGCGGTTTAATGATATTAATGCCAAGAGCAGCTTCATGTCTTTTTTGTCTTTAGGTATTGCTGGCGCAGTTGCCACTGGCAACCTGAGTGCTGATATTGGCAGTGCCGCATCAGATTTAACCCAACTCGGCTTAATGGCAAGTATCTTTTCCTACTCCCGAGATAATGAAAGGGAAGCTGATCAGTATGGCATCCAGCTATTGGAAAACGCCGGACTTGATAACAGGGAAGCGGCTAAAATATGGGAAAACCTGATAGCTGAAAAAGAAGCGGCAGATGAAGATATCAGCTCTGGTTCAGTCTTCTTTGCTTCTCACCCGGATCCTGGGGAGAGAATTATTAATCTGAATAATCATGCTAATGCGATTAATCAAGCAGGGAAAATTTTCACTAATACAAATAGCGGCATATATTGGCAAAATATCAAACCTATACTACCGCTTTTATATCAGGACGAGTTAAACCTACGCCAGTTTAAGCAATCTGAATATGTATTTAAAAGCCTACTTAAAGATGATATCTCTCCGGGACTGACTCATTTTTATCTGGGAGAATTATATCGTTTAAACGGCGAGGATGAACAACAACATCTGGTAAAATCACATTATCAACAATCAATTAATTACCCGGACCATCCTTCAGAAGTTTACCGCTCTCTTGGTTTGATTGAATACAAATCAAGAAATTTTTCAAAGGCGAAAGAATACTTTACCAGCTACCTCGACAAAAATCCGGAGGCAAATGATAAGGAAATGATTGAATTTTATATGAACTTTGGAGCTTAGTAATGATCAGAAAAATCGCAACAGTTATTACCATTGTACTTATCACTGCATGTAACCAACATACCGTGGTTGAATCTGGCCAACAGACCATTGATTCTTTTTTAGTACAAACCAGTAATCAATGGAATTTAATCCCAAGACAGTTTTCTACGGCAGGACTGCCAACATGGACAGTTGATGGAGGCAGTTTGAATTCATTGACATTTATATCAGAGATAAAGGATGGAGAAACTTTATTCCCAAACACAGATAAGAAAAAATTTGACACGTTCAACAAAGATATGCTGCCTACTGAGCTGGTGGAGCTTGTTGAATCGACTTTATTACTCTCTTATAACGCTAAAGTCACTAATAAGGGACAATTAAAACCCATTAAAATAGGAGGCTCACAGGGTTTTGACTTTGAGTTCGAATTTGTCGGCGATGATGAGATCACGAGAAAAGCCTATGTGGCGGCTGCAATAAAAAATGAACAGCTGCACTTAATATTATTTCAAGCAACGAAAATTCACTATTACGATGAATTGATTGATAGCGTGAAGTACATTGTCAACACCGCTACAATCAAATCTTGACGCAGCTAAACATAAACCGGAGAAAAACAGGTAACACTCGGTAGCAGAGATTAAGTTAATATAAGTTACAAACGGCTGACCTGAATAATTGCGCCAAACATCGGGTGGTCAAAATAATGTATTTCGTTCAGTTTAATTTTTCTGGTTTCTTTTAACTTAACCACGGTTTTATCCGATTCAGCTAAGGCATCTGCTGTACGAATAATCCTGTCTTGTGGCAGCAATTCCTTGAAATAATTTAAATCAAGATCGATATGTAGATAGAAGCCACTACGTATCCTGACTGCACCATCAATAATCCGATCCGGTTGAATAAATCCTTCAATAAACTCAGGCTCTTCAGTATCAGTTTGGTCAGTTAGCTTAATCGTCGAACTGCCGCTGTCGGGATCAATACGTGAGATATGCACAAAGCGGGAGTTACGTCGATCGGTGGCAGGTTGTTGCCAGGAAACATGAACCAGAGGACGGTAATCGCTGGATAAACGAAAATAACGATAGATTCCCTCGAGACGATGACGACTAGCGGATAACTGCATAAACGGTACTAACCCTGCTGCATTATCGCTGGCTTTTAATTCAATCATATTACTGCGTGGTTCAAACTCTGAATCTGGCCAGCGTTCTCCGTCCAGATTGGGATAAAGTCGATCAAACACAACCATTTCAACCTGATACCAGGAAGCGGCTTGCGCAAATGTCGAGATACTTAATAGAACTAATAAAACAGCAGATTGATATAATTTCATAGATTTATTATGCGGCTTTTTTGAGCACAATTTCATTAAAAAGACGTTCCAGTAGTGTTAGACGGCTTTCCAGATCCGGGAGTTCCGCATTTACTCGAAGCTTATCTTGTCCATCCAGTTTGTAGCGAGACGGATCAGATTGAATCAAATGAATAATGCGAGCGGGGTCGATTTGAGTCTGTTTACCAAAAAATATTCGTCCTCCACGTTCACCAATATCAATCTTCCTGATACCTATCGGCTTGGCATGGAGTTTCAAACGATTTATCGCAAACAAATTCTTAACCTGCTCAGGTAATAAACCGAATCGGTCAATCATCTCTTCAGTCAATTCAGTTAACTCGCTTTCGGTTTTCACACTGGCAATACGTTTATACATAATTAAACGTAAATGTACATCGGGGAGAAAATCTTCCGGGATCAGTGCTGGCACATGCAGATCAATTTCCGCACCATGATCTAACGGTCGATCCAGTTCGGGTTGTTTACCTTGCTTCATTGCATGTACCGCACGATCGAGTAATTCCATATATAAACCGAAACCTATTTCCTGAATATGCCCGCTCTGCCCTTCACCTAATATTTCACCGGCGCCACGAATCTCCAAGTCATGCGTTGCCAACGTAAAACCAATACCTAATTCTTCCAGCGCTTCAATGGCTTCAAGTCGTTTTACTGCATCGGCGGTCATCGCTTTTCTATTAGGCACGATTAAATAAGCATAGGCGCGATGATGCGAACGCCCGACACGTCCGCGTAATTGATAAAGTTGTGCTAAACCAAATTTATCCGCCCGATTAATAATAATAGTATTCGCCGACGGGACATCGATGCCAGTCTCAATAATGGTAGTACATACCAATACGTTAAAACGGCGATGATAAAAATCCAGCATAATAGATTCGAGCTGTTTCTCCGGCATCTGTCCATGCGCAAATTGCACCCTGGCTTCGGGTAATAATGCGCTTATCTCCTCAACTGCCTTCTCAATCGTCTTAACATCGTTATGTAGATAAAAAACCTGACCACCACGTTTAATCTCACGTAACAACGCTTCTTTTAATAAGGCATCACTACGCTCTCTGACAAACGTTTTCACTGCTAGCCTTCTAGAAGGTGGCGTTGCGATAATCGAGAGTTCGCGCAAATCAGATAGCGCCATATTTAATGTACGCGGGATCGGTGTTGCCGTTAACGTTAAAACATCAATTTCTGCACGTAATGATTTAAACTTTTCTTTTTGTCTTACGCCAAAACGATGCTCTTCATCAATAATAATCAACCCAAGGTTCTTGAATTGAATATCAGCTTGTAACAATTTATGCGTGCCAATAACGATATCAGCCTTGCCGTCAGCCATTGCGTTTAATGCGATATCCTGCTCTTTCTTGGTCCGAAAACGTGAGAGTAATTCTACTCGTACTGGCCAATCGGCAAATCGATCAACAAAGTTTTGATAATGCTGTTGTGCAAGTAGGGTTGTCGGCACTAGCAACGCCACCTGCTTCGCATTTTGTACAGCGATAAATGCAGCACGCATCGCCACTTCGGTCTTTCCAAAACCGGCATCACCACATACCAGGCGATCCATCGGTTTAGCCTGTTTCATGTCTTCGATCATGGCCTCAATCGCTTCCTGTTGGCCGACCGTTTCCTCGAATGGAAAATCCTGCACAAACGCACTATACGCATCTTGTTCAAACAGATAGGCTTGACCTTTTCTCGCTGCACGTCTGGCATGCAGTTCGAGTAATTCTGCCGCCACATCGTGAACTTTTTCAGCGGCCTTGCGTTTCGCTTTTTGCCATTGACCGCTACCGAGTTTATGTAATGGTGCGTGCTCCGGGTCCACACCGGTGTAGCGGGAGATTAATTCAAGTGCTGATACCGGCACATATAATTTATCGCCACCGGCATATTCGAGATGAATAAAATCACCAGGGATACCGCCGGTCTCTAATGTCACTAATCCCAGGTAACGACCAACACCGTGATCCTCATGCACGACCGGCGCACCAATCCGTAACTCGGTTAGGTTTTTAACTACCGCTTCAGCATCCTGTTGTTTTCTTTTACGTAAACGTTTCTGAGAAACACGCTCACCAAATAATTGTGATTCAGTGATAACAGCAATATTTGGGTGTTTAATTAATAAACCGGCATCAACCGGCATAATAGTAATCGCAAACGAACTATCGCTATTCAAAAACGCCGACCAGTTTTCTACTTTGTCAGGTATACCGCGGTGCTTAAACAATCCCATAATCGTTTCACGGCGCCCCTGTGATTCGGCTGCCAGTAAAATTCTTCCATCAAAGTTATCAATAAAACGACTGACCAGATTCAATGGTTCTTTATTACGTGCATCGATGGTTAGACTAGGCGGCAGATCAGAAGCGAACTCAATAGCTCCAGTCATTTCCTCAGTCGAGGCATTCGCGATCTCAACCCTTGGATAAGGTTTGATATTGGTAAACAATTCATTCACGTTAAGGAACACATCTTCAGGCGGCAGAATAGGTCTTTCAATATCATAACGTTCCTGTTCATAACGCGAACTCACATCATCAATAAAACTCTCCGCAGCATGTTTGGTGCCATCATCCAGAATCAATATGCTGTTTTCTGGCAGGTAATCAAACAACGTACTGGTTTGTTCATAAAATAGCGGCAGGTAGTATTCAATCCCGGCGGGCGCCAATGCTTGGCTAACATCGCGATAGATCGGACATTGACACGGGTTGCCTTCAAAACGCGAGCGCCAGCTTGCGCGAAAGCGCGCTATTCCTTCATCAATCAATGCCACTTCGCGTGCAGGTAATACGCGTATCGAATCAATCTTTTGCCTGGAGCGCTGTGTTTCAATATCGAAAGTGCGGATAGTGTCGATCTCGTCATCAAACAGATCAATACGAAATGGCGTCATTGCACCCATTGGAAAAATATCCAGTAACGATCCGCGAATCGACACCTCTCCATGTTCGCTAACCTGGTCGACAAACCGATAGCCTTGTTCACCCAATTGTTTCCTGAAAGACTCCAGGTCAAGACGCTGCCCTACATCCAACATCAAACTACTGGCAAATAAATGATTACGCGGCATCAGGCGATGCATCGCCGTCGTCACCGGTACAACCAATATGCCTGATTTTAAATCCGGTAACTGAAATAAGGTTTGTAAACGCTCAGAGATAATATCCTGATAAGGCGAAAATAAATCATAAGGAAGCGTTTCCCAATCTGGGAACGTCATGATTGGCGATGACGTTTTATCATCAATATATTCATTTAATTCTTTAACCAAGTTAACAGCTGTCAACATGTCAGCCGTTAATACAACTAACGGTTGTTGTTTGTCGGCTGCCAAACTAGCGATAGCAAGTGATTTTGCACTACCGTACAAACGAGACCAATTACTGATTTGATGATGTTTGTCAGCAAGTATGGGTGACAATACAGATTGTCGTTGTTGTTCAGTCATCTAGAGAACTATGAAAGATAAGGATTGATTTCTGCGTTGATGTTTTCCAACGCCTGTAGCGGGTCTGCCGCCTGAGTGATAGGACGTCCTATTACCAAATAATGGCTACCCGCTTTAATGGCCTCTGCTGGCGTCATCACGCGTTTTTGATCATCCTGACTGGCTTGTGCCGGGCGGATACCCGGTGTCACTAAACAAAACTCATTGCCTAATTTGTGATTAATTGGTTCGACTTCTTTAGCAGAACAAACGACACCATCCAGGCCACAGTCTTTCGTCAAGCTGGCGAGTCGTAATACCTGTTCTTCAACGTGATCATTAATTCCGACGTCGTGTAAGTCAGCTTCGCTTAAACTCGTTAAAATCGTCACTGCAATCAATAATGGTTTATTGCTTGACTGCTCAATGGCTTCACGTGCCGCTTCCAACATCGGTCGACCACCTGATGCATGTACATTCACCATCCATACACCAAGGCTGGCTGCTGCCTGGCAAGCCTTAGCTACTGTGTTGGGGATATCGTGATACTTTAAATCCAGAAATACATCAAAACCTGACTCGACCAGTTTCTCGACCAGATTAGGACCTGTATGTGTAAACAACTCTTTACCCACCTTGAGCTTGCAGCTATCCGGGTCAAGCTGTTGCGCAAGATTCAATGCCTGATTGGCATCAGCAAAATCTAATGGGATGATGACGCGACTATTACTCACCAGCCACTCCAAACACTGGCTTAACCGTTGCCCAACTCTTACAACCGGGGCATTGCCAGTGTAATAACTTGGCATCAAAGCCACAGTTTTTACATTTATACATTGCCCTATCCTCAATCAGCTGTCCGGTGAGTTCTTTAATTGTACGCAGATGCTCATAGGTTTCACCGGTTGCTTTTGCTAAAGCATATTCAATCAAGCGATCAACGCCTTTAACGGTGGGACGATTTTTTAATTCATCAGAAATAAAGCGAATCGCGGCAATTTCTCCTTCTCTCTCGGCGATCAGTTCAGTTAGCAACAATAAAACACTAATACCACCATAGATATTGACCAGCATGCGTAAATAATCGACAAACTCCTCGACCCGATCCAGTTGCCGATAACATTCAAACAAAGGTTGTAAGACTTCAGTGAGATAGTCACTATCCTGCGACTCAATTTGTTTGTAGGAACGAATTGCCAGTTTGGTTTTACCCAATTGCTGATGCATCCTTGCCTCGATCAAACTGGCACGAACACAGTTCGGATCGGAACTGAATGCACGTCTGACATAGTCTTTGGTTGCACGCGTGTTACCTTCGGCCATGGCGATCTCGGCACATTCACAAAAAAACTGGGCAATCATGGGATTGAATGATTTACCGGACACCGCCTCCAGCTTTCTAGCAATACTGATCGCCTTTTCCCAGTCCTTCTCCTGTTGATAGATATCTAATAGCTGTTGATAGGCCTGTTTCAAATACAGATCCAGTTCGACCAATTCCAGGAATAAGCCTTCGGCTCTATCCAACAGACCCAGTCGCATATAGTCCATACCCAATTCAAGCAAGGCCTGTGCGCGTTGTTCTTTATTAAGCGTCGGTCTGGCAATCAGGTTTTGATGAATACGGATTGCTCGATCCACTTCACCACGGCGACGAAACAAATTACCCAACGCCAGGTGCGTTTCGACGGTTTCGCTGTCGACTTCAAGCATGCGAATAAACACTTCAATTGCCTTATCCGGCTGTTCGTTCAGTACGAAATTTAAACCTTTAAAATATTCGGGATGAATCAAGCCTGATTTACGATGGGAAGAAAATAATGAAGAGCGACGGCCTAACCACCAGCCGCTGACAGCAGCGACTGGTAATAATAACCAGAATAATGTGACTTCCGTGCTCACGTAATTAATCCTTTACTGGAAGCACGCGCAAATTATTGATTTCTTTTTCTGTGTTCTGAACCTGCTTATTCAGCTTCATTTGCTGACGCTTCAGTTTAATGACCAGCGGCAGACTAGCCAGGATACCCAGCACTGAACCTAAGCCTAACGCGATGACGATCATAAGTGATAATGACAATTCGACTGAACCCAGATAGTAATTCAATTCGATCAGTTGATTATTCTTTAGATGAAACGCCAATCCCAATAATAAGATTACGAACAGCAAGATTAACTTGGCGATACGCGACATGGTAGCTCCATCAGATCATCATTAGAAAATAAAAGTCTAAGATAGACAGTCTGACTGCGTATGACAATAGCTATATATAAAGTAATAAACGAGAGACAGGAATGTCTTATTCAGTAATGGGACTTTTGCTGTTGTCGACCCGTTCACGCATTTGCTTTCCGGGTTTAAAGTGAGGGACATATTTAGCTGGGAGAGAGACCGGATCACCGGATTTCGGGTTTCTGCCAACTCTGGGCGGACGATAATGTAATGAAAAACTGCCAAAACCTCTTATCTCAATTCGTTCACCACTCGAAAGCGTGCCCGACATATGTTCAATAATAGTTTTAACAGCTAACTCAACGTCTTTGTACGCCAGCTGAGATTGTCTTCTTGCTAGAATTTCTATCAGTTCCGATTTTGTCATGGTTGTTATCTCGTTATGTGTTTTTTCAACCCCTACACATAATACGCGTCCAAACCCTTGTTATTATTCCTAAATCCTATCAGAAGCACAGGAAAATGGTAATAGATATTTGGGTTTTCGAGACTAAAAAGCCCCTTACGGGGCTTTTTTTCGTATCCAGACAATAATGACTTGGGAAAAACGACGTTATTTATCCAAGTGTTCTTTTAACAAATCACCCAGTTTGGCATTGCCGCTAGACTCTGGTGCATATTCCTTAACGGCAGCCTGTTCATCATCAGACTCTTTTGCCTTGATAGACAGATTAATCGTGCGCTTCTTGCGATCAACCGCGGTGATTTTCACCTCGAGTTCTTCGCCTTCCTTAATTACCGTGCGCGCATCATCAATGTCTTTTTCCAGGGAGATTTCACTGGCCTTTAATGTGCCTTCTACCCCGTCAGCCAGCGCTACGGTGACAAAACGCTGGTCTACCTCTTCCGCTTTACCTTTTACAATCGTGCCTTTTGCATTTTCCGCGATATAGTTGGTAAACGGGTCTTTTTCCAGCTGTTTAATGCCGAGAGAAATACGCTCACGTTCCGCATCAACTGCCAGAACCACAGTTTCAATTTCTTCGCCTTTGCTGAAATTACGGATCGACTCATCGGCATTATCCGCCCAGGAGACGTCAGATAAATGCACCAGACCGTCAATTCCGCCTTCCAAACCAATAAAGATACCGAAATCGGTAATCGATTTAATCACACCGACAACGCGATCACTCTTATTATGGGTCGCAGCAAACTGTTCCCATGGATTAGACTGACACTGCTTCATGCCAAGCGAGATTCGTCGACGTTCCTGATCGATATCAAGAATTACGACATCGACTTCCTGACCAATATGTACCAGTTTAGACGGGTGAACATTCTTGTTGGTCCAATCCATTTCAGATACGTGAACCAAACCTTCGACACCCTCTTCCAATTCAACAAAACAACCGTAGTCAGCCAGATTCGTTACCTTGCCATGCAGGCGCGCACCTTCAGGATAACGACGGGTCAGATCCAGCCATGGATCTTCACCCATTTGTTTCAGGCCAAGTGATACGCGGTTTTTATCGCGATCAAACTTCAATACCTTAACTTCGATCTCATCACCAATGTTGACGATTTCGCTTGGATTCTTGACACGTTTCCAGGCCATATCGGTAATGTGTAACAAACCATCAATACCACCGAGATCAAGAAATGCACCGTAATCGGTCAAATTCTTAACCACACCTTTAACGAGCGCGCCCTCTTTCAGGCTTTCCAGTAATTCTTCACGTTCAACGCTGTTTTCACTTTCGACAACGGCACGACGTGAGACAACCACGTTGTTTCGCTTTTGATCAATCTTGATGACTTTAAATTCCAGTGGTTTACCTTCCAGATATGAGGTGTCACGAACCGGACGGACGTCTACCAGTGAACCCGGTAGAAAGGCGCGTACTTTATCAACATCAACGGTAAATCCGCCTTTAACACGCTCGGTAATGACACCAACAACGGTCTCATTCGCTTCATGGGCTTTTTCCAATTCAGCCCAGGCAATCTTGCGTTTGGCTTTTTCGCGCGAAAGGCGTGTTTCGCCATAACCATCTTCGATAGAATCGAGTGCAACATCGACTTCGTCGCCTAAGGCAACTTCGATATCGCCATTCTCATCAAAGAATTGTTCAATTGGGATAATTCCTTCAGATTTCAGACCGGCATTCACAATCACATTGTCTGAATTAACGTCAACCACAGTAGCACTGACTATGGTGCCCGGACGCATTTTATTTTCTATTTGGCTTTGTTCAAATAATTCGGCAAAACTTTCGCTCATGGGAGGTAAATCCTGATTGATGCTGCGGGAAGCGACATCAAACTGTTGTTAGTTAATCTTAAGTCAGAAACTCATCGCGAGTCACTGACCACCCGTTATTGTTGCAAGTTCGGAAATGTCTCGTTGACGTGTTTCCTGATTGCATTGACGACCTCATTAATCTCCAATTCACCGGTATCAATGATGATCGCATCCTCTGCCGATTTCAGTGGGGAGACTGCTCGATTACTATCTCGCTCGTCCCGTGCACGTATATCGGCGGAAAGGTCGCGGAGATTAGCACCAATGCCCTTGTCTAGCAACTGTTTGTAGCGCCTTTCGGCCCGGATATCAGCACTGGCAGTGAGATATATCTTTAAATCGGCATCGGGAAACACCACTGTACCCATATCACGGCCATCTGCAATCAAACCCGGGGGCTGGCAAAAGGCATGTTGTCGCGCCAGCAACGCCTGCCTGACAGGCACAATAGCAGCAACTTGAGAGGCCGCATTGCCGCAAGCTTCGGTACGAATCGCATCGGTGACATCCTCATCGTCCAACATAACTTTTACCAATGAGCCTGCCTGTTGCGCGGTAAATTGTATTTGCAGTTTTTCTGCCAGCTCGGCCAGTGATAATTCATCCTGCAATGAAACAGCATGCTTATCTGCCGCCAATGCCAATATTCGATAAAGTGCGCCACTATCTAATAAATGCCAGCCAAGCCAATTGGCCAGAAAACTACAGACCGTGCCTTTGCCGGTCCCACTAGGCCCGTCAACTGTGATAACCGGCATATCAGCCATGGTCGATATGCATCCCGATTTGGCGCGCAGTGTCGAAAAAACCGGGAAATGAGGTTGCCACATTAGTACAATCATTAACCGTAACCGTATCAGTGGCCAACATACCCGCAACAGAAAACGCCATTGCAATACGATGATCGGTAAAGCTGTTCACCTCACCACCCGAAAACTTACCGCCTTCAATGATCATCCCGTCTCCCAGCGCTTCGGCCTTAATACCTAATGCCAACAGACCCGCTAGCATAGATTCAATACGATCACTTTCCTTGACCCGCAACTCTGCTGCGCCGGAGAGTTTTGTCACACCCTTAGCTGCAGCAGCAGCAATAAAAATAATGGGGAATTCATCAATTGCGATTGGCACCAGTGCTTCGGGAATAGTAATACCATTCAGTTGACTGTATTCCACATGAATATCAGCAACCGGCTCACCTGTTTGTTCCCGTTGATTGAGCAAATCAATCTTTGCGCCCATCAACTTCAAGATATCCAGCATAGCATGACGGGTCGGGTTCACACCGACATTCTTTATCACAATATCTGAGCCCGGCACTATCGCAGCGGCAACAATAAAAAAAGCCGCAGAGGAAAAATCAGCAGGTACATGCACATCATTACCCACTAATTTATTACTAGACTGTATCGAGATACGCTGTCCTTGTTTATCAACAGGGCAGCCAAATGCAGTCAGCATGCGTTCGGTATGATCGCGTGTTGGCTTGCATTCGATCACGATGGTCGTGCCGCTTGCGTAGAGTCCAGCAAGTAACAGGCAGGATTTAAGCTGGGCACTAGCAACCGGCATGTCATATTCAATACCGTGTAATTGTTGTCCGCCTGTTATATGTACCGGTAAGGTACCGTCATCAGTACAGCTAATGCTTGCATTCATTTGCATCAGCGGATCGATCACACGACGCATAGGACGCTTTCTTAAAGATTCATCACCAGTCAAATCCACATCAAATCTTTGTCCTGCCAATAATCCGGCAAGTAATCGAACTGAGGTCCCGGAGTTACCCAGGTCAAGTGGTTTGCCTGGTGCTTTTAGTCCACCCAAACCGACACCGATAATTCGGATATTTGATCCACTGCGTTCAATTGACACACCCATCTGCTGGAAAGCTTGCATGGTGGCCAGTGTATCTTCGCCCTGCAAAAACCCACTTACGTTAGTCTCACCCTCAGCAATCGCGCCGAGCATAATTGCACGGTGCGATATGGATTTATCACCCGGCACGGTTAACTGACCCGATAACTTACCACCGGGTTGAATACGAAAACGATTTGCTTGCTGCATGAGAATAAAAGTCGCTTCTGCTTAACTTAAACTAGGTAAGTTTCTTACTGGCAAAATTATCTCGTGCCGTTTTTGCACACTGAAATATCTTTAATAGTGCTTCGCTGTCACCTGCTTCTATCGCGATGCGAATACGTTCCATGTGTTCAGAAAATATTGTCATTGTCTCTAATAATGACTCGCGATTTGAAATACAGATGTCATGCCACATCTCAGGACTGCTTGATGCAATGCGGGTAAAATCGGCAAAACCACCTGCGGCGTATTTAAATATTTCCTCTCGTTCTTCCATTCGCGCAAGACAATCAACCAGGGCATAGGCAAGCATGTGCGGCAGATGACTGGTCGCTGCCAACACTTGATCATGGTGCATCACGTCCAGATTAATCACCTCGGCGCCAACCGCTTGCCACATATCGGTGATCAGCTGATGAGCCTTTGCGCCGGTCTCGGCTAGTGGTGTCAGTATCACGCGATGATCGACAAACAACTCAGCAAACGAGGCCGCAACCCCACTTTGCTCAGTACCGGCGATAGGGTGTCCCGGTATAAATCTCGATAAATGGTCTCCCAGACATTCTCTGGCAGCATTGACGACACTGCCTTTGGCACTGCCCACATCTGTCAAAACGGTAGTGTCGTTCATGGCTTCGGCAATTTGCGGTAACAGCTTATTAGTGGTCGATAACGGCGTACCTATTAATACAACATCCGCATCGGCAATCGCACCCCCAATAGACAAGGAATAATCATCAATGACATTTAACTCGATAGCCTGTTTTAATGTATCTTCGCCACGGTTACAGCCGGTCACTTTTCCTACCAGTTTATCTTTGCGTAGCGCACGCGCCAGCGAACCGCCAATTAAGCCAACGCCAATAATTGCAAGATGATCAATTAACATACTTATGCGGATAAGATTGAAGAAAGCGAATCAATAAACAGTTTGTTTTCATGTTCCAGTCCGATGGACACACGTAAATGATTCGGCATACCGTAATTGGCAATCGGTCTGACAATCACCCCAGAACGCAACAAAGCTTGATAGATGCTATCTGTCGGTTGTTCAAAATTTATACAGACAAAATTTGCCTTGGAAGGAATCATATCCAGCCCCATATCATCACAAGCACGAATAATGTCATTCATACCCTTATGATTCAGTTCGACACTTTTTTGAATATAACTCTCATCATTCAAGGCCGCTTCAGCAGCAACCAGCGCCAACATATTGTTGTTAAACGGCTGTCTGACACGATTCAATAAATTGGCAATATCAGGATGCGATAAACCGTAACCCATGCGTAATCCGGCAATGCCGTAGGCCTTGGAAAAGGTGCGGGTCACGATCAGATTTTGAAAATCGTTTAGCCATTGACTGGCATCAGGATACTCTTCCGTATCTCTTGCGTATTCGAAATAGGCCTCATCAACCACGACAACGACATGCTCCGGCATATTCTCCAGCAAGTTACGTAAATCATTGCTATTCACCCAGGTTCCGGTTGGGTTATTCGGATTAGCAATAAACAGTAATCTCGTATTATCAGTGACCGCCGCTAGCATTGCCTGTAAATCATTACCCCAGTCTTTAGCCGGCACTACCACATGTTTTGCGCCCACCGATTGGGTAACAATAGGATAAACAGCAAAAGAGTGTTCCGAATAGATCACCTGATGTTTTTCGGTAACAAAGGCACGCGCAACCATCTCAAGCAGATCGTTTGAACCATTACCCAGGGTTATCTGCGAGGGATCGACCTGATGTTTTTCCGCCAAGGCCTGTTTCAAATTAAAACCGTTGCCATCCGGGTAACGTGATAAATCTTTGGTTGATGCAATAGCATCAAGCACCGCATCTGACGGACCCATCGGATTTTCATTTGACGCAAGCTTGATAATTTCACTCAAACCTAGCTCTCGTTGCAATTCCTCGATCGGTTTACCCGCGCTGTATGGTTGCAAGCCGACGACGCCTTTTGTTGCCAATGTAAATAAATCACAAGTCATGAATGCTTACTTTGCTAATTATTATTAAATGTTAAAAATAATAAGTGGATTATTAGTAAACGTAATTTTTTTGTCAGGACCAGAAAGCATTACGCGCAGAACCGGAGTGTATAGATAATACATGAGGATTTGAGCACAATGCTGACGCCGTCATGACAAAAAAAGAACATTAATAATAATTCACTAAAGGACAGCCCGCGGATAAGAACCTAACAACTTAACCATCGCCGCATGCGTTTGCAGTTCATGCAAGGCCTGTTTCACAGGCTCATCCTCAGCATGCCCCTCAACATCGACAAAGAATACATAATCCCACATCTCTTTTCGCGATGGACGAGATTCAATCCGGGTCATACTCACCCCGTTATCTGCAAAGCAGCTTAACATTTTATGTAACGCGCCCGGCTTGTTTGGCGTCGAAAAAATCAGTGATGTTTTATCATTGCCACAGGGACGACACATTTCCTTGCCTATCACCAGAAAGCGGGTGGTATTATCAGGATGATTCTCAATATTACTTTCTAAGATGTTCAACTGATATAGTTCACCGGCGGATTCACTGGCAATCGCCGCTACCTGATCTTTATCACTTACGATTCTGGCCGCCTCAGCATTGCTAGAGACTGAAATACGCTCCGCCTTGCTTAAATTGGTATCCAGCCAGGCGCGACATTGCGCCAAAGCCTGTTGATGCGCATAGACTGTCATAATTGATTCGGTATCGGTTTCTTTACTCAACAGATGATGGTGAATACGCAATTCGACTTCGCCAATGATCATCAGGCTTGAGTGATTCAACATATCAAGCGTATGGTTGACGACGCCTTCTATCGAATTTTCAACCGGCACCACACCATAATCAGACGCGCCGGACTCCACTTCACGAAACACCTGATCGATACTGCCAAACGCCGATGTATTAACAGAATGGCCAAAGTGTTTTAATGCCGCCGATTGGGTAAACGTCCCTTCCGGACCGAGATAAGCGATATCCAGTGGTTGTTCTAATGCCAAACAGGCTGACATAATTTCACGAAACAAACGCGCCATTTCTTCTTCCGACAGGGGCCCTTGATTCTCCTCAATGACCTTACGCAAAATTTGCGCTTCACGTTCCGGACGATAAAACCGGGCCGGTTCCGCCGATGCATTTTTTACATCGGCAACTTGCTGCGCCAGCTGAGCACGTTGACTGATTAGCTCGATAAGCTGTTTATCCAACGCATCGATCTCAACCCGCAAGCTCTCAAGGTTTTTTTTATCGTTCATAGTTCTACTCAAGACGGCATGTTGTTTCACTCAAACAAACACTATTCTTTAACTTGTGCCGGACAGCATACGGCAGACGCACAAGCCGATAAAGTCATTGTTGGTGATTTAGCCTTTTGTACGCTCAAACTCACGCATAAAAGCGACTAATTGCTCTACGCCGGCTTCAGACACGGCATTGTAAAGGCTGGCGCGGCAGCCGCCTGCCAGCTTGTGACCTTTAAGCGCATGTAATCCCGCTAGCGTGGCTTCCTCTAAAAACGTTTGTAGCAAATTTTCATCTTGCAAATGAAACACAACATTCATTCGGGAACGACACGTTTTTGCAATATCATTGTAAAATAAACCAGATTCATCAATCGCACGATAGAGCAGATCTGACTTGCGCTGATTCATTTGCTGCATTGTTTCAATACCGCCCTGCTGTTTGACCCAGTCAAACATTAACCCTGCCATATACCAATTAAACGTTGGCGGCGTATTCAACATGCTGTGATTTTTGGCCTGCAAGGAATAATTCAATAAATCAGGTGTAATGGACAGTATGTCTTTCAGCAATTCACTATTAACAATGACCAATGTTAGTCCTGCTGGCCCGATGTTTTTTTGAGCACCGGCGAAGATCAATCCAAACTGTGAGACATCAACCTGTTTAGACAATAGCGACGATGTCATATCAGACACCAGCGGAGTACTTACCTTCGGGACAGAATGAAACTCGACACCGCCTATCGTTTCATTATCAGTGTAATAGCAATATGCCGCGTCGTTATTTAACTGCCAATTGCTCGGATCAGGAATAGATTGATAGTCATCATCACGCGAGCTGCAAACAATGTTAACGTCAGTGTATCGTTTAGCGGCAGCTATCGCCTTGTCAGACCAAATACCTGTATCAATATAATCAGCACTTTGTTTGCCGGCCAATAGATTCATTGGAATGATGGAGTACTGATGGGTCGCACCGCCAGCCAGAAACAACACATGATAAGAATCAGGAATCGCCAGAATGTCGCGTAGGCTTGATTCAACATGTTCGGCTAACTTTATGAAATCAGGCGTACGATGACCGATCTCCATCACCGATTTACCACTGCCCTGCCAATCAAGCAACTCTGCCTGAGCTTGTAGCATAACTTCTTCAGGAAGCATTGCTGGTCCTGGCCCAAAATTTAATACCGAACGTGTCATGTTGTCACTGGTCTGGCTAGACCTAAAGATTCAGGAATCAGAAGACGACTCGTCGTCGTTATATTCGACAATACGCTCCAGTCCGGCCAGATGTTCTGACTCATCCAGATTAACCAGCCTCACACCTTGCGTGTTTCTGCCAAACACGGAAATATCACTGACCGGCGTTCTGATTAAGGTACCTTGATCGCTGATCAACATGATCTCGTCATCATTGGCAACCGCGACCGCACCCACCACCGAGCCGTTACGTTCCGATACCTGAATCGAGATCACACCAGATCCACCTCTAGACTTTTGCGGATAATCTTCAGTGGCCGTGCGTTTGCCATAACCATTTTCTGTTGCTGTCAATATCGTTTCATCTTTACCGTTAACGATAATAAGAGAAATAACTTTTTGGCCCTCCTGAAGGCGTATTCCCCTGACACCTTTGGCGGTTCGTCCCATTGCCCGCACGTGTGATTCCGGGAAACGCACTACCTTACCAGCATTACTGAAAAGCATGATGTCATGTGCTCCATCAGTCAGCTCGACACCAATCAGCTTGTTACCTGCAACCAGTTCAATTGCACGGATACCGCTGGGTCTGGGCCGGGAAAATTCGGCCAGCGAGGTTTTCTTGACCGTACCATCCGCGGTTGCCATGAATAAAAACTTATCTTCACTAAACTCCCTGATCGGCAAGATAGCATTTATCTGCTCACCGTCTTCTAATGGCAGTAAATTAACGATCGGTTTTCCACGCGCGGTTCGACTTGCCTGCGGTAACTCGTAAACCTTCAACCAATACAATTTACCGCGACTGGAAAAACATAAAATCGTATCGTGCGTACTGGCAATAAATAGCTTATCGATAAAGTCTTCATCTTTGACTGATGTTGCCGATTTTCCACGTCCACCACGACGTTGTGAACGATAGGTATCGATCGGTTGCGATTTGGCATAGCCGGCATGAGACAAGGTCACGACTACATCCTCTTCAGTGATCAAATCTTCCATACTCAGGTCTTGCTGGGTCTGAACAATTTCAGTCTTACGTTCATCACCGTAACGCTCCTTAACGTCATCCAGTTCGTCACGTATGACTTCCATCAAACGTTCAGGTCTGGAGAGGATGTCCAGCAAGTCAGCAATGACATCTAGTAAATCAGCATATTCCTTGAGTATTTTTTCTTTTTCGAGGCCAGTTAATTTTTGTAAACGTAATTCAAGAATGGCCTGCGCCTGTTCCGGCGACAAACGATAACCCCCTTCCTGTAGTCCAAACTCTGCTGCAAGTTCTTCCGGACGCGAGGCCTCAGCACCGGCACGTTGTAGCATCTCTACAACGGTACCTGACTCCCAAAGTTCATCAAGCAGCCCTTGTTTCGCCTCGGCAGGACTGGCTGATTGTTTAATCAGCGCAATAACCGGATCGATATTAGCGAGTGCAACGGCGAGACCTTCTAAAATATGTGCGCGATTTCGGGCTTTTCTGAGTTCAAATAAGGTTCTTCGCGTCACAACTTCACGTCGATGACTGACAAACGCTTCCAGCAAATCTTTCAGATTCATCAAGCGTGGTTGATTGTCTGCCAATGCCACGATGTTAATGCCGAACACTGACTGCATTTGGGTAAACTTATACAAATTATTCAGAATCACTTCACCGACTTCGCCACGCTTCAGTTCAATCACAACACGCATGCCATCTTTATCTGATTCGTCGCGAAGCTCGCGTATGCCGGTCACTTTTTTGTCTTTCACTAACTCGGCAATTTTTTCCAGTAAACGCGCCTTATTTACCTGATAAGGTAATTCGTGAATGATGATCCGATTACCTGATTCCAGTTCTTCGATCTCGGTTCTAGCGCGAATGTAAATGCGACCACGCCCGGTTTCATAAGCCTCACGGATACCTGATGAACCATTAATGATGGCTGCAGTTGGAAAATCCGGTCCGGGGATATGCTGCATGAGTTCAGCAATAGAACAATCCGGATTATCGATTAGGGCAAGACAAGCCGAAATCACCTCGCTTAAATTATGTGGCGGAATATTAGTCGCCATGCCCACGGCAATGCCGCTGGAACCATTAACCAGTAAATTCGGAATGCGGGTCGGCAGTACCACTGGCTCCTGCTCGGAACCGTCATAGTTAGGCGCAAAATCGACCGTGTCTTTATCAATGTCTTCCAGGATCTCATGCGCAATACGTGACATGCGCACTTCGGTATAACGCATCGCCGCCGGCGCATCACCATCGACCGACCCGAAATTACCCTGACCGTCTATCAATACGTAGCGTAACGAGAACGGCTGCGCCATGCGCACAATGGTATCGTAAACTGCAGTATCGCCATGCGGATGATATTTACCAATCACATCACCGACGACTCTCGCCGACTTCTTATAGGCCTTATTATATTCAATGCCCATTTCTTTCATCGCATAGAGCACACGACGATGCACCGGTTTAAGACCGTCACGAACATCGGGCAATGCTCGACCGACAATGACGCTCATTGCGTAATCCATATAGGATTGCCGCATTTCGTCTTCGATATTTACCTGGGAAAGCGCCCGCGCGAAATCAGATTCAGACATAAACCATTGATGAAAAAAGGAAGTAAAAAAGCCTTAAATTATTATAATTTTGAAGCTGCAAATTCTAACATATCGAAGCGATTTACCCTACTTTTATTTCATTTTTTTTACTTCAATAACCCTTTTAAAATCAATGAAATACAGATCGCATTTTTTCAGTATCGGGTTTGTTCACGACACCTTTTTCAGTGACGATCGCATCAATTAATTCTGCTGGTGTCACATCGAATGCAGGATTGATTGCGTCCATATTTTTTGGCGCTACAGGCATCTGCTGAATGGCAGTAATCTCGCTAGCGGTTCGGTGCTCAATCGGAATTTGGCTACCCGATTCCAGACTCATATCGACAGTCGACGATGGCGCTACCACCATCACTTTTATGCCATGATGTTTGGCATTAACGGCATGAGAGTAGGTACCAATTTTATTTGCCGCATCACCATTAGCAGCAATGCGATCTGAGCCAACGATCAGCCATTGCACTGTACCTGAATGCATCAACGTAGCCGCTGCCGAATCAATCACCAGACTAACCGGAATGGCATCCTGTTGTAACTCCCAACTGGTTAGCCTTGCGCCCTGCATCCATGGACGCGTCTCAGACGCATAAACATGATCAATCAACCCTTTTTGGTAAGCGCTACGGATCACACCCAGGGCCGTTCCATAGCCACCGGTGGCCAATGCTCCGGCATTACAATGCGTCAACACATGACTGTTTGGCTGAATCAATTCAGCACCCAGTCGCCCCATCTGCTGATTTGCAGCAATGTCGTCTTGATGAATACGCTTTGCCTGTTCTAATAAATAGTGTTCAGGATCGCCGGTGATTTCATCAAATGCCTGTCGCATTTCTGCTATCGCCCAGGACAAATTGACCGCTGTGGGTCTGGCATCCGCGAGATATTGTAATGCAGGTTCAATTAGCTTTCGCCAATTTTCTATATCTTCCTGATAGGCATGGCGGGCAGCAAACACGACCGCGTAGGCAGCAGCAATCCCGATTGCAGGCGCGCCTCGCACTACCATATTAGTAATCGCATCAGCCACCTCATGGCAGCTATCGTAATCGAGATAGATCAGCTCCTGCGGAAGCTTGCGCTGATCCAACAAGGTCAACATGCCTTTATTCCATTGGACAGCGGCAAATGATTCTGCCATTGGCGTTACCTATCTCCTCTAATGCAATCTGATAAAAAGATGAATATAGTGTGCAGCATAATCAGTTGTTTAGAACTTTAACAGGACATTAAATCATCGTGAATATTGATACGTTGTTAAACGCAAAATGGATTATCCCGGTAGAACCTCATGGCCAGGTATTGAAGGACCATTCTCTGGCAATTCACGCTGGCAAGATTGACGCGATCCTGCCAACCGAAACAGCAAAACAAAAATATTCTGCTAACAATGAGTTTGTGCTTAATAGTCATGTATTGATCCCGGGATTGATCAACGCCCATACGCATGCATCGATGAATCTATTTCGCGGACTGGCGGACGATTTACCATTAATGGAATGGTTGAATAACCATATTTGGCCAGCCGAGCAGAAATGGGTCGATCCTGAATTCGTTAATGAAGGCTCACAACTCGCGATAGCCGAAATGATACGTGGCGGCACCACCTGTTTTAACGATATGTATTTTTTCCCCGATAAAACTGCAGAGGTCTGTGCAAACGTGGGTATGCGCGTTGTCGTCGGCCTAATCTTGATTGATTTCCCGACCGCCTGGGCTAAAGACGCCGATGAGTACATTTTAAAAGGCGAGCAAGTCCATGATAATTATCGACATGCACCGCTGGTTAATACGGCCTTTGCACCGCATGCCCCGTATACCGTCTCTGATGAACCACTAAAGCGTATCAGTGTGCTGGCAGAAGAACTCGATATTCCGATTCATATGCATATCCATGAAACGGCTGACGAGGTGGCACAGGCCGTTGAAAACACCGGCAAGCGACCCTTACAACGCCTGGAAGAACTGGGCTTGTTGAGTCCGCGCCTATTAGCTGTCCACATGACGCAGTTAGAACCAGCTGAAATACAGAATCTAGCCAAGCTAGGTGTAAGTATCGCTCACTGTCCCGAGTCCAACCTCAAACTTGCCAGCGGCTTTTGTCCAGTTAAACAATTGATGGATGCCAAGGTCAATGTTTGCATTGGTACCGACGGTGTCGCCAGTAATAATGATCTGGATATGTTTGGCGAAATGCGCACTGCCGCTTTACTGGCAAAAGGCGTCGCTCAAGATAGCACTGCGTTAGCTGCCCCTGCTGCTTTAGCGGCCGCAACGATTAATGGTGCCAAAGCATTGGGTTTAAGCGAACAGATCGGTTCTTTGAAAAAGGGTAAACAGGCCGATATCGTCGCTATCAATCTTGAACAGTTAGAAACACTGCCAAATTTCGAACCGATTTCACAACTGGTCTACAGCGGCAACCGCCAGCAAGTCACGGATGTTTGGATAGCGGGCAAACAAGTTTTAGCCAATCGTGAATTGACGACCATCGAATACAGTAGCTTGATGAAAAAAGCGACCGAGTGGGAAACAAAAATAAGAGCTTAATCTAGCTTGAACAACGACAGGCTTTAAAAGGGATTAAACCTAGTAAGGCAAAGCTCATCAACCAAAAAGCCGCTGGCAACGGTACGGAGTTAACTAGCGTTAAGTTTAATGCCTGGCCGCCATTGAACTGGACCTGTTCAATAAACCAGTCAAAACTGTACGAGGACGAAGTCAAAAAAGTTACGATTAGCTCATCTATATCCAGACCCTGAAATAAAATTTCATCAGCAGTTAAAAAAGTATACGTTTCTGTCTGCAAAATAGGGACATATTCAGTCAGA
This sequence comes from Gammaproteobacteria bacterium, assembly GCA_028279365.1. Taxonomy (GTDB): domain Bacteria; phylum Pseudomonadota; class Gammaproteobacteria; order Eutrophobiales; family Eutrophobiaceae; genus JANQNX01. Next base: position 196,484 of record JANQNX010000014.1, on the reverse strand, counting down.
TCGAAGAGGATGTTGGTCGCGGGACCTTCAATAGTGCCCCCCCAAAAAAAACTTCTTTCAATTGTAGTCGTGCCTGAAACCTGTAAAACATCAGAACTGTTAGTTCTTATTCTTGCTATGTTATTTATTTCTTCCGTTGACGTAATATCAATTTCCAGTATGGAATTAATTAGCGATAGATCACCGTTAATGGTAAAAATATCAGTTTCCTGATTGTCCCCCACTTCTATCGAGCTATTGATTATTGAAACGTTGTTAGCGTTGATATCTCCATTACCATTAATTTTACTCTCAATTATCTCCACACCATCAAATGCTAATATACCGTTAACTGTAGTTAATCCAGAATATTGCACGCCTTCTTCGAGGCTAAATGAACGCCGACCACGTTGACTATAACTGCCATTTCCGCTGACAGAAGCCTGATTGACAATACTCAAACGACCGCCAAATACAAGAGCACTTTCCTGAATAGTTAATTCGGAGCCTGAACCATCGATCAACACTTCACTGTTGTCAAAAGTCGACGTTTTCGTCACTACCTTGGCCCCGTCTGAAACAGTTAATCGGTTTGAGACGAAAATATTGTTCTGATTTTCCCAAGTTGACCCAGTACCCGTTACAGTTATATTTTGTGTGTCAAAACCAAATCGTACAAATGTATTTACGGTTTCCAATCTGGCGCCGTCTTCGATTAACACTGAACCATCTATATATAACCTATCATACGGTGTTGGGTTATTACTCTGTCTGTTTTCCCAAACAGAACCCGCTCCGGAAATTGTCACGGAACCTGATAAACTAAGATAGGATGAATAGTCAATAAATGAGGAATTAAAGGGACGATAGTTAAAGATACCGACTGAATTACTTAGTCGGGCACCATTCTCAATTTTTATACTACCACCATTTACCTCCAGGCCGTTTTCGTTATACCAAGTGGACCCAGCTCCAGATATGGTCACTATCCCGGTTTGATTAATTGCGCCTTCGGCGCTGTTTACATAGGCCCCGTTTAGCACATCTAAGGATGCGTCATCGCTACCTGCCGCAACCGTCAAACGGCCATGATTAATCCATTGACTGCCGGGATCTTTGATAACAACGGCACCATGCCCGTCAGTAAGAATATGAGAACCAGACATTCTGGTGGTAGAACCTATAGAGCCCGCTTCACTAATAACGACGCTGCCGTTGTCGATCTCCAGTAAATTAAATGCTAAGTCACTTACAGGACCATAGCCAAACACACCCAAATTGCCAAACGGTTCCAAATTGCCATCATTGAGAGGAATTAGAAAACATCCACCTATAAATGGATTACAAATTTCTGTCTGCCGAACTATCCATGGATTGGACACGCCATCATAGCTAATTGGCAAGTTTCCCGATGCGGTGATGTCTGCCACCGCACTATGACTTAACCCGAGGATAAACAGAAAAAAAGGAAATGAATTTTTTGTTTTTTTAAACTTTCCATACTACAAAATGCTGTCCATGCACCACTCATTGAACAAACTACATGAAATGCTATCATCCAGTAACTGCAAAATTATTACAGTTTAATGAATTTATCTATCAGCCATGCTTTTGGATAAAACACAACACATAATGTTCTGTTTTCTATTTCGTACGATGATAAATAATCACAATCTAACTATTTTTATTGATACATCGGACTAATTAGTAACATAAAAATATCTAATTTTTGCCTAAGTTATAGCTGTAATAGTATCGCACCATGTTTAAGAATATCCTTTTTGTAGTTTACTCCAATCAGATATCAGACGATGTACTAAAACGCGCAGCCTCACTGAGCTTTTCCAACAATGGTAAGCTCTCATTTCTGGTATTGCATCCGAAGTTCCCGGAAGAGTTGATTGATTCCCAGGCCGCCTTCCAAAAAACTATCGAAGATTCAATTCGCGAAAAACTCAAACATCATAATATAAACGAAGCCAGCCCGATTGTTTTTCAAACCAGCTCGCCTGAGTTTGTTGCGATTATCCAGTTTGTTCTGAAAAACGAGATTGACCTGGTAATTAAGTCATCAGAACCGCTGGATGCACAACAACATTCTGGTTTCAAATCGCTGGACATGCATCTGTTACGAAAGTGCCCTTGTGCAGTCTGGATTCACAGAGATTTTCATACTGATAAAAACCCACAGATCCTGGTTGCCATCGACCCGCTTAGCGACAGGCCCGAAGGGCATGATCTGAGCATCAAACTTCTGCAACTGAGCTATGCAGTGAATGCAATGCTGAATGGGACTATCCATGTTATTTCATGCTGGCATTTTGAACATGAAAGTTTTCTGAAACATTCCGCCTTTGGAAAGACCGACGCTGAAACCTTAACCAAACTGCTTGATGACACCCGACTGGCCCACAAAGAATCGATAGACGCGCTTTTTGAAGAATCGAAAATAGAAAAGCCGGGCAGTCTAATCCTGAAGAAAGGCAAAGCGAATGAAGAAATTCCCGAGTATATCGAGACACACAAGATTGATATGGTGGTGATGGGGACAGTAGCAAGAAACGGCATTCCCGGTTTTATTATTGGCAACACCGCTGAGAATATTTTGCAACAATTAACTTGTGGCATGCTCGCTCTAAAACCGAATGGTTTTGTTTCACCGGTGAAAGCGTATTATTAATTCATAACTTAAATTACGCCCGAGTATGTATTCCACTTATTCACAATGTCACAAAACAGTAATGCCGTCTGCTCTGCATCATAACGAGCAGAATGTGCCTCTTTCGTATCCCATTCCAGACCAGCCTCTTTCGCCGCGCGCGACAAAACCGTCTGACCATAAGCCAAACCGCACAAGGTAGCTGTATCAAATATGCTGAAAGGATGAAACGGGTTACGTTTAATATCATTGCGTTCAACACAGGCATTTAAAAAGCCTAAATCGAAATGTGCATTGTGTCCGACCAGCACGGCACGCTTGCAATGATGCTGTTTGATTTTAGTTCGAATTGGTTTAAAGATTGCCTGCAGCGCCTCGACTTCGCTGACAGCGATTTGTTTGCGAAAAGGATGGTCGGGATCAATGCCGGTGAACTCCAGCGATTCTTTATCAAGATTCGCACCCTCAAACGGTTCCACATGTTTTGAAATCGTTTCATCGATACACCATTGTTCTTCATCATTAATAGTTATCGTGACCGCAGCGATTTCCAATAAGGCATCGGTGGCAGCATTAAAGCCAGCGGTTTCCACATCCACTATCACCGGCAGAAAACCACGAAAACGTGTTGCAACAGTATCCACAATGTAATCAGTGTTGTAGTTGCCAGCTACAGCTACTGCCGGCACGAAACGGCACCAGCACAGTGTCACCAAGCGGAAGTGTATCAGGCACAGTTTGTTCCTGTTTAATCAGCGTGACCGAATCGATATTTCTGGGCAGGCCATAAAAGTCTGGGCCATAAAAACTGGCAAACGCCTCCAGTTTGTCGAGTTTATCAGCGCGGGCGAAGGCCTCAGCATAGAGTTCCAATGCGATATGGGCGGTATAAATACCGGCACAACCGCAATCACTTTCCTTTTTGCCACGCGCATGCGGCGCGCTATCTGTACCGAGAAAGAATTTCGGGTTACCGCTGGTTGCAGCAGCGATGACTGCCTGCCGATCATCCTCCGCTTTCAGGATAGGTAAACAGTAATGATGTGGGCGTAATCCCCCCCGAAATAAATCATTTCGATTCAATAATATATGCTGCGGTGTGATGGTTGCTGCAATGTTGTCACCGGCTTGCATGACAAACTCGACCGCTGCGCGGGTGGTGATATGTTCAAAGACAATTTTTAAATTCGGGAAATCAGCTACCAGCCTGGAGAGTATCTTTTCAATGAACACTGCCTCTCGATCAAACACATCGATATGATTATCTGTCACCTCACCATGCAATAGCAGCAAGACGCCTAACTCCGACATTGCTTCAAGCGCAGGATAAGTCTTTTTAAAATCAGTCACCCCTTGATCAGAATTCGTCGTCGCACCAGCAGGATAGTATTTCAACGCTTTGACATGTTCACAGCTGGCCGCAAGCTTGATCTCTTCTGGCGAGGTATTGTCAGTCAGATAAAGCGTCATTAATGGTTGAAATTGATAGCGACTATCAACGGCCGCCATAATCCGCTGATAGTAAGCCAATGCCATTTCAGTCGAGACAACAGGTGGTTGCAGGTTAGGCATAATAATCGCGCGGGCAAACTGGGCAGCAGTATGATTCACCACGCTTGCCAATGTGTCACCGTCACGCACATGCAGGTGCCAATCATCGGGTTTCGTAATTGTCAGGGTTTGCATCAATCAACAGAATTGAGTTTATTCGATGACTTAAAGGTATCATAAGTCAGTGCTATTGTCTGAACTGTCATTGAGAAACGCGCGAGGTAATGATGAAATTTAATACACTGGGAAACACGGATATCAGCGTCAGTCAATTGTGCCTCGGCACCATGACCTGGGGAGAGCAAAATACTGAACAGGAAGCACATGAACAGTTGGATTATGCCATTGACGCCGGTATTAATTTCATTGATACCGCAGAGATGTATCCGGTCGCACCCAAGGCAGAAACACAGGGGCTGACCGAGACCTATCTCGGCAATTGGTTAGCTAAACGCAGCGACCGCGATCAATTAATTATCGCCAGTAAAGTCTGTGCACAAGCTGAATGGTTACCCTACTTGCGCAACGGCGAAGCGAAGCTGGATAAAAAGAATATTACTGCAGCACTTGATGCATCGTTGCAGCGGCTACAAACCGACTATCTTGACTTATATCAGCTGCATTGGCCGGAACGCGACACCAACTATTTTGGCAAACTGAATTACTACCATGCCCCTGAAAAAGATGGCGTTGCCATTGAAGAGACCCTGTCAGTGCTCGCTGAAATTGTGCAATCAGGTAAGGTCAGGACGATTGGTATTTCTAATGAAACTGCCTGGGGTTGTGCCGAGTATCTGCGTGTCTCTCGAGAGAATAATTCACCGCGCATCGTCAGTATTCAGAATCCCTATAACTTACTCAATCGCAGCTTTGAAATTGGACTGGCTGAATTCGCACATCGGGAGCAAGTGGGTCTGCTCGCCTACTCGCCACTCGCATTTGGTGTACTCAGTGGCAAATACCTGAATAACGCGAAGCCGGAAGGTTCGCGGCTGGTGCTATTTGATCGCTTTACTCGTTACACCAATACGCAGGCGATTGCCGCAACCGACGCCTATGTCAATCTGGCAAAAGAAAATGGACTCGACCCGGCACAAATGGCATTAGCCTATGTAAATTCACGTGCGTTTCTGACCAGTAACATTATTGGCGCGACATCAATGTCACAACTCAAATCCGATATAGACAGTATCAATGTCAACTTGAGTAAAGACCTCATCAGGAAAATAGAGGCGATTCATGAGATGCATCCTAATCCCGGGCCTTAGCATGTATAATTTAGCCAATACTAATCTCAGGAATCAGCATGGAATTGTCAGCACTCACTGCCGTCTCCCCTATTGATGGTCGTTATGAAACGAAAACGGCCCAACTTAGACCGATTTTTAGTGAATTTGGTCTGTTTCGTTTTCGCGTCAAGGTCGAAGTAGAATGGCTAAAAACGCTGGCAGCGCATGCTGATATAAAAGAGATTCAAGCTCTGCCTGATGCATCCGTCACTTTGCTGAATGAGCTTAGCGACAATTTTTCAATTGAACATGCCAATGCCATTAAATCGATAGAAAAAACCACTAATCATGATGTCAAAGCGGTCGAGTATTTTATACGTGATTCGATTCAAGCCGATCGCGCATTAAAACAAACCGCACAATTTATTCATTTCGCCTGCACTTCAGAAGACATTAACAACCTGAGTCACGCGTTGATGTTAAAAGAAGCGCGCGAAGCGGTAATAATCCCGAAACTGGACGAAATAATTCAAACGCTTTCAATCTTGGCCAGGGAACACGCGAAGACACCAATGCTATCGCGTACGCATGGACAAACGGCGTCGCCCACCACATTAGGCAAAGAGATTGCGGTATTCATTCACCGCTTGCTACGACAACGTCAGCAACTCGCTAAGGTCGAACTGCTAGGCAAAATGAATGGCGCCGTTGGAAATTTTAATGCGCATTTGTCTGCTTACCCGGATATCGATTGGATGGCGATCTCCCAACATTTTGTAGAAGGACTGGGACTGAACTGGAATCCACACACAACGCAGATCGAGTCACATGATTACATGGCAGAGTACTTCCACGTCCTAACAAGGATTAACACAATACTGATCGATCTCAATCGTGATATCTGGAGTTATATTTCGCTCGGTTATTTCAAATTGAAACTGAAAGAAGGTGAAATCGGTTCGTCGACCATGCCGCACAAGGTCAATCCGATTGATTTTGAAAATGCCGAAGGAAATCTCGGTCTGGCAAATGGCGTATTCGAGCATCTTTCACAAAAACTTCCAATTTCCCGCTGGCAACGCGATCTGACTGACTCCACGGTATTACGTAACATGGGTGTCGGTGTGGCTTATACACTAATTGCGTTTGATTCTTGTTTGAAAGGCTTGAATAAACTCGACGTGAATCAGCAGGCAGTGGGAAAGGATCTGGATGATGCCTGGGAAGTGTTAGCTGAACCGATTCAGACTGTAATGCGCCGTTATGGAATAGATAATGCTTATGAACAACTGAAAGCCTTGACACGTGGGCAGAGTATTAACCAGGAAAATCTGCATGCGTTCATTAAGCAGCTTGACCTGGCTGATGAAGATAAACAACGTCTACTGGCATTAACACCGCATAACTATATAGGTAATGCAGAAGCACAAACACTGGGATTACTCGAGCAATAACTGAAGCGCATGATTGATTTTTCTGATTATGATTTAGGCCAGTCGACTGATGGCGCTATCAATATCTCGACCCGGCAGGAAAATGCCGATGCAGCACTGGAACTGGTTAGCCAAACCAGACAGAAAATTTCCATCATCAGCACGGAACTGGATCCGTTTGTTTATGATCAGCCGGAATTTGTTGAAGCCCTGAGGAAAGTCGTCATTGGTAATCGCTACGCTGAAGTTCGTGTCATTGTGTTTGAGGCTGCATTGATTTCACGACGTGGGCACAAGATACTGGATTTAGCCGGTAAACTGAGCAGCTTTATCGAGTTACGAAAAGCGTCTAATGAATATAGATCATTTAATGAGGCGGTAATGATCGTCGACGAAGTTGGTTATTTATTTCGTGAGAATCGTGAACGCTATAAAGGGAAAGTAAACTTCAATAGCCGACGCGAGTCAAAAGCCCTGTTAGAAGTCTTTAACGCAATGTGGGAAACGGCGACGCCTGATCCAAACTTACGCAGGGTATTAATTTGAATATTCGTCTGACATTTATACTGCTGTCACTGCTCAGCCTGACAAATTTAGTCATGGCGGAATCGATGAAAATTGAAATGATTCCACTCAAACATCGTCTAGTCTCTGATGTTGTCCCCATTATCAAACCGCTGGTCGCTGAGGGCGGCACCGTGACGGGAATGAACAACCAACTCATTGTTAAAACCACGCCTTCTAACCTGAAACAGATTATTGGTGTACTTGAACAAATCGATTACGCACCGCGCAATCTTGTGATCAGTGTCAAACAAGATATTGATGGTAACTTCAACCTCAGTGAAGGCGGATTGTCAGGACGTTATCAGGCAGGAGATGTGAATCTGGATGTACCTGAGACCGGACGAAGGGGCACGATTGTTGAAGGACGCGATAGTGATGGTAATGTCATTCGCTATCGTTCTTTGGAAACACGCTCGCGTATCGAAGATCGAAATGTTTTTCGCGTGACAACACTTGAGGGCAACCCGGCTTTTATCAATACCGGCCAGTCGGTACCGATTCCTACCTCCAATGCCATCGTCACCGGCGGTGGTGTCATCATTCAGGATGGCGTGGAATACCGTGATGTGTCTTCAGGCTTCTATGTATTACCCCGACTTCAGGGTGACAATGTGACCTTACTGGTGTCGCCATCCTTATCACGCATCAATCCTGCACAACGGGATACCTTTGATATACAGAATATTGAAACTACGGTAAGCGGTAAACTTGGGCAATGGATACCGGTCGGCGGTGCGGCGCAACACTTTAAGGACGATGGCAATCGTAACGCGATTAGCACGCGTTCAAGAGGACAGGAACAGCGCAACGTATTAATTAAAGTCGAAGAAGCAAAGTAGATTAGCCACAATAATCTAAACCGCAACTTTTCGTTGTCTCCAGAATAATGTGCTTACGCCTGAGGCAAATAACCAAAATGCTGCAGGAACTGGAATAGGCGGAGGCGCAGCTGAAACAGTAATATTGGTAATTTTGTATGCCTCACATTCAGAACCGCTGCTGGTATTTTTATTTTTGCAGCCCAAATCGTAATAATTACCACTGAGCAATAATATGTTTCCTGTGCCGGTTAAACTATGAGTAAAAGGTGAATAGCTGGATGATACCGGACTGTATATCTCGTCCTCAATGCCGGTGATGGAAGAGAGCGTCGCAAAAGTCTCGTTCGTCAGGTGCAAGGGTTGACTCACCTGGCCGACCCAATAAATGATATCTCTATCATTGGGGTCGCTTCCTGATCCATTAAACGGATCAACAGTAATGGATTCAAAATTTACCGACTGGTCAAACTCAAATACCAACAGATCATCCCGGTTTACTGTATCAACTTCGTGCTCGTTTGTTGAACACCCCCCAGCAGCACTTCCCTCATGTCGATTGCAAATACCCAGTCCGCTATTCCAACTATAGACCTCTGCGGTCTCAAATAAATAATACAAAGAGCCGGGTGGATGCTCAGCACCGGTCTCACCATAAGCGCTGACAGTTAATGAGATACCATTCTGATTGAAATTCAGGCTATTGCCAAAACCACCCCCATTGCCACCCTGACCGGTTAAATCTATCATCGCCGCATCTGCTGCGAAGGAAAACACAGAAGCGATAATGGAAACCGCTAACATCAAATTTTTCCGATTGTTCATTACCCAGCTTCCTTATATGTCGTTAAACAAAGACAGGTATTTTGTCGATCAATTCTTACAAAATTATGTAAGTTTTATGAAATCCCTCTGCCTACTTTTTTAATTTGAAAGACAATATTGGTCAGTCTGCAAGAGAAAAATAGTGACTATTGGATACAGCTAGTTTTTTATTCCCGCCAAAATATATATGATGAAAAACAACAGTCAAACTCAAGCAAAATAATTTAGCCTGAAATTCAAAGGGCTGATAAAATAATCAAAATTTTCTCTTTCCGAATAAACAGCTTAGTTTGATGCTAATACTCCCCGGTTGCCAGGCCTTATCCGGCTTTCGTCTAGCTAAATTACTTAACGAATTACAGTCTCTGATTCCGGATATCGTCTCGGTCGATGCTTACTTCATTCACTTTGTAGACCTTAATGAGTCTCTAAATGAGCACGAGCATAAACAACTGCGCGCACTGTTAAATTATGGTGGCGAACAAGTCGCTCAATTAAGCGACGGAGAAAAACTTATCGTGATCCCACGGCCCGGTACGATTTCTCCCTGGTCAAGTAAGGCAACTGATATTTTGCACAATTCAGGTCTGCAAAGAATTAATCGGGTCGAACGTGGGCTTGCCTACCTGCTTCAAGCTAGTTCGCCAACGACATTAAGCGAAACCGAACAAACGAAATTACACTCGCTATTACATGATCGTATGACCGAGATTGTTATCTCTACTGAAGAACAAGCGAGCGTACTTTTTGCTGCGACTGAGCCCGAGCCGCTGAAACATATCGATATTGTCCAACAGGGTAAAGCCGCGCTTGAAGAGGCGAATACTTCAATGGGACTGGCCTTATCAGACGCAGAGATCAACTATTTATATGATGCCTTTCAAAAAATGCAACGCAATCCGACCGATGTCGAGTTGATGATGTTTGCACAGGCAAACTCGGAACACTGCCGCCATAAAATTTTTAACGCTGACTTTAAGTTGGATGGAAACAAGCAAGACCAATCACTATTCGGCATGATTCGTCAAACGCATGAGAGCAATCCTGGCAATGTACTGTCCGCTTATCATGACAATGCAGCGGTCATGAAAGGCTATGCTGGCAAACGTTTCTTAATCAATACGGAAACGAATGAATATCACTATCAGGATGAAAGCATCAACATTTTGATGAAGGTCGAGACCCATAATCATCCGACCGCAATCTCCCCACATCCCGGCGCGGCGACCGGTTCCGGTGGAGAAATAAGAGACGAAGCGGCAACTGGTCGTGGTGCGAAACCGAAAGCCGGGCTATGTGGTTTTAGTGTTTCAAATCTCAAAATCCCCGGCTTTGATCAGGCTTGGGAGAAAGACAACGGCAAACCGGATCGGATCGTATCGGCACTGGATATTATGCTGGAAGGGCCAATAGGCGCGGCATCTTATAATAATGAATTCGGCCGTCCTGCTTTATGCGGTTATTTTCGTAGTTACGAGCAACAGGAAACCGACACCATCATCCGCGGCTATCATAAACCGATCATGCTGGCCGGGGGCTACGGCATGATTCGCGAATCCCATATTGATAAACATACTATCCCGGCTGACGCAAAACTGATCGTGCTTGGCGGCCCTGCCATGCTGATCGGACTCGGTGGTGGCGCTGCATCTTCAATGGCATCCGGCACTAGCGATGCGTCATTAGATTTCGCTTCGGTACAACGTGATAACGCCGAGATGCAGCGCCGTTGTCAGGAAGTCGTAGATCGCTGCTGGGCGATGGGTGATAGTAATCCAATACTGAGTATTCATGATGTTGGTGCTGGCGGTTTATCTAATGCGATGCCTGAACTGGTGAGCGCCTGTGAACGTGGCGCCAATCTGGAAATCAGGAAAATTCCGAATGACGAACCCGGTATGTCGCCGATGGGTATTTGGTGTAATGAATCCCAAGAACGCTATGTGTTGGCGATTGATCCCAATCAGTTAGATCAGTTCGAAAGACTCTGTCAGCGTGAACGCGCACCGTTTGCCGTACTGGGTGAAGCCACTCAGGAACCACAGCTAAGATTAAATGACTCACATTTCAATAATCATGCGATAGATATACCGATGTCGGTGCTGTTAGGGAAAATGCCGACCATACAACGCGATGTCAATTCTGTAAAAACATCACCAATGCCCATCAATACAGACAATATATTCATTGATGAAGCCCTCTCGCGTGTATTGCATTGCCCTACTGTAGCCAGTAAACAATTCCTGATCACTATCGGCGATCGTTCCGTATCCGGCTTAGTGGTACGCGATCAAATGGTCGGCCCGTGGCAAGTACCTGTCGCCGACTGCGCCGTCACCAGCAGTTCGTATTATGACTATATCGGTGAAGCGATGGCGATGGGTGAACGAACACCGATCGCAGTGATAGACGCGCCGGCTTCGGGCCGCATGGCTATTGCTGAAGCCATTCTCAATATTTGTGCTGCCCGAATATTAAAAATTAACGACATTTCCTTCTCGGCAAACTGGATGGCGGCCTGTGGTGAACCGGGCCAAGACGCGGATTTATATGCCACTGTCTCAGCAGTCAGTCAACTTTGTCAGGCACTGGGTATCGCTATCCCTGTTGGTAAAGATTCATTATCCATGAATACCGTCTGGCTAGAACAGGATATTACGAAACAGGTTACATCACCCTTATCTGTCACAATTTCTGCCTTTGCCCGTGTTGCTGATACACGTCAATCACTGACCCCGCAGTTAGTCGCTGATAATGAGACAGTCATTTTGTTTATTGATCTAGCCGCGGGTAAAGCGCGTTTGGGAGGCTCTGTTCTTGCCCAGGTATTTGAACAATTTGGCGATGAGACCCCTGATGTCGATAACGTCGATTTATTATTACAATTCTTCAACTGCATTCAGTTGTTAAACGAATCCGATCTGATTCTTGCTTATCACGATCGTTCAGATGGAGGACTCATTGTCACGCTTCTGGAAATGGCATTTGCAGCACGTTGCGGACTCAGCATCTCTTGTGATGACCATCAACCACTAGAGTTTTTGTTCAATGAAGAACTTGGCGCGGTAATACAAATACGACAGCGTGATTTGAAAAACGTGTTGGACACATTTGAACGAGCCGGTTTTGATCAAAGTGCTGTCCAGCAAGTTGCGTCAATTCATGATGATGCCATTGTTGAAATCGTGAATAACAATGATGTTGTCTACAGTGCTGCCTTGAACAAACTACAACAAGACTGGGCAGCAACCAGTTTCGGAATGCAATCCTTGCGCGACAACCCGGAGTGTGCCAAACAGGAGTTTGCATTGATCAGTGATTCATCACACCGAGGACTCTCATTAGACGTCAATTTTTCTTTAACCGAATTACCGGCTATTCATATTACGCAGGCAAGCAAGCCGAAAGTTGCAATCTTACGTGAACAAGGTGTCAACGGTCAGGTAGAAATGGCGGCAGCATTTGATCGGGCTGGTTTTACTTGTATTGATGTACACATGCAGGATTTAATTGCGGGGAATCAAACACTGGATAGCTTTGATGGTCTCGTCGCCTGCGGCGGATTTTCCTACGGTGATGTACTTGGCGCAGGCGGTGGTTGGGCAAAGACAATACTGTTTACGCCTAAGCTCACCGACATGTTTTCACGTTTCTTTACTCGTGAAGATACGTTTGCATTGGGTGTCTGTAATGGCTGCCAAATGATGTCGCAACTTCGTGAATTAATTCCTGGCACCAACGACTGGCCAGACTTTGTTAGAAATGAATCAGAACAATTTGAATCCAGATTGGTCATGGTGGAAGTGATGCCATCATCATCCATATTATTTAAGGGTATGGCTGGCTCGCGTATTCCTGTTGTGGTCGCACATGGTGAAGGTCGCGTAAACAGTGACAGTGCTAATCACAACAGCCTACGCTATATCGATAGCCAGGGCAAACCGACAGAGACTTACCCGTTAAATCCAAACGGTTCTGCCAATGGCATTGCTGGTCTGTGTAGTGCCGATGGCAGGGTTACGATCATGATGCCGCATCCGGAACGTGTGTTTTTGAGCAAACAGTTTTCCTGGCTGCCGAGAGAATGGAAACATGAGTACAGTCCTTGGATGCAATTATTCCTGAATGCCAGACGTTGGCTTGACTGAAAACGCTATTGGTTACCTATAACTGTTAAGAAAAATAGTTATTGGCACATTGCTTAGCCTGACAATTGTTGAGGCTTACGCTAAACTACTCCTATTTTGGGTAGCATGATGATGTCCAAGTCATCCGATATATCAGAAGAAGATAGCGAATTATTCCGTCGAGCAGTGGGCGATATCACGCCGATAAAAAATTCGACCGTACTGTCCAATAAGGCCCGCCCTGCTGCCCATCCCAAACATTCATTAGCGGATGATGCCGCCGTTATGCAAGAGTTGATTGATGGTGACTATGATCCCGCAACGCTGGAAACGGGTGATGAACTGTTTTTTCTGCGCCCCGGTATTCAGAAACAGACCATGCGCAAACTAAGAAAAGGAGTTTTTCCCATTGAAGATGAGCTAGACTTACATGGGTTAACTGTAGACCTTGCGCGCGCTGCTTTATCTGATTTTTTAAAATATTGTCAGAGTAGAGGCAAGCGCTGTGTCAGAGTCATTCATGGCAAGGGGCTGGGATCAAAAAATAAAAAACCGGTAATAAAGAATAAATTGAATCACTGGCTACAACAACGTGATGATGTGCTCGCTTACTGCTCTGCCAGACAGGTCGATGGCGGTACTGGCGCTATTTATCTTCTATTAAAAAAGGACACATAGACTATAATTAAATAAAACGCTGCGGCGGCTGAAATAGTTACGGATAATAAAGAATGCTACCCATTTCTATCGACGATATATCGGCAAATTACTCGGCTTCAACTGTCATGATAGTTGACGATCAGTCGGTCAGCCTGAATATCCTGACCGAGATTGTCAGAAACATTGATTCTGATATACAGATCCGGGCGTTCAAACACCCTTTGGCGGCATTAACCGATGCCAGACTCAGCCCCCCTGATCTCATTATTACCGATTTTAAAATGCCGGAGATGAATGGTATTGAATTCACACAGTCGGTAAGACATGTGCCGGGCTGTAAAAACGTGCCCGTTATCATGATCACTATCATGGATGATAAATCGACGTTACATAATGCACTTGAATCTGGCGTAAATGATTTCCTCAATAAACCCTTTGATCAAGCTGAATGTAAAGCCCGATGTAAAAATTTGCTGGCCTTGTCCAAACATCAATCGCGTCTGGAACATAAAACAGACGTACTTCAGTTTTTAGTCAACCGCAATTCAGATGAACTATTACTGAGAGAACAGGAAACGCTGAATCGATTGACCCGTGCCTGCGAGTTTAAAGACTGCATTACCGGGGAACACCTCAAACGTATCGCCTCATTTGCACATCAAATCTCAATAAAGATGGGGATCGATGCAGAACGGGCGGAAATAATCAAGCTGGCTTCTCCACTGCATGATGTAGGCAAGATTGCAATTGCAGATAACATCCTGATGAAACAAGGTAAATTAACTGGCGAAGAATTTACTATAATGAAATCGCATACAGAGATTGGCTATGAATTATTGAAAGACAGTCCCTCTCCTTATTTACAAACAGGTGCAATCATCGCGCTTAATCATCACGAAAAATACAACGGCAAAGGCTATCCCAACGCGATAGGCGAATCCGAGATTCCGATTGAAGCAAGAATAACTGCGGTTGCTGATGTATTTGATTCGTTAACCAATCAACGTCCTTATAAAAAAGCATGGCCAATTGAGCATGCCAAGGAATACCTCATCTCTGAAAAAGGTAAACATTTCGATCCTGCTTGTGTCGATGCATTGCTTGATATAGTTAATATTCAAGATAACAATCGATAGACTCGATAGCGTTACTTAACATAGGTTGTACTAATGTTTAACATAATCAAAAGTCGGCTGGAGAACAGAGAGGACTCTGAACATATACAGTGCTTCGTCAAACTAATAATGGGAACAATCTGGCTTTTTTATATTTTATGGATTGAATATGAATATAGATTACTTCCTCCGCAAGCCGTTATAGCGCCAATTCAATATCTCTTAATTTGCATTGCAATTTTTTGTTGGGTGGTTCTTAACCCTAAACCTCTTCCATACAGGAGGTACATAGGTATGATTTCCGATGCGGTTCTCATTTCATATGCCTTGTATCATTTAGGTAGTTATGGTGCACCCTTAATCGGCTCTTATCTATTCATCACATTTGGATATGGTTTTCGTTACGGTAATAAATACTTGTTCTCGTGCATGTTGTTAAGCATTATTGGCTTTTGTTTTGTGTTAACCAACGTTGAATACTGGCATGAACAGAAATTTCTTAGCTATGGTTTTTTAGTCACTATCATAATTTTGACCGTATACGTATCCACACTGATATCACAGTTACGAAAAGCCATTAATTCTGCCGAGGCGGCAAATGAAGCAAAAAGTCAATTTCTGGCAAATATGAGTCATGAAATACGTACACCGCTGAATGGCGTAATTGGTATGAGTGGCTTGCTTGACAAAACTGATCTTGACATTCAACAAAAGGACTATGCGTCAACAATAAAAGCGTCTGCAAAAACTTTGCTGGCACTGATTAATGACATCCTGGATATATCAAAAATCGAGGCCGGCAAAACGACAATTAAAGAAGTAGACTTTGACTTGCATTCATTGGTTAACTCAACTTCACATATGCTCGCGCCGCAAGCAGAACATAAAGGACTAGTACTTAACATACACATATCACCGGAAATCCCTTTTCTATTACGTGGAGATGAACAACATTTACGTCAAATTATTATTAATTTAATTAGCAATGCGATTAAGTTCACTGAACAAGGTTCAATCCAGATATACGTAGAACCGATTTTGATCATGGATACAGACGTTAAACTGAGGTTCAAAATTGTTGATACGGGAATTGGCATTCCGAAAGAATCAAAAGCCAAACTTTTTGAAAAATTCACCCAGGCCGATGAATCGACAACCAGGAAGTTTGGCGGCACAGGCCTTGGCATGGCAATAGCCAAACAGCTAGTTGAGGCAATGGGTGGCGTGATCGACTTTAGCAGCAAATTAAATAAAGGTTCCGCATTTTGGTTTGAATTGATGTTGCAAAGACAAAAGGTATTGTCTGAGGAAAAGCATTCGCTAGAACAGCTTAATAAATCAAACATCATATTGATTACATCAAATACTGAGCAAAATCATTATATTTCAGAACAGCTTAAAAACTGGATGATCGATTTTGACCTGGCAACCGATGCACACAGCGCGTTAGAAATGATGGAAAATCGTCGCTATCAGATTGCATTAGTTTTTCAACGGCAGCTGGATACCTCCCCGTTCCTGTTAATCAACGAAATTAAATCAATAAGTAAGAATACACATGCAATATTGGTCTCGGATTGTACTGATAATAATAGTGAAATCAGTAATCAGCTGGCGGCTGGCTATGCCTCCATAATAAGTAGTAAGCCCGAAAGAACATCATTATTCAGGTCGTTACATGCTCTTGTTGCTGCCAATGACTATGCAGACAATTCAGGAAGAAACATATTGAGAGAACCAGAACTTAACACAGATTATGCCCGTAAAAGCCTAAGCATACTTGTCGGTGAGGATAATGAAACCAATCAAAAGGTAATTCGCAATATACTCGAACACGGCAATCATCAGGTGACTATCGTTGAAAATGGCGAAATTATTCTAGATTATCTGGAACAGAAGGAATACGATCTCATCATACTTGATATGCATATGCCGATTATGAACGGCATTGAAGCCGCCAAGATGTATCGTTTCATGTATCCGGAGAACAGGCATATTCCAATAATCATGTTGACGGCCAACGCAACGAAAGAAGCCTATGAGGCATGTAAAGAAGCAAGACTGGATGCCTTTCTCACTAAACCTATTGAACCGGAAAGACTATTAAACACAGTTACTGATCTTTATAGAGATAAAAATATGCATATCATCTCTGATAATAGTTCTCCTCATAATATTGTCAGTATCAACGATCCTAAAAATTTGCCGATCATAGACTCTGATTTACTCGATTCGCTCAATCAAATGTCTAAAACAAAAAACTTTGTCGCTGACCTTGTCAGTAATTTCTGCAAAGATGCAGAAGAAACAATAACAAAACTCGATAATGCCGTTAGCCAGAATAGTTACAATAATATAGACGAACATGCTCATACATTGGACGGCAGTTCACGTTCAATTGGCGCTACCCGCTTATCGAAATCTGCCGATAATATTTACAAAGCTTCCAGATCGAAAAACCATGATGATTTATCATCGCTTTTGATAGAACTCAAAGAAGTGTTTAAAGAAAGTAAAACAGCGCTTTATTCCTATGTGGAACAACGTAAATCAAACTTATCTAACTAAATAACCAGACTTCCCTGTCTGGTTTTCTTTAGGGGTTATCGCGATTTAATTATGCCGCATTAGGAAACTCATCAACTGTCCTCGAACCATTGACAGAATGATCCTTATCTTTTATAAAAGCTAGTACTGTTGGGTTCGTAACATTGCCATCAAAATCAAGCCAGCAATGCGTGTCATAATCATATAACTTACATAGCTGCATGGTTTTTATGAAATCGGAAAACGAAAAATTAATCGATAAGATATCATCGCCCAGAACTTTCAGTAATACAGACTGCGCTTTTGATAACTCATAGGACGGAATTCTGGGATCAACATGATGTGCAGTGTGTTCCATCACATTATGACTGATCAAGTTATACCACTTTGGGTATTTAACATGTATTGTTAAATCCTCTACATCACAACATGCATCCCTCTCCTCCAGCGTGGTAAACCACGGTACCATTTCATGCGTATGCTGCTGATACACCGAGAAACCAACCATGTAACAAAAAACCATAAATGGAGCAACGACTCCCAACAATAAAGAACCGAACACACCTATTTCCGGAGAGACAAAGCCCAAGTATGTGAAAAACATGATCTGTGAAAAAAGAAAACCTGAAACCATAGTGAAATCCAGCCAGTGTGCTCCATTTTTTCCTTTTGTCAGTCTGACAAAAGGAAAAAATTTATCCTTTAACCAACGCTCAATCATATAATTAAAACTAATACCAAATGGACTTCTGTAAAACTTTTCCAATAACTGGCGGTATTTTGGCAAATTATCAAAATCTTGTTTTGATAGCGGCGACCAGGAATTGACCCCCTTTATATTTGTCAGCTGATGGTGCAAACGGTTGTGAACAATCAACCACAAACTATAATTGTGGTAACACGGTAAGAATGCCAATCGAGCAATCACTTTATTTAGCCATTTACTTTTTGTGTAATTGTCATGTGCTGCATCATGTGCAATAACAAATAGCGAGGCCATTTTTAGTCCACATAAAATACTACATAATGCCTTTAACACAAGGCTTTCAAAAAATATGATCCCGGCCACTGCACTGACATAGATTGTCATATCTATTAAAAATATAACAAGAGCTGTCTTGTTAGATGGGTTTACAAACTCTGATATTGAAGGCCTTAAACTTTTCGTACCAATAGTATTCATTTTTTACTCCTTTGAATTTGAAAATTATGAATGTTTTTTTTAAGCAGAGACGTGACGCAATGCCTGGGCTTTATTGTCTGAGACATATCGTTGTTGACTTCGCAACAACCGGGATACCGTTCGCATATCTCTTTCAGACATACTGAAGACTGAATTCACCCAGTCGTTACAACAAATATCCATAATTTCCCGATATTCAAAATGCTTAAGCCGATTGGAGACAGACTGTATCGACTTGTTACCATTCCAGTGCTTGTTGTTATCCTGGATAAATGAATAAACCGCTTCTTCACCAGAGTGGTCATCGACTAAAATGTCAACGATACCCATGTTATAGAGTTCTTCGGCCTGATATAACTTGGCACTCTTTATCATCTTGCTAGCCTGATTAAGCCCAACGCGATAGCTTAACGATTGAAATGCACCCATACCTGGAAACGTGTTGAAGAGTATTTCCGGAAAACCCATTTGCGCAGAACGTTCAGCAATAACAACATCTCCCGACAAGGCAATTTCAAAACCGCCACCAAGAGCATTACCCCTGACTAATGAAATTGTAGTAATAGGCAATTCAAAATCGACCATGATGGGATAAATGGCGTTGACACAGCTTCTTGCATAATTCTTTAACGCGATTCTATCTTTGGTTTTTAAACACTGAAGAAAATAGGCAAGGTCACCGCCAAGACTGAAAACACCGTCTGCATGCGCATCAAGCACATGGTATTTCACCGTTTTCAATCCATTCTTTGTCGGCAGCTTGCCGTGATTGATTTCAATAGTTCTATGTAAATTACGAATATCATTGACAAGCTGAGGCGTCACACAGGGTCTTGGACTGGCATCCAGATAAACCCATATGAGCCCTTCTGATTCATCAAACTGATAATCGATATGTTTTAAATCATCGGTTACTTTTTTAGCTAAAAAATCTAATGTCTTCATGGTAGTGCTCCTGAAAAATGTTTACTGCATAATTCGTCAGAGCTAACGATGAATCCGAAAGTAAAATTAAAAGAAATTGACTTTGACTCGTATCGTTAGATAACTAGTCAACGCTATAAGAGAAAAAAAAGAAATGAAAGTCGGTGATTAACTATTGATGGTGAAGTAAAACGACAGCGTAGGAAGATATCCCTTCGCCGTTTCCGATAAATCCCATCTTTTCAGTTGTGGTCGCTTTGATATTAATTTGAGAATGATCAACCTGAAGATCGCCACAAAGATTATTAATCATGGCAGGAATATGCGCTGCCATTTTTGGCGCTTGTGCCAAGATAGTGATGTCAGCATTAACCAGTACATAATTTTTTTCTTTCATAAAATCATGAACTTGTTGAAGTAACAGTCGACTGTTAATGTTTTTGAATGCAGCATCGGTATCGGGAAAAAACTTGCCAATATCACCCATTGCCATCGCGCCCAATAAAGCATCACACAAACAATGGATCACAGCATCTGCATCAGAATGACCTTCCAAACCTTTTTCAAAAGGAATGGTGACACCACCAAGAATTAATTTTCTGTTCTCAACTAATCGATGTGTGTCATAACCATGACCGATTCGCATTTTTTTTATCTCATTCATACTAGGTACGTTTCAGCATGCTGAAGATCATCTTTATGGGTTATTTTTAGATTCTCATGATGGCCTTGAATCAATTTTGGTTGTAAGCCCAGTTGTTCAATTGCCATGGCTTCATCGGTTACTAACTTACTTTGTTCGACAACGTCGTTTAACGCCGACAACAAAAAATGATAACGAAACATTTGCGGTGTTTGCGCATGCCATAGCTGTTCGCGTTCGACTGTTTCAACTATGTCATTATTACTATCCGCACGCTTCATCGTGTCCCGACAAGGCATGGCCAAAATACCTCCGACATCATGCTGCGCTAATTCCTTTATTAATCGATCAATTGCAGCCTGGCTTAAACATGGCCGCGCCGCATCATGCACCATCACCCAGTCATTTTGATCAGCCATATCAAGCAAAGCATGCAACGAATTAGTCACAGATTGAAACCGTTCCTTACCGCCTGGCGCTGTGATAATTTTTTCATGATTATGAATAGCCAATGTTTGCCAATAAGGATCGTCTTTCGCAATCGCGACGACGATACCGGTAATGTCAGCACGTTCAATAAAACAATCGATAGTATGTTCAAGAATTGTTTTCGAATGAATCGTAATATATTGCTTGGGCTGATCAGCGCCAACACGTTTACCAATTCCTGCGGCAGGAATCACTACCCAATAGCGCGGCTTGTCTGACATATGAATTAATTAATCGTGGTTTGCGCAGCCGAGTAATCAATAATCTGATAAAACGTTTCATCATATCGAATCATACCCATCTCACTTCGCGCACGTTCTTCAATGGCTGCCTCGCCCTGCTTCAGATCACTCACTTCCGCTGCGAGTGATCGGTTACGTTCAAGTAACTTATTATTCTCTACTTCAAGCTGAGCCATTTCATCCTGAAGCTGGTAGACCTCTCGCATGCTGCCATTACCAAACCACAGTCGATACTGTAGCAATACCAGCAGCAGGATAAAAATGATAGTCATTGGCCTCATAGCAGCATGTTCATTAATCGATTTATTGCAGATTATAAAACGCGTTCATGCCCGGATAGCTTGCTCTATCTCCAAGCTGATCTTCAATCTTCATCAAACGATTGTATTTGGCCACGCGATCAGAACGTGAAAGCGAACCGGTTTTAATTTGTCCGGCCGACGTCGCAACAGCAAGATCGGCAATAGTCGTGTCTTCCGTTTCGCCGGAACGATGAGAGATGACTGCCGTGTAACCGGCTCGCTTTGCCATATCGATGGCGGCAAGCGTTTCGGTTAAAGAACCAATCTGGTTCACTTTAATTAAAATTGAGTTGGCGATATCTTTATCAATACCTTCCTGCAAAATGGAGGTATTAGTGACGAATAAATCATCACCAACCAGCTGCACGTTTTCACCTAACTCATCAGTCAATAATTTCCAGCCATCCCAATCATCTTCCGCCATTCCGTCTTCCATCGTGATGATAGGATAGTTATCAAACCAGGGGCTCAGGTAATCAAGGAATTCACTGGCCGATAGTCGCTTGTTTTCAGATTCCAACGTATAGATACCATCTTTATAAAATTCCGAACTGGCAACATCCAGTCCCAACAGGATATCTTCGCCCGCGTTGTAACCTGCCTTGCTAATCGCTTCAATAATCACTTCGATCGCTTCTTCATTAGAAGACAGATTGGGCGCAAAACCACCCTCATCTCCCACCGTGGTACCAAGCCCACGTTGACTCAATACGGATTTCAATGAATGAAACACCTCAGTTCCATAACGTACGGCCTCACGAATACTACTGGCACCAACCGGCAGGATCATAAACTCCTGCAAATCAACGCTATTATCAGCATGAGCGCCACCATTAATGATATTCATCATTGGTACCGGCATTTGAAAAGGACCATCGCCACCAAGATAAGCATAAAGCGGTAATTCATTTTCATTAGCTGCAGCATGTGCGGTTGCCATTGAAACAGCAAGTACTGCATTGGCACCAAGATTTTCTTTATTATCAGTACCATCTAAATCCAACATGGTGGTATCGATATCCGCTTGTTCGCTGACTTCCTTACCTGTCAACACAGGCGCAATCTTGTCGTGTATATTGCTAATGGCAGTCAATACGCCTTTACCCAAATAACGCGTATCATCCATGTCTCTCAGCTCCAGTGCTTCCCTGACTCCGGTTGAGGCCCCTGAAGGAACCATCGCACTACCCACTACACCCGTTTGCGTATGCACTTCGGCTTCGATAGTGGGGTTGCCTCTTGAATCCAGTACCTCGCGAGCAATCACATTTTTAATCGCTGACACGTCTCTCTCCTACTCGTTATGTTTTTACCGTTGTATCGATTGTTTTTAATGTTTCCAGTAAAGCACGCATTTTATCTAATGGCCATGCATTGGGACCATCACTCAATGCCTTATCTGGATCCGGATGGGTTTCCATAAAAATACCACTAATGCCGACCGCCATCGCCGCACGCGCAAGTGCCGGCACAAACTCCCGCTGACCACCGGACACTTTTCCACCACCACCCGGCATTTGTACCGAGTGTGTAGCATCGAATACCACCGGCGCTCCGGTTTCCTGCATCACGACCAATGAACGCATGTCCGACACCAGGTAGTTATAACCAAACGAAGCACCGCGCTCACAAACCATGATCTGCTCATTCCCTACTGCGCGAGCTTTCTCTACCACATGCGTCATATCCCACGGTGCCAAAAATTGTCCTTTCTTAATATTAACCGGCAAGCCCTGACTGGCGACCGACTGAATATAATTAGTTTGTCGACAGAGAAACGCTGGTGTTTGCAATACATCAACCACAGATGCGACTTCTTTCATAGGTGTATCTTCATGCACATCGGTCAACACCGGCACAGCAATCTGTTTCTTTACTTCAGCCAATATCTTCAGTCCGGAGTCTATACCGGGACCACGAAAACTATCGTGCGCACTGCGATTGGCTTTATCAAAAGATGACTTGTAAATGAAAGGTATATTCAGTTCAGCAGTCATCTCCTTCAAGCTACCTGCCGTATCCATCGCCAGCTGCTCGCTCTCAATCACACACGGTCCAGCAATTAAAAAGAACGGCTTGTCGATACCGACTTCAAAATCACATAGCTGCACGTTGGGTACTCTCTTGTTGTTTGTAATCTAACGCGGCCTGAATAAAACCAGTAAATAGCGCATGTCCATCACGTGGCGTAGAGGTAAATTCAGGGTGAAACTGGCAACCGACAAACCAGCGATGATCAGGTAATTCAATGATCTCTACCAGTTCCCCGTCAGCCGAACGCCCGGAGATTTGCATGCCCGTTGCTTCCAACTTTTGCTGATAGGTATTGTTAAATTCATAACGATGTCGGTGACGCTCGATAATACTGTCATTATTATAAAGTGATCTTGCCAAGGTCCCTTCGATCAGATGACACTCCTGCCCACCCAGTCGCATGGTGCCACCTAAGTCAGAATCTTCACTACGCTGTTCGATGCTACCTGCAGCATCGCGCCATTCAGTGATTAAGGCGATGACCGGATGCACGGTATCCTTGTCAAACTCGGTACTATTGGCATCGTCC
The DNA here is from genome assembly GCA_028279365.1 of Gammaproteobacteria bacterium. Lineage (GTDB taxonomy): Bacteria > Pseudomonadota > Gammaproteobacteria > Eutrophobiales > Eutrophobiaceae > JANQNX01. The sequence goes on along the minus strand of JANQNX010000014.1, from coordinate 172,628 downwards.
AACTTGGCCAAATCACGGGCAATCTCGATTACTGCCAACTGCATACCCAAACAAATACCCAAATACGGCACATTATTCTCACGCGCATAACGAACAGCAGCTATCTTGCCTTCTATACCGCGGTTGCCAAATCCACCCGGTACCAATACCGCGTCCATTTTCGTCAGACAGTCGATACCGTTCTTTTCAATATCTTCCGAATCAATATAAACAATGTTGATCCGGGTCTTGGTTTGCACGCCAGCATGCGTTAAGGCTTCGGACAAGGATTTATAGGAATCAGCCAGGTCAATGTATTTCCCAACCATGCCGATGTTGACTTCTTGTTGCGGATTATCAATCGCATCGACAACGGCATTCCATTCGTGCAAATCGGCTTTCGGAATATCCAGACCAAATTTTCGAATGACTATCTCATCAAGATTCTGTTCATGTAATGCCTTGGGAATCTTGTAAATATTATCAACATCGATAGCCGAGATAATGGCCGACTCCTCAACATTAGTGAACAAGGCCATCTTCTTGCGTTCGGTATCTGGTAACGGCTTATCAGTTCGGCACAATAGACAATCCGGTTGAATACCAATGGAACGCAATTCTTTGACTGAGTGCTGGGTTGGCTTGGTTTTAATCTCACCCACTGCAGCGATATACGGCACCAGTGTAAGATGCATAAACAGTGTCTTTGATGCGCCCAACTCGACTCGCATTTGTCGAATCGCTTCCAGAAACGGTTGTGACTCAATATCACCGACCGTGCCGCCAATTTCTACCATAGCGATGTCCGCATCGCCGGCGCCTTTAACGATACAACGCTTAATTTCATCCGTGATATGCGGGATGACCTGTACCGTACCGCCAAGATAATCACCGCGTCGCTCACGCTGAATCACATTCAAATAGATCCTGCCAGTCGTATAGTTCTTGCTCTTGTCCATACGGGTGCGGACAAACCTCTCGTAGTGCCCAAGATCCAAATCGGTCTCGGCGCCATCCTCAGTGACATAGACTTCACCATGTTGGAATGGGCTCATGGTTCCGGGATCGACATTAATATAAGGATCGAGTTTCAGCAGCGTGATATTGAGTCCGCGTGCTTCCAAAATCGCACCCAACGATGCCGATGCAATGCCTTTACCTAAAGATGAAACCACACCACCGGTAATAAAAATATAACGCGTCATGTATGCCAACCTATCAATAAATCAGTGATAGATGATATTTCAGAGGGAAGTAAACTGTGCGGTTCGAAGAAACCGTTGTCAGTGGTAAAAGAGTGCCTAAATATCAACATATTCAGGGGATATAATGCTATCAGGTTTGCTCGGATTTCACCATCTATCAATCACGAATTTAATTAAAAACTTTCGTTTAAAAACGATAATGTTTCTCTATTTCTTCTGGTGTAATAATGCCGTAGATGCGATCTGCCGATTGCCCTATGCGTCGAATAACATACAGCGCTTCCGCGTCGGTCTCGTTGATCAGTTGCTGGGCATACTGCAAGGTAGAGCCCAGATTCACTGTCCCTAGTTGTCGACGCTTGGCAGGAATTTCCAACAGCTCAATCTCTTCCTGCTCATCCTGCTGCATAGTATTTTCTAGGTACCTGGCAAGATCGGCCGCGGGCATCAACAGATTCACATCATCGCTACGACGAATTAATAACCAGTCAGGTTTGGAAGTTAGATAAGCTATCGCGGCAGCGCGTTTAATCACGGGTTCGGATACCACATAGGCATTATTAATGACGGTATCCACGGCGATTCTGCGCAGGTGTTGTGAAATCGGATCGTTACGATAATCCAGTCCAATCTCCTTGAACTGACTCATAAAGATGGACTGACACTTAAATAACTCCTGCGCACACAAATTGGCGCTGACCACGGCTAACATTGCCGGAAAAATAATATTTTGGTTACCGCTAAGTTCGAGCAAGGCCAGCAACGCTGCCAGCGGTGCTTGCAAGGTAGCGCTCATCATCGCTCCCATCCCCAGCAAGGTATATAAACCAATCTCGGAAAAATTATCGAATTGAGCAGAGAGCAACTGCCCGGCAATACCGCCAGCAATCGCGCCAATAAATACCGTCGGCCCTATCAAACCTCCCGGAATACTCAGACCGACCGAAATTGACGTAGCCAGAATTTTCGCTAGCAGGATTAACAACAATGCTGTCAGACCGAGTTCACCTAGCGCAATCAAATCAAAGCTATCGGCACCTACTCCCATCACTTCTGGGCAAATGATCGCGATCAAACCCACCAGTATGCCTGCCAATGTCATGCGCAGGACGATAGTTAATCGTTGACCATAAAACGTGATCAGTCGGGTTATACGAATAAACAGCGCCGCCAGTCCCCCTATCACAATCCCCATTAATACAATTGCCGGTAATTCCCAAAAAGAGGACAGCGATACCTGCTGTAGTGTCAATATCGGCTCGTTGCCGAATACCAACCGACAAACAACAGTCGCACTGACGGCAGATAAGATAATCGGAGTAAAACCAGCAATGGTATATTCCATCAGTATCACTTCCATCGCAAAGATAACGCCAGCCAGCGGCGTATTAAATGACGCGGCAATGGCCGCCGCCGCACCACAACCTACCAGAGTACGAATGCTGGTATTAGGCAGACGTAATAATTGCCCGAGCAGACTGGCATTGGCCGCACCGATGTGCACACTCGGCCCCTCCCTGCCCACTGACTGCCCTGAAAAGACGGCTAACACGCCACCGATAAATTGCATCAACATATTCTTGAACGGCAAGTGGGCTTCGTTATACGACAAACGCTCCAGCACATGTAATACCCCAACCCTGAGCGGTTGCGGACTGGCAAAATGAAATAGCAGACCCATGAGTAAACCGCCGCCACTGGCAAGGCACAGCCTTACCTCCCAGGAGAGCGCTTCATAGTTCTCGGGATTACCGCCGGGTAATAACGCGGTCTGTGGCAGTTCCATACTGAATCGAAACAGACTAATAACAACGCCCACAAGAATACCGGTCAATAAGCCAAGTAACGACAGCACGAATAGCGCTCTTTTACCGGCCAGCACTTCGCGCAATCGCTCTAATAATGACTGAAACGTGGCTATCATTCGCTATTAGTAAGTCAATATTTTCGGGAAATAATTATTTCGGGTTAGTGAAACGCGCATCATCAAGGTAGACTATATCTATAAGAATTAAACATGTGCCGGAATTCTATGATTGAATTCATTGTTGAGCACAGAAATATTATCACAGCAACAACATAACAATCTGTATTTAAAAAAGTTTTAGGGAGAGCAGCATGTCAGATATTGAAATAGCACAAAAAGCCGACAAAAAACGCATTGTTGATCTTGCCCAGGATCAATATGGGATTGCTAGTGAGCATCTCGAACCTTATGGACACTTTAAAGCGAAATTATCGCTAGATTACGTCAAGAGTCTTGAGGGCAATCAAGAAGGAAACCTGGTGCTGGTCACAGCCATCAGTCCCACCCCTGCTGGTGAAGGGAAGACGACCACGACCGTCGGTCTCGGTGACGCATTAAATAGGGTCGGTAAAAAAGCCATTATGTGTCTGCGTGAACCGTCGCTCGGTCCTTGCTTTGGTATGAAAGGCGGTGCAGCCGGGGGTGGTTACGCCCAGGTTGTACCGATGGAAGATATCAATCTGCATTTCACCGGCGACTTCCATGCCATTGGTGTTGCCCATGCCTTGCTATCCGCAATGATTGATAACCATGTCAATCATGGCAATGAACTTGGTATCGATGTACGTCGTATTCAATGGAAACGCGTCGTCGACATGAACGATCGCGCATTACGTAAAATTACTGTCGCACAGGGCGGGCCTGCCAATGGCTATCCGCGCGAAGACGGCTTCGACATTGTCGTTGCATCCGAGATCATGGCCATCCTTTGCCTGGCCACCAGTCGAGAAGATTTAAAAGAACGCCTGGGCAAGATCATTATTGGCTACAAGCGCGATAACAAAACGCCAATCTTTGCCAGCGATCTTAAAGCGCATGGGGCAATGGCAGCATTATTGAATAACGCCATTAATCCAAACCTGGTGCAAACTCTGGAAAATAATATTGCGATTATTCACGGCGGTCCGTTTGCGAACATTGCGCATGGTTGTAATACCGTCACCGCGACCAAGACTGGATTAAAGCTCGCAGACTATTGTGTCACGGAAGCCGGGTTCGGTGCAGACCTTGGTGCGGAAAAATTCATCGATATTAAAACCCGCATGGCCGGACTCAGTCCTAAAGTCGTGGTACTGGTGGCAACGGTGCGCGCGTTGAAATATCACGGTGGTGCAGCCAAAGATGATTTGAATACAGAGAACCTGCAAGCATTAGAAGCTGGCATTATGTCGAACCTGAAACGTCATGTGGAAAACATCAAAAATGTATACGGTCTGCCTTGTGTCATCTGCGTAAATCACTTTACCTTTGATACCGATGCAGAGATTGAGCTACTGCAAAGCAAATGTGATGAACTTGACGTCAAAGCCGTGTTATCGAAACACTGGGCAGAAGGCGGTGCTGGTGCTGAAGATCTGGCAAACGAAGTCGTTAACATTGTAGAAAATAATCCCGGACAACATAACTATGTGTATGAATCGGATATGTCACTTTGGGATAAAATCGAAGCCATTGCGACCAAGGTCTATGGCGCGGCCAGTATCTCTGCAGATGCCAAAGTCAAAAAACAACTGGCAGACTGGAATGAAGAATACGGTTCTTATCCTGTGTGTATGGCCAAGACGCAAATGTCGTTTTCTACCGATCCAACCGCAATAGGCGCGCCTTCCGGACATAATGTACATATCAGTGAAGTGCGTCTTGCTAACGGTGCCGGTTTTATTGTTGCCATTGCCGGCAACATGATGACCATGCCCGGTTTACCGAAAGTGCCGGCCGCTGAAAAAATTGACGTTGACGAAAACGGTAATATCGTCGGCTTGTTCTAACACTCATACTTCAATATCGGGGGCGCGACCGCGCCCCTTTTACTGTGCCTATGAATACCCTTGAATGTCACATCTATCGCTGCTCTGCTAAAGAAGAGATGTACCTTTATATTCACTCAGATAAAACACAGGAAGATTTACCACAAGAGCTGTTGGTTCTGGTCAAACAACTTACCCATGTAATGGATCTGGAACTTAGCCCGGAACGCAAACTCGCGCGTGTCGATGTCGATGAAGTGATGCAATCATTAAATGACAAAGGCTATTTTTTACAAATGCCACCGGATGTCATGGAGACAAATTTACACTACGGCGATTGATGTAACTTGCCACGCGCAAAAGAAAAATAAAACGCGGGCAAACATAACAACGCAGCAATCGTGAAAATACTTCTTATCGCCTGTTCCAAATCGGCATAGTTGTCAGGCATTATCTCAGCGCTTCCCAGCAACAATGCAAATACTAAGGTAACCAGTATCATACTGGTCATCTGTCCAACAATTCGCATCGTCGCCACCACACCGTTGGCACTGCCCAGCTGTTTCTTCTCTACCGAACTCATGATGGCATTAACATTGGGCGAAGAAAAAAAGCCAAACCCGAGACCGGTCAAAAATAACGCAATGATCAAATAGAAAATGCTGCTATCGACCGTCAACATGGCTAGTAGGCTTAGGCCAATAGCGCTGATAAATACGCCAACACTGGCCATATATCGTGGTTCAAATTTATCCGATAGCCTGCCCGCTAATGGTGAAAATAATGCCATCGTGATCGGTTGGCACATCATGATGAAGCCTGCTGTTGTCGCAGACAAGGCTTTTAAATATTGAAGATACAAACTGACCTGTACCACGTTGGCAAACGTCGCTGTGTAAATAATTAATGATGCCAGACATGAAAAAGTAAATACGCGATTGGTAAAAAACAAATTCACATTCAATATTGGATGCTTGTGGGCTCGTTCAAATAACATAAAAAAAGCAATACTGAATAGAGCAATGACAAATAGTACATAGCCTGTTGTGGCCGGTATGTATGACACCGACAGACACAGAAAGAAAATCGCTATCGCATAAATGGCGGCACCAAATATGTCCATACTACCCCTGGTATCTGCTAACCAATCCTGTTTCACATATAGCAGCCCGATCATGATCGCAGTCAGTGCAAGTGGGATATGTATCAGGAAACTGGCACGCCATCCCAACTGGTCAATGATATACCCCCCGACCATCGGCCCGGCAGTCAAGCCAAGATATATCATCGAAACCGTCAGGCCGATGACACGCCCCCGTTTGGGTGGTGGATACACCGAAGAAACAATCGCAACCTGTGTGGCATATAACATCGCAGCGCTCATCCCTTGTAAAAAACGCGCAACAATCATCATGCTGCCATTCACTGATAAGGCAGCAATGATTGATGTGATAATGACGCAAGTCGTGCCAACCAAAAAGATGCGCTTCCTGCCAAACATATCCGCCAACCTTCCAAACATCAACACGAACATGGCACTTGCCATCAGATAAGCCATCGGTACCCAACTCAACATCACCGCACTCATGGAAAGATCGGTGGCAATGGATGGCAAAGCAACATTGACCGCCGATAACATTAACGGGGTAGTGAATGCATTGACCAACACCATAGTAAGCGTCTTCTTTTGCAACGCCGGACTGATAGTTTGTTCTGGCATGTTCGACAGGAAATCAATAAAGCGTCGATTCTACCGGGATTGGGAAGATAAAAAAGCCCGCGATAAGCGGGCTATCATTTTATTTCAGCAATATTGATTATTGCAGCCAGTTCCCCGCCGCCTGTATGGGCGTTAAGTCTCGCTGTTTGTTCACCCATAGCGCGATACCTTTTTTCATCGCCGTTTGTTTTAACTCCGGCAAATCAGTTTTCACAACATATCGCCCTTGTTGCTTAAATAGCGGAACCACTTTATGTCCCAACACAACAAAATCATGTATCAATTGACGATTTCGATTTTCGCCCGCTTTGACATCGGTCTTAATATCAAAACCCAATACCGCAATGTTGATCATAAGGTCACTATGGATAGGTTGTTTAGTGATATAGGTCGCATCGATGGATTGTCCATCAACTACAGCATTTAATTGTCCGGGCATACCGCTATCGTCAAGTGATAGCTTTCGTAAGCCAAAAAACGAACGCCATTCTTCACCGTTCAATAAAAATCCCGGTGTGTAGACAGTCCTGAGATTTTTAGCACTGGCGTAACGCCTTTGACGAGCAGAATACTCTGGGGAAGCAAAACGGTCATCCCAGCCAATGTAATCCCAATAGTCAACATGAAACGCGACCGGTACCACTGAACTCCACAATCCTGGGTGGGCAGTTAACTCACTCAACCACTTATCCGCTGGTGGGCAACTGCTACAGCCCTCTGATGTATAAAGTTCCAGTAAACTCACCTGTTTATCCCCACTCTGAATTCGGGTTTCCGCGTTGACCGATGAAACAAATAGCAGCAAAACAACAATCAATAATCGTGACATGATATTAACTCTCTACGATAAGATGCGGATTTGACTGTTCAGTCACGGCATTGTTCAATGCAAATTAATCGAGAGTTGATAAACACCTATGTTCGAACAATTCTGGGCTTCCAGTGTGGATATACTGTGGGGATTACCGCTGGTGATGTTTATCCTGTTCACTGGGATTTACTTCTCAGTTATCTCCCGACTGACACCCTTCTCCGGCTTTCTGCATGCCCTGCAATTGCTGCGCGGACGTGACGATCAGCATGATGCCCCCGGCGAGCTATCCCATTTTCGTGCGCTTACCGTTGCCTTATCCGGCACCATTGGCATGGGCAATATTGCCGGTGTGGCGATTGCTATCAACATGGGTGGAGCAGGAGCGATATTCTGGATGTGGATGGCGGGTCTGTTTGGCATGGTCATCAAGTTCTTTACCTGCACTCTTGCCTGTCTGTATCGAAAGAAAGATGAAGACAATATCGAGCAGGGCGGGCCAATGTATTTCATTGAACAGGGGCTCGGCCCGAGATTCAAACCAATGGCTGTCGTGTTTGCCGGTGCAGGCATGATAGGCTGTATGCCACTATTCCAAATCAATCAACTTTCAAGCCTGTTACAAACCGAATTATCCCTTGAGCCATTAATGACCGGTATCATGGCCGCCAGTTTTATCGGTATCATCTTGATTGGTGGCGTGAAGCGCGTCGGTAATGTCACAGCCTACATCGTACCAATCATGTTTTTACTGTATGTCATCAGCAGTTTAATCGTCATTGCGATCAACTGGCAGTCAATCCCAAGTATCTTCCTGAGTATATTCACCGCGGCGTTTGGACAAGAGGCAATAGTCGGCGGCGCGACCGGACTGGTATTTAAAGAAGTATTGGTCACCGGCATTAAACGAGCGATATTTTCCAATGAAGCCGGGGTCGGTACGGAAGCCTTGGCACACGGCACTGCCAAAACCCGTGAACCTGTCAGAGAAGGACTGGTCGCGATGTTGGGACCATTTTTCGATACTCATATTGTTTGCACCTGTACTGCGTTGGTCATTCTGAGTAGCGGTCTGTCTGCTGAAACTAGTGGCATATTGTTAACTGCCAACGCCTTTAATCATTCCCTGCCCGGCATCGGTAATCTGATTGTCTATCTGGTGTTTGGATTATTTGCGCTATCAACCATGCTTACCTATACCTATTACAGCTTGAAATGTGCACGCTATTTGTTTGGCAAGAAAAGCAATACTCTGTTTCTAGGTTTTTATCTCATCGTCATTGCCATCAGCGCGTTATGGACACAAGACACCATTATCAACATTATTGACTGCATGTTTGCCTTGATGATTTTCCCTACACTGATGACAACATTAATACTCTCGCAACGCGTTGTGAAAGAAATGCAGCGTTACTTTGATAAGGTCTCGGTTTCTTCCGTTAAAAAACCACCCGTCGCTTGAATAGTATTATCGATTCGGCAGGCCGATATGATAAGTAACATCATCATGACAACTGCAATTTTGTGTGTGTGTATTTTAATCATAAGTTTCACTGGTTTATTTCGCAGCTTGCTGCATGGCGTATTGTCTGCCTAATACCACCGTCAATATGCCGCCAAAAATGATGAGCGATGAGACTATCAATCGCACAGACAAGGCTTCGTTAGCAAATAACACACCGCCAGCGGCTGCAATCACAGGCAACAATAACTGGACAACCGCTGCCTGCGTTGCCGACAGTCCATTAAGCGCTTTATACCAGATAGCATAACCCATCGCAGAGGCAACACCACCTGACAACGCCGCCAGGACTATGCCTTGTATTGATAAGCCAGTAAGTTGAAATGTGATCGCAAGCAGAATGGCCACAAATGGCAAAGTGCGCGAGAAATTATATGTCGTATCACTCAATGAATTTTTGGAGCCTTTTCCAACCAGAGTATAAAAACCCCAGGCAATACCCGAGATAGTCATCAGTAAAAAACCTACCAGTGAAGGCGATCCTAAATCCGGCAGCACCAGATATACCAAGCCAGCAAAAGCCACAACGACACCGAACCACTCAGATTTATATAGTTTATTACCCTGTAACAGACTCATTAATATCATCGTGATTTGTACAGCACCAAACAGAATTAACGCGCCCGCACCGGTCTCTAAAGACAGATAGGCATAGGAAAATGTGATTGCATAAACAAATAACATGATAGATGCCTTCCAACTTCCTTTTGTTTTAACACTGGTATCTTTTTTTGTTCCGGAGAAAATGATGACTAGCACAAAAACTCCAGACAGTAAGCGAATCACGGTAAAATTCGCTGCATCAATTAATTCACCGCCCAATGCGAGCCGACAGAGTATAGAGTTACCTGCAAACGCAAAAAGCGCGAGTGCAGTGTATAAAAAAGTTTTCATCTGGATTGCGTTCTAAAATGGAATCGGCATTATTGTTTGAAAAATATCTCTGTTAGAAAGAGATGACTAAATTAAATTCAATATTCAGATTTTAGTAAGCCAAATAAGTCGTTTGTTCATATGATCCTTTGCATACCACTTACAAGACCAGTGGTATAAGACAATAGCCAAATCGACCAAACTAATATGCTGAAGCGATGGAACTGCCTCTTGCCAGCGTCTCTATCACCAATATAGACCGCAACCGCCCAAACAAAATGCAAGGCCATGAGAAACAGAGAAGTGAAACCAAATATCGCATGCGGCGTGAATACTACTGCACCGACAAACTCGATAGTTAGCCAGGTAGCGGCCATATCGATAACAACACCAAGCCCAAATACAACAAGGTGCCAGACTTTCAAACGCTTCTGATACCTCTCGCTCCAGACACTGACGGTATACAACACCAGCGCAACAGTGAAAAGAATAAAGGCGTAGAGTAATAATGGAGGCATTAACGAACCCGGTTAATATTCGCCTTTATCTTATCATGACAATCTTTATCGCGTTATTAATACAAAAGAGTGTCATTAATACTATCGGTTATATGTTTGTCTTGATAGGTTCTACGAGATTAAACATGGTTCTACATTATCGAGGCTGGTCAATTAGCAATAAATAATGCAGGCTATTTACTACTGTTACTATAAAGAGATATATGTATGAACAAGATTGCAATATGGGGGGCTGCTAGCGGGCTTGGTGCCGCTATGCTCGACTATTTTCATGAACAAGACCTTGCTATCACTGCTATCGTCAGAAATCCGGATAAAAATCCACGCATTAGTGAGCTCAACATCGATTATATGGTTTGTGATGCCACTAACAAAGAGCAGATATTTACTACCGTTAGCAAGCTACCAAAAGGAATCATCACTATTTCGACAATGGGTAGTTTTCAAGCCGAGGTTCCTGTTGATTACATCGGGCATCGCCATCTGATTGATGCCTTGGAGCAGTTTGAACACGCCCGATTTTTATTCATCACATCGCTTGGCTGCGGTGATTCATGGAGATATTTATCCGAGCGTTCAAGGCAAGGCTTTGGTAAAGCCGTTAGAGAAAAATCGCTGGCAGAAGCTTGGCTTCAAAGCAGTCAGCTGGATTTTACTATTCTACGTCCGGGTGGTTTGAAGAATGGTGACATTACAAATACTGGGAAGCTATCGCAGCACCAGGAAGTTCACGGACTGATCACTCGCAGTGAAGTCGCAAGGCTAAGCCTGCAACTACTTAAGCGAGAAGATAGCATTGGACAAATTTACGAATGCGTAGATCCGGAATTAACCTACTAAATAGTCATGGATAAAAAGAGATAGCGACGCTTAAGGATAACGCTTTGCGAAGGAAATGTATTTTACAAATACAGAGTGATTCATCTAGTTTTTTCGAACACAACTCTAGCCCATGAAACCTGCTCTTTATTGGCTAAGATACTTGGCTGATTTTGTATTTTAAAGAGGCAGCTAAAGCCGTGATTCATAAATAATGTAACTGTTTTATCCGGGTCTGTCGGATAGACCTTTGTGCCCAAACCAGGAGGACCATTTCTTAGCGAAATAGCACATTTACCATGTTTGCTAATTAATGTAGATAATCGATTTGCTGCTTTTGTTCTTTCTGTTTCATCAAGGTGGTGCCAAACGCCCTCGATTAAAATAAATTCAAACTTTATTCGCTTGTCTTCAAGGCAGTGCATATCGGGCAAGCTATCGCAAAGCCAATTTACCGAGGTATTGGTATATGTTTTTTGGGCCACATCTACAAAATCCTGTATAGGTTCGATGGCTGTAACGTTAAAACCCAGTTTATCCAAAGCGGCAGCGTTTTGACCAACGCCCGCCCCCAGATCAAGTACATGCGCGTTCTTACCAGGTAAAAAATTAATAAAGTCTTTGCATACCTCTTGGAAATCCAGAGACTGACTGATTTCAACAAATCGATTGATATTCTGCTGATACCCTTCGGTTCCAAAAACCGTTAGCTCGGCCAATCAAAATCTCGCATCAATAATTAAACACATTCAATTTAATCTTAAAGAAATATTTAAGTGTTAATCGTAAGATTAAAACTCTAGATGCTTTGGCGTTCTCGGAAACGGAATCACATCGCGGATGTTTGAGATACCTGACACCAACATTAACAACCTTTCAAAACCCAAACCAAATCCGGCATGCGGCACGGTACCGTATTTTCGTGTATCCAGATACCACCAGTAATCCACTTCATCAAACCCGAGTTCATTTATACGTCTGGTTAATACATCATGACGTTCTTCGCGCTGTGAACCGCCGATGATTTCACCAATCGCCGGTACCAGGATATCCATCGCTGCCACGGTTTTTTCATCATCATTCATGCGCATGTAAAATGCTTTGATATCTTTAGGATAATCGTAAACGATAACCGGTTGTTTAAAATGTTCTTCGGTTAAAAAGCGTTCGTGTTCTGACTGCAGGTCATTACCCCAGACAACGTCATACTCAAACTTTTTGCCCGACTGTTCGAGAATAGTGATGGCCTCAGTATAAGGTAACCGGACAAAATCATGACTGACGATGTTATTAAGCGTCGTCATTAAATTCTTATCGACAAATTTGGCAAACAGTTCCAGGTCTTCGGCACATTCATTTATCGTGTAGTTAACCAGGTATTGAATAAATTCCTGGCCCAACGCCATATCATCCTGAAGGTCGGCAAAGGCCATCTCCGGTTCGATCATCCAGAACTCGGCCATATGCCGACTGGTGTTTGAATTCTCGGAGCGAAACGTTGGACCGAAAGTGTACACATCGCCCAGGCTGGTCGCGAAGGTTTCCACCGATAACTGACCGGAAACCGTCAGGTTGGCCTCTTTGCCAAAGAAGTCTTCATTGAAATCGACCTTGCCATTTTGTTTCGGTACATTTTCCAAATCAAAGCTTGTCACACGAAACATCTCACCCGCACCTTCGCAATCGGAGCCGGTGATGATAGGCGTGTGAATCCATTTGAAGTCGCGTTCCTGAAAAAACTGATGAATCGCATAGGACAGCTTTGATCGTATTCGAAAGATTGCGCCATATTTATTGGAACGCGGGCGCAAATGCGCGATCGTGCGCAGATATTCATCAGTGTGGCGTTTCTTTTGTAACGGATAATCATCCGGTGCCGTACCTAATACTTCGACCTCAGCAGCACGCACTTCCCAATTCTGTCCTTTGCCGGGTGACTCAATTAATTCACCGGTTACGGTAACCGCTGCACCGGTTGTCAGTTTGACTACGTCTGCATAGTTACCAAGGTCTTCATCAACAATAACCTGTATGTTGGCTAAACAAGAACCATCATTCAATTCGATAAACGAAAAGTTTTTACTTTCTCGTAAGGTACGAACCCAGCCTTTTAACAACACACTGTTCTCTGGCTGACTGGCATTTAACAATGTTTTAATCTTGCTTCGTTTCATTTTGTTTCCTGTTTTACTTATTCTCAATTACCCGAATATATTCATTCTCTGCTTCGCGACTGGTGCCGATGACTAATCGTTGTTTGCCATCAATACTCTGCTCAACTACGCCGGCCGCTTCTATTCTCTCATTTTTTTCCGCCTGACCGGTATAGGTGGCAGTGTAAACCAGGACTTCCCGAATTTCGTCATGGTCAATAGCAAATTTTGCCGGAAAATCATACGCCAAACTGGCGTCAGTCACCCTGGCTTGAATACAGTCGCTACGTTGTTTTTTATACCTGCTGTCAGTAACAATGCGTTCGTCATGTTCAGCTAGCATACTCATATCCACTTTCGTTTTTCCCGACAAACACTTATTCCATTTTCGCTGTTCATGCCAACGATAGTCTGTAAAACTAAAACTGCAAGCACGACGACGATAGCTCTCTTGCCAGTCACTATCCGTTAACGGATGCAGTTGGCCTGAAGTGACTGCTTGCCTGATGAGTTCTCTTGCTTTAAAAAAAACCGGCCTGCCATAGATGACGATATCAATATCAGATGTTGCGTTTTCATTACGCAGCATCAACGAACCGGTAATACCGATGTTCTCTGTTTTGATGCCTCCCTTTTTCAATAGACTAATCACAGTAAGCGCATTTTCTTGAATCTCATTTAAGATATCTAATCCATTAAGATAGATTGTTGTTTGTTCCGGCATAAGATGTTGATGATCTTGATCAAGTGGTATACCGTGCAATTCAATATCTGCCCGTTGACTGTGAAAGAGATAATGCGGGTAGCGACGACGAATCAGCGCATCAGCAGCTTGCGTATCGAGTTTATGCAGGCCATTATCATCCTGGACATATCGTAAAAAACAGCATGCCCGACCTTGTTCGATACCATAATCAACAACAGCAAAATACAAGTGTTGATCAACGATGATGTAGTCTTTAGGTCGAACAGTCACTCAATTAACTTTTTAATTTAATAAGGTCTTATCTTTGAGATGAGGCAGTAATAACTTTTTTCATGATGTCCTTATTCGCAAAAAATCCTCAATACAGAGCTCAGCTCGATCTTCGGTAATAGCTAATTCCTCAATTAAATACTGATACTGGTCTGGCTTACTGCCGTAGATGTAACAAATTGCATTATAAAACCGTTGATAATCCAGACTATGTTCGCCCCAATAGTCTTCATCAGTAAATTCCTGTCTATCATCACCCTCAAGATCAAATAAATCGGCAGCACTTAATGCTACCTCGCCACCCTCCTCATTCGTCATAATCACCAGGATTGTTGCCAGATTATCAACGGCATCTTCCTCTCTGCCGGTAATCGGTATTTGTAAAATGTCTATTAATGCATGACCCAGTTCATGGTAGAGCGTGTGTTCTATCACATCGACTGTGACATCAAACAATTCCTGTTCATTCTCAACATAATTCGCCTGTTCAAATCGTTCAATGACTTCATAGGTAAAGTCATCAGGCATCCAAATCTGTTTTAATAAAGGATCGTATAAAGGCCCATCCTCTGCGCCAAATAGAAAAACAACATTTTCAGGGATAAGCAGGATCTGATTGATTCGCTGAATTATGAATTTGACTTCCTCATCAATTGCAGCAAGAAACTGATTATCCAATTCAAGCGGTGTCGTCCGCTTGAACTTAAACTCAGCCTCTGCTGATACTGACAAACTGATGAAGAAAAAAGTAATCAGAAACAAAACTTTTAATGATTGATTCAAAACGGGCTTACCTTTTTTTAATCTCATTGTAACGAAAGCAGTCCAAAGTATGATCGTTAACCATACCAATTGCCTGCATAAACGCATAACAAATCGTCGAACCGACAAAGTTAAATCCAGCTTTTTTTAAGTCTTTTGCGATTCGATCAGATAATTCAGTTTTAGCCGGAACGTCAGCCAGGGTCTTCCATTTGTTTTGTAAGGTTCCACCATCAGTGTATTGCCAGATGAATTTGTTAAAGCTGCCGTATTCTTCCCTAATCCTGATAAACGCTTGCGCATTACTCACCGCAGAGCGAATCTTCAGTCGATTTCTTATAATGCCCTCGTTCTCCAGCAAACGGCTGATTTTTGATTCGTTATAACGAGCAATCTTGTTAAAGTCGAAACGATCAAACGCATCCCGATAGGCCTGGCGCTTTCTCAATACGGTGATCCAGCTCAGACCGGCCTGCGCACCTTCCAATATCAAAAACTCGAAGAGTTTCCGGTCAGAATGGACCGGCACGCCCCACTCCTTATCGTGATATTTCACATACAGCGGATCGTCACCGCACCAGCTACATCGCTTTTTCATAATCTTATTAAAATCAACAACTAATAAACTATTCCCAGTAATAAAAAAAATCTGCGAGGGAGTAAAGATTGCCATATTTTAGCCGATACATCGCCATACGATAAAAAAACCAAAGCGGAGTCATGAAAACCTCATCCCGATTACACCTCATACTCGGAATCACAGCGCTGTTCGTGTCTTCGGTCATGTATTCCATCATTCAACTGTCAAACGTCATTAGTATCCATAATGACAACCTGGCGTTTCTCAATCATGTGCATGAATTATCAGAGACGTTAAACAACTTTCCTGAGTCACCGTTAATGAAAATTGATATTCGGGAACAACTGCAAACACTTGGACAGCACCCCAGGTCTTGTCAGGAAAAACTGCAGAGTTTGAATCCGATTATCATTCTTAATCAGGATCTGCAACAAGCACTGCAATCATGCATTAAAGAAGAAAAGATGCTGCAAGAGCTGCTGGTGGATCTGGATAGTGATGAATCATATGCCATCAGCGACATTATCATGGTCGACACCATTGAATATGCCCTGCGCACATTCAAAATGAACCTGACAAATTTAGTGGCTCAAATTGATAACATTAGCCACCATACTATCCAGCTGGTGTTTTGGTTAATGGTGCCGTTTTCCATACTCATCATCATGGTAAGTATTGTGGTTTTTCGACACATCAATCTCAACACCGATCGCCTCTATGAAACAATCAACCTGCTGAATCAAAAGAAAGATGAAAATAATAAGCTGGCTTACTATGACACATTAACCAATATTCCCAATCGTAATTTGTTTCTTGAAATTCTGGATAAACAAATTCGTAATGCGATTCGCTATAACACGTCTTTCTCAATGTTATACATTGACCTTGATCGATTTAAATTGATTAACGATACCCTGGGACACGATGCGGGAGATAACGTCATCAAGGAAGCATCGCTGCGCATGCAACAGTGTCTGAGAAAAAGTGACACATTGGCTCGGTTTGGCGGTGATGAGTTCTTACTACTATTATCCGGTCCCGATTCGATAATGCATGCGCATAAGGTCTCTGAAAAAATACTGGCAAGCTTGAGTAAGTCTTTCAAGATTGATTGTAATCAGATGTACATATCGGCCAGTATTGGCATTGTACATTGCCCGAAAGATGGACTGGACACTACCAGCCTGTTAAAGCGTGCCGATCTGGCAATGTATGAAGCCAAGGCCAATGGTAAAAATCAGTATAAAACCTTCACCGAATGTGCGTCCAACCATAAATCTTCACATCGACTAACGTTGGAAAAAGACATCTGGCACGCCATTGAAAAAGAAGAGCTATTACTCAACTATCAACCAATCATTGACCTGTCCAGCATGCAAATTATCGGCGTTGAATCACTGCTTCGCTGGCATCATTACGAAAAAGGCATGGTCCCACCTGCAGAATTTATCCCGATCGCGGAAACAACCTGCTTGATTCAGGAAATGGGTAAATGGGTATTGGAAGAGGCATGTCAACAATGTAAACACTGGAACGAGGTCGGCCATGATAACTTCCATGTAGCGGTGAATGTCTCTGCCAATCAATTAAAAAATGAACAATTACCCGCCTTTATTAGTGATTTATTATCAAAGTATTCATTACAACCCAATTCTCTCGATATCGAAATTACCGAGAGTGTCTTTTATGCTGAAGATGCGAAATCAGTTAAGGTATTAAACCAATTATCCGAGATAGGTGTACGCTTATTACTCGATGATTTCGGTACCGGTTACAGTTCTCTCAGTACCCTGCATGGTCTGCCGTTTGACGTGATCAAAATTGATCGCTCATTCATGGATGTCACCCATGAAAGAAAGCTGGTCATGGTTCAGACCATTATCAACATGGCAAAAAACTTCAAGATGGTCGTCATTGCTGAAGGCATTGAAGATAAAGATACCTTAAAGTTCCTGATTGATCATGGTTGTGAATACGGTCAAGGTTATATTTTTAGTAAACCTGTCACGGCAGAGCAACTGGACATTAAACAACAGTTTGATATTGATTCGTCATCAAAATTGATAATGAAGAAAGCCAGCTGATCAGTTTCGATTGTCCACCCCTCGTTAGTCGAGTTTCCTGTCTGAATTATCAGTAAAAACAGATAAATAATGACTTGACTTAAAAATGAGAATGATTATTATTTAGATAAATTCTAATTGAGAATTATTCTTGGTTTTATAATGATTCAGAAAAATGAAATTAATGACCAGCAAAGAATGATCCCCATCTCTGATCGGATCGAGAGCGAACAACTCATGTCTGGCAAGAGAGAGATCATCATTGTTCACAATAACCAGGAATACAAATTACGTTTAACCGGCAACGGTAAATTAATCTTAACCAAGTAGTAGGTAAGTAGCCCGCCACCCAGCCACCCAGCCACCATTACAGGCAGCCAGGCAGCTAGCAAACACCGTACATGAACTTTAGGGAGTTATCATGCGACGCGTTTTATGTCTGTCAATAGCCGTATCTATTTTTATGGTTGGCACCAGTTCTGCTAAGGCGGAAGAACAAAAAGTTATCACCGCTTCGGTAGATAAAGTCACCATATACGCTACCCGAAGTGCACAATCCACCTTCGATGTACCGGTCATGACGTCAATTATTGAAGCGGATTCCGCTGGCAATGCGATGGCGTCAGATATGGGCGATCTGTTCGAATTTACCACGTCTGTTGAGATTGACAATGGACCGCGACGAAATGGACAAACAGTATCCATCCGTGGTTTTGACGATGAGGCCATTATTACCTTGATTGATAACCGTCGACAAAACTTTGAATCAGCCCACGATGGTCGTTTTTTCCTTGATCCGTCTTTATTAAAACGCGTTGAAGTCGTTAAGGGCGCCTCTTCTGCTATTTATGGCGGGGGAGCAGTCGGTGGTGTAGTTGCATTTGAAACTAAAGACGCCGCTGACTTGTTAGCGCCCGGTGAAAACTTTGGCGCAATGACCGCGTTTAATGTGCGTACTGCAACCGATGACTATGCGCCAACCACCTCACTTTACGGCAGAACCGGTAACTGGGATTTACTCGGCAGTGTGACCTATCGGCATGCCGACGATCTTGAACAAGGAGACGGTAATGAACTCAGTTCACAGGATCATGTGTTATCCGGCTTGTTCAAGGCAGGATATACCTTAAACGACTTTCATACGTTTAAATTTATTTCTCAAATATTGCGCAACGATGGTAGAGAACCGAATAACGGTGCTGGCACGATTACCAATAGCAATCCTATACTGAATAAAGAGTTCAGAGACTATCAGTTCAGTTTTAAATATAACTATGAAAACCCCGACAACAACTGGCTGACACCAAAGCTGCATGTCTATCTGAATGATACCGGCGTCGAAGAAGCCGACATTACAGGCACCAATAATGGGCGCGTACAATCACGTGATATCCAAACCATTGGTTTTACGCTGGATAACCAATCTCGCTTTGACCAGGGTTTTCTAAACCAAACGCTCTCCTATGGGTTTGAGTATTATCAGGACGAGCAGATTGGTGATAACAACAGAACCACAGACGGCACACGTGGTGGTGTCCCCAATGCCGAGGCAGAAAACTACGGTTTCTATATTCAGGATGAAGTGAGTATTGTCTCCTCGATCGGTGACTTCTTGTTAATCCCCGCCGTTCGCTACGACAGTTATCAAAGTAATGACAATAACGGTAATAGTCAGGATGAGAGTCAGTTCTCGCCGAAAATTTCCGGTAGTTATAAGCCTGTGGAAAACTTATTAGTCTTCGGTAGCTGGGCACAGGCTTTTCGTGCACCAAACCTGACTGAGTTGTATCCTGCAGGACAACACTTTGCCGGTTTCCCGACTAGTTGTAACTTACCAGCTACGCCTATTAGCGCCTGTCCATTTCCTTTCCTCGTATTTGCGCCCAATAACTTTTTTCAACCTAACCCAGATTTAAGACCGGAAACGGTAACGACGATTGAGTTAGGCGCGGGTATCGATTTCGTTAATTTGATCGGCAATGACCAGTTACAAATCAAGGGCTCCTGGCATCGTAGCGAAGGCGATGATTTTATTACACAAGAAGTCAACATCGCAGCTGGTACCACGCGCAACTTTAACGTGCCAAATGCCGTGTTGCGCGGTTGGGAGATTGAAGGCGAATATCAGCTTAATGGTTTTCGCGCCAGAGTCGGCGCCTCACACATTACTGCCAAAGATGACGACACCGGTCTATTTATCGCCAACGGTATTCCGCGCACGCTTGTCGCAGACGTAAGCTACAGCTTTGTTAATAGTATTATCGGCTTACGTGGGCGCTTTGCCGAAGAGAATGATGAAATTCCCGCTACTGAAGAGGAAACTGAGGGCTATGCAGTTTATGACATTTACTACCGTTGGCAGAAAGGCAAGGTCGGGAAAGAGAATCTGATTGTCGACCTGGGTATTGAGAATATCACTGACAAGGCCTATGCCAGGCGTTTTGGCGATTTATTCGAAGAAGGTCGGAGTTACGCCGCGAGGGCCTCCTATCAATGGTAGCAGATCGTTTCGACCTACAATCTGAACCAAGGGCAAGATGGTTTCACTATCTTGCCCTTTCGCTGTTTGCAAATCTGGTTATTGCCAATTTAATCCAGCCTAAACCCGATTCAATATCACTACCTACCGACAGTCAAATTAAGATCAATTTGATGAGCATTGCGGCTCCTGCGCCAAAACCGGAACCGATAAAAACAATGATGCCACCCCTTCCTCCAAAACCTGTCATTAAAGAGAAAAAGATTGTCACGAAAAAACAGGCACCGAAAAAAATTGCCAAAATCAAACCCGAGCCTAAACCTCAAAAGACCATTGAACCAAAACCAGTGATTAAAAAAACCGAAATCGTTAAACAACAAATCACGAAACCTATACCTCAAAAACCCGAACGCGATAATGAGATAAAAAAACCGGTCGAAACAAAAGAAACGAATTACCCGACCAGAATTGAGACGGTGGCATTGGCCCCTGCAGTTGGCAAAGAACTGTCAACGGTTGTTCAAGATGCAAAATATCGAAAACAAACACCGCCACGCTACCCGCGTCGTGCTCTTGAGTTAGGTCAACAGGGTAACGTGACCTTACATGCCCTGGTCAAGCCAGATGGTTTACCGAGCGAATTAAAAATCATGAAGTCATCAGGTCATTCTTTACTTGATAAGGCGGCGCTTGCCGCTGTCCGTAAATGGGAATTTGAACCCACCAATAAAAACGGTACGGCTGTCACCAGTTGGGTACGCGTACCGATTGAATTTGTTATCCAATAAGGAGGAGAAACATGAATCAGGCAACTGCATCAATTAACAACGAAGCAACCAAAACGTTAAAAGAACGTTACGAACAGCTTAAACGAGATAAGCCCAATTTACGTATCAGAAATATTGCTGATGAACTGGGCGTTTCTGAGGGTGAACTACTGGCATTATCAGTCGGTGAAACCGCCGTAAGGCTGATTGATAACCCGCAGGAAATATTAAAATCTGTACATGTGCTGGGTGAAGTAATGGCGCTGACGAGAAATGAAGATTGCGTGCATGAACGCAAAGGCATTTACGAAAATGCACAGTTTTTTGAACATGGCAAAATGAAACAGGGATTGTTTGTGAATCCCGATATCGATCTACGTTTGTTTATGAGCCAGTGGCAATATTGTTTTGCCGTCAGTGAAGAAACAAAAAGCGGCCCAAGAAAAAGCCTGCAGTTTTTTGATAAAGCCGGTGTTGCGATTCATAAAATCTATCTCACCACGAAATCAAACAATACAGAATTCGAACCACTGGTAGAAAAATTTACTGCCGACAAACAGGAAAACGTTATTACGGTTGAGGCTTATGAGCCCAAACCAGCAGACAAACCGGATAATGAAATCGACTGGGATGGCTTTCGTGATAGCTGGAACAACCTGAAAGACACGCATGATTTTTACCCAATGTTGAAAAAATTCAAGGTCGGTCGTGAACAAGCCTTACGCTTTGCCGGCACTAACCTCGCCTACGAAGTTGACAATACTGCGTCAAGACAAATGCTGGAACTTGCCAGGGATAAACAATGCGAGATTATGGTGTTTGTCGGTAATCGTGGCTGCATACAAATTCATACCGGCCCGGTCAATAAACTGGTCGAACATGAGAACTGGTATAACGTGCTTGACCCGATGTTTAACCTGCATCTGAACGAAGATAGTATTGCGCATACCTGGGTAACAAAAAAACCCACCGAAGACGGTATCGTCACTGCTTTGGAATTGTTTGATGCAAACAGTGAACTGATCGTGACCTTCTTTGGTAAACGTAAGCCGGGTATCCCTGAACTCGAACTTTGGCGTGAGATCATTGACGCTATTCCTGCCAAGGAAACCAGTCATGTTGCCTGAGTGGTTTCAACAACTGGGAATTATGGGCTGGCCGCTCGCCATCTGTTCAATCATCACCGTAATGATCAGTATCGAGCGGCTGATATTCCATGCTAATGCCTGGTTAAAACAGGAACAGCAATTTGTCAAACTGTCCGACTACTTAAGCGATCATAAAAGTTTACCCAAGCCGAATCGTGATGAAATGGTGGAAATCATGCTGGCTGAATTGCAGCATAGTTATTTTAATGGCACTCGCCTGTTGCGCATGATCGGTACCATCAGCCCAATCATCGGACTGCTTGGCACAATACTTGGGATCATCGCTGCATTTAAAGTGATCTCAGTGCAAACCGGACCGGTCTCGCCGAGCATGATTGCTGATGGTTTATGGGAAGCGATGTTAACGACGGCGGCAGGACTGATGATTGCTTTACCTGCACTGCTATTGGCTTACCTGTTCCACCACCTGGCCGATCGCCAAATCAGTAAACTTTGTTTGCGTCTAAACAAACTATCCATGTCATTCGAGATGGATAAGCAAACATCAGATAGTTTTATTGATAATAATGTCGAGAGACTAAGCGCATGATCAAAACACCAAGCCATCATCAAAGCAATATCGGTTCCGACCTGGCGCCGGACTTAACACCAATGCTGGATATCCTGTTTATCATGCTGGTGTTTTTTCTACTCACGGCAGGGGCGGTATTTCAATCACTTGATATTCAGCTTCCTTCCAGTGTCATGGAAGAGCTGTCGATGGTAAATGAGCCGAAACACATCATGCTTCAGATCCGCAAAGACAGTTACTCGCTAAATGATAAAACGATTACAACGTTTGAAGAGTTACGCAATGCGATACCGACAATCATCAAAGCCAAACCTGAACATGAGTTGATTATCGCCAGCGATAAGACTATCTCGATTGAGAGACTATTAACGGTACTGACTTATCTTCAATCCCAGGGGATTGAGGCCGCCAATTTATTAATGCAACACGAGGCAAACAAATGAGAAATCTGGTTTTACTGTTTTGTTTATTTTTTATCCATCATAGCTATGCTGATACTAACGCACAGCGTTTAATTACCATCGGCGGTGCTGTCACGGAAATCGTCTTTAAACTGGATAAAGGGGATCTGATCGTCGGTAGTGATACCACCAGCTATTTTCCGGAACAAGCAGCAAACTTACCCAAGGTAGGTTATCAACGAGCATTATCAGCCGAGGGGATTTTATCCTTAAATCCGGACCTGGTTATCCTGACGAATGAAGCTGGACCCAAACCGGTACTGGCACAGATTAAGGCAACCAATACCGATATTCTTCAGATCAAGGCCGGTCGTTCATTCGAGGATGTCATCGAAAATATCAAGCTCATTGCGAAAGCGATTGGCGCCGACGAAAAAGCAACACTACTGGTTAAGAAATTGGAATCACAACAACAACAGTTGGCGCAGAAGATTTCAGCTGAAAACCTTGATAAGAAGATCATGTTTATACTGCAACACGGTGGCGGCGCGCCAATGGTGGCGGGAAAAAACACAGCGGCTGACAGTATTATCACCCTCGCCGGGGCTAACAACAGTGTTTCGGCGTATGAGGGTTATAAACCATTGACACCGGAAGCAGCGATTACGCAAGCACCGGATATTATCCTGATTACGGAGCAAGGTTTGGAACAGGCAGGTGGTGAAGCGAGCTTATTGAAAAGCCCAGGACTGGCATTAACACCAGCCGGCAAAAATGGTCATATCATTGCGATGGACTCATTACTACTGTTGGGCTTTGGGCCAAGAACCATTGATGCTGCCAAAGAGTTACGCCAGCGTTTCATGTCTTTATGAGTTTGTACTCCAAACAAATCAGGGTGCCCTTACCCATTTTGCAAGTGCACTTGTCTTTACCGGCACTGGGTTTGTTGATATTCGCATTATTAGTCAGTCTATTTGTTGCGACTTCGATTGGTGCCTTATCGATTCCACTCGGCTCGTTATTACTGGGTGATATGACAGAGCAGCAACAGGCAGTAATGCTTTCAATTCGGCTGCCACGCGTATTATTAGCCACACTGGTAGGAGCCGGACTCGGGGTTTCCGGCGCGGCGCTGCAAGGGCTATTCAGAAACCCGTTAGCTGACCCGGGTTTGATTGGTATCTCCAGCGGTGCGGCATTCGCTGTGGCGTTGACGATTGTGTTCTTCGGTTCACTAACCGGTTTTCTCGGGCTGTATGGCCTTTCCATTGCCGCATTTGCCGGCGGCTTCGTCACCAGCATCATTATCTTCAAGTTTGCGAAGCTAAGTGATACATCATCGGTGACTTACATATTACTGGCCGGTATCGCAATCAATGCATTGGCCGCAGCAGGCACTGGCTTTCTTGCCTATCTCAGTGATGACCAACAGCTAAGAACATTAACCTTCTGGACGATGGGTAGTCTCGGCGGTGCACTTTGGCCAGGTGTCGTAATGACGGCAACATTAATTATACCTGCCACGTTTTTGCTTTATCGAAATGCACAACAGTTAAACATATTGTTATTAGGTGAAGAACAGGCAAAACATCTTGGCGTTGATAGTGAAAAGTTGAAACGTAATATCATAATCTGTACCGCGATCTCAGTCGGCGCTGCTGTCGCAGTCAGTGGCATTATTGGTTTCGTCGGCCTGGTGATTCCCCACTTAATCCGTCTAACACTGGGTCCCGATCATCGACTGTTAATACCTGCGTCGGCGTTACTCGGTGCTATCACTCTGATCGTTGCCGACACCATTGCCCGCACTGTTTTTGCCCCAGCTGAAATACCGGTTGGTATCTTTACCAGTTTAATCGGCGGACCATTTTTCCTGTGGCTATTACTCAAACAATATTCAGGCAGGTTGGGACTATGATTAAGGCAACAAAGCTCATTCAGACTATCGGCGATACTGTCGTATTGCGTGACATTGATGTCCACATTAACCCAAACATCATGACCAGTATTCTTGGGCCAAATGGAGCGGGCAAAACCAGCCTGCTTAAATGCCTGAGTGGTACCCATAGAAACTATAGCGGCGAGGTGCATTTTAAAGATAGACCGATTCAGGACTTTGCGCTGTTGGAACTGGCCAAGCAACGCGCGGTCGTGATGCAGTCAAGCCAACTGAGTTTTCCCTTCACGACCATGGAGATCGTGATGATGGGGCGAAACCCTTATCTTGGGGAAAACCCGGCCAGTTATGATATCGATATTGCCGAGGCCGCGTTACATGATGTGGATGCCTACGCATTTAAAGACCGGATATTTACGACCTTATCCGGCGGAGAACAACAACGCGTCCAACTCGCGCGCGCACTGGCGCAAATATGGGAACAGGAGCACAGCGTGTTATTTCTTGATGAACCGACCAGCGCACTAGATTTAAAACACCAGCATCATATTCTTGCACTATGCCAACAACTGACAGAAACGCGATCATTAACCGTGATTACTATCCTGCACGATCTCAACCTGGCCATGCATTACTGTGACGAATCGATATTAATGAAGGATGCCGAAATTCATCACGCCGGAAAAAGTAACGACATTCTTACTAAAGAGAGTATTGAAACGATCTACGAAATACCGGGCAACATTGTGGAACGATTTCACATCGCCTGCGCTTAACAAGGTATATGGTTAATTAACTGCTAACGACTCAAGCTCAATGCTGACTGGCACCTTCAGCACCCAGCCCGGTTTGTGAACGCACATATTGATCCTCAAACGCAATTGCCTCATCTTTTGCACTATCAGATGAATCCATTTTTGATATTACAATAATGAAAAAGAACGCTGCCGTTATCGAAAAAAGTGCCGGATGCTTATAAGGGAAAATAGCGTTTGCATTACCCAGTATATCAACCCAGATAGTCGGGCCGAGTAACATACAGGTCACAGCAGTAAGCAGACCAATACTGCCACCGATAAACGCACCTTTGGTAGTGAGCTTTTGCCAATACATGGAAAGAAACAGAATCGGGAAATTGACACTGGCAGCAATGGCAAATGCCAGGCCCACCATATAAGCCACATTTTGTTGTTCAAAAATAATACCGAGGAAAATAGCGGCAATGCCTAATAAGATAGTCGCAACTCTAGATACCTTTAGCTCTTCACCTTGCTGAACCTTGCCATGCCTAATCACACTGGCATATAAATCATGAGAAATCGCTGATGCACCCGATAAGGTTAAACCGGATACCACGGCAAGAATGGTGGCAAAAGCCACAGCGGAAATAAAGCCTAAAAAGATTTCACCGCCTACGGCTTGCGACAGATGAATCGCTGCCATGTTATTACCGCCGATGATACCACCGCTTTCCGGATCCAGAAACTGAGTGTTGTTTACCAGCATGACGATTGCGCCAAAACCAATAATAAATGTCAGGATATAAAAGTAACCAATAAAGCCAGTTGCATAAAACACTGACTTTCGGGCCTCGCGCGCATCGGGCACAGTAAAGAAGCGCATTAAAATATGGGGTAAGCCAGCGGTACCAAACATTAACGCCAACCCGAGTGAAATGGCAGAAACAGGATCGGAAACCAGTCCGCCAGGTGAAAGAATCGCCAGACCTTTTTCATGCAGATTAATTGCACTGGAAAACAAATTATCAAAAGAGAAACCAACCTGATTCATTACGGCCACTGCAATAAAGCTCGCGCCAAATAATAATAAGACAGCCTTGATAATCTGCACCCAGGTCGTAGCTAACATCCCGCCAAACGTGACATATAGGATCATTAAGACACCAACGACGATCACCGCTAAATAATATTCGAGACCAAATAACACCTGAATTAATTTTCCAGCACCAACCATCTGTGCGATGAGATAAAGCAACACGACTGTCAACGTACCGCAAGCAGACAGGCTACGAATCGGTAGCGGTTTTAATCGATAGCTCACGGCATCAGCAAAGGTATATTTACCCAGGTTACGCAAACGTTCAGCAAGCAAAAATAAAATAATCGGCCAGCCAACCAAAAAGCCTATCGAATAAATCAAACCATCGAAGCCACTGGCAAATACCAGGCCTGAGATACCCAGAAAAGAGGCGGCTGACATAAAGTCACCCGCGATGGCCAAGCCATTTTGTAAACCGGAGATAGACCCACCGGCAGCATAAAAATCCTTGGTACTTTTAGTCCGTCGCGCGGCCCAATAAGTGATACAAAGCGTGGCGCCAACAAACAACAAAAACATGGTGATCGCGGTCAGGTTAAGCGGTTGTCGTTGTACCTCACCTTCTATCGCGCCGGCTGCATAAACGACAGACGTGCTGATCAATAAAAACATGCCAGCAACATAGTGCTTATTCACCGGCAGAATCCTTAACATGATCAACAATATCTTTACTAAGGCGATCAAATTCACTGTTGGCACGAAATACATAGATACCGGTTAATGCAAAACTCAGGATAATAATGAACAGACCGACAGGAATGCCCCAGGTAATGACTGTGCTATCGCTAATTGGTTTAGCAAACAGTTCAGGGGAAAAGGCAATAATCAGGATAAAACTGAAATAGGAAATGATAGTAATCGCGGCAAGACACCAGCTAAATCGACCGCGCTTCGACTCCAGTTCATGAAACTCAGGATCGGCATATATCTTTTTATAAAGATGCTGCATGACTATCCCCCTCTTTATTATTTTTGTTTTATCTTATCATGCCGCTGCTGAATAAACAGAACAGAACCAACAATATAAAAAAGCCCCGCGATTGCGGGGCTTTGTTTTTATCGAAAGTGATGCTCCCTATCCTTCCATCAAGTTCACCTCAACAATATTTTTTGCAAAGCTTTCATAGGGCTGCCATATCTGTTTGGCCATGCTATCAGGAAAGGCATGAAACTCGCCTTGCTCAAGCGCTTCAATGATACTGTCAGCGACCACAGAAGCCGGTTCCGCAATATCTCCAAGGCCGGCATTATGTGCCATGTCAGTGGCTATCGGACCAGGATGTACACTGACAACCGCTGTACCCTGCTCTTCAAGCTTCTCGCGCAGGCCTTGTGTAATGGAATACGACGCTGCTTTTGACGCAGAGTAAGTGGCAAAATCGGAAAAGTTTTTCATTGATGCCACTGAATTGAGTTGTACCAGCGCACCACCTCCATTTTGTTTAAGCACCGGCGCAAACGCCTGCGCTATTCGGATCAAACCGCCAACGTTGATATCCACCTCCTGCAATAATGTCTGATAAGCATCCTCGGTTAACGGCGAGGCATTAAATAAGACACCGGCATTATTAATCACGATATCAACATCGGTCGCAGTAGCCGCTGCCGCAGTAATGGTTTCCTGTTTACCCATATCGACTTCAATCGGCACAACTTTGTCGCCGTACTTTTCTACCAGTTCCTTTGCCGAGTCGGTGTTTCTTACCGCCGCATAGACTTTTGCGGATCCCTTATTTAGAAAAGTTTCTACTATCGATTTACCAATACCACGATTGGCACCTGTTACTAATACAATTTTATTTTCGACATTAATACTCATTGCATTTCTCCTATACATTAAAAGTTTAGTTAAAAATTAGTTCCCACTAGTCATCTTTTTCAAGGTACGGTCACGCTTAACATAATGATGAAACAAGGCTGCAGCGATATGACCGACAATTAACATCCAGACAATTAATTCACCCATTAACTCTTTGTGAAAAAAATCAATTGGCTTTTCAAATTCCTTAAACGTCATATGTTCAGCGAACAACGATTCAAAAATAGCAGTGTCTTTAAAACTGGGGATATCAAATAGAAAGAAAAATTCTGTCGCCACACCGGTACCAATATAACCCGTTATCGGCATCACGATCATGACGATGTAAAGCAATATATGGACAGCTTTAGCGGCAAGCTGCTGCAGCTTTGTTCCCGGTTCAGGTGCAGGTGTTTCATTCATGCTCTTCCAGATGATACGTAATAGAACAATAACAAAGATCGTGACGCCCATTGATAAATGGATTTGCAAGGCAGTCCAGTTCTCTGGTGTCTTTTCTTCCGTAAGCCAATGCCGATAATAGACACTGGCGTAAGACACAAGAAACAATAGTGCGGTTAACCAGTGCAAGCTTTTGGCAATCGTGCCGTAGTTCTCTGCTGTATTTTTGAGACTCATAATCAACTCGTTTAATGGTTTAAATATTGACGCTGGTGCGGTTCGTTAAAGTCTATTAATGGACCGGCTGGTACCACGCCAGTCGGATTAATCGTGTTATGACTACCGTAATAATGATGTTTAATATGATGCATATTCACGGTGTTCGCCACACCCGGCTGTTGATACAGATCCCGGGTATAGGCCCATAAGTTAGGATAATCGATTAAGCGTTTTAAATTTGTTTTGAAGTGCCCGACATAAACCGGATCAAAACGAACCAGTGTAGTAAACAAACGCCAGTCGGCTTCCATCAGTTGCTCACCGGTTAAATAACGCTGCTTGCTCAATCTTTCTTCCAACCAGTCTAGTGACTCGAATAACTCCGTTACCGCTTCTTCATATGCGGCTTGCGTAGTGGCAAAACCTGCTCGGTACACGCCATTATTTACCGTGTGATAAATCCGATCATTTAATTCATCTATTTCTGCGCGTAAGGCTTCAGGATAATAGTCACCTTGTGTTGCGCCAAGATGATCAAAAGCAGAATTAAACATACGAATAATTTCTGCCGATTCATTCGATACAATCGTGTTCAGCTTTCTATCCCACAATATTGGCACGGTAACACGACCTGTATAGTATTCGTCTGCCGCCAGATAAACATCGCGCAAAAACGCGGCGTTATTAACAGGATCAGCGATCACACCCTCGCCTTCATTAAACGTCCATCCGTTTTCGGCCATATACCAATGGACAATAGAGACAGACACCATCTCTTGTAGGCCTTTCAATTCGCGAAATATCAGCGTGCGATTCGCCCAGGGACAAGCCAATGACACATATAAGTGATAACGGTCCCACTCTGCCTTGAAGCCTTCAACTCCAGTTGGACCTGCCGAACCATCGGCTGTAATCCAGTTTCGAAACTGTGATTCACCGCGTTCAAAACGGCCATCACTTTTATCCGTGTCGTACCATTTATCCTGCCACTGTCCATTCACCAATAGTCCCATTAGTTATACTCCGATTAATTGGTTGTTTTGATAATCCTCAAATGCCTGCATGACTTCTTCGCGGGTATTCATCACAAAAGGACCACCTCTGGCAACCGGTTCATTTAATGCCTCGGCTGCAATCAATAGCAAACGACTCTGATGTTTTGCAGTAAACTGAACGGTATCTCCATCACGTAAAATACCCAGCTGTCGCGAAGCTAATGCGCGCTTTTTTGTGCCTACCTGCAATTCACCTTCGATCACAAAGACAAAACTGTTACTCGTCATTGTCACTGCTTGTTCAAATTGCTGATCTTGCGGCAGATTAATATCGAGATAGATTGGTCTGGTTATGTTATTTACTACTGGCCCGATGGTACCTTTGTTGGTAGTGCCGGAAACAACGTTGATGCGCGTGCCATTATCATGTTGTTCAAGCGCGATCTCATTCGCCGCATATTCCTGATACGCCGCCGGACTCAATTTGTCTTTTGCCGGTAAGTTAATCCAAAGTTGAAAACCCTGAAGCAGACCCGCTTCCTGTTCTGGCATCTCTGAATGAATCACACCTCTACCCGCCGTCATCCACTGTACACCACCGGCTTCAATCACGCCCTCATGACCGGCACTGTCTTTGTGTCGCATTTTCCCCGCAAGCAGGTAAGTGACGGTTTCAAAACCTCGATGCGGATGTGCCGGGAAACCGCCGATGTAATCTCCCGCCTGATCCGATTCGAACACATCAAATAACAGAAAAGGATCCAGCATATTTAATTCAGGCGAACCAATCACGCGTGTCATCTTGACACCGTCACCGTCGGTAGCCGGTATGCCATTGGTTATCGTCATTAATTCCCGTATCTGTTTTTCCATTGTCATTACCTGGTTAAATTTAGGATGGCGAAATTCTAGATGTTGACAAAATAAGAATAAACAACAATATAATGAATATATTGTTCAAATTATTAGAACTATGGGCCAACTGGAAGACATGACAGTATTTATCCGGGTCGTCGATGCTGGTGGTATTAGCCGCGCAGCAGAGCAACTCGGCATGGCGAAATCCGCTGTCAGCCGACGGCTGGTTGAACTGGAAAAACGCCTGGGCGTGCTTTTATTAAACCGGACAACGCGCAAATCCAGCCTGACTGAGGCCGGACAAAATCTTTATGATCGTGCCATCAAGATCACGGAAGATGTAGAAGAACTGAACAGCATGATCTCTGATGCCCATACCGGACTCGAGGGAGCCATTAATTTTGCCGCGCCCGTGTCGTTTGGTATTTCACATTTGTCTGCAGCGGTCGATGAATTCGTCGCACAAAACCCTAACATCACCATGAATATTGATTTTTCGGATCGACAGGTTGATCTGGTTGAGGAAGGCCTGGATCTGGGCTTTCGCATTGCTGAACTCAAGGACTCAACGCTTATCGCACGCCGTGTCTGTCCGATTCGGCTGGTGCTTTGCGCAAGTCCGGAGTATCTGGAGAAATTTGGCACGCCGCAAACACCCGCAGATTTACAGCAGCACAGACTACTTCACTATAGTATGCCTGGCCGCAATTACTGGTTGATGTTTGATGCAGAAAATCAGCCGCATCGAATCCCTGTTAAGTCCCGAATTCAAGCCAATAATGGGGAGTTTCTGAGGGAAATGGCCGTCGCTGGCAATGGCCTGGTAGCCACACCAACCTTTATCAGTTGGCAAGCAATCAAATCAGGCAAGCTTATCCCTGTATTAAACAATTACAAATTTCCTGACATCAATGCCTATGCGGTTTATCCAAAAAATCGCTACTTGTCGCAGCGTGTCAGAACATTTATCGAATTTCTTATCCATCGCTTTGGCGAAACGCCCTACTGGGATTAAATGTAGCCACTAAACCTGTTGTGCAAAGTACCATATTTTAAGCAGTCAACTTAAATTGCGTGATTAAACTCTTTAATTCAAGCGCCATACTCGCTAACTCTTCGCTTGCCGATGTTGTTTCATTAATCGTTCCCAACGTTTCTTCCGTTAATTGACTTATGTTAACAATATTTCTATTCATTTCTTCAGCTGTTAATCGTTGTTCATCTGAGGCATTCGCAATTTGGGCATTCATCTGATTAATCACACCAACAGCATCGGTGATGCTCATGAGAGCATTAGCAGCATTGTGACTGTGTTCAACCCCTTTTTGTGCTGTAGCACGACCTGAATTCATAACAGTAACAGCATTACTGGCACCGGCCTGTAAATCAGCAATCATTTTTTCGATTTCTTTGGTCGAATCCTGAGTTCGGCTGGCCAACGTTCGAACTTCGTCTGCAACAACGGCAAATCCACGTCCCTGCTCGCCGGCACGCGCCGCTTCAATAGCAGCATTTAATGCTAATAAATTAGTTTGCTCTGCAATACTCTTGATGACATCTAACACACCACCAATATCCTCGCTCTCAGCAGCCAACTTTTCTATTACATTTGAGACGTTTTCAACTTCACCCGCCAGGCTTGATATTGAATCAGTAGTATCATGAACAATATGCTTGCCAGTGCTCGCTTCGTTATCAGCATTCTCTGCCGCCTTCGCTGCCTCATTGGCGCTTCTTGCAACCTCAGTCACTGTTGCTGACATTTCATTCATTGCAGTCGCAACCTGCTCTGTTTCTCTGTTTTGATTATTCAGGTTAGTCGCACTGGTTTTCGCCAATGCAGAGTATTGTTCGGCAGCGACAGACAATGAATTCGTTGAATTTGCAATATTATCGACTAACTTTGAAAAGTTATCCGTCATAGAATTAATATCAACAGATATCTGTTGCATCTCATCTTTCGTATCAAGAGTTAACCGTGTATAAAGTTTACCTTCAGATATATCCTTCACCGCATTACCCACCAAATAAATATTCTCTTTAATAGATAAATACAATGCGATAAAACAGTAAATCGCTAAAACCATGACTAAAAACACCATGGTGACAATGGCATATTTACGTTGAGTTTGTTTTGCAATCCGCAGTTTAAACAGATCTTGCAATTCAGGTGCGATCACATCAAATAGTGCGTAGGACTTGGTAATCGCATCAGTTGCGATTGAAAACGTCTTTTCTGAACTAATATTGATCTTGTCTTGCTCCAAAAACTCCTGGCGCAATAAATCACGAAATTCCTCGATAGCCTGATTGTTCTGATTGATGTTATCACCGATTTTTTCTGCTAAAGCAACATTATGTTCGAGTGAGTTATTCAGGCCGCTTACCATGTTTCTTGTGTAAGTATTAACGTTACTGTTAGCGATAGATAATTTGATAAACGAATCTGATGTAAAACTGCCTCTGGCCGCGATCGATGCTGAGAAAGCTCTGGCTTTGCCCATTGTATCAATCAGGAACGGTAGATTCACCACGATTGACATACCAAGATAATAACTGTCAACAACCGGATCCAGTGTAATTTGAGAGTAAGCAGCAACGTGTACTTTAAGATCAAGTAGTTTATCTACCAAGTTATTATGTTTCGCAAACGCATCCTCAGAAATATCCTGCAGCGACTCTTTTTTTACTGTATCCCACAAAGACAATATCTCATCAATTAAATTCTCAGTTTTGAAATCTTCACCAAGTTGTTCATCTATCTTTGCCAACTCAGCCAGATGGGCGTCCACCGTTTTTCTTTTCTCTATGATTTTCTCGTAAAAATCCTTGCCTCCATTTAAGTACGCTGATGTCATACCTCGATGTTGCTGTATATGCTGCAATGGTAAGCGAATTGCCTTGATGTAATCCACACCTGCATACTCATTTTTCAGCGTAGTGATGTTTTGATTAATCGATGAAATATAAACGAAGGAAAGACCAACTAAAGGCACCATAAAGACCAGTAGTATCAAACCAAATTTTTTCGGAAAACTTAGTCTATTTAAAATGGATAACGCAGGAAGCAGTACATTTTTCATTATTTGCACCCACAGCTAGATTTAATTGTTGTTCTGGCAATGCATCGGCGCTCGGATGAATAACTTTAATGCTCTTTGAAATAAGTAAAACAGATAAATTTGCGATAAAAGAAGAATCTGTATACAAAATCACGTTTCATAGATTGACCTGGCTAATAATTGTCAGGTATTTTTAACAAACATAATCAACTGTTTAATAAAGAATATTCATCATGAACCTGGAAAAACAACAACACCATATTGATTCCAGCAGCACAGCTGAGTTGGCTATGGAATTAAAAGAAAAAATGCAGCAGTACCGTTCAGCGTCACTGGAACCGGATGCGACACAGTCTATTCCAAACCTGGATTTGATGTGTGCCATAGCTGCGGAACTTGCAAATCGATTAAACGATTCTTCAAACTAAAGGTTAAGCCATCAAACTATTGGTGCTTATGCTGCAGTTAACTGGTCAAGGTTAATAATATATCTGCGTACCAGGAACAGTTGAGTCCCAATACTTCGTCCAACTCGATATCTCGGGTACCTAAATCCAGCCTCGCAGAATGAATACCTAATAATAAACACTGTAAATCTTCAAGGCTGGCCTGATGCTGGCTGGTGCACATCACGACCGGTGCACCACTGATACCACGGTGTGTTCTGGCGTCAGTCAGAAAAAAACCCTCCCCCTGAAAACGCAAACCGAACGAAGAGGCTAATATTCCGTGGCGCACCACCGGTATGTTATGCAAGCTATCATGAAAACCGAGCGGGTAACCCACCACCAACAACGAACTCCCTATCTCGATTTCCCTATCCGACTTCGGCAAATGTGAGGCGGTAAACGGCTTGTAAACCGCACGTTCAGGCAAGGCCTGCCGTTCGATTTCGATCACAGCGACATCAATTTCGCCGGCGGTATCTTTCGCCTGCCGCCATAAACTATTTTCACCCTGATATAACGGGATCGAGAATTGAACTGATTCAGCCATGTTGTCACTATTAGTATGCAACTCTATTTCAATCCTATCCGGGAAATGTTGGCTGGGTTCATCAAACATGACGTGTCGACTGGTCACCAGGAATAAACGCGTGCCATTTTCAAAGAAAAAGCCCGAGGCATTGGTAAGCTGCTGGTCTTGCTCAAACGTTAAAATTTGAGTGGTCGTCAATAAAAGCGGTTCAACAATTGACATGGCTTATCCTTTATTTGAACTGTCACGTACACATAGAAAATAGACTCAGTATAACGCTAAAAACTATGACAAATAATGATGAAACATTTTAATACTATGTTTTTCTGTGTTTCACATAAATAATAGGTGTCATATTGTCACCCGTTCTTTTCAGATAAAAACAATATAGAGTCATCGATGCCAGAAGGCCCGGAAATACGTTTAGCCGCAGATAAAATTGAAAAAGCGATTACTATTGAACCCGTTCAGGAATGCTTTTTCGCCTTTGCTAATTTGAAGCAATATCAAGCTGAGTTTCAGGGCAAGCAGGTGCTACAAGTCGAGACACGTGGCAAGGCGCTACTCATCCACTTTGATCATGAGTTAAGTATTTACAGTCATAACCAACTCTATGGCCGTTGGTACGTACGTAAAGCATATCAGTATCCGAACACTAGAAGGCAGCTTAGACTGGCAATACATAACAGTAAAAAATCAGCATTACTCTATAGCGCATCCGATATCGAAGTGCTGACTCAGGAAGAAATCAGTACGCACCACTTCCTGTCAAAATTGGGGCCGGACGTATTAACCATATCGGCTGGCGAGATCAGACAGCGGCTGCAGTCAAAAACCTATCGACGCAGGCAGCTTGCCTCGCTCTATCTGGATCAGCACTTTCTTGCCGGCATTGGTAATTACTTGCGAAGTGAAATATTGTTCATTGCTAAACTCGCGCCAACGAAAAAACCGGCCGACTGCAGCGAGGAACAGCTTAAGGCTCTGGCATCGGCTTCTATTAGCACGGCTTATCAGTCATATAAGAACAACGGTATTACAAATGATTTGAAACTGGCAAAATCATTAAAACATGAGGGATTCAGTCGCAATCAATACCGCCATTGGGTATTCGGTCGCGAGCAGCAGCCCTGTCATCACTGTGGAGAACCGATTATTAAAATTACCATCAGCAGCAGACGCGTATACTACTGCAGTGGATGTCAGAAATGAGATTAGCCCGCATAGACAATGGAACAATTTCTAATATGTCAGGTCATATTTATCATTATTCCTGATAGTTAAAAAGGATTAACATCATGTATCTACGTCTGATTCTTTTGAGCCTGCTACCTCTGGTTCTGACCGCCTGTAATTCGTCGATTCCGCAGCTTATCAGGCAATCACCGACGCCAAACCCTGGATTATCTGAAGTGAAACAAACTGTCAGCTCCTACCAAAACCAGAATGTGCGATGGGGAGGAAAGATTCTATCGGTAGAAAACAAACAGCACAGCACCTTGATCGAAGTCTTGTCACATCCTTTAACGAGTCACGGCAGACCTAAACAGGCAGATGATTATCAAGGTCGCTTTATGGCTGAACTAAATGGTTTCATTGATCCCGAGCATTATCAAAAAGACAGATACATCACTGTTTATGGCAAAGTTGATAAAAGTTTTGAAAAACTGATTGATGAACATCCCTATGAATATACGCTGGTGCAGGCAGAATCACACTACCTGTGGCCTGAGTACCTGGTAAATCCAAATTTTGTCCCCTACGGTCATTATTACGCAGACTATCCTTTTGTCTATGGCCCTCGTTATTTCTATGGCCCCCAGTTCTTTTATCAGCGTCGTTTTTTATATCGAGGAGGCTTTTTCTATTAGTAATAAAGCTTGATTAATTAGCTTTTTAATTCTTTTAAAAGCTGGCAAATATAATTAGCTAGTGCCGTTGCTCCAGATTGATATCTGCCATTGCGTCAACAGCATTCCAGATTAACCGGTTTTTGTAATCGACTACGCTGCGAGCAGAATCAATATAAAACAAGTGGCAAATCATCAAATCATGGACGATTTTGAATTCATGCTGATCAATCAACTGCATCGCCCAATCCGGGAAACGACGATCATCAACATCACATTTTAAAAAGTGGGTGACTTTGTGCCGATTATCGTTATAAATCAATTCAAACAGGCGGCTGACATCAGCATCCTCGCCTTCTATATACTGGATAAACAACTCTTCACCATCAAACGATAAATAACCGGTCACGCCAAGCTTTTTATTTCTGGCTGAGGCATTCGCAGCCAACGCCGATAAGTCATCTTTAGTAAAATTTATTCGGGCACGACTAAGATAGATAATGCCCTTCATAAAACATTCAACATGCTGGATTACCGACAGGCAACATTCTCGTATCAACCAGAATAGATAACTGAGGGAGATAATTTCGAAACCATGTGCATGTTCAAATTATAGTAACAAAATTTCTAAAAGGCATATTCGCGAACTATCGCACTGATTTTATTATATATTTCTCTAAATACTGCGTAATGTTCTGACGGATGAAGCTAAAACACGAGTTTTTATCAACCAAATGTAATAAAACGAAAATAGAATGCAAAGAATGGCACATTACTCGCATAATTATGACTTTATTCTGTTATGAAAAAACTGTTATGCTGATAAAACCAACGCGAACTGACTTACCAGAAATGAAACTGAGCAGGACTAGAAGAAATCTAATTAAAGCCATTGGTGCAGGATGTGCCAGTCTCAGTTTTCCCCCTCAGGTTCTTGCCAAAAGAAGCCGAAATTCATCGGCAACAGCAGCATCTTCGACCAATGATAATCAGGAAGACCTGAAAGACTACCTGCAAAAAATACAGAATTTCGACGAGCAACATGAAGATGATGTGCTGATTGAAACCGGGCTACTTGATACCTTTAACATAGTCTTGTCTCGCTTGAGACGACTGCAAAAACTGGTGGGCCACGGAAACTATAACATTCTCAGTTTTAAGCATGGCTTATCTTTGGCTAAAAACTACCCCGATGTCGGTGCATTCAGTAAAGCTGAACTTGGATTTATGGATGTGGTGTTTTATGCAGACGGTCAACGCTATGGTTTCATGGGACAAAAACCGTTTAAAGAAATTACCGACCAGATAAATAAAAAAGAAGTGATTAAGATACCCTACAGTGGCAATTATCTTTATCGCGATCGTTCACTGGAGCTCTACAACGAGATTAAAAAAGAACTGGGCGACCAGCTGGTACTGACCTCTGGCGTACGCGGTGTGATGAAACAATTTTTATTGTTTCTTAACAAGGTAGAGAGTAGCGATGGCAACCTGTCTCTCGCATCACGTTCACTCGCACCACCGGGTTATTCATTTCATGGTAACGGCGATTTTGATGTCGGCCAAAAAGGCTATGGAAAACTAAACTTCACAGAAAAATTTACCAAATCTGAAGTCTATAAACGACTGTCTGAGATGGGGTATTTGCAACTGCGCTACCCTGAAGATAATACGCTAGGCGTTCGTTACGAACCCTGGCATATTAAGATCAGCAATAAAACCTGATAGAAAAACAGATTATTGCAGATTCGCCTGTCTTCTATCCGCTAACACTCTCCTTTCGATACCGCTGCGACGTTCAGGACTATAAGATTCATTCTGCGTACGCCGAAATATCAGTATTCTACGGCCCGTCCTGGGTTGATCCAATTTACGATGTGTTATCAGCATGCCACTGCTCCCCCCTTAATATACATATAACGACTTAAAACACCTGTCGGTCTAGCGTACTAATCTCCACGTTTTTTTCAACAGTACGAATTGTGTGACAATAGCTATAAAAGCCAATAAAAATAAGAGGTAAATTTCTGTTTTATTTTTATTTATTGCCAAAAAAACCATTTTGTGTGGGGTAAAAACCCGGGGAAAAAAAATTTATTTTTTTGCTTCTTATTTAAGTAGTGCGATGCAGCTAGATTTACCCGGTATAGTTTTCATCAATCATCAGCATAAATAATTTCAAATAGCTATTAATGATGATCGCTTTATGCTTAGTCGCCATAATCATAATGTTTAATTTACTCATGAAAATAATAGCTGGAAATAAATATGCTAAACGAAATAAAACCCTTATTTAGTGCGTTTGTTGTCGTTGTTGGGCTGTTTTCTATTGCTTCACTGGGCGTCTCCGAAGCAGATAAATTCACCACCAATGATTACTGGTCGCAACAAAACGCGGTTATTAGCTCCAATCGAAATCATTGATCTTGTCCACGATTAATTTTGTGGAAAATACTCACGGTAACCGCATGACTTGCCTTGGTATGTCACGATAGCGAAAGATAGACAACGAAAACGCCACCTTCATACCGTTAATCGCTTGGCTTAACCGAGTTAACGATAACAAACTTCTCGATACCCTTAACACCGCTTGCCACTGAGCTTGGGCAAAGTGCTTAACGCAAGTTTTTCACCGCCATATAGCCTCGTTCAATCAACAAGATTGCTTATTTTAAATATCTATTATTTGAAATAAATCTATACTTTTTAACTATCGCTTATATGGCTATCTAATTATTGAAACCAAGAGGACACAAGCATGATTATGTCAAACTTCATATCGGAGACAGAGCGTCACGAAGAGCTATATTCTCATTACAACCCAAGGCATCAGGAAATACTGGCCGTCATCGCTGCAATAAAAACCAAAAGTCCGAGTTGCTCAGAGCTTTATAATAGGCTTAGGCAACATGGCGTGTCTGACAGCGAAATTGAATGGCTGAAGCGAACCGGGCATTACATGCCTTCATACAATTGACATCGCTTCAATACTAAACCTCGCTATTCAACAATACATTTAAATTCCTGCCCGCCCGGCTGGCAGACTTGTATCGGCATAAACTCTGATATAAAGGCGGCGATATTCGATGTATTGGGTATCACTGCGTTGACGTGTTGTAAGTCATCGACAATAGCCGGTTTTTGTCCGGTATTCTCCGAGAATACAAGACTGGAGATAAACAATAGGAATATAAATAGTAGGGTTTAGGAGCGGAATGGCTAAGGCTTGATTAAAGATAAAATGATAGTCGTTATTGGTATGTCTGAATTAATACACCTTGCTCATAATATTCTTCATATTCTTTTATACCTTTCTCATCCCAACCTCGAATTTCTCCATGCAATTGACCCGAGACAAATTCATCCTCATATTTTTTCTGGCCGTTTTCATACCAACCGATTGAGGGGCCTTCAATGATCGCGTCCTTAAAAGTCTCCTGATATTGCTGCTGTCCATTTTCGTACCAGCCTTTTTGCAAACCCTGGACCTCACCATTTCGATAATGCCATTCCACTTTCTTGTTTCCGTTTTCATACCAGGCAACATAAGACCCGTGTTTCAGTCCGTCCTTGTAACCTCCCTCATATCGCATCTGGCCATTTTCATACCAGCCGGCAGATAAACCGACACGTTTGCCTTGCTCAATATAGCCAAGCGATTTCACATTACCATTACTGTATTTTTCATAGACTTTACCGGTATAGGGCTCTGTCTCATCCAGTTGATAATACAGTCCATCGCGCAACCACAGCTCAGTTTCACTGATGGAGTTTTCACAGGCAACGAGTAACAAAAATATGAATGCAACGATAATTCTTATCATTATGCGTTTAGCTGATAATTAAACTTGAGTTGTTAAGTGAAACGTACCAACAATATGGTCAATCCTGATTGGATTAACGCGATATTACCAGATCCGGACAACACATAATAAGGCCGGTACCGACCAACCAGGAAACGTACCGATCACGGAAAGCTTGTAGTTACCTAAAGCGCAGGCTGCTAAGCGTAAGCGCGGTAGAAAGGCTGGATGATGACTAGCCTGTCCAGCCAAGACCGGCACTAATGCAGTTAATCGAAAGTAACAGCGGGATCAAATCCTCGAGCGGATCATCATCTTTATTTCTATTACGGAATTCATTAACCAGTTGCACCTGTTCCATGCCAGCCTGGTGCAAGATAGGCGCACGGCGTTGAAGTTTGCGACTAAAGCGTTTGAAGCGCTCACACAGTTTATCTTCACCGGTAAGCTTCAGGATCATCTCAACAGTCAGATTGTATTCATCAATCACCATCGCAAATACGGTATCGCGTAATTTGGTATCGCTGACCAGTTCCGAGTACGATTTGGACACATCCAGATCCACCAGTGATAAGGTTTTTTCTGTTTCATCGATGACCAGCTTGAAAATACGCGAATCATTAAACATATCCGTTAATAATGCTTCGCCTTTTTCGCCATATTCATCCAGGTAATGTTTCAATGCGGTGCCGACACCATACCAACCCGGAACCAGATGTCGGTTTTGAGTCCAAGCAAACACCCATGGTATCGCACGCAGGTCGCTTAGCGATTTTGCGCCGAAGCGTCGTGCCGGCCGCGAACCGATATTCATTTTAGCCAGTTCTTCTACCGGACTGGCTGCATTGTAATAAT
Organism: Gammaproteobacteria bacterium; assembly: GCA_028279365.1. GTDB lineage: Bacteria > Pseudomonadota > Gammaproteobacteria > Eutrophobiales > Eutrophobiaceae > JANQNX01. Next base: position 130,987 of record JANQNX010000014.1, on the reverse strand, counting down.
CAACCAGGCCTTCAGTTTCGGCCAACTCGCGATACTTGGTAAAGGCAAGAGTGGAAATCTTTTCCATTGCCGCATCATGATTGGGGTTTGGTTGCAGCTCTTTTTCGTCCATCGATTTAATCGTGTGTTCAAAAATACTCGCTGCCAGTAACTCCATGTGATATTGCGCCGTCCCTTCGTTAGCATACTTGGAGGAAACTACTTCACCCTGTTCAGTAATACGCATCTGTCCATGGATAGAACCTGCAGGCTGAGCGGCAATGGCCAAACCAGTTGGTGCACCGCCACGGCTGACAGAACCACCACGACCATGAAAAAATGAAATCGGAATACTCGCCGCTTTTCCAGTATCGGTCAGGCTTTTCTGGGCTTTGGTTAACTCCCAGTTAGCGGTAAAGAAACCGCCGTCTTTATTGGAATCGGAATAACCGATCATGACTTCCTGCACACCACTCAGTTTTTCTACCGAGCGCTTTATAAATGGCAAACCCAACAACTCCGTCATCATGTCAGGTGCACGCTGTAAATCATCAATGGTTTCAAATAAAGGCACGATTGGAATACGGCTGTACTCTTCGCCCTCATCACCGGCGAATAAACCGGCATACTTGGCGAGCAGATAAACACCTAATAAATCACTAACCGACTGGGTCATACTCAATATAAAGTGACCGAATGCTTCGCGATCAAGCTGGTCCATCATTTGTGCCGACATTTGAAACAGTCCCAGTGTTGATTCGGACGCTTCATCCAGATTAGAGAAAGTAGGCAGCTTGGACTGGGGCTTCTCCAACTCGGCATGTAACCACTGCAACCACTCATCACTATCCAATGCGGGTGGTTCTTCACGATTATGCATCGCCTTATATATGGCAATGAGCGTGTTGTTAGTTGTCGTGGAATTCTCTCTCAGATCCAGTCGCACAGTTCTGAACCGAAACGCTTCGGCTTCCTTGAGTAATGGTCTGACCATGCTGTTGGCAATATTGTTACAGCCAGACTCACTCAAGCCTTCGATCAGCTGTTTCAAATGCTTGATAAACTCATCCGCATCAACATAGCGAATACCGCTGAAATGATCGTCTTCAGACGAGTCTATCGTCCCCTTTAATTTTATTAACATGCAGTTAACAAACTGGCGAAAGACCTCGCCCGGATTACGACCGGAAACATTATGCAACTCGTCAATATCTACCAAAATGTCTTCCAGATCCTTTTCAAACTGTGAAGATAATTTAATGTAGTGTTTGGAAACACTTAAGCTGTTCAACATGCCATCGAGTGTCGACAGATAGTGATTCAATACCGCATTTCGGTGCTTGAATAAGGTGTCTCTAGTCACATCGTTAGTAACAAACGGGTTACCATCGCGGTCGCCACCAATCCAACTGCCGAACTGGAAAAAAGCCGGGATGTTAAATTCTTTATCGGGGTAACTCTGTTTCAGGGCTAATTCCAGTTTTTCATGTGTTTCCGGAATACGTTCAAACAAGGATTGTTCAAAAAAATGCAGACCCCAGACGACTTCCTGGGAAACCGATGGTTTTTCCAAACGTAATTCACCCGTCAACCACAGCAAATCTATTTCGTTATGGAGATCCTCAATCAACTCATCACGTTCTCTTGGCGTCCACCTCGTGGCTTCAATACGATAGAGCAACACATAAATTCTGCGATGAATCTGTAACACGGTAATACGTTTCGCTTCGGTGGGGTGTGCAGTAATCGTTGGTCTGATGTTGGCAACGTCGAGCAAGGACTGTATCGCATCCGCACTGATACCTGCATCAACCGCTTGTTTGAATACGCTGGCAAACGTACCGGGCAGGTTTTCTATACCGAACTCCCGTTCAACCATACGACGCCTGCGCATGCCGGTATTTTCCTCAGCCACGTTTAACAGCTGGAACCAGATACCCCAAGCCTGTAACACACCGATTAATAATTCCGGGTTATTACCGGGCACCGGTTTTTTACCGCGGAAATACGGTAAGATATCGCTTTGACGCTTATCTATGACTTTAACTAACTGTTCGGTCAAAAGCTCAATGACTTCTTTTGCATAATTCGCGGCATGGTCGTCAATGGGCTTGTCTTTAATTTCCGTGTTTATGCTCATAGATAAATTCTCAACTTTTATGCGACGCGATCGCCGGGTTCGTTACCGTCAAAAAATGCTTTCACGTTATTTAATGAACGCATCCCCATTGCAACACGAGTTTCCGTGGTCGCACTACCAAGGTGCGGTAATAACACAACATTTTCCATACTCAGCAAGTCTTCGGTAACAGTCGGTTCTTTAGCAAACACATCCAGACCGGCACCAGCAATCTCACCCTCTTTCAGTGCCTGAACCAATGCCGGTTCATCGACAACGTCACCGCGTGCAGTGTTTATCAGAAACGCGGAGTTCTTCATCATGCCCAGTCTTTCAGCATTCATCAGGTTCGTGTTGGCACCACCACCTGGACAATGCAGCGTCACAAAGTCCGCATCCTTCAGCACTTCTTCGACGGTATCGAATTTGGTGGCACTAAATTTATTGACCACGTCATCTGCAGGGGGATAAGGATCATAAAAACTGATCTCCATATCGAAACCGAAGTGCGCTTTCTTGGCCACGGCCTGGGCAATACGACCAAAACCAATAAAACCGAGTTTTTTACCGGTCACTTTGGTAGCCAGCATATGTGTTGGACACCAGCCGTCCCATTGTTTATTACGCACCAGACGCTCGCCTTCACCGGTGCGCCTAGCAACCGACAATAACAACGCCATCGCTATATCTGCGGTACAGTCAGTTAATACTTCAGGCGTATTGGTGACGACCACACCGGCTTCTTTTGCGGCATCAGTATCAATATTATTAAACCCGACGCCAAAGTTTGACACGATTTTGCAACGGCGATTTTCTACGCCAAAAATTTCTGAATTAATTTGAAAGTCTGACACAGTTGGACAAACTGCATCGGCATTTTGCATTGCACTTTTCAATTCATCCACAGACATCTTGTGATCGTCTTCATTCAGGACAACATCGAACCATTCTGCTGCTTTGGCCTCGGCTTCAGCCGGCCACTTGCGCGTAATAATCACTTTTGGTTTAGACACGTGAGCTATCTCCCCGGAAAAATTAGCAAACTATATATAAGAAATATTGCTACCGATTGTAACGACAATCGGTAGCAAAACGACAGTTAATTAGCCGACTTTGGCCATGACTTCGCTCATTACCTCTGCGAATGCAGATGGGTTAGGCACAACAGTCGCACCGCATTCCTGCAGAATTTCGACTTTTTCTGCTGCACTCTCGCCAACTGCAGATATGATAGCGCCAGCATGACCCATACGACGTCCTTTCGGTGCCGTCAGGCCAGCAATGTAACCAACCAGCGGTTTGCTCATATTGTCTTTTGCCCACTGCGCAGCCTCAACTTCCTGTGGTCCACCAATTTCACCAATAATGATGACGGCTTTGGTTTCAGGATCTTCTTCAAACGCCATTAAATGATCTTTAAAAGAACTTCCGTTGATCGGGTCACCACCAATACCAATACTACTGGAAACACCAATACCGACTGAACGCATCTGGTCAGCAGCTTCATAGCCGAGCGTCCCGGAACGACCAACAATACCGACGTTACCTTCCGTATAGATATGCCCTGGCATAATGCCCATCATACATTTACCTGGGCTGATAGAACCGGCACAGTTCGGACCGGTCAGTATCATGCGCTCTTCTTTTTTGTAGCGGCGCATGTAACGTTTAACGCGAATCATGTCCTGCGCAGGAATACCGTCAGTAATTGCGACACAAAAGCGGATACCGGCATCTGCTGCTTCCATAATACTGTCTGCCGCAAACGGTGGTGGTACAAAGATGATGCTGGCATCTGCACCGGTACCTTCTACCGCTTCTTTCACGGTATTGAATACAGGTTTATCAAGATGTTTGGTGCCACCTTTACCTGGAGTGACACCGCCTACAATATTAGTGCCATAATTAATCATATCAGTCGAGTGGAAGGTACCAATCTGACCGGTGAAGCCCTGAACCAGGACTTTTGTATCTTTATTTAAATGAATTGCCATTTTGATCTCCCCCTAGCTCTTACCGGTCGCTTCTTTCCAGGCCGCAACAGCTTTGTCTGCTGCTTCCTTCAAGGTATCCGCCATAATGATAGGCAAACCGCTATCTGCCAGAATTTTTCTACCCTGCTCAACATTGGTACCTGATAGTCTGACCACCAATGGTACTTTCAAATCAATCGATTTGACTGCCTGAACCACTCCTTCTGCAATCCAGTCACAGCGGTTAATCCCGGCAAAAATGTTAACCAGAATGCATTCGACGTTATCGTCAGATAACACGAGATTAAAGGCTTTGGTGGTTCGTTCTGGAGAGGCACCACCACCAATATCCAGAAAGTTGGCAGGCTCACCACCGGCATGCATGATCATATCCATTGATGCCATCGCCAGACCGGCGCCGTTGATAATACAACCGATGTTGCCATCCAGACCGACATAGCTTAAGCCACGATCGGCCGCGCGCATTTCACGCTGATCTTCCTGAGACTTGTCACGCAATTCAGAAATGTTGCTGTGTCGGAACAACGCGTTGTCATCAAACCCCATCTTCGCATCGACGGCAATGATATTACCTTCTTTAGTCACGACTAATGGATTGATCTCAACCATGGTCGCATCCAGGTCGCGCATGGCGCGATAGCAACCCAATAGAGTAGTCACTGCCTGATTGATTTGCGATTTATCCAGCCCTAAACCAAACGCAATTTCCCGCGCCTGGAATGGCTGCATACCGACGGCAGGTTCGACTGCGACTTTGACGATAGACTCGGGTTTTTCAACAGCGAGCTGTTCGATTTCCATCCCACCTTCTGCGGAAGCCACAACCGTAACACTTTCTTTCGCACGGTCTAATACGAAGGCAAGATATATTTCGCGGTCAATATTCGAACCGGCTTCTATATATAAACGGTGACAAATTTTTCCGTCCGGGCCGGTCTGATGCGTGACCAGTTTTTTACCCAGCATGTCTTCTGCCGCTTTTGAAACTTCTTCAGGTGATTTACAAACTTTCACACCACCTGCTTTACCACGTGCGCCCGAGTGAATCTGTGCCTTAACGACCCAAACGTCACCGCCTATTTCCTGTGCACGATAGGCGGCCTGTTCGGGACTATAGGCTAATCCGCCAGGGCCAATCGGCACACCATAATCGGAGAGTATCTCCTTTGCTTGATATTCATGGATATCCATACGACATATCCTCCCAAAGAGTTAATTGATAGTTAAAGTTGTACTAATTTTTTGCTTCGATTGCTTCAGCCTGGCGAACGATATTTCTGGCCATACGTTCAGAGGCGATGTCGATCATTTTTCCATCCAGCTGCGCTGCACCTTTACCTTGTTTCGCCGCTTCCTCCAAGGCTTCTAACACACGACGTGCGCGAGTGACTTCTGCTTCAGGTGGTGACATGACTTCATTGGCTAAATCAATCTGCGATGGATGAATTGCCCACTTACCTTCATAACCCAAAACAGCAACGCGTTTCGCCGCTGCACGGAAGGCTTCCGGATCGCTGAAATCACCGAACGGGCCATCGATAGCACGCAGGCCATAGGCACGGCAGGCGTGGATCATCTGGCTTTGCGCATAGTGCCACTGATCGTTAACGGCGCCTTCACAATTGTATTCTTCAACCAGACCACCAATGACGGAAGTACGTGAGCGCATACTGGCGGCATAATCAGCTACGCCAAAGTGAAACGCTTCCAGACGCGGACTGGCTTGCGCAATACTGAAGACATTGACACCACCCAGGGCGGTTTCAATCAGACATTCAAGGCCAATTTTTTTCTCCAGACCCATCGCCGTTTCGATTTGTGTGACCAGCATATCAATCGCATAGACATCCTGCGCTGTGCCGACCTTGGGAATTAAAATAGTATCAAGCTTGTTACCCGCCTGTTCCAGGATATCGACCACGTCGCGATACATATAATGTGTATCCAGTCCGTTGATACGAACTGACATGGTCTTATCGCCCCAATCAATGTCATTCAAACCTTCAATAATATTTTTACGGGCCTGGGCTTTGTCATCAGGAACGACTGCATCCTCACAGTCTAGGAAGATATAGTCGGCGTTGCTTTTTGCCGCTTTCTCGAACATGCCTGGATTTGAACCCGGCACTGCAAGCTCACTTCGCTGAATACGAGGTCTGGCCTGCTCATATTGTGTAAAACTCATAAGATTTTTCCTCTGCTTAAAAAATATCGACGCGTCTTTGCGCGTCGATTATGTAGTTAAAATTATGCCAATCTGTCGGTCTTGGTGTTACGCAGATATTCCTGCGCAGCAGCGACACCGCTGCCAAGCTCGATTGGATAGCCTAGATCCTTCATCGCCATTTCAGCACCGTTGATTGGGATCAATACCATCAACTCATTCATATCACCCATGTGGCCGATACGGAATGCCTGACCGGCAATGTCAGCCAGACTGATTGATAATGCGAGGTTGTAATATTTGTAGGCATGTCTGGCGACTTCGTTACCATCAAAGCCTTCAGGTACACGAACTGCACTGACGGTATCAGACTGGAACTTTGGCTCGGTCGCAACGGTGGTCATACCCCAGGCTTCAATCGCTTTTCGAACTGCGGTTGCCATTCGATTTTGACGCGCCCAAACGTTTTCCAGACCTTCTTCATTAATCATATTGAGTGATTCGCGCAGACCACGTAACAGATTCATTGGCGGGGTATAAGGGAAGAAGCCATTGTCGTTGGCCATGATTTGATCTTCCCAGGAGAAGAAGCAGCGTGGACAGCCTTGAATTTCTTTATTAATTTCCAGGGCTTTTTTGCTGGCACCAACGATGCCCAAACCGGTAGGCAACATCAAACCTTTTTGTGAGCCACTGACAGTAATATCAATGCCCCAGGCATCCATATCAAACTCGATACTGGCAAGACCACTAACACTATCAACATGGTACATCGCAGGGTGGTTGCATGCGTCTAATGCATCACGCACACCTTTCAGATCTGAGACAACGCCAGTTGCGGTTTCATTATGAGTGGCGAATACCGCTTTTATTTCATGATTCTTGTCGTTGGCCAGAATTTCTGCAAATTTTTCTACCGGTACACCTTTGCCCCATTCTTCTTCAACCTTAATCACTTCCATACCGAGACGCTCGGCACAGTCGATATATAAATGACTGAATTGACCAATTCGTGAAGCCAACACTTTATCGCCAGGATTCAAGGTATTCTGAATTGATGATTCCCAACCACCGGTACCTGACGAAGGAAAGATAAATACGCGACCGTCTTTGTTGCGCATAATCTTTTTCATGTCTTCATAAAGAGGTTTGGTGAATTCAGGTAAGTCCATGGCGCGCATGTCTTCCTGTTCGACGCTCATCGCGTTTTGAATTCGACGAGGAATAGTAGTGGGGCCGGGGATAAACAAAAAATTACGTCCGGGCATGGTTAGCACCCTCCAAAGGTTAAAGTAAGTAAAAATTATTAAGCTAAAAGCTTTAAGAAATTCTGTTTTTCGTACTGTTTCCGTGCTACTGCTTATTATTTTTATGTGCCAGTACCTTCCCCTAAGGGCTGGGTATTATAGCGGCAGATTTGTGCGATGCAACATTATGTTGCGAAATGCGACATACACACAATCAAGGCTTAAGTGTAACTAAAAACAGTGCAGCAAATCCATTATTCAATAATGGCGACAATTTGCGCTGAAAAGTGGGGGAATAATCTTGCTAAGGCAACGCCTGATCCAGGTCTTGAATGAGATCGTTGGTATCTTCTAGGCCAACAGATATCCGAATTAAATTCGACTTGATACCGGCCAACTGTCGCTGTTCATCAGAGAGTTTATGATGCGTGGTGGTAGCAGGATGTGTAATCGTGCTCTTGGTATCGCCGAGATTGGCAGTGATAGAAAAAATATCGACTGAGTCAATAACATTCCAGGCCACATCCTGCCCGCCCTTCACTTCGAAACTGACAATGCCGCCGTGGCCGGATTGCTGCTGACTGGAGAGATCATGTTGAGGATGCGAATCCAGACCGGGATAATAAACCCGTTCGACGGAGGAATGCGATGACAACCAGTCCGCTAACTGTTGGGCATTTTCACAATGCGCACGCATCCTAATAGCGAGCGTTTCCAGACCTTTTAAAAATACCCATGCATTGAAGGGACTCATGCTCGCTCCACCAGAACGAAGAAACCCATAAATATCTTCACCGAGTATTGCCTCACTGCCGACAATCGCTCCACCCAAGCAACGGCCCTGACCATCCAGGTACTTTGTGGCCGAATGAATCACAATATCTGCGCCCAACGGAATGGGTAACTGCAGAGCCGGAGTACAGAAGCAATTATCCACGACCAACAATGCATCGTTGTTGTGCGCAATATCAGCGAGCTTTTTTATATCAGCAATCTCGGTCAATGGGTTTGACGGTGTTTCAAAAAACAACAATTTCGTCTCCGACGTGATGGCCTGTTCCCAAGCCGCATAGTCGGTCAATTCAACAAATGTCGTGTTGATGCCAAACTTCGGAAAGATGTTGGAGAACAAATTGACGGTGGTGCCAAACACACTGCGCGATGACACCATGTGATCTCCACTTTTCAACAAGCCCAGCACCGTGCACATGATTGCGCTCATCCCTGAAGATGTGCCGATACAGCGTTCGGCTTGTTCCATCTCCGCCAGCCTTTGCTCAAAGGTCCTGACAGTCGGATTAGTAAAACGCGTGTAGATATTTCCGGGGCTGTCTCCCTTGAATCGCGCTGCAGCCTCGGCGGCATTGGCAAACACATAACTCGAACTGAGAAACATCGGCTCGCTGTGTTCATTTTCCGCTGTTCTTACCTGACCCGCGCGGACGGCCCTGGTATTGATCCCGTATTTATCTGTATCGCTCATTAAAATCCTAATCTCAGTTTCAATCGTATTTCAATATGTACATTGAGCCAGCCTGAAACACATGACTGAAGTGAAGGTGGGAACGGTTTGGAAGAAATAACCTGACAGGATTATTAATACATTCTTAACTTATGCCCACTTTCAGCTTCAGCTAAAGCAGGTTGACTCTTTAGCGGTATTTTTTACGCGCCCGCAAGCTGATTTCAAATCGGCGCAAAAGCAAAATAGTGAATAAAGAAAGTGTTGTCAAATCAATCAGCGGACTTTTTGTTGCAACATGAACAGGCTAAACTGACGGTATTATTTTATCGTTAAGGAGAGACCTCTTGGCCAACGCATTAAAAGCGCCAACCGGCGGCAAAAAAATCACAATCAGAAACGGCGAACTGAAGGTTCCGGATACACCAGTGATACCGTTCATTGAAGGAGATGGTATCGGACCCGATGTCTGGCAAGCATCACAACGAGTGATTGATGCCGCAGTAGAGAAGGCCTACGGGGGCAAACGTGAAATCAAATGGCTGGAAGTCTATGCTGGCGAGAAGGCCAATCATCTGACCGGGAAATGGCTACCGGATGAAACCGTGGAAACCTGTCGCGAATTTCTGGTCGCGATAAAAGGACCACTGACGACACCTATCGGTGGTGGCATAAGATCATTAAACGTTGCACTCCGACAAATACTCGACCTGTATGTTTGCCTTCGACCGGTGCGCTGGTTTGAGGGCGTACCGTCACCGGTAAGAAAACCGGAACAGGTAGATATGGTCATCTTTCGTGAGAACACCGAAGATATCTATGCCGGTATTGAATTTGAAGCCGGCTCGGAAGAAAACAAACGCTTCATGCAATTTTTTAAGGAAAGCTTTCCGAATTACTATCAAAAGATTCGGTTTCCGGAAACCTCTGGCATAGGCATTAAACCGGTTTCCAGTGAAGGCACTCAGCGGCTGGTCAGAGCAGCGATTAAATATGCCATTCAGAATAATCGAAAGAGCGTCACCTTTGTCCACAAAGGTAATATCATGAAGTTTACCGAAGGCGCATTTCGAAATTGGGGTTACGAATTGGCAGAGAACGAATTCCCGAAAGAAACCTATAGCTGGGACATCTGGGAACGAACGCGTGCTGAACATGGTGCGCAAGCTGCCAAAGAGGAAATGGATCAGGCGATGCAGGATGAAAAAGTTCTGATAAAGGATGCAATTTCCGACATCACTTTACAGCAAGTGTTAACCCGACCTTCGGAGTTTGACGTGATTGCAACCATGAACCTGAACGGTGATTATCTCTCGGATGCACTCGCGGCGCAGGTAGGCGGTATCGGTATTGCCCCTGGCGGAAACATCAATTACGACACCGGGCATGCTATTTTCGAAGCCACGCATGGCACTGCGCCTAAATACGCGAACCAGGATAAAGTGAATCCGGGTTCTCTGCTTTTGTCTGGCGAAATGATGCTGCGTTATCTAGGCTGGGTGGAAGCGGCCGATATGATTATTCAGTCTATGGATAAGACCATTGCCGAAAAAACGGTCACCTATGATTTTGCCCGATTAATGAAAGGCGCAAAAGAGGTCAAATGTAGCGAGTTTGGAAGTGCATTAATCGCCAATCTATCATGATCAGATAACAGTCAGGCAGCGATGACAGACAAAGAGCTGATTGCCGAATGCTCGCAGATTATCTACGACGGATTTATTCGCTATAACAATTTCTTTCACCGTATCACACGACGTGCGCGTACCCGCTTTGAACAGCGTGATTGGAAAGGACATCAGCAGGATATCGTTGATCGGGTAGACCTTTATGAAAAATCGGTGCGCAGGATTGTCCTTAACCTGCGCAACATTCTTAAAGGACGCGTCAAGGATAGAGAACTCTGGCATCAGGTAAGAAGCTACTTTGGAGATCGCCTGAATGAGGTGCCGGATAGCGATTTCATCAAGACGTTTTTTAACTCTACCACACGGCGCATATTCGATACGCATGGTATTGATGATCAGATAGAGTTTATCGCGAATGATCCTGCCGGTGACATTCAGCTTATTATGGGCTTGAACATTCGCCGCTATCCGTATTGGTTATCGCTGCAAAAGATATTTGAGACCATTCTCGATGATTTCTCATTTCGCGTGCCTTATAACGGTCTGACAAAAAATGCGAAAAAAATTGCTGACTACATAAAACAACATAGCCAGCACAATCTGGATAAGGATTTCGAGTTTATCCGCTTTGAATTTATCGATTCTTTCTTTTACCAGGCGGCGCGCGCTTATCTTGTTGGTAAACTGATCCTTAATGAGGGCGAGATGCCTATCGTCATTGCCTTTAAAAATGAAGTGAAAGGCATCGAGGTAGATGCCGTGTTTCTGACTGAAAATGAAATCAGCATCATCTTCGGTTATACACGCTCTTATTATTTTGCCGATCCTAATTCGGTGATTGGCGCTGTGCATTTTTTAAAATCAATATTGCCAAAAAAACCGATTGATGAGTTGTATACGGTGCTGGGTCGACTGCGTCAGGGAAAAACAGAACGACATCGTACCTTTGATCGACACTTAAACAACACGCATGATCGATTCATTCACGCTGAAGGTGACACCGGACTGGTTATGATCGTATTTACCCTACCTTCATATAATCTGGTGTTTAAAGTCATTCGTGACAAATTCGGTTATCCGAAAACCATCACGCGAAAAGAAGTCATCGAAAAATACAAGTTGGTGTCCAAGCATGACCGTGCCGGTCGACTGATCGACACTCAGGAATTTTTAAACCTGGAATTTCCGCTGATGCGTTTTTCGCGTGAGTTAAGAAATGAGTTGCTTGAACATGCCTCTGAGACAGTCAGTAAACAGGGGAATATGCTGCTATTAAACCGTGTCTACGTTGAGCGACGGGTTCGTCCATTGAATCTCTATATAAACGAAGTCAGTGAAGAAGACGCGATATTTGCAGTCATTGATTACGGTCAGGCGATTAAAGATTTGGCCAAGACCAATATCTTCACCGGCGATCTATTGTTAAAGAACTTCGGTGTCACACCGCATAAACGGGTTATTTTTTATGACTATGATGAAGTGTCACTGGTCACCGATTGCAATTTCAGGGACATACCGGAAGCCGATGATTATGAGGATGAGATGTTGGCTGATACCTGGTATTACGTATCCGAAAACGATATCTTTCCGGAAGAGTTTATGCGTTTCCTGTCGATGAACGACACGCTTAAGGAAGCGTTTCTTAAACAACACCAGGATTTATTAACCGCTGAGTACTGGCGTGAAGTCCAGCAACAGCATAAACGCGGTGACGTCTCTCTAGTCGTACCCTATTCGTCAGCATCGATGGGCGCTATCTTGTCGCTTCAGAGTCCGGTTCAAAATTAATTCCGGCTTCAGCCAGAACAGCTTTCAAGGCTTCGTTCTCTGCTTCAATCTTGCAACAATTCGAAAACATCCGGTGTATGTATATCGAAATAATAAATACGACCAGTGCATATGCCAGCATAAAGCCACCTAAAAAAGAATGATATTTATCGCCTTTGGCGATCAGCATCAAACATTGGGGCACAACAGCGGGGACAGCAAAACTGAGAAACACCATCTTACTGGTCGAGTAAGTAATTAATGAGCCGGCTATCAGTACGGCTATAAACATTAACAACATGCCGTGATAGATAATGGAGTCAATGGCACTGATTTCCGTTGCAGGTATCAGGATAAACGCGGTTAGCCCCCACAACGTACCCGACACAAAAGATAAACTCAGAAAAGATATCATCCAATTATCTATCGCCTTGGCATGATCTTTTTTATTAAACGTGACGGTCATCGCAAGCCTGACTATTGTTAAGCCTGAAAAAACACTAAACCAGATAATTAACGTTTTATTAGGTGCGATAGGCCATAGCAACCAGCAAACTAATAGCGCGCCCGCCCAGGATGCGATGTAACTGAGATAGGAATTATTATAAAGATTCTCGGTTTGTTTTATGTTCAGCATCATGTCTGTATTCTTTTTATTGCTGTCACTGCTGATTACACTACCTGAGTTATTTTAACTGCAATACGTCTTGCATATCGTACAAACCTGAAGCCTTGTCGTGGATCCACTGTGCGGCCCTGACAGCACCGCTGGCAAATGTTTTTCTGGATGTGGCACGATGGGTAATTTCTATTCGCTCTCCAGCGGCAGCAAACATCACAGTATGGTCGCCAACAATATCACCCGCACGTATGGTCTCAAAACCAATCGTCATTTTGTCCCTGACACCGGTGATGCCTTCTCTTCCGTATACCGCACAGTCAGAAAGTTTACGACCCAGGCTTTGCGCAACGACTTCACCCATCCGAATAGCGGTGCCTGAAGGCGCATCCTTTTTTTGGTTATGATGTGCCTCGATAATTTCCACATCAAATTCATCACCGGTTACCGTCGCCGCCATTTCCAGTAACTTGAGACAAAGATTAACGCCAACACTCATGTTTGGCGCGAACACGATACCGATTTTCTCCGCAGCGCTTGTTATTTGGTTTTGTATCTCCTGAGACAGTCCGGTGGTTCCGATCACCATTTTACAATCAGAGGAAACACACTTCTTGATGTTATCTGGCACCGAGTGCGCAAGCGTGAAATCAATCATCACATCCACATTATCGGCAACAGCCGATATGTCATCACTGACAATCACCGCGTTTTTGCCAATACCCGCGAGTTCACCCGAGTCCATACCGATAACAGGCGAACCACTGTATTCAATGGCGGCTGTCACCTCTACTTCTTGATGATCGTGACAAACCTCCAGAATCGTTTTACCCATTCTGCCAGCAGCGCCACATACCCCTAGTTTGACCATGATATAAGTCCTGATTGTTTTGATTTTGTGATTATTGGGTTGCGAGTATCGCGCATTTGGAAATGATACGGAAGTTATCAGGAAATGAAATCATGTAAGCACAACAAAAGTTATGCAAACAAAGACAAGTAAATCGCTCACTGAAAGGCTTGTCGTGCAGCCTTTTGTTAATCAATGTAAAGACTGAGTTAACTAACCCGTCATTGAATCAAAAAACTTTTTTACACCGTCCAGCCACGATGTCGCTTGCGGACTGTGTTTATCACCGCCTGACTGCATCGCCTGGTCAAACTGTTTCAATATCTCTTTCTGTTTACTGCTTAATCTCACTGGCGTTTCAACAATGACACGACATAACAAGTCGCCTTTGGTTGAGCTGCGGACGGAACGCACGCCTTTAGAACGCAGACGAAACATTTTGCCACTTTGGGTTTCCGCAGGAATTTTCAGTTTTACTTTTCCGTCCAGGGTCGGTACTTCCAGCTCACCGCCAAGTGCTGCTGTGGTGAAGCTGATCGGCACATCACAATACAAGTCTGTACCATCGCGCTCAAAAATAGGATGGTCTTTGACACTGATGTGTACATACAGGTCGCCTGCAGGTCCACCGCTCTCGCCCGCTTCACCTTCTCCGGACAAACGAATTCTGTCGCCGTTATCGACACCCTCCGGTACCTTGACCGAGATGGTCTTACTATCGCGTACGCGACCCTGTCCCTGACAGGAAACACACGGGTCATTAATAATTGTTCCGGTTCCGCGACACTGTGGACAGGTTTGCTGAACAGAAAAGAAACCTTGTTGCATGCGAACCTGACCTTGACCACCACAGGTTGGACAGGTTACGGGGGAACTGCCTTTCTTGGCACCAGTGCCATTGCAAACCTCGCATTTCACCATCTTTGGTACGCGGATTTTCACGGTGGTACCGGCAACAGCATCCTCAAGGGATAGCTCGAGGTTATAGCGTAAATCAGCACCACGATAGACGCGTTGACCACCTCGTGCCCCGCCAGAGCCAAAAATATCTCCGAAAACACTATCAAAGATATCACCAAAACCGGCACCGGCATGCGCGCCGCCACCGGCAGCACTGGCATCGACACCGGCATGACCAAACTGATCGTAGGCGGCACGCTTTTGTTGATCCGACAGTACATCATAGGCCTCTTTGGCTTCCTTGAATTTAACTTCCGCATCGGCATTGCCTTCATTACGATCAGGATGGTGCTTCATCGCTAAACGACGATAAGCCTTTTTCAATTCAGCTTCATCGGCGTTCCTGGAGACACCCAACACTTCGTAATAATCACGTTTATCTGCCATGCGTTTTCCTGTTTTTTTATATTTTTGTAATCAGTAAATCCGTGTTTCAGTTATTTCAAATTCAAAACGTAAACAAGCCTGAAGACAGATCTCCAGGCCAGTGTTACGCGGACCAGTCGGCCCGTTTATTAAAAACTCCGATGTATCTTATTTGTCGTCTTTGACTTCCTCAAACTCGGCATCAACCACGTCATCGGCGTTCTGAGTTTCATCTGCAGCAGAGGCCTCTGCTTCAGGTGACGCTTGCTGGTCAGCATAGGCACGCTCTGCCAATTTACCGGCAACCTCGGTTAACTTGGTTGTTTTCTCGGAAATGACATCTTTATCATCGCCTTTTAATGCCTCTTCCAAATCGGCAATCGCTGCTTCGATATCTTGCTTCTCCTGTTCTTCAACCTTGTCACCGAGATCCGCAAGTGATTTGTTAGTCGCGTGGATCATATTGTCAGCCATGTTCTTGACTTCAATCAGTTCCTTCGCCTTACGATCTTCTTCGGCATGCGCTTCCGCGTCTTTGACCATATTGTCTATCTCTTCATCCGATAAACCACTGGATGCCTTAATGACAATCGATTGCTCTTTGCCGGTCGCCTTGTCCTTAGCCGATACGTTTAATATACCGTTGGCATCAATATCGAAGTTAACTTCGATTTGAGGTACACCACGTGGTGCTGGCGGAATGTCACTCAGATCAAAACGACCCAGTGATTTATTGCCGGCCGCCATTTCACGTTCACCTTGCAGGACATGCACGGTTACCGCAGTTTGATTGTCCTCTGCGGTCGAGAAGGTCTGGTTTGCCTTGGTCGGGATAGTGGTGTTCTTGTCAATCAGTTTGGTCATGACACCCCCCATGGTTTCAATACCCAACGATAATGGCGTCACGTCAAGTAACAACACGTCTTTGACATCACCGCCTAACACACCGGCCTGGATTGCCGCACCGACTGCCACCGCTTCGTCAGGATTCACGTCTTTACGTGGTTCCTTTCCAAAGAACTCTTCAACCTTTTGCTGAACCATTGGCATACGCGTCTGACCGCCGACCAAAATCACATCGGTAATATCAGAGTTGGATAAACCCGCGTCTTGTAATGCCACTTTGCATGGCTCAATGGTACGAACAACCAACTCTTCAACCAATGACTCTAATTTTGCACGAGTCAATTTCAAATTAAGGTGCTTCGGACCACTGGCGTCTGCAGTAATGTAAGGCAGGTTCACATCCGTCTGCTGACTGGAGGACAATTCAATCTTCGCCTTTTCTGCAGCTTCTTTCAGTCGCTGCAGTGCTAACGGATCGTTATGTAAATCGACGCCCTGCTCTTTCTTAAACTCATCACAAAGGAAATCAATAATACGCAGGTCAAAGTCTTCACCACCAAGGAAAGTATCACCATTGGTCGATAACACTTCAAACTGATGCTCACCATCGATTTCTGCAATTTCAATAATCGAGACGTCGAACGTACCGCCGCCCAGATCGTAGACTGCAATCTTGGCATCGCCACGTTGTTTGTCCATACCATAGGCCAATGACGCAGCAGTCGGCTCGTTGATAATACGTTTCACATCCAGTCCTGCAATACGGCCCGCATCTTTGGTCGCCTGACGTTGGGAGTCATTGAAATAGGCGGGGACGGTAATTACCGCTTCCTTGACCTCTTCGCCAAGATAATCTTCGGCGGTCTTTTTCATTTTCATTAATACGCGAGCGGCCACTTCCGGCGGTGCCATTTTCTTGCCCTTGACTTCAACCCAGGCATCGCCATTATCGGCTTTCACAATTTTGTAAGGCACCAGCTTGATATCTTTTTGCACGGTATCTTCTTCAAACCGGCGTCCAATCAAGCGCTTGACCGCGTATAAAGTATTATCAGGATTAGTGACTGACTGTCTTTTTGCAGATTGGCCAACCAGAATTTCATCATCATCCGTATAAGCCACGATGGAAGGAGTGGTTCGGGCACCCTCACTATTTTCAATTACCTTGGCCTTACCTCCTTCCAGCACGGCGACACAAGAGTTCGTTGTGCCAAGGTCGATTCCGATTATTTTAGCCATTCTTTTTCTCCAAAACTGATAGTTTTCTAATAATATAAATGTTGATTAATAAATGAGGACAGCTTGCTGTTTTTCAAGCATTCAAGCTGGTTTGTTGTCATTATTTTGCCACCATCACCATTGCTGGTCTGACCAGCCGCCCATTCAATTCATAGCCTTTCTGCATCACGCTAACAACGGTGCCGGATTCCTTGCCTTCAATTTCCTGCATTGAGACTGCCTCATGTAGCTCAGGATTGAATTTCTCACCTTCAGGATGCACCACTTTGACGCCAAATTTTTCCAATGCTGACGAAAACATTTTTAATGTCAGTTCCATGCCCTGTTTAATATCGTTTGCATTTTCAGCGGTTTCAGCTGCATTCATACCGAGTTCCATACTGTCGATGATGGGCAACAGTTCATTGACGAATTTTTCCAATGCATATTTATGCGCGTTTTCAACGTCACGCACCGTGCGCTTGCGAAGGTTTTCCATTTCTGCCTGGGTTCGCAGCGCTAAATCCCTGCTTTCTTCGGTTTTTTGCTTTTCCTGCTCTAACTCGGAACGCAAATTCTCTATCTCATCACTGCTAGCTTCATCTGCTTCCCGGTCCGCGATGTTGGCATCGTTTTCAACTGCTGCCTCGGGCGTATCTGCCTGGGCGGATGATTCTGCAGGCTTCTGCTCAGCTGAATCCAACTCCGGTTCCTGCACTACTTCTTTTTCCTGATCTGACATGATTAACCTCTTTTATAAGACAATAGAACACCGCCACCAGCCAAGGCGTTGTTAGCAATGTAAATGGGGATTAGTTTTTAGAGTTCAAGGCGAAACCCAACATTTTTGCCGTAATATCGACAATCGGGATAACGCGATCGTAATGCATACGTGTCGGACCAATCACGCCGAGTACGCCAAGGATCTCTCCATCAACCTCATACGGAGAGGTGACAACGCTACAATTATCAAACACTTCGTAGCCCGATTCCTCACCAATAAATATCTGCATGCCTTCTGCATTAATAGCCTGCTCAAGCAAATGCAGCACATCACGCTTATGGTTAAAGGTTTCAAACAGTTTTTTCAGTTTATCAACGCTGCAAAGCTCAGCCACATCCATCAGATTGGTCTGACCAGAGAAGAATAAATCATCACTGCCCTGTTTTTCCTGGTCGGTTTCAAACGCCCGCTGTGCGACATGAATCGCCGTCTGCATCAGCTCATTCACCTCGTCCTTCATCCTTTCCATCTCTTCGATGATGGTCTTGCGCACAGCAGTCAGTTCTTTACCGGCAAAGAGTTCATTCAAGTAGTTGGAGACTTGTTGCAATTCAGAGCTAGTGTATATCTTGTCCGTATTAATAATGCGGTTTTGAATTTCGCGGTCGTTCACAACCAAAATAACCAGGACACGATTGGACGACAGTGAGACAAACTCAATATGCTGCAATGTCGACTTGGAGGAACGCGGCAGCATCACCACACCCGCTAACTGGGTGATATCAGAAAGCATCGAGGAAGTCCGTTTCATCAATTCGGAAAAATCGCCGCTAGGGGCCAACCGATTAGCAATCGTCTCAACTTCAACAGACTTCAGATCGTTGACCCTGAGCAGATTATCGACAAACAAGCGATAACCTCTCGCAGTCGGGACGCGACCTGCTGAGGTATGGGGTGATTGTAATAAGCCGAAATCCTCCAGGTCGGCCATCACATTACGAATCGTTGCCGGACTGAGATTCAAATCCGAATCCTTGGCCAGGGTGCGAGACCCGACCGGTTGCCCATCCTCAATAAAATGCTCTACCAGCAGTTTAAAGAGATGCAAACTTCGTTCTGGTAATAAAGAAGACTCTGTATTAGCTGCCATAAATAAAAAACAGATAAATCAAGATTATGCGGTGAAATTTAGCACTCCATATGACTGAGTGCAAAATCTGTTTTGGGAAATTGTCATAACGGCACCAAAATGAGCCAATTCAGCGATTGTTGGTGACTCAGTCAGAGCATGCTATGTTTGCCAGCACGATAAAAATGATGGCGTTATTTGATGTTTGATCGCATAGGTATAATTACTAACTCCGGGGTCAAGACCGTCAGTGAAACCCTGACACAACTGGTCAGCTATCTCGGTTCAAAACAACGCACTATTATTCTTGACAATTGCTGCGCTGAATTGGTTACAACTGGCGAATTTGAGGTGTTCCCTCAAGACGAGTTGGGCAAACATTGCGATCTCGTCATAGCGATTGGTGGTGACGGCACCATGCTCATGGCCTCGCACCTGCTTTGTGATTTAGATGTGCCTTTACTGGGCATCAACCTCGGTCATGTCGGCTTTCTGTCAGACATTCCGGCTGATGATATTGCGCATAACATGGATGCCATTCTTGATGGCGATTATGTCGATGACGTTCGCTTTTTACTGCAGGGTCAAGTGTTTCGAAATGACGTCAG
Organism: Gammaproteobacteria bacterium; assembly: GCA_028279365.1. GTDB lineage: Bacteria > Pseudomonadota > Gammaproteobacteria > Eutrophobiales > Eutrophobiaceae > JANQNX01. The sequence goes on along the minus strand of JANQNX010000014.1, from coordinate 111,307 downwards.
TATTTTTGAAGGTTATGCCTTTAATGATGTCATTATTCAAAAATGGAATATTGCCAGACTGGTCGAGCTGGAAACTTATATCAACGGTTCGTTCGTGCACCGTCATCGTTCGGATGGCATGATTGTCTCTACCCCTACTGGCTCAACTGCATATGCCCTCTCTGGAGGAGGCCCGGTTGTACATCCGGCGCTGGATGCTTTACTGCTGGTACCAATTTGTCCGCATTCGTTAACCAACCGGCCCATCGTAGTCAATGGCGACAGTGTTATAGAGGTAACAGTGGGTACCCGAGAAATCGATCATGCGCGCCTAACCTTCGATGGTGAGATAAAACTGGAATTAGCACCTGCGGATCGTATCAAAGTCAGTAAAAAGGATAAAAAGATCCGTTTGATTCACCCGCCTGAGCACGATCAGTTTCATATACTTCGTGAAAAACTGCACTGGAGTAAATAAGCTTGCTACACCAACTGGTCATTAATGACCTTGCCGTTATCGACCAGCTCGATATTGATCTAGCCAGTGGTATGACCGTGCTCACTGGTGAAACCGGAGCGGGAAAATCGATCCTGTTAGACGCATTAGGTTTAATCCTCGGTGATCGTGCCGACACGACACTCATCCGCGGTGAAAATAACAATACTGAGGTGACAGCCATTTTTTCACTGGCTAATTTACCGGGGCTTCGAACCAAACTGGCAGAGATGGATTTAAACGTCGATGATGAACTTTACATACGTCGTATCGTCAGTCGTGATGGACGTTCTCGCGCCTACCTCAATAACAGCCCCGTGCCTATCCAGGTACTCAGAGAGATCGGTGAATCGTTGATTGAAATTCACGGACAACATGCACACCAAACATTGGCGCGTTCAGCAACGCAGCGACAGCTGTTGGATAACTACGGTGACTACAATTCATTACAGCATTCGGTACTGGAAAAGTTTAACGAGTGGAAATCCATCAACAATAAGCTTACGGAATTTAACCATGTCGGCGACGACTATGATGCACGCCTGAATTTATTACGTTACCAGATTGATGAATTGAGAGAACTCAATATTGGTGAAAATGAATTTGCCGAGTTATCTGACACACATAAACGTTTGAGTCATTCGCAGCAATTGTTATCCGCTTGTCAAACGGCATTGGCAGAACTGTCCGAATCGGACAGGTCAATTGATGTACAGCTTAGCCAACATCAACGCAATCTGTCAGAACTCAGCGAATTCGATGATGCACTGGTTAACATCGCTCAGCTGTTAGGCAATGCACATATTCAAATTGAAGAAGCCGTGCTCGAGCTGCGTGACTATTTACAACGCACTGATACAGACCCGGAACAATTGATCAGTATTGAACAGCGGCTGGACAAACTGCATGAGCTGGCGAGAAAACATAAAGTCAATCCTGAGTCGCTTTATCAACACATGCAAGCTCTCGAAAAAGAACTGTCTGATATGGAGCAAGGTCAGGATGATTTTGACAGTTTGTCCGAACAATTAGACTTAGTAACGCAGGATTACTTTAAGCTGGCTAATGATTTGAGTAGCAAACGAGGCACTGCTGCCGATGATCTATCCGAAGCAGTGACGGAAAAAATGCATGAACTGGGTATTGCCGGCAGTTTCCAAATCGATGTTGTTACCGAGACCGACAACTTGACACCGCGTGAACACGGCATCGATAAGATCACGTTTATGGTATCGACTAATCCCGGGCAACCGTTAAAACCATTAAACAAGATTGCTTCCGGTGGCGAGTTATCGCGACTCAGTCTCGCCATTCAAATCATCAGCTCAAGTGACAATGACGTGCCGACGATGATTTTCGACGAAGTTGATACCGGTATCAGTGGTGGTATTGCCGAGGTTGTAGGTAAACTGCTTTCAAGCCTCGCTGAACAGAGGCAAATACTCTGCGTAACGCATCTCGCTCAGGTTGCTTCATGTGGCGATCATCATTTACTCGTTGAAAAAAGATCGGAAGCAGGTGAAACATTCACTCAAGTTAACGCATTGAATAAAGAACAACGTATTAATGAAATTGCACGCATGTTAGCTGGCATGAAGATTACTGATGAAAGTCGTGCCAATGCAGAAAAGATGCTGGAAGTCAGTTAAGCAAAACCCGTTTATTGTTCTATTTTTTTTGCTCGACAATCTGGTTTTTACTATCACTGATTATCTCTAATAATTCCTCCGAGATTTGCTGTTCAACACCAGCATTCGATAATACTTTTAGAAAATGCTGTATTAGAATCTTCCAGTCTTTTTCATTGACTCCCATTCCCTTATGAACGCTAAGCATGTCCCTACCTGTGTATTTATAGGGTCCGCCGCTTATCTCGCAAAAATAATCAATCAAGTATTTCTTTTCCATTCTGATACTGTCGATACCCCTGTTTTGCCAATGTCGACCAAGCTGTTGGTCTGAGCGGAGACGTGCAAGTAACTCATCAACAATAGCAGTAATATTTTTAATGCCACCAATGCGATAATACAGTGAATTCGAATCCGGTTTTTTCAGACCCAATGCTTTGACTTTAGAACTAAGGGTTGATGCATTCATCTGTAGCAATTCAGCAGCACCTTTAGCACCTGATATGCGCCATCCAGTCATTTCCAGTGCGTTAAGAATGTTATTGATTTCTATCTGTCTGACAGCTTTTTCAGGAATGACATTTACCTGATTAGTTATCTGGATAGTTCGCAATCCCGTGCCGATTTGTCTCAGAGCCTGTTCGGGCAAAGCCAGATCAAGTCGGATGATACCGTCTGATAATATTACTGCCCTCTCAATTACATTTTTAAGCTCGCGAATGTTACCAGGCCAGTCATATTCCTGTAGCATGATCAGTTGTTCTTTATTAAGACTCCCAACTTGTTTACCGAATTCAGATTTGGCCTGTTCAACAAAATATTGTGCCAATGGCACAATATCATCCATACGTTTACGCAACGGAGGTACGGCAATAGGGAACACACTTAAACGATAATAGAAGTCTTCTCTGAAACGACCGTGCTCAATTTCGCTCTCCAGATCACGATTGGTCGCTGCAATAATTCTTACATCAACTTCACGGGTAATATTTTGCCCGACTCGTTCAAACGATTTTTGTTGAATTGAACGTAATAGCTTACTTTGCAAGTCATAGGGAATCTCGCCAACCTCATCAAGAAACAATGTGCCCTTATTAGCTAGCTCAAAACGACCAATGCGATCCTGAACCGCGCCTGAAAAAGCACCTTTTATGTGACCGAAAAATTCACTTTCAAATAACTCAGTTGGTATCGAGGCACAGTTAACGGTAACCAGCGGTGCTTCATAGCGCTTACTTTTCTCATGAATTAATCGCGCTACCAATTCTTTTCCGGACCCTGACTCACCTGTAATTAAAACGGAGGCATCAGTTTCTGCGACTGATTTGATGCGCTCAACCATTTGCAACAGGGCCGGACTCTTACCCACCATATCACCGACATCTTTAATCTGCCGTTTTTCTTCTCTGAGATAATTTCTTTCCAGCAACAGCTTCGAATTCAAATCATCCAGCTCTTTTAAGGCGTTCTCTTTTTCCTTAACGCTCTGGTAAAATTTTGTTACATCAATGATTGACCAGAGTATGTCGTATTCTGATTGCGACTGATTAATTAATCGTGTGTTAGCAATAAATCGTGTCTTATCATTTTTATTTTTTTTTACATACACTTCCAACTGACCGCCTTCAAGGCGATCTTTATTATTGATATAGGTTTCCAAACGGCTAACAGGTGAAAAATAGTCACTAAGTCTGTCGACACCGTGTTTATCATTTTCCAGACTGACTTCACGATTAAACACATTATTCCCACTTTTAATACGGCCATCCCAATCGGTTACACAGATCATAAACGGCAACATATTGATATCCAGTGAAAATGCTTGATGACTTAAATTATTGCTCAACATTTAAATCTCCAAAGTTTAATAAACGGATTTTCATTGTTATTTATAGCTAAATTTCATGAAATTTAATGATTTTCTTTTATGTAATTTGATTAATTTACGTATATTGATAAATGCTCACCCTCCATCATTTTGCCAAAATATCAATAACTAATTGTTTTATATATATTTTTATTAAATCTACGTTGATGGCATAACGCTTGCCATAGTTAGTCTGTTCAAGAATAGAGCCAACGCTACATTCTGGAGCAATCACATTGATTAACTATGCATTTGAGGAGAAACCAATGAATGTTGTTTTGCACTTACTAATAATCATGATGATTGGCCTGCTGTCATTTTCTGCCAGTGGTCACGATCTAGGTTCTAACCTGAAGCCAATTGCACTTGGTCACGATCAGACAATTATCGATTTCGATAAAATTGTCTGGCAACCACTGGAAGTAGAGGGGCTCGCCCCGGGCGCAGAAATCGCTGTGATACGAGGCGATCTTTCCAAGGATGGCAGTGAAGTCGTCATCAAAACACCCGCTGGTTATAAGGTAGCGATGCATTCACACACCAGTGATGAAACTTATATATGGATAAAAGGTGCTTATACACTAATTGGTGAAAATGGAAAAAAACATCACTTTAAAAGTGGTCATGGCTATATCAGTTTTCCGGGCAATGCGCCTAAACATGCGTTGACATGTGACGCAGAGGATTACTGCCTGATGTACGTAAAATGGTCACGACCTTTCGACATGATTTATTAAGCGAGAACAGCAATCATGAAAAGATTTATTCATAGTACATTATTAGTTTTTATCGCTTACGCAGTATTATCACTTACAAATTCGGCCTATGCGTCTAATCAAACCCTTTATCAACGTTTGGGTGGTTATGATGCCATCGCATTAGTGGTCGACGACCTGATGTCCAGACTTGCTAAAGATGAACAGGTTGGCAGAATGTTAGTACACATTCCGGATACACGCTTTGTGCATGTACGACAACTAATGGTTGATTTCATCTGTGCTACCACGGGAGGTCCCTGTCATTACAACGGTAAGACTATGTTTGAGGCACATAAAGGCATGGGCTTGACCGAAAGTGACTGGGCAAAAACAGTGGAACATCTTAAACAAACCTTAAACCACTTCAAAGTGAATAAAAAAGAGCAGGAAGAAATGCTCACAACACTTTCGAGTTTAAAAAGCTCAATTGTTGACAGCTAACAAATAGCTTGCATCATCAGTGGGAAAAGGATTTCCCATTACCCTCTCAATCATTATGAAAGTGAATTCATCCTTTAATTGAAATATCTTCACTGCTTTTTCACCAATATCTGTTAAAGTTGCGCAAAATTGACTGTATGTCTGATTAATAAAGCGCATGAAAAAATTTGTCTTCAATTTTCTGCTAGTCATTAGCCCGTTATGTTTAGGCGCAGAAAATATTCGGGTAAAAACCATCTCGCTTGCAGATATCGCTATCTATCCGGATCGTTCCGCTCCTTCAACAGTAGTCAGTCTCAATGAAAGCGTAATTAGCTCAAGGTTGGAATCACAGGTCATGGAGATACCAGTCAAGGTGGGAGACATTGTTGAAAAAGGCAGTGTGCTAACAAAACTCGATTGCAGTGATTACCGCCTTACCAGTCAGGAGGCTAAAGCACGATTGCAAAGCCTGCGGGCGCAAATTGAACTGGCTAAACGTCGGCTGGAACGCACCCGCTCTTTAACACTAAAGCAATCTGTGTCAGAAGAACTGCTTGATGAAAGGGAATCAGACCTGACAGTGTTACAAGCCGATTATCGTGGTGCAAAGGCCCAAAATGATATGGCAGAGATCAATCTTTCGCGCTGCACGGTAACAAGTCCTTTCAAAGCCCTGGTGCTGGAACGCGCCAGCGCCGTTGGCCAATTCACGAATATCGGTACCGCCCTGGTTAGAGTGATTGATATCGAACAATTAGAACTATCAGCACAAATCTTTCCCGGCGACACCCAACAACTCACCGCTTCGGATCAACTGTATTTTGAGTATGCAGAGACACGTTATCCGGTAGTGATACGACAAATTAACTCAGCGATTAATACCGACACACGCAATCGCGAAGTACGCCTGGTGTTTACTGATGACATTGCACCTCCGGGTGCGGCAGGCAAACTTATCTGGAAAGATAAACGTCCACACATCCCCGGTGAGTATATGGTAAGACGTGATGACAAACTTGGTGTATTCACCGTGAAAAACAACCGCGCCACCTTTATTAAGATACCTTCAGCCCAGGCAGGCCGCGCTAGTCCAACTGTTTTGCCTGTTGATACTAATATCGTTATTGAAGGGCACTACGCATTAAAAGATAACGATACGGTTAAGAGTCAAAACTAGGCATGCAGTGGCTGTCTCGCTTTCTTAGTAACCATGTATTAGCGAACCTGACATTTTGTCTGGTGTTGGTAATCGGCGCACTGTCTTATCTACAGATGCCAAGGGCCAAAGATCCGGAAATTAATTTTAACTGGGTCAGTATTACCACCTTCCTGGCCGGTGCCTCGGCAATCGATGTAGAAAAACGCTTAACCGATCCGATTGAAGATGCAATTCGTAGCAATATTCAAGACATCAAATTTGTTTCCAGTACCAGTCGTGAAGGCATTTCCAATTTATTATTACGCTTTAATCAAGTCGACGAACGAACCTTTGATAAACGTCTGGCCGACCTGCGCCGTGAGGTACAAAATGTTTATAACGATGAACTTCCGGAAGATGCCGAAGATCCACTGATCACGGAAGTCACGACCTCGAATGCGTTTCCATCGGCAAGTATCGTTGTCACCAGTGCCGGTGATGATGAAAACCTGAGAAGACAGGCCCGCAATGTCAAAAAAGACATTGAGTTATTTGCCGGTGTTGATCGTATCAACGATCTCGGACTCAGCGATCCGGAGTTACATATTCGTTTCCTGCCGGAGAGACTTGAGGGCCTTGGTATCACACCTTCCGATCTATCAGACACAATTCGAAGCTATTTTCAGGATGTGTCAGCGGGTGATATTGAAACCAGAGATGGTCAATGGATCGTGCGTATTGAGGGCACCAGTGCAAAACCGGAAGCCCTGGCAGACTACCCCGTACTGACCGCGTCAGGTGTCGTTCCATTAGGCAACCTGGCGGAGCTGGTAAGAACAACAGAGGAACCGGTCGAGATTGTCCGTTTTAATGGTGAACCGGCCGCATTATTGGCGGTAACGAAACAGGCTTCGACTAATGTACTGGAATTAATTGATCAGATTAATCAATACATCGAAGAACGTAACAAACTTAGTGCCGCTACCGGTATCAGTTTGCATTTAGTCGATGATCAAACCATCAGTACGCGTGAAGCGTTAGAGTTGATGCAAACCAATGCACTCATTGGATTAACGCTGGTGTTAATTGTTACCTGGCTGTTCCTGGGAACACGGATCGCAACACTGACCAGTATCGGCATTCCCTTTACACTCGCAGGCACCTTTCTGGTATTGAATTCCAGCGGCATGTCATTAAACAATACCGTATTACTCGGCGTCGTTATTGCATTGGGCATGCTGGTTGATGACGCGGTGGTGGTGGTTGAAGCCATGTATCAACGTATACAACATGGTGTAACCGGTGTGCGTTCTGCTATCGAAGCGCTACAGGAAGTCTTTGCACCGGTCACGACGTCAGTCATGACGACCATGGCGGCATTTTTACCATTGATGTTGTTGCCAGGCATATTGGGTGAATTCATGAAAGTCATTCCTATTGTGGTAACCCTGGCACTGGCAATTAGTTTAATTGAAGCCTACTGGATGCTGCCGGCGCATGTGATTGCCAGTAATATTAATTTTAGCAGGCCATCAAACACTCAGTTACGTCGAGAAGCGTTTACGCACTGGATACGACTTAACTATGTCAAATTATTATTGAAGGCGTTGCGCCGGCCGATATTATCGATTGCTTTGGTACTCACCGTTTTTTCCCTGGCTGTCATCACGCTGGCTACCGGGCAAATTCGTTTTAACTTTTTTGAAGCCGATGCCGTACGTTTGTTTTACGTCAATATTGAGATGCCGCGAGGTACGACGCTGGAAGAAACCAATGACATACTGTTTGATTTTGAACAGCTATCACTGCAACAAATCGAGCCCGAGGAATTGCGTGGCTCGGTGGCTTATTCTGGACAGATGTTCACCGAGACCGAACCCTTGTTCGGTGATAACGTCGGCCAGATTCAGATCAGCCTCAACCCCGAGAAAAAAGGCGGTCGCACTGTTGATGAAATCGCGGATGCGGTCGAATCCACTATCTCTGATGTAGATGGGCCAACGAATATTTTTCTATTGCGTCTAAAAGATGGGCCGCCGACATCGCGCGCAGTCAACATCAAGATTCGCGGCGATCAAATTGCTGATATCAAACGCGCTGCTGATGAACTGGTCGCGTATATGCAGACCAACCCGGTATTCAGTAATACCTCTCTGGATTATCGCCCGGGTAACCCTGAACTCGTGCTGCGCTATGATGGTGAGGCGATTAAACGCACGGGTGTCGATCCCACTCGTTTGAGCCGTTCGATTAAAGCCTATATTGATGGCGAAATTGTCACTGACTTTCAAAACGAAGGAGAAGAAATCAAACTCCGGGTAATCGCAAAAGAAAACAACTGGTCAGATGTAGAAGAGTTATTACGCCAGACACTGTCTTTGCCCAATGGCAAATCCATTGCGATTGGTGAACTGGTTTATCCGGAACATGGTTTAGGCCAGCAAAATATCCGACATTATAACTTCCGACGTGCGATCACGCTGGAATCGGATATCGATAAAGAACAAATCGATACCGTCGCTGCTAATGAGCTGCTAAAAAACAAGTGGACTGAGATACAGGCGAATTATCCCAATATCATGCTCGACTTTTCGGGCGAGCTTGATGATATTAAGGAAAGCCTTGATGCAATGGGCCTGTTGTTTCTGCTTGGTGTTGGTTTGATCTATGTCATTCTAGGTACGCAGTTTAGAAGCTATTTTCAACCACTGATGATCCTGGTCACCATTCCATTAGCATTTACCGGTGTGGTACTTGGCTTACTGGTCACCAATAATCCGCTTAGCCTTTACACACTGTATGGCGTTGTCGCACTCGCAGGTATCTCGGTCAATGCGGCAATTGTGTTGATATCGGCGGGAAACTCCAGACTGGAAAACGGTATGAGTTTGTTACATGCAACAATCTATGCTGCTAGACGAAGAGTAATACCCGTGCTGATTACATCCTTAACCACCATAGCCGGTTTATTTTCACTGGCTACCGGACTAGCAGGCACATCACTAATATGGGGGCCGGTGGCGACGGCAATTGTATGGGGCCTGGCTTTTTCAACAGTCCTGACATTATTCGTCATTCCCATGCTGTATCGTATATTTATGCGATTCAGCTCACGAGTAAAACCCAAGGCTGCTTAGTTAGAGGAAACGGTTATTTTTTACCTTTGATGGGTTTTACATACAGCACCAGACTGTGCTCGACCAATTCATACCCATGTTGCTTTGCTATTTCATGTTGCAGGCGTTCAATTTCATCATTTTGAAACTCAATCACATCGCCATTTTCAACACACACCATATGATCATGATGCTCACCGCGATCAAGCTCAAACAAGGAGTGGCCGGAATCAAAATTATGACGCATAACCAGACCGGCAGACTCAAACTGGGTCAGTACACGGTACACCGTTGCTAAACCGACTTCTTCACCGGCATCCAGCAAGGTTCGATAGACATCTTCCGCGCTCATATGCGGCTCGGTAGAATCCTCGAGTATTTGTAAAATTCGAATACGAGGCAGTGTTGCTTTCAAACCGGCTTTTTTTAAATCAATCGCTTCCAAGGTGGCCTCCTCGACTGTGCCTGGCACTTAGGCAGTAATATTTTTATAATCGAAAGTATACGTTAATGCAGCGACATTGTCGTTGAGGAAATCATTCTCAACAGTTATTCTGAGAGATTAAATATCGCATTCCTTTGCTCTAATGAAAAATCACTTTATCTTCAGTTTGTTACTCATTTTATTAATGGCCTGCACGCGCAGTTTTGATGGCGGTTATAACGCGCCATTCCTGTATAAAATTGACATCCAACAGGGAAATGTCATTGAACAGGAGATGCTGGATAAACTTAGACCGGGCATGGACAAAAACCAGGTACGCTTCATTATGGGCACGCCGGTGATCATCGATCCGTTCCATTCGGAGCGTTGGGAATACATATTCAGTTTTCAGAAAGGCGGCGGCGTCAGAGAGCAGCGTCACATCACGCTGCATTTTGAAGATGAAAAACTGGCCTATGTTTCAGGTGATATAGAGGAATCTACCCGATCCAGAGAAGAGCAACAGATCGTTACTGAAGACGAGGCGGTTATCGTGCCGTTCAAGGAAAAAGAAGAGAAGGGTTTTTTTCGCAAGGTCTGGGATAAGGTGACGCCCGGCGGGGATTAATTCTGTTTTTTCTGTGCCCGTTTACGTCTGGCTTCTTTCGGATCGGCCAATAATGGTCGATAAATTTCCACCCTGTCTCCCTGTTCAACATGATCATCCAGCTGTTTTAGCTTGCTGAAGATTCCTACTTTATTTAACTCAAGATCAATCGCTGAACATTGAGTCAACACACCTGATAACAATATTGCCTGTTCAATCGTTGTACCTTTGTCAACCTGTAGCGTTTTGAGAAATTGATGATCGTTATCGATATAGGTCACTTCAATCGTAAATTGATCAGCGGGCACCATAGACCTCACGTGCACGATCAACAAAGGCATCGACCAGCGAATCGACAATCTTATGAAAGGCATGGCCTAAGGTATGTTTTACCAGTCTGTTTTTAAATTCAAACTGCATATCCAGCGCCACGTCACAACCACCCGAGGAATTTTCGTTAAAGGTCCAGTGACCACTTAATTGTTTAAACGGCCCTTCCACCAGCCGCATGATAATCTCCTCGTCCTGCCGCATGCTATTGGCAGTGGTAAAGGTCTGCTTGATTTTGCCAACGGCAATAGAGACGGATGCTACCAGTTTATCGCCATAGTCCTCGGCAATATGCGTCCCGGTGCACCAAGGTAAAAATTCAGGATAGGATCGAATATCGTTAACCAACGCGTACATTTCTTCAGGACGATAGTTAACCAGTTCGTGTTTACGTATTCGAGTCATAACGCGTTTATCTATCTAGGTCTAAAATCTAAACAATCCCAATCGCATTAAGAAAAATAATAATCACTCCGACCGGCGCAATATATTTCACGGCAAATCGCCAACCGCGATAGATCAAGGTATCACCTACGCCCAGTTCCTCCATTGTGGAACGTGTTGACATCAACCACGCAGCAAAAATCGCGACCAGCAACCCACCTAATGGCAACATAATATTGGCCGTCAATATATCAAAGATATCAAAAAAACCATTCTCTTTTTCCTGGCCCGCAAAGCTAAACGAAAAGGCCCATTTATTAAACGATAGCACCGTCACCAAACCTAATGACCAGGCAATCGTACCGGCAATTGCCGTAGCCTTAATGCGTTTCATACTTCTATTTTCTACCAGCCAGGTCACCGCCGGTTCTAACAAAGAAATCGCCGAGGTCCAGCCAGCAAACATCAGTAGAATAAAAAACAGACAACCAAAAAAGGTACCGAACGGCATCTGACCAAATGCAATCGGCAATGAAACAAAGATCAAACCCGGACCGCCGGCAGGCTCAAGTCCGTAAGTAAAGACAATAGGAAAAATCGCAACGCCTGCAAGTAATGCCACGGAGGTGTCAGCCAAGGCAATACTGACACTGGTCCAGGGAATGGAAGACCTCTGCGCAAGATAGGAACCATAAATCATGATCGCCCCCATACCCAGACTCAAACTAAAAAACGCCTGCCCCATTGCCGGCAGCATAATGTCTGAAAAAAAGTTTTTCTCTGCAATCGCGTCAAAATCCGGCACAAACAAATATTCAATGCCTTGCATAAATTTTTCTGTACTCATGGCATAACCGACCATGACCAATAACAAAATAAATAGCGCCGGCATTAAAAACTTCACCGCCTTTTCCAGACCGCTTTTTACTCCACGCGCGACAACGAGTATCGTCATCATCATAAAGGTGGTATGCCAGGCGAGTAACTTTTCAGGATCGGCAATCAGGTCAGAAAATAATCGCGTACTAAGTTCGGCATCCGCATCCACAAACATACCGAGCCCGGTTCGGAAGATATAAGCCAGAGTCCAACCAGCGATGACGCTGTAGTAAGACAGAATAATAAATCCCGCAGCAACGCCCATCCAGCCAAGCAACTGCCAGTAATGACTTAGGCCCTCTTCTTCTGCCAGAGTCTTCATGGTGTTGATCGGACTTTGTCTGCCACGCCGTCCGAGCATGATCTCTGCCATCATGATCGGCAAACCGACCACCAACACAAAAAACAGGTAAATCAATACGAACGCACCGCCGCCATTTTCACCGGTTAAGTAAGGAAATCGCCAAATGTTACCCAGACCGACAGCAGAGCCGGTAGCAGCAAGAATGAATGCCCAGCGAGATGACCACTGACCATGAATAGAAGTTCGTTTCACGAGTAATTTCGGTATTTTTTGTGTCATTTTCCGTGAAAAACGGAGGCGAAACAAGTCGCTACTCGACTCAAGTTTTTGACCGAATTGCCGCTGTATCTATTTGAATATGAGAAAAAAACATGACTGCACTCGCCAAAAATTCAACCACTGAACTGCCGCAAACGATTGGACGTTTTGAACCTATTGAGGTGCTTGGAAAAGGCACTCAGGGCATTGTTTACCTGGCAGAAGATACCCAGCTTGGCAGGAAGGTGGCGATTAAAACGCTGGAAAATCAATTACAACAATCTGAACAACTCAATCAGGAAGCCAAACATGTCAGCCAGCTAAGTCATCCCAATATTATCCCGCTGTATGAAATAGGTTATGAGCAAAATACCCCTTTCCTTGTTTATGAATATTGTGAAGGGGAACAACTGAAACAACGTTTGCAACGCGAAGGTAAATTATCGCAGATCGATGCGCTAAAGATCGTTAACCAGATCCTCGACGGTATCGGCTATGCGCATCATCATCAAATTATTCATCGTGATCTGAACCCCTCAAACCTGATGATCGATAACAAAGGCCAGATCAAAATCATGGATTTCGGCATCGCGATTACCGCGGGTATGAATTCAAATAACCAGGACGTCACCGGTGCCGTCAATTATCTTTCACCTGAACAGATATTAAATAAAGAACTAGGGGCAGAGGTAGATATCTTTGCAACCGGGCTAATCTTGTACGAGATGCTTACCGGTATACAAGCGTATCGTGCCAAAAATGCCAATGCGATTAAGTACAAGATTAGTAACGAACCGGTAGTTCGACCCTCAGAACGGCAAGCCGATATTGATAAAGAGATTGATGCATTTTGTTTAAAAGCGCTGGCAAAAGAGCCTGAACAGCGCTATCGAAATGCGGCAGAAATGCAAACTGCGTTGAAGCAATTTTTAAAAGACGATGATGCCGAAACAAAGGAATCATCTGCTGACTCAAGCACGGTTGAATTTTTACTGCGACGCATGAAACGCAAGCAAGACTTTCCCGCCATCTCAGGACATATCTCCGACATCAATCAAAAGACTTCCGGTTCGGACAAAGCTTCTGCTAATGAATTATCAAACGTCATCCTGAAAGACTATGCCTTAACAACCAAATTAATTCGTTTGGTCAATTCATCTTTTTATGGACAGTTTGGTGGTGAGATCACGACCGTTTCCAGGGCGGTGGTAATACTGGGATATGAACAGGTGCGCGCAGCAGTGCTGAGCATCGTCTTGTTTGAACACCTGCAAAATAATGAACAGGCCAACGATTTAAAAAACGCGGCTTATACTGCCTTGATGAGCGGCATCATTGCCAGAGAACAGGCAAAAGTCACAAATCGCATTTCTGAAGACGAGCAGGAAACCTGTTTTGTTGCTTCCATGTTTCACCTACTCGGCAAATTGTTAACGATTTACTACTTCCCGGAAGACTACAAGGTAATGAAAACGCTGATTTCTAATAAAGGCATGAATGAAGATCAGGCCATGCGTTCAACCTTGGGTGTCTCATATGAACAGCTTGGCAAAGGCATTGCCAAAGAGTGGAAATTACCGGCAGTCATCAGCAACAGCATGCAGCGTTTACCGGAGGGTGTCATACCCGTTGCAAAAACATCCACCGATTGCATTCATCAATTAAGCAGTTTCTCTAATGAGCTGTGTCAGCTTGATGCAAACACTGATGTGAATGATGCTTATGAGAAATTGGCGGCACGTTACAAGGATGCATTGGGTATCAACGAGAACAAGATTAAACAGCTACTGGAATCATCAATTGAGGAAGCCGAAGAATTTACCCGAATCCTTAATATTGATACCAGTAAGGTAACCGTGTTCAAACAGCTGAGAAACAAACCAAAGGATAAGGAAGGCTGGCAAACAGATATTGTTGATAAAAAACCGGAAGATGATACAGGAGCTGACGCGCAGCATAATGAACCGCAAAGTCGACAAGACAAACAGCAGGACATCCTGGTCAGCGGCATATCAGAAATCACCAATGCCTTGTTGAGCGACTATAACATCAACGACATTCTCGTCATGGTGCTGGAAACCATTTACCGCGGCATGGGTTTTAATCGCGTGTTGTTTGCGATTTACGATCCCAAAAGCAGAAAAGTCAAGGCAAGGTTTGGCTTTGGCAAACAGATTGACGACATTATTCCAGAATTCCGCTACGCCGTTACAGAAGGCGACGATGTATTTGTGTCAACAGTGAAAAAAGGCAAGGAATACATCATCCTCGATGTCAACTCGGAGGAATATAAACACCGTGTCCCACAGTGGATTCGAAAACTAACCAACCCGACTGCCGTTGTCCTCTACCCGTTAATCGTTAACAAGCGCTGCCTCGGCCTGATCTATGCCGATAACGATGACGACAACATCAAAATTTCCATGGACGAACTGCGCTTTTTTAAAACCTTGCGTAATCAGGCATCGCTTGCGATTCAACAAAAACGGAATAGTTAAGCATGTCAGCACAAGCCTTGTTCAAACAGGAAAGTACTATAAAAGCGGATAAGCACCCGGAACCTGTTGCTGACAATACGACACCGGAATCAGAAGTCGAACGGGCCAATAAAGAACAGACTACACTACTCTCACTCAAGAAAAGCCTGCAAAAGAAGAAAGACTTTCCGGCAATGGGCAAGAACATGTCGGAATTAATGCAACTGGAACAGGGCAATGATTCCGCTGAACAACTATCAGAGATCATTCTCAGAGACCAGTCACTAAGCAGCAAAATACTCAGTATTGTTAACTCGTCGCTCTATAGTCAGTTTGGCGGAGAAATTACGACAATTTCACGGGCAGTCGTCATTCTCGGGCTAAAACAGATTCAATCACTGTCTATCAGTATCATGCTATTTGAGAAATTGAATAATGGAACGATGACAGAGATATTAAGGAGTAATGCCTGCCAATCATTTCTGAGCGCGTCGTTTGCGAAAAAACTGACTCAAAAATCAAAATCAATTGATTCGGAACAGGCGTTTCTGGCAAGCATGTTCCACAACCTGGGAAAACAGATCACGATTTATTTTTTGCCTGATGAATACAAACAGGTATTGAATCTGATGATTGAAAAAGGTATGGATGAAGAGTCGGCAAGCAAACGTGTTTTCGGCATTGGTTTTGCTGACATAGGCCAGTACATTGCCTGTGAATGGGAGTTACCCAAAAATGTCATTAACGGAATACAGGCTAAGCCAAGCAAGCCAACGGTCAAACCTGCCACGATTAAGGAACATCTCTCGCAATTATCGACCTTGACTAACGAAATCATCGAGGCTGCCGGTTGCGGAAATACTGAACGTGCCAATAATCATTTGAAACTGATTATGCAGCGCTATCAAGCCAGCTTTCATCTTGAATATAACAAACTCATGCAAATGCTTGAGTATCTGCAACATGATTTAATCAGCTATTGCGAGTCATTGGCAATTGATTATAAAAACAATACATTCTGTAACAATTACCTGTCATTTGTTAAACATGACTTTACTCAACACAAGACACCGGAGAAAAAAGACAGTCCGGTAAAAGGAGAAGATAAGGTTGTTAGTCAAAAAGGCTTCCATGAAGCGGCATTATGTTTTGGTATCGCCAAATTATCCGGCCTGCTTTATCAACCGTTTGAATTAACCAGCGCCTTGACGATTGTAGTAAACAGTTTGCATCGCGGTCTTGATTGCGAGCATGTCATGCTGTTACTCCCTGACACTGATAAGCAAAAGATGCGGGCCGAATATGGTGCCGGGATCAATATGGGCAACATCATGAAACAATTCGGCTTCGACATTATTATCTCGGATGATGTCTTCAACACCGCCATAGAAAATCAGCAAGACATATTTATTCCCGATGTCGCACATTCGCCGTTGCTGGAAAAGATTCCTGACTGGTGTAAAAAAACGACGCTGCCACGTAATCTATTAATTTATCCGATGTTCAATAAGCAGCAATGTATTGGCTTACTGTATATCGATAATGCGCTGGTCATTTCCAGCGAATCAAAAAAGGCCCTGGACTATGTTAATACGCTGAGGCTGCAGGCGACCGAGGCATTAATCAAAGCCATCTAACGCAGCGGCACTAACCTGCTATAATCCGCCGCATAATTACGCGGACAATACACATGAGCGACAAAAAAAGTGGCAACAAGACCATTGTTTTGAATAAAAAAGCGCGCCACGATTACTTTATTGAGCAACGTTATGAGGCTGGCCTGCAACTGGAAGGTTGGGAGGTCAAAAGTCTACGCGCGGGGAAAGTACAAATCACTGAGAGCTATATTCTGTTAAAGAATAATGAGGCCTTTCTTTTCGGTGCGTTGATTACCCCATTACCGACTGTTTCAACACACTTCACCCCGGACCCACGCCGCAACCGTAAATTATTACTACACCGGTGTGAGTTGAATAAACTGATTGGCGCAGTCGAACGCAAAGGTTTCGCATTAGTACCCACGGCGATGTATTGGAAAAACGGTAAAGTGAAGCTGGAAATTGGCATTGCCAAAGGGAAGAAAGAGCATGATAAACGTCAGTCCATCAAACAACGCGATTGGGATCGTCAAAAATCACGAATCATGAAACATTAATCTTTTTTTGATTAGCACTGCTTGTTTGACTGGATTTGTCACATCAACACGACAACTCGCAGCTTGAATGTGATGTAGTTGACACTTATATAGCTATGATAACTTTTATCTATTATCTCTATCAGTAAGTTTCATTGTAAACATGACAACGCTATTACTACTATTTAATCAAATTACTAAACAATAGAAATTAAGAGCAGAGCAATGATAAACAAATTACTTTCTTCATTATTGGCTTTCTGGAAGACCGAGAGCAATAACAAGGCTATTACGATAGAAGTGGATGATTCAGAAGAGACAACCGAAAACCATTTCGACAAGATTCATTAAACCTTCTCGTCAGAATAGTCTATAATTCAATTTCTTCGTAATTGTAGTAAAGACTCAGGAAACCATTGGGGGCGTAATGGCTTCGACGTGGATAACAAACCTGAGGGGCATGCCGAGGCGCAGATCACCTCGTAAATACAGCTGCATACTTTATAGTTGCCAACGAAGACAACTACGCACTAGCTGCTTAATAACCAGTCTTAGTGCCGTCTGACTGTTGCTGTGCTTGTGCACACAGACCCAGGCGTCGACTCTCACAAGATCGCAATGAAGCTTGTCTGTGGTGGATTTGTTAAAACTTAAGCAGAATCGCTGTCTGTCTTCCCTGCCGTTCGGGTAGCATGCAGTTAAATTTAAAGAGTCGGCTAAGCATGTAGAACCAATGGCAGAAGATTTGCGGACGGGAGTTCGACTCTCCCCGCCTCCACCATATAAAACAAAAAGACCTCCTTTATGGAGGTTTTTTTGTTTTATCAGCGAAGATTGAATTCCCGTAGCCAGGACGATGACGTGAATGGATGCACAAATGCCGCGAAGGCCATGGATGGCCGAGAGCGACGACCGCCGCCTAAGAATATGCGCGGTAGAAAACGTCGGAAATACGTTTTCGAGAATCTAAACTCCAACTATGGATAAAAATAAGGACTTGGATATCGCTCTCTCTTGAAAGGTGAGTATGTTCTTTGACACATTTAAAAAACTTATTTGCCATTTTGGATATATATAGTTTTTGAGTTGTTATTAGTTCAAGTGGAGCGCATATTCTACAATATCATTTAGTTTAGCCAAAATTAATCTCTGTTTATAAATTTCATTCTGATTCAAATTAACATCAACTATTTCAGGATTGATATGGAATTGAGTTTTTTGGGAATATTCAGCGAAATCAGACTCAAACTATATACACTCATCAATTGAATATTAAATAAAATAATTCTTAAAAATACTTTTAGTGAAGTAACACCGTTCTTTGGGACGATATACAATATTACCTAGGGCAGGTTTTATATAACGATTTATATTGCTTTGCGCAGAAAAACGAGACACAAAAAAGCTTAACTAAAGCCGTTGTATTGATACGTTTCTTCGAATAAAGAAACGTCTCCAACTCTATCAATATGGCTTCTTGATACTAATTTTGTGAGTGTTTATGCCATAAGGGCTAGTTATTTTGATTCATTTAAATCAGTGTCTAATTGCATAAAATGTCATCAAAGCACAATAAAATGAATAAAACACTATAAGTATTGCTATATGTTAGAATATTTAACATGTGATTTATTTTGCATACAAAAAAAACGGACTTACATATGTGAATAAAAAACAGCTTTTTGACAAATTGCCTGGAACCATATTCAGGCCTCTAACGTCCGGTTACCGGTTAATTTATTGGCGGGTAATTGAAGATCTCTATTTGTCTTTGTTTGAGATTGACGATCATGTCAGTGAGTTTGGCCAAGCAAGGCTCATGGTCATTAATACAATTCAATCAACCATTGATTCTATTTCCTCTTATTTACCTGCCAAAAACGAAGAAGAAGATAACAGTTTTTTAAACGCGGAAGATAAAACTGGTTATCTATATCGAAACTTAGTTGATAGCGGCTGGTTACAGGAAGAAAAACGAGGTTATAAAGTTTATGTTTCGATGCCACAGCCCGTTATTTTATTAGCCTCTGCTTTAATGGAAATTGCTGAAGCAAGGCCTTTAGTGGCTTCAGGGGCATTAAAAAGTTTTCGCAATGATATTAAAAGCATTGTCGAAGATCCGTTTAATGGTGCAGATAACCTTATCGAACTGACGCGTAACGCAAATCGATTTTCACGTCACCTGGATAGTATTCGTTGGTCAATCAAATATCTTTATGACAGCGTGAGAAATGATCCTTCAGCAGCAGAAACATTGAAAACTTTTTACAGCGATTTCCTCAAAGAAATTTTTGTTCGTGATTACGTTGCAGTAAAAACAAAAAATAATCCGTTATTTCTGCGTGATTATCTATTGGAACAAATTCAAAACTTGCGATTGGATAAAGAAAGTTATCAACAATTACTTCGTGGTTATAGAGAAATAGATAATCGAGAACCAGAAAAAAAGTTACAACGAGATCTTTCGCGATTACAAACGGTGTTTAGTAATGTTGAACGACAACTTGATGCCATTGATTTAATGGGAACCCGTTACAGTCAACGAATTGATGCAGTCATTAAGTTTGCAAAACGTTCACCTAAAGAAAATAGTCGTTTAATTAAGTATCTTATAAATAAACTTGTGGCAATAAGCGAACAATACCCTGGTGCAACGATTGCAGTCCCGATAAGTTGTCGTGAGCCAGTGGGTGAAGATCGGTTTTATAAAGCGCGTAAACCTAGAAAGCCACCCGAACCACGTGCTGTTGTTCTCAGTCAACCAGATGATGAGGTCTCTGATTCGGTCAAGCGTCAGCGCTTGGCTCGTTTAGCACGAATGCAAATGAAAGTGACTGATAAAAGTATGACTCAATTTCTCGAAGAGAAAATGGGAAATAAAGTCACATTTGAATTAAGCGAAATACCAATACGAACGGCTAAAGATTATTTCCATGTCATAAACCTACATCGTATAGCCGTGACACAAGCATTAAAAAGCAATCAGGTTAATACCCAATTCCCGCAGTTATCTAAAAAGTATCATCTAACGGAAACAGGGAATAAGTTCACGAATGAATATATTGAAACAACTCAAGTTGTAATTGACCGATATAAATAGTCTTTAAGGAATGAAATATGTTTAAAGAACTAGAGGACATTATTAGGCGTAATAATGAAAATCCAGATAACGAGAAACTAGAACCGGATGAATTTCACAAAACGGCACAACAATTAATGACTAAACAGTTCTTGTTTCAATCACATCAGCGTTCCAGGAAAGCATATGATTTGATATTACGATTTAATAACTATTTTCATAATTTGTTTGAATCTTTTAATCATCAATTAGTTGTTAATGAAAATCAACGTTATGTCGGTATCGTACCAAAGCAGTTTTATGCACGTATGAAACTGGAAGAGACATTAATGCTGATGATGCTTCGGCATGTTTACCAGGAAAAAGTGAATAACTGGGAACAAGAAGACGATGGTTCTATATCGATAGCACTTATTGATTTTGAAGAGGCCTATCAACAAGTCACAGGAAGGAGTTTACCGCAAAAGAAGTCTGATTTTTATGACATTCTGAGCGTATTTGAAGAACGCTATCTGATAAAACTGACACATGAAGAAGGCAATCCTGAAAATCAATTGATTCAGATATACCCAAGCATCGAATCAATTTGTACTGGTAATGTTATGGAAATGATGGCGGGCTATATCAATGCTGACTTCCAGGAATTGGAAGACAATGATGATGAGGTGGTTGAAGGAGAAGTGGAAGAATCATGAAAACGTTAACACGCATAATTTTAGTTAACTGGTATTTATTTCAAGCCGAAGAATGGGATATAAGTGGCAATGTTATGTTGGCCGGAAAAAATGGTGCCGGCAAATCAAGTTTTATTGATGCAATTCAATATGTGTTACTCGGCGGTAATAAAACGTATTGGAAACCTAATGCTAAATCACCGGATAAAAGTATTCGCGATGTTAAAGGCTATGTTCTTGGGCGAATCAAACTGGATGAATCATTGGATGAAAACTCTGAATTACGCCCTCGCAATGATGCCTTAAGTCGTATCGCACTTGTATTTACTGATGTTGATACCGGCGTTGAATCTACTGTAGGTGTAGCGTTACATGCCAATATTAATGAGTCTGGTGAAACAATTGAAGGTTTTTTTGTTGTCGAAGAATATGGCCTAAAACTCGGTGATTTCCTGTATTTAAATGACGGCCAATCTTATCCGAGGAATTATTCCGATCTTAAGGCAAATATAAAACAAGCCTCTAGGGATAGTGGAGTATATTTTCCATCAAACAGTAAGGCTTATTTGGCACAACTTACACAAACACTGTCATACCCGGATAGACCGGTTGATGTGGATAAGTTTAAACGTTCATTCACCCGCTCTATTGCATTATCTAGTCTCAAAGGTTCAGTTTCTGACTTTGTCAAAGAAAATATTCTGGATGCTGAACCACTTGATGTGGCGGCAATGCGAGAAGGTTATCAATCATTTCAAAAAAAATCAGATGAAATAGTTTTGATTAAAAAGCAACTTAAACAAATGGCGGGGATTAAGAAGCTATTTGAAACAGCTCGTAGTCATGCCAATCGGGCAGCCTCTTATAAATGGTGTCAGTCAGAAATTCAATTTGATGCCTTGAGCACGGAAATTGAAACTCTTAAAGAGGATATGGCAAAACAGATTACAATATTTAAAGATGCTTATCGTTTATATCGCCAGTCCAATGCACAGCTAGGAGATACCCGTGTCAAACACGCAGAAATATCAGCCCTTATCAATAAAGATAAAAATGAAGCGAATAAAAAGATAAAACTAGGCGAAAAGAAGACAGTTGAAAATTCAATTGCGACTGCTGAGAAAGAATTAAGAGATTCAAGAGGCGCTCTATCACTTGCAACACAATGTGAGAAACACGCTGACTATCTATCGGATGAGATTAATAAAATTATCAATCAAATAACAACCATTATCTCTGTTGGTGGTAATGCCTGGGCTGCGGATGGTGCAGCTATTGACACAATGGTGTCATCCGCATTAACACCGTTGGACAATGAATCGACGCGTTTAAAACAAAAAACCTACGAATTAAACAGAAAACAATCAACGGAATTAACTGAACTCGAAACCTTAGTGGATCGAGTTAAAAATATTGCTTCCGGGAAAGCAGATTTATCACTCAACACAAAAGCACTAATTGCAGTGCTAGGTGAAAAGGGTATTGAAGCGACACCGGTATGTCAATTAGTTGAGGTCACTGATGAACGTTGGCAACTAGCCATTGAAGCTTTTTTACGGGGAAACACAGAAGCATTAATCGTCGATCCTAAAGATGCGCATGAAGCTGTATCTATTTATCGTTCTATGAAAAAAGAACTTCATGGTGCCATTGTGGTTGATACGGCAAAAGTATCTACATGGCACAATAAAATCGCCCCCAATACTGCATCAACATTAATTAAAGGCGAGTCTGAACTCGCAGTAAAATACCTGCAACGCCTACTCTCTAACATTGGGTTAGTTGAGGATACCCGTGACTTAATGAAAAGCGATCGCGCATTAACGCCTGACGGTATGTTTAAACGACAGGCCGGCATTCAACGATTGTATATGAACGATATTCCAAAATTGGGCAAAACGATTTCGGCGCAACAGATCGAACTTTTGGGGAAAAAAGAAAAAGAGTTACGCAATCAATTAGTAAATACAGAAGAAACGTTTAAGAAAACCGAGTCCGCTCATGATGATTTGCGGCGCTTCATGGAACGGTTGGAAATCATGCCACCAATTGCAAAGCAAACTGCTCACATTAACAAATTGAACGATCAATTAGCAGATATACAAAGACAGATTGATGCAATTGATACAAGCCAAACAGAAAGCTTAAGACAAGAACAATCAACCTTACATGATCAAATTACTCGTCTTGAGAAAAACTTGCTCGATTCCAACAGTAATCGTTCTTCTGCAAAAACACTTTTTAAAGATAAAAGAGCTAATCTGTTAGAAAAAGAAAAACGAATTCCTGAATTAAACGCAGATCGAAAACATGCAACAGAAAACAGTTATTATGATGCAAGCCATGCCGCTGACACATTAGAACGTGTTTATGAAAAACATTCGCAAGAAGAAATGGATTCAAATTATAAAGCGATAAAATACTGCGATGATCAATTGCATGATGCAAATATTCGATACAGCTCTTCTCTTCAAAAGGGTCAGGATGGCATTAATGGTTATAACAAAGAGCATGGTGTCGAAGGTATTGAAATTAATACAATGGCGGAGTTATTAATTAACAATTACCTGGAACGCATTGATGAATATGTATCGAGATTAACTGATTTAGGTCTACACACAAAAGAGAAGGAACAAGCAGAAGCATTAGAAAATGTGAAACGCTCTTTTAGAAGTGATGTTTCCGTAAAATTGAAAAACCAGTTTAATACGATGCGCCGTCGCATTGATGAGCTTAATAATGAATTAAATCGACGCCCTTTTTCCTCAGGACTTTCATATCATTTCCGGTATGAGCGTAAGGCTGAATATCAGGGTTTTTTACAATTCATTGAAACATTAAATGAGCAGAATGTAGCTGACAATAACACACTCTTTGATACGGATTCTGGTAATGAAGAAGTGATGTCAATAATTCATCGTATCTTGGATATGGATGAAACAGATAAACCGCCTATCAATAAAAAGAAAACTGATGATGCGGTAGATGATTTATTAGATTACAGGCATTACTATCAATATGAAATTATGGTTAAAGATAAAGAAAATAAAACTGAAGAACCTTTATCATTAAAAATGGGGTTTAATTCAGGTGGTGAACAAAGCACACCATTTTATGTTGCTATGGGTGCATCATTAGCAAGTGCGTATCGTATTGAGCGTGATAAAGCCGGCAACTTATCCGGTGGGTTTGGTCTGTATTTGGCTGATGAAGCTTTCCAGAAAATGGATAATGCTAACACACGGCAAGCTGGACAATATTTAAACTCAATAGGGCTACAGTTGTTTGTGGCTGCACCGGATGAAGCTGAACCACGTTTATCAGAAGTCTCAGATATGACTTTGTTTTTTATCCGGGAAGGTTCAAATATAAAGGTGGATACTAATATAATTCGGCCTGCTGCAAAAAAGCTTTTGTTTAATGCTTTCGAAGGGATTGAAGCAACGACAAATGAATCCGAAAAAACAGTTGAAGAACCTGAGCCTGTTTAACTTTTTTTATTTCCATGAGTCAATACGCTAAACAAGTTTTAAAAGCTTTATTAGACAAAGCTGTTTCTCAGCCTAACCGTAAAAGAGATGTTTTGTTTAATAGAGATAATTTCACATCAAAAGAATCAGATCCATATCCATTCAAACGTGCACAAGATAAAGATGATTTTCATGCTTCACTGGCGCTTGCAGAATCAAAAAATTGTATACTGCTTGAATGGGAAAAATATTATGAGGGAACGAATCTTCAAGGTATTCGTCTTCTTGATGAAAAAAAACTGGCTGACTTTTTAAATGAACCCTATGTTCCTGAATTAGTTGATCAAGCAATAAAAAAGGTTGAATTTCCACAAAGCAATCACTGGTTATATAAGGAAGTGCACTACATTATTAATGCATGGTGTTCAGGTAAAACAAAATATAATGTTTCTTATAAACAACCCGAACGTTTAAATAAGGCAATAAAGGCCATATTGATATTAGAAGAATCGTCAGAGCTAATGAATTACCGTCAATTCGGGGCACGCTATTTTGGTGATTCAAAAATTATTGATAAAAACATGAAGTCCGTTATTGGGAAGATTCTTAAAACTCACTATAAGCATAATGATTTAAACTATGAAGATATATTAGCCGAATTTAACCTTGTCAAAATGCGCCACCCTTTTGCTGTAAGTGGACCTATATTATTCGAAGACGAAGAAATAAGTGTAAATGCTTCTATTAGACCATATATAGCCATACCTGATATTTTGTTTGATTCTGCTAAACTGACAAAAGAACCAGATTATTTATTAACCATCGAAAATTGGTCTAGTTATTTTGAATATACTGAAAAAATTCTTGATAATGCAATTATTTTATTTACTGGAGGTTATCCGAGTCGTAGGTTGCAAGAGTTTTATAGTTATCTAATTAATAACACTTCGTGTGATCTTTATCATTGGGGAGATTCAGATCCGCATGGTTTTCAAATTTTAAAAGTATTCCAATCATTGGCTGACGACAAAAAGGTTATGCCGCATAGTATGAAATATAATAAAGGCGGATTATTTAACAAAGCACAAATTCAACATTTGGAAAGGTTGCTTCCTGTTAATCCAAATGTAGATGAAATTTTGTCTACATATATACAGACAGGTGTTGGTCTTGTAGAACAGGAGTATCAACCTGCTGTTTCTCCAATGAATGTTTTATGAAAAAATTACTTTATTATTTAAACGACCTCTGATTTCAAGGGTTTCAATAAATAACTTAAGATTCCCCGGATTTTTGTAAAATTCGTCTCATTAGATAACATATACAATATTATCTTCCTGTATTATGAATTATGGTTAAGTACGAGTTAAACAAAGGCAGCCTGCTGATCTATATGATCGGCGCGTCGTTGTTTGTCCTGCTCGGCCTATTACTGATCACCGGTGTCATTGGTGCTGCGGAAGGTGGCACTCGAGCAGATGAACTGGCGGGCATTGTATTAGGCTGGATAACGATCATTTTCTTTGGCGGTTTATTCGCCTTATCCATCGGCTTACTGTTTGACAGCCGTAAGGGGCCGATCATTACAATGGATGAATCCGGATTTTATGATCGACGTATATGCAGTAAACCTATACCGTGGAATGAAATAAAACAGGCATCGATATTTCGCGGAAAAACACTGTATTCGGCACCTAGCAAATTCGTTTCGCTTGAGGTTGATAATCCAGACGCCTATCTGAAACAAGGCCTCGGTAAACCATTTTCCGGTTTAAAGAAGCTCCTGAATACGCTCTATGATGAAAAAGGCATTAGTATTTCAACCAGTGTATTGGGTCGTTCCCCTGAGGAATTACTCGCGTCGATCGAGAAAGAGGGGCAAGTAAAAATTAAAACCTGAGTTAACAGGTCACACTTTGAAAAAATCAACCTGTTGTTTTAACTCCTGAGTTTCCTGGGACTGCTGCATTGCCTGTTTCCTGATGTGTTCCAGTGTCCTTGAATTATCCTCGACCAGGTTACGAATCTGAATAATATTCCTGCTCACATCGTTGCTTACCGTTGATTGCTCATGGGCGCCATTTGAGACTTGTGCGTTTATCATCGAGACCTCATTAATCGCAGTACTGATCTGAACATAAGCTTCAGATGCCTTATTTGTCGCTGACATCACTTCATCTGAACGATTTTTCGAAGATTCAAACACTTCCACAACATCTTCTGAACCTTTTTGTATCATGTCGACAATAGTAGTAATCTCGGAAGTTGAGACTTGTGTCCGCTCAGCCAGTTGCCTCACTTCGTCAGCCACGACAGCAAAACCACGTCCTTGTTCACCGGCTCGTGCTGCCTCAATCGCTGCATTCAAAGCCAACAGATTAGTTTGTTCTGCAACTTCCTTAATTACCTGAACAATATTGGCAATACTTTTTGAGTCTTCATTCAGTTTACCTACCACTTGCAGGGCTTGTTGCATTTCGTTAGACAGGACATTCATTGCATTGCGCGCCTCGCTAACAACCTGGTCACCTTTTTGCGCCTGCTGTTCAGCATCACTACTGGTACTCGCTGCCTGCTCTGCACTACCTGATATTTGCGTAGCCGTTGCACTCATCTCTTCGATTGCAGTTGCAAGCTGATCTGTTTCCGCCTGCTGTTGATACATCGCTTCGCTTGATTCTGAAATATTTTTCTCAACTTTAGTACTGACGTCGTCAAGGCTCGACAGGGCCTGTTTAATAAGTGTCACAGTCTTGTTGAGTGTTTCCATGGACTTCAACAATGCCCGGTTTAGCGTTGCAAATTCATCATTCCCTTTCACTTCATCATGGAATGTTAGATCCCCTTGTTCCAACAGTGCAGCGATTTTACTGGATTGCTTTAACGGTCGCATAACACTTCGTACCAGCCAACCGGCTAATATGATGCTTAATAAAAATGCAATGACAATCGATGCAATCATCGTAAGCTTGACCTGTCTGGCAGCTTTTTTGGCAATACCTTTTTCCACTGCCATCAGTGCCCCGGCTTTACTACTTGCAGAATTTGCCGTTTCCAAAAGAGTTTCGGTAATTTGCTGCAATTGGTCATTGGCCTCTTTAACTGAATTATAAAGGGCGCGATAAGCCGTTAATTCCTTTTCCAACAAATTCAGTAAACGCTGAGTTTCATCACTCAACATCGACTCTTTTAATACCGGTATTCTTTTTTGCAAATCTATCAGCCAATCCTCGATTGCCTTTATCCGTACCGGGGTTGATTTTTCGTTAAACTTCCATACCGCTACCCTGGCTTCGTTAAACCGATCTTTAAATACCTTAGCCAGCTTGAAACGATTAAACTCTTCAAAGTCGTCAGTGTTACGTTGATAATAATTAGAGATTGACTCCAATACTTCGTCTATATTTTTTGATACCGCATAAGCAGACGCATCAAAACTGGCCTTACCCTCTATATCTTTCTGCTTAACTGTTTGAAGTGTTTTAAACACTTGCTGGTAGCGTTTGACTTCAGCTTTTATTTCTTCGACCGCAGCGATACTCTGCTGAACCTGCATTTGCGCAGCAGCCTGTTCCAGATTCAACAGCATGGCATCCAATCGCTCTGATAGTTGTTCTTTAAACTGTGGACGCTCGGTCAACATAAAATCGGCTTGCGCCAGTCTTGCCCGATAGAGTTGATTATCAGCATTATTTAACGCTGAAAAAATCGCATTTTGTCGCTCAATTTTATTAATTCCCGCAAATGCAAATATGCCTACACTCAAGATAACTAATGAAAGCGCACCTAACGATAAAATCAGTTTTATTTTAATCTTCATTAACTTAGGTTTTTATAGTTATTCATCCCGCTCAATTTATCGACTGAAATCGGAATATCTTTAATAGGATATTGACATTTTTCCGGATAAATAATCGGCATTTTTCTTATATGGCTGCACTGATTTATTTAACCTGTTCACTCATTTGAAGCTTTATATTTGGCCTAAAAGGCTTAAATATGAACGTGATCAACACCATTGACATTAATCGCACGCAAAGTGAGATTATATGCGAATTAGAAGTTAACCAGGAGATCAAAATTGTTGGCGCTATCTACGACATGGATAGTGGCAAAGTCATTTAGTCTAACTAACGCTTAACACACAACCCACAATCGCACCGGCAACCAACAGCGAATTCGATAGAAACGTCAGCATCATACCGGGTGCGCGTTTCTTCGGATCGGTAGTGTATTCATAAAAATACAGAAAACGTCCGACAATATAAATCACACCGATAACTGAGCCCCAGACCGCACTCACATAGTAGGAAAAGGCAAACGCTGCCGGAATAAAAATAATTAACTGCTCGAGCGTATTCATCTGCACCCGGAATATGCGTTCGAAATTTTCATTACCGGAACATTTCGGTGCATCGACCTTGTATTTTCCACGAGCAAAACCAGTCTGCATGATGAAAAAAATGTATTGCGCGAGCGCGAGCATGACGACTATCGTGGGGTATTCCAACACTGACTCCTGTAGCTGTTAACGCCCTACTGAATATAACAAGTATCCGGTTTCGACACTAACTGTGTGCTAAGAATGTCTGTTTATCAGTCACTCGATATCAACACACATATCCTATTACTAAACGAGGTTTTGCATGATTGAACAATAATGATGCGCAACTGATCAATACGGTGCGCAAAAACCGCATCGCTTTTCATAGACAAAAAAATATATTTTTAATAACAATAACTTACATCAATATATTACATGGCATACATCATGCAAAAGTGGTAGTGAATTTTAACGAAGAAATTCCAGACTGATGAATTAACGTAGCTATTCATCAGTAGTAAGACAACGGCGTCGATTCCTTAGATCAAACAGATCTAATGTATCGGCGTTTTTTTTTGACTGTTATCAATGTTTACGCGAGTCAATGAATATTGCTGAAAACATCGTGTTTAATAGCCACCGCCCAATCGTTGTAATTGGCAGCGGCCCGGTTGGCATGCGCGTGATTGAAGATCTACGCAAACAACAGATCTCTCATCCAATTGTCGTCTATGGCGGAGAGCCTTGGGCGCCGTACAATCGTGTCCGCCTGTCATCACTGTTAGCCGGTGATATTAACCATAACGATATTTTATTAGGCACTAACCTATCCAGTTATGGCAACATTGAGACTCGCTACAATTGCAAGATTGTTAATATTGATCGTGAAAACAAACAGGTCATTGATGAGCACGGGCAGGTACAGGACTATGAAAAGCTCATTATTGCCAGCGGCTCAAACCCTTTCATACCCAATATTACCGGCATTGAAAAAACCGGCGTTTATCAATTCCGTGATTTAAATGATGCCGAACACTTAATCGCAAGACGCACCCGCAGCCGCCATACCGTTATTCTTGGCGGAGGCCTGCTTGGCCTGGAAGCCGCGCGCGCAATGCAGCGCTTTAGTACCGAAGTCAGCGTCATAGAACATAATTCGCATCTGATGTTCAGACAGTTGGATAAAACCGCTGCCGAGTTATTTCAACAGCATGTCGATTCACTTGGTATCAAGGTTTATCTAAATGAAAGCGTAAAAACCGTCATTGGTGAACCCACGGTCAACAAGATCCTGCTGAACTCTGGCAAGGAATTAAGCTGTGATACGTTGATTGTATCGACCGGCATTCGTCCTAACATCGAACTCGCAAAACAAGCCGGCCTGGCATATGGTCGAGGTATCAAGGTCAATGACACGATGCAAACCAGCGATGCTGATATTTATGCTATCGGCGAATGCTGTGAACATCGGGATGTCGTCTATGGAATCGTCGCGCCCGGTTATGAACAAGCCAATATTGCCGCACAAAATATTGCGGAGAAGAAAAGCCAATATAAAGGCACCGTATTAGCAACCAGTCTCAAGGTCATCGGTAAACCGGTATTTAGCATGGGTGATATTGATGACAGTGTCAGAACCTATACCCGCTATGTTTACCAGGATGAAAACTGTTATCGGCGTTTGAATGTTTATCGTGGTCAATTGATTGGTGTCGTTGCCATTGGTGAATGGTCTGAACTGATTCAGTTAAAAGAGCAGCTTAATAAAGGCAAATTCTTATTCCCCTGGCAACTGCGTCGCTTCGCGCGTACCGGCGAGATATGGGGCGAAGATAACTTACAACAGGTAACTAACTGGCCAGCCGAAGCGATTGTATGTTCATGCAATGGTCTTAGCCGCGGTTTTCTGAGTGAAAAAGTTGCGGAAGGTTGCAACACAGTTGCGGCATTGGCAGAGACAACCGGCGCATCAACTGTTTGCGGGTCGTGTAAACCATTATTACAACAAATGGTCGGGCAAAAAGACATCGAGCCGGTACGGGCTCATCGTCCCCTGCTATATGGTTCAGTGATCTTTACATTAATGTGTTTGATTGCGTGGTTGTTGCCCGCGATTCCTTATAACCAAAGCGTCCAGGTTTCGTGGCGTTGGGATATGCTGTGGACGGAGAGTCTATTTAAACAAATCAGTGGCTTTACCCTGCTCGGTATTTCCGTGCTGGTATTACTGCTTTCATTGCGTAAACGTTTTTCCTGGTTCACCAAGGGCGACTTTGCCCTGTGGCGACTGTTTCATGCCTTACTCGGCGGCACTGCGATTTTTATTCTCTTGCTTCATACCGGCTTTCGACTGGGTGAGAACCTGAATTTTTTTCTGATGATGAGTTTTGTTTCGTTAATCCTGCTTGGCGCCGTGCTCGCCTCGGTGATCTCCATGGAACACAAACTCGAAGCGTCATTAGTCAGGCAGGTCAGGGAATGGGGTGCATTACTGCATATTTTTCTTTTCTGGCCCATCCCGGTGTTGCTCGGATTTCATATTTTTAAAACTTATTACTACTAAGGTGAACACAATAATTACATGTTCAATAAAAACAATGCCTGGCTTTGGCTTACATGGGCGATCTTTACCGTTGGACTAACCGTGTTTTTTGCGATGAAGCTGAATAGCAACGATGCGGATAAAACGGTATTCCTACCGGGCACGACAACGCATGGCCACCATCAAATAGAAATGGCCTGTAACGCCTGTCATAGCCAATCATTTACCGATCAGGATGTCATGCAGGAGGCATGTGTCAATTGTCACGGCGAAGCACTCGCTAAATTCAAGGATAAACATCCCAAGAGTAAATTTACCGATCCCAGGAATGCCGACCGTGTCGAGATACTCGATGCACGTTATTGCGTGACGTGTCATGTCGAACATCGGCCGGATATGACCCATGACATGGGCGTCACCATGCCGATGGATTACTGCCATTTATGTCATGAGGATATTGCGGAAGACAGACCCAGTCATGAAGGCATGGCTTTTGATACCTGCGCCTCTGCCGGTTGCCATAACTATCATGATAACCAGGCATTGTATGAAGACTTTTTAGTCAAACATTTGCATGAACCGAACGTGTTGGAAAAACAGGAACGACTACCTGAGTTAAACCTTGAGGAAGTGGCGCCATTGGTACCCGGCTATCCCTATGATGACTATCCCATTACTGAACTTGCGCTTGAAAACATGGATGCGCCGGCATCGGCCTCGACCGACGCAACACTGAACCAGGACTGGTTTGAAACCACGCATGCAAAATCCGGTGTAAATTGTACCGCATGCCATCAACAAACTATTGATGAAGCACAGGTTTGGGTTGATAAGCCGACTCAGGCAGCGTGTCAATCCTGCCATAGCGAACAGTTAACCGGTTTCCTTCAAGGTAAACACGGTATGCGCATGGACAGTGAAAATTTGAAAATGGAATTAACAGCGATGACACCATCAATGGCCAGATTGCCTATGAAGAAAGATGCACATGACACGTCACTAAACTGCAATAGCTGTCATGAAGCGCATCGCTTCGATACCAAACAGGCACGTGTCGAACAATGCCTGACATGTCATAACGATGAACATAGCCTGGCTTATATCGATTCACCCCATCATGAGCTCTGGAAAAAAGAGCTCGCCGGCGAACTGCCAGAGAATGCAGGTGTGACCTGTGCGACCTGCCACATGCCCAGAGTTGAAAAAGACTTTTTTGACGGCGAGTTTTACATGGGCCACGTACAGCACAATCAAAATGAAACGCTTAAGCCCAATGAAAAAATGATCCGACCGGTATGTATGAACTGCCATGGACTGGAATTCACTATCGATGCGCTCGCTGACAAGGCACTTTCTAAAAATAACTATTCTTCGGCGCCCTCGGTACATATCAAAAGCATGGAGCTGGCAGAAATTCGCATGATTGAGGCAGAGGAAAAGAAAAGGCGCTTGCGAGCACAAGAGAAACAAAACCAATAGCGATTCAATTTTAACCACACAGGAGAAGTTACATGAAGAAGCTAAAAACACTACTTTTATCAACATCATTGGTAGCGATTATAGGACTACCTATCGCAGCATCATCGAATGTGTCAGAAACGGCGATGTTTACCCCAAAACAATTAACTGACTGGCTACATTTGGTCATGTCGACAGACCGTGCGGTCTATACCAAGAAGATCGTTAACCGCCTGGTAAAAAAAGAAAAAGTGATCAAAGCCAGTGAACACTTTGAAGATGACAAGGCATTGGTATTACCGGCACAGATGTTTCGTTTTGGTGCGGAAACCGTAGCCAAGAAAACGGATGATTTCAGTTACTCATTGCAGTCACTGTGGCCAATCAACAAACAGAATGCACCGGTTACTGAAGTAGAAAAAGCCGGTCTTAAATTCGTCGCTGAAAACAAAGGCCAAAATTACTACGGCGAAGAAGAGTTAGGCGGGGTCAAATACTTTACTGCTGTCTATGCTGATACCGCTGTCGCACCGGTTTGTGTAAGTTGCCATAACGAACACAAAGATACACCCAAGTCTGATTTCAAACTTGGCGATGTGATGGGCGGCGTGGTTATTCGTGTACCTATCAAAGGGTAAAAGATGTTTCGACGATCTGTAGTCCTGGCCGCTTTTTTCTTCTTTAACCTGTCTGTTATGGCGGAACAGGAACGCTATCGCTTATTTGACGATCCACATTTGCAGTATGGACGTTCTATCTGGCTCGGCACATGCGAAGGTTGCCATGGTTGGGGCATCGCTGATGCCCCAATCCCCATGAACTATGAAGAATGGGAAACTCGCATCGCCAAAGGTAAACCCACACTCTATCAACATGCCATCGAGGGCTTCTTTGGCCCTGATGACAGCATGATGCCGGAACGGGGCGGAAATATGGAATTGACCGATGATGAAGTGAAAGCCGCTGTGGACTATATGGTCGAACTTGCAAAAAGTCACAAAACGGAGAAATAAACTATGACACCAGAACAAATTGAAATGGTAAGCAGCACCTGGAAACAGGTATTGCCTATCTCGGATAAAGCAGCAGAGTTATTTTATGGGCGATTGTTTGAAATCGCACCTGAAGTCAAACCCTTGTTTAAAAGCAATATGGAAGAACAAGGTAAAAAACTCATGCAGATGATTAACACCGCTGTTAACAATATCGAACATGTCGACAAGATTATCCCGGCATTACAAGACCTGGGTAAACGCCATGTTGGTTATGGTGTTTCCGAAGACCATTACACAATGGTAGCCGAAGCCTTGTTATGGACGCTGGAACAAGGTTTAGGTGACGCTTTTACCGAAGAGGTCAAAGCAGCATGGACGGAAACCTATATGACACTGGCCGGTGTGATGATTGAAGCAGCAAAAGAAGCTGCCTAAATGTACAAGCCGGATAAAGTGGCGAAGCTTTATCCGGCTTGTTTCCTGATTTCAATTTAATTCAAAAACGATAAAAAACATCAACCCGATCTAAAAATTGGAGGCTGGGGTTGGATTCAAACCAACATATACGATCTTGCGAATCGCAGCATAAGATATTCTGCCACCCAGCCATTATTAAAAATGTTTTACCCCAGGTGGCCTCTCTTTAACATAGAGCAAACACCCTTCTTTACTATAAAACTTACAACGGCATCCTGCTGGATTGCGAATCCAGGCTCCTGCTGAATAAGTGGCTGACTCTTCGGACAGGCTTCCGGAAAGAACAAACACTTCTTCACCCGCCTCATTAGCATAGTCTGGTAACTGTGTTTCAGGCTGACATTTTATCAATGCCACCTGTTCTGTTCCAAACTCATGTAACGGCATGATACTTACACCATTCACATTATCAGCAAGCCATTGTGTCTGATTAGTGTCAATACGTACGTATTCCTTATCGTCCGGCTCAAACTGACGCAGCTTAACAAATATCGTCGTACCTTCTTTTGTGTGTGGCTTATGTTTGGAACCAATCGGATTACGTACGTACATGCCTTTTGGGAAATCACCCATCTCATCTGAGAAGACGCCATCCAATACCAGGAACTCCTCACCGCCAGTATGGGTATGCGCATCAAAATAGGAATCGGGATCATACTTAACCAGACTGGTTGCACGGGCGACTTCTTCTCCATCACGCTCTAACATACGGCGCTTAACACCCGCTAAAGGTGAATCCACCCATTCAAGCTCATTACTGTTAACAACAGCACGCTGGCTTAAGTCAGCATTGATTTTCATGCCAATATGTTCCTAAGCCTTGGCGCTGGGCCGTTGGTTAACCTCTTGGTACCAACGCTTGAGGTGTTGCAGTTCGTAAGGAATATCGATACCTAACATCTTACCTAAATCAATGCCGCAAACCGCAGTGATATCCACCACGGTAAATTCATCTCCGGTGATAAATTGACTATCAGCCAGGCGTGCGTCCAGTGTTTTCATCATTGTTAACGCAACCGACTTGTTATGCTCGCCCCAGTCTTTATTGCGATAACGATCATCACCCAAACCATCAGTCGCATGATGAAAGAAAGTTACTAACGTATTGAATAATCCACTCTCGACTCGACGATGCCACATTTCGACTCTTGCCTGACTGATCGCATCGGTTCCCATTAATGTGGGTTGTGGCTGTGTCGCTTCAAAGTAACGAGAGATAGCCATGGTCTCGGTAATGAATTCGCCATCATCCAACTCGAGCAAAGGTACCAGTCCTTCCGGATTTTTCTCCAGATACTCAGCGGAACGATGTTCACCTTTCATTACATCAATCTGTTCTGTTGGAACCTCAATATTTTTTTCAGCAAGAAACATCCGAACCCGACGGGGATGCGGAAACGGTTGATAGTCATACAGCTTCATTCATTTTCCTCCTGGTTATTAAAATTGATCATTATGCGGCAACCGGAGTCGCCTGTTTTTTGCCTGCCTTCCATTGGTAAGCACGCATTGTTGCCGGCCTGTTAGCGATATGCTCAAGCCATCTTTCAATGTTGGGGTAATCATTCAGGTTTTGCCCGAGGTTTTGGTGTATCGCAATCCAGGGATAGACCGCCATGTCCGCAATTGAATAGTCACCAGTAATATAGTCCTTACCTGCTAACTGATTATCCAATACGCGAAACAAGCGTGATGTTTCTGCAACGTATCGATCGATCGCATATGGCAAGATTTCATTTGCGTATTGCGTGAAATGTAAGTTTTGTCCTGCCATTGGACCCAGTCCGGCCATCTGCCAGAAAAGCCATTGCAAAACATCATGGCGACCGGCCAGATCTGACGGGATAAATTGACCGGTTTTTTCTGCCAGATACAAAAGAATGGCACCCGATTCAAACACTGTTATCGGAGAATCACCCTGCGCCGGAGCATGATCAACAATCGCCGGTATTTTATTATTAGGCGATATCTTTAAAAATTCGGGATCGAACTGTTCTCCCTTGGCAATGTTCACTGGTATCGCACGATATTCCAGGCCGGTCTCTTCCAGAAATTGCAAGACCTTATAGCCGTTAGGCGTTGTCCAAAAATAAAAATCAATCATGTTATTTCTCCTTATGAGAAAAGCGTCATTATTTATGCTGCGCATAATAGACAAATACTCTTTTGTTAAAAACAGTAAAATATGTTTAACACTTATGCATAATATGCAAAAATAAATTTATGGAATCACTCAGCGCATTACGCACCTTTATCCGTGTGGTGGAATCGGAAAACTTTTCTGACGTCGGCAGACAACTAGGTGTGGCGCCGTCTTCCGTTTCCAGACAAATCAACGATCTGGAACAGTCGTTAGGCATACGCTTGTTCCAGCGTACAACCCGAAGACTCAGTTTAACTGAGGCAGGCGAACTCTATTATGACCGCACGACACGAATCATTAATGAACTGGATGAGGCGAAACTGGCACTATCAGAGCTGGACGGTAAACCCACTGGGATATTGCGCCTGAATGTACCCGGTAGTCTCAGTCGACGACATATCATTCCCGTTATCACTGCCTTTCAAAAAAAATACCCTGCGGTAGAGATCGTATTACTTGCCTCCGATCAACTGATGGATATGATTGAACACCGTATCGACCTGACTGTTCGTTTAGGCAGACTCAGTGATTCCAGTCTGGTTGCCAGAAAGATTGCGTCTGGAAAACGCGTGGTCTGTACGAGTAAGGATTACATTAAGAAAGCGGGCTGTCCTGAGTCACCTTGCGATCTGGATCAGCATAATTGTTTAACTTTCCGATCAAACCCGGGGGTGAATAGCTGGAAATTCAGAAATAAAAAAGGCACGG
The DNA here is from genome assembly GCA_028279365.1 of Gammaproteobacteria bacterium. Lineage (GTDB taxonomy): Bacteria > Pseudomonadota > Gammaproteobacteria > Eutrophobiales > Eutrophobiaceae > JANQNX01. The sequence goes on along the minus strand of JANQNX010000014.1, from coordinate 74,235 downwards.
TATCGGAAGTCCGCGTGTCAGGAAATTTATATGCCAATGATGGAGAATCTTTGGTCGCCGCAGCCAGCGAGGGGCATGGCATCATCCTGGTACCGGAATGGTTGGTAAGCTGCGAATTAAAAGAAAAAACACTGATGCCAATATTAAATTCCTATCGCGCTGTTCCAAAAGAAACACCCATGTACGCACTGTATCCCAAGCAACGCTATCTCGCGCCTAAAGTGCGCGTGTTTATCGATTTCATGGTGGCACACTTTTCATGAGTACCTACCTGCCAATCATAAATTCCCGGCTGCCTTCAATTAACAACAGGATTCCTCTAATATAGCGCCACTTCAAATACCGCAAACCTATGAGCTATAACACCTGGATACATAAATTCTCACGACAGCTGGTTCTGCCATTAGTCGATACGCCTGTCACACCGAATCACCTCACTACCGGACGGTTGGTTTTTGGCGTGGCTGCTGCGATCTGTTTTGCGTTTGGTGAACAAAACTGGAACTGGATCGGTGCCTTTTGTTTTCTGTTTTCGATGGTGCTGGATCGAGCCGATGGCGAGCTCGCCCGGCTTAGTGGAAAAACCAGCCAGTTTGGCGCGATATACGATCTGGTCACCGATGGTATTTGTAATACCACACTGTTCATCGGCATTGGTATCGCACTGATAGATGGTGCACTCGGTTATTGGGCAATCGTCCTTGGCGTTATTGCCGGCGTTTTTCTCAGTATTATTTTCGTCGCAATGATTCAATTGACCGCAGTAGCAGGGGCTGGCTCAGCAGCCTATGAGGCATTTGCTGGATTTGATCCGGATGATGCGATGGTACTCGTACCGATTGGTATCGTACTGGGTCTGAGTAAATACTTATTAATCGCGGCGGCCACTGTGACCCCTGTTGTTTCCATCTTTATTCTTCGCGATCTTTATAACAGACGGAAACAATTAGATAACTAACTATATGATTGAATCGCCTATACATATTGTTGGTGCTGGCGGAATCGGCGTTGCACTCGGCCATGCGCTGGTCAGTCATGGTTGCGATGTGCACCTGGTTGAAAGGGAAAACGATAAGCTTCGCAATGGTATGCAGTTAGGGATAACCGTTTCGGGCGTGGGCACAGTCAAAGCACCGATGATTGCGTTCGATGAATGGACACCGCCTACCGATGCAATATTCTTACTTTGCACCAAGACATTTGATAATGAAGACGTCTTAAACAAAATTGAAAATAAACAGAATATTATTCCTGTGCAAAATGGCTTTGACCTGTTGCTTGATAGCCAACCGCATTTTGGTGAAGGCATCGCTTCGTTTGTTTCAGAGTGTGAACCCGACAAACCTTACACCAGGATCACCCGGCCGGGTGAATTACATATCGGGCCAAGAAGAGACACCAACGAGCAGGAACGTGAATTACTCAAACAGCTTGCTGCATGTTTATCAAACACAACATTATTCGACGTGGAATACGTTGATAATGTCTTACCTTATAAATCTGCCAAGCTGATGTACAACGCGGCTATCTCTCCCCTCGCTGCATCGGCCGGAGTAGATAATGCAACACTGCTATCGGATAAAGTCGCCAAGAAACTATTCTTTAAGTTGATTCAGGAAAACTATGCAATCTTAAAAAATGCCGGCCATGCGTTCGCAAAGATTGGACCGTTTCATCCGGATACCGTGACCAAAATTTTAAAAACACCCGGCTTACCTGAAATCATGGCGGTATTCTTTAAACCATCTTTACGCGGCACCTATTGCTCGATGGCGCCGGATATCGGTAATGAATACACAGAAATCGATGCTTACAATGGCCATCTGGTTCATCTTGCCGACTCTTTCCCCTGCCCTTATAACAAAGCGGCAGTGAGTATGGTAAGACATATCACCGAAAAACGATTACAACCCGACTATGATCATCTACAGCTTATGCAACAGGCCTTAGCAGAAATGGGAGTAACGGTTTGATTCTGGTAACTGGCGGCGGTGGCTTTATCGGTTCGCACCTGGTTGAACAATTATTAATCGAGGGCAAAGCAGTTCGCGTATTGGAACGGCCCGGCGCCAGCACCTCACACCTGCCATTGGATAGTATTGATTTGGTCTACGCCGATATTCGCGATCGTGATGCGGTTGATCAGGCAACAAAAGGCTGTGAGTTTGTTTACCATCTTGCGGCCGATCCCAACCTTTGGCGTAAGGATACCCGCGAGTTTGATGCAATTAATTATCATGGTGCACTCAACGTCATCCACTCTGCATTGGAAAACGGTGCCAAACGTGTCGTACATACCAGCACCGAAAGTATACTGACCTCAAAGGACTTTGATGGGGGTTCCGTTGAAGAGCTCGAATTAAAAGAATCCGACATGATGGGCCCCTACTGCCTGAGTAAATATAAATCGGATAAAGCAGCGCTGGAACTCGCCAACAATGGAGAACCTGTCATTGTTGTTTGCCCAACCTTGCCGGTAGGTCCGGGGGATCGCAGCCTGACACCGCCAACCAGAATGGCATTGGCTTTTTGTAAAAACGAAATGCCTGCCTACGTTGATTGTCGTTTTAATCTGGTTGATGTTAGAGACGTAGCTAAAGGAATGATATTAGCGATGGAAAAAGGCCGACCCGGCATTCGTTATCTACTGGGTGGCGAAAACTATCGGCTCGCCGATTGGTTACAAATTCTTGGTAAAGAAATCAATAAACCTGCGCCTCGATTTACCGTACCTTATGCAATGGCACTCAGTGTTGCCTGGTTTAGTGAATTATGGGCACGCTATGTGACAGGCAAGATGCCATTAGCAACAATAACAGGAGTGAAACTCACCAAACGTTCCATGCACTTTGATCCGCAACCGACACTTACCGAACTCGGCCTATCACCTCGACCTGCCGAAGAATCAGCCAGAGACCTGATTGATTGGTTTCGTAACGTCGGCTGGATCAATTAAGCATTCAATTTTCTTGAGTTTAGATCGCTTTTGGTTCGAAACCCTGAGTCTTCATTTGCTCAATAATCTTCTTTGCTTGCAAACGCCCGTAAATATTTCCCAATTGCATTGACTCCTGCATCACTAACGGCATCTTTTTTATGATGCTTCTTCCCTCAGCCGAAGAATAAAAATCGAGCATCGCCTGCACTTCTGCCTCGGTATAGTGTTTCGCATTTAATTCAATGATTGTTCCTTTCAATTCATCGAAATTCAGGGATTTTGAAATTTCTTTTAGTACCGGCTGTGCTTCTGCCGGAAACAAAGGGGATAACTGTTGCATCAATGCATCAGACATCTGTTCAGCCAGTTCAAATGCACCGGTAATTTCCAACAACGCTGAGAGTTTTTCGTTTTTCGACTCTGCCTGAACGTTACATACAAAAACAATAAGAAAAGAAGTGACGACGATTTTTATTAATTTCATGATGTCCCCTTGTTATCAATGAATTCTATTGAGTGATTAAATTATGCCAACTGACACTTTTATAGTGGCCTATCTGTTTCATTTTGCCTAGACAAACATATCCATATTATGGAAATTGTCATAAATAATTTCCGCCTGCTAAAACTAAAAAGCCGCCTGTAAAGGCGGCTTTTTACGAAATGGCTAATTCAGCTCAAGGTCTGGGTAAGGTGGTCAAACCTTGCTGCGATGAGAAATAAGCAGCCAAATCTTCCATATCCTCTTTACTCAGCCCTGCTGCCATTCCCGCCATAATCGGGTTTTGGCGCGCGCCGGACTTATAATCCATTAACGCTCTGACGATATAGTCAGCATATTGCCCGGCCAGGATTGGATTCATTGGGATTTGACTGTTACCGTCAGCACCGTGACAGGCCGCACAAGCTGCGGATTTTTCCTGGCCAGCCGCTGCATCACCTTTGGCAGAAACTGAAAAAGAATTAAACGCCAACAATAGAGATGTCATTACTACAAAAACTGTTCTTATCATGATACTCCCCTTACTTAATGCTGGTGATATAAGCGGCAATTTTAGCAATATCATCATCCGACAACTGGGCCGCATTGGCTCGCATGGTAGGATGGCTTCTCAGTTCGGAGCGATATGCCTTTAGCGCACTAATAATATATTCTGGATGCTGTCCGCCCAATTTAGGGACATGGTATTTCGGAGCAGCATTAGTCAATTTGCCGGCATGGCAACCCAGACAGGTTTCAGCCAATTCGCGGCCTTTTGCAGCATCTTCAGCCAGCGCTGACCCGACAAATGCAGCACTTAGCAAGATAATCAATGAAAGTTTTCTCATTTTTTTGTTCACTCTGGAGATGGTTAGTCAGTGTTGAAATAAAAAACTATTGTTATATTTATCTGGAAAATTCTACTGATAAAACAATTGGAGCAGAAGTATAAACGCTGGGGGGAATATTGCTACTCGATTTTTAACCCCGCTACTGATAAGCAATAGCTGACATACCTTCCAACAGCGGATAGATAGCAGCTACTTTAAATGCCGACCGCCATCGAGGTGAATAATTCGGCCTGTTATAAAGTGGCTATCGAGTAAGTAGTCGACTGCCCTGATAAATTCCGCCTTACCACCCTCGCGCTGCATCAGACTCTTGTTCAGGGTCTTTTCCCGATAGGGCTGCTCGTCATCGTCATTAAATAACATCATCGCCGGGGCAATACTGTTCACTTTGATTGCAGGTGACAAACTGGCCGCAAAGGAGAGGGTAAGATTGTCCTGCGCAGCCTTGCTGGCAGCGTAGGCGATATGTTTTTTGCTACCACGCTGACTGACATAATCGCCAATGTGAATAATATCCGCATGTTCAGCAACCGTCGCCTGCAGTAATGGGGCTAATTCAAGGTTAATCTGGTATGGCGCACTGGCATGCACTTGCATCATCTTTGCCATTATCTCGGATGGTGGTAACTCTGATTTTTCCGGCATCCAGTCAGATGCATTATGAATAATTGCCCTGAGACTAAAGTGCGTTGTCTTGATAGATGCTATCAGTTGACTTAGGGAACCCACATCATAGAAATCGCAGTAATAAAGTTCGGCACCCTTATCCTCTAGTAGCTTGATGTCGTCACGCTTTGTTCGATAGGTACCAATAACAGGAATGGACTGCTCAAGAAAATGTTCAGCCAATGCCAGACCAAGCCGCTTACCGACCCCGGTTATCAGGATCGGCTCTTGCGCCAAAGTCTGGGACATTACGGGTTGAGAAATTCAGCCCGTGTGTGAATATTTTCCTTAAAGCAGCCGCCGAGTGCAGTGGTGCTGGTTTGCGAATTACTATCCATCACGCCGCGGGATTTAACACAGTAGTGCGTGGCTTCGATACTGACTGCAACATTTTCTGTCTCCAGCAAGGCCTGCAGTGCGACGAGTATTTGGCGCGTTAATCTTTCCTGTACCTGCGGGCGTTTTCCAAAGAAACGGACGACTCGATTAATTTTGGATAAGCCGATTATTTTATTTTCGGGGATATATGCAACCTTGGAAGTGCCGTCGATGGTAACAAAATGATGTTCACAGGTACTAGTCAGATCAATATCCCGGATTTTGATCATTTCATTGGCTCCCATCTTGTTATCAATCAATGATAACTTCGGAAACTGTTTGTAATCTAAACCAGAAAAAATTTCCTTGACGTACATTTTGGCAATGCGATGCGGCGTTTCCTGCAGGCTATCGTCAGTCAAATCCAGACCCAAGGTTTCTACCACTTCACTCATCAGATCTTTAATACGCTCGTATTTCTGCTCCGCAGTCAAACCGGTTTCGATCATCGGCGTTTCCAAGCCCTGTTCGATCAAGGTGTCCTTAACCAGGATGGCCTCAGGGCTGAGTCCCTTATCATTTAGGGATGGATGGTCCGTCAAATATATCGGGTTTATATTCATGATGCTCTCTCCAGCATGCTAATGTTATGTTTTTTATCGGCCACGTATTCAAGTGTCAGGGAAACCGAGTCGGCAAAACGCAATGCATGCGGTTTATCAATCGTGACTCGGGCGCTTCTCACAGAAGCATGATCGCTGCATATCTCCAACACATCAGCGACCAGTTTTTCCAGCAACAGAAAATGTCCGTTTTCAACGTGTTCAATCACCTGCTTGGTAATATCTTTGTAATTCAATGCATTTTCGACGTCGTCATCAAGTACTGATTCCTTCAAGGCATACTTGATTTCGATATTAATCACGACGTCCTGTTTTTTTTCCCGCTCTTCCGGATTAAAGCCTATGTAGGTCCGCAGTCGCAGGTTGGAAATATTTATGATTGCACTTGATGCACGCATCGAAACCAGCCTTTGTCATATTTTTGAAATATGGTAGTTAGCATAGCGTGAAACAGCGATCAATATAACGTGAAATTAATGTGAAATACGCCTGTGATTATTGCATAGCAACATATTCGAACCAAAACATGGCAGGTTTACAGCGAAATCAACGGTTGTTCCTGATATGTCGGTTTTGCTTTATTTTTCAAGCTTCGCAAATCATCAATCAGCTCATCCATCTCCCGATTGAAGCGAGATCGCTGTTTTTTATTGAGCTGATTCATCACCTGCGCCACCGCCTGATTCACCAGCAACAGGTTATGTTCAACCGTGCTGCGATAGGAAACAGTCCTCAAGCTCTCTCGACGTTTGAATGCAACTTTGATGGATTCTTGCCAGTTAGCTTCGCGTTTCAGTAACGGCGTGATTGTTTCTAACCACCGCTTACGATCCTCCAGCCAGGCATAATCAAGTCGCTGTAATTGCCAAGCCGCCTGCCTCAAGCTATCCAACTGCGAACTTTCCAACTTGCCTGTAAAGTAAGCCAGGTATTTGCTCAGGCGCTCATAGCTATCTGTTGCATACTCATCATCATCTCTGGATAGATACTCCTGTTCCAGTTCATTCTGCCGTTGCCACAGACTATCGCTGAACTCTGCCATTTGTTGGTTACTGAGGTTATCGCTGAATTCTAATGCCAATGATAAAAACTGTTGTTTGAGTTTTCTTTCAGCAACCCTCACTTGCTCCACCCAATCAAGCACCTGTTCACTACTGACTTCAGAAGAGACATCACGTTTTATCTGCTCCAGCAGGGAGATGTAGTTGGTCAATTCTTCAGTACGATGCCAATGCAGATAAGGCTTGAGAGACTGATTGAAAAGCGTTTTTTGTGAATAGGACATATCCACATAGTCATCGACATACCAGCCAATGAGCCAGTCCAGTCGATTATAAAGAAACGTATTGCTGCATGCTGTCAATAACAGACAACATGCTAACAACATGCTGTTTTTCACACCCATAACACTAAGCCTGATAATGTTCTTGATAACAATCTAGGGCTTATTTATGCGAAAAAGTTCAGTTTTTAAGCCACAGCTTTCTTATAAATGTGCCAGGTGGTGTGACCTAAAATAGGTAACACGATCAAAAGTCCAAGGAAAAGCGGGATGAAGGAAATCATAATCGATAGTGTCACACAAACGCCCCAGCTCAACATCACAAACGGGCTTTTAATGACGGTTTGTACACTGGTGATCATGGCCGAGATAAAATCCAGTTCGCGATCCAGTAGTAAAGGCAACGACACCACGGTGATGGAAAACAGAAAAAGCGCAAAACAGGCGCCGACGATATGCCCCACCAAAATGAATGTCCAACCCTCTGGCGTAGTAGCGATGATTTCAAAAAAGCTATTGAAAGAAGTGAACGACATCCTGCCCAGAATAAGCGCAAGCAGTAATCGCACCTGATACATCCATATCCAGAAAATAAACAGGATTACAAATGCCATCCACGGCAGTTCCCGGCGTCGCTGTGTTACCACGACGGTCAGGATTTCATTCCAGTTCAACGGCATGTCATTCGACAAGCGCCGACTGACTTCATACAGACCAACCGCTGCAAACGGGCCTATCAGCGGAAACCCGACCATCATGGGATAAATCATCCAGCCTTTCTCGGTGGAATACAGCATCTGCACAATGAATATACCGCCGAAGGCGAAGATGCCTCCGAAAAACAGACCAAATAATGGCGCACGTCCAAAGTCGGAAACACCAAGCCGTAGACATTCACCAAGCGTGGCAAAGCTCATGGTATTGACATCAGGGATACCCGGGCCGGCGTCATCATCATGGCGGTTCAATGATTTATTTTCGGCATCAGTTGGCGTCATGAGCCTCCTCCTCTTTAAGTCAATCCAATATAGGCAAAGCATAATCCCTTTCTATTCAAAATCCAAAATAGATCATTTGCCGCAGCAGCCTGACAACACATCAAAAAAACAAGCTGTCTCTAGTACCTGTCGTCGGTTAAATAACCACAATTAATGTTCAGAATTAAGCCTATCTTTATCGCTATTCCAAAAGCACCATTTTTCCTTTTTATTTCAACAGCTTGAAAAACAGCTTCCGCCCAAGCTACTGGCCCTGCCTTACTTAAGTATTGCTTTCTTCGGCCGCTATAAATCAACAGACATAAAACCAGGGAACATATTTACCACATGAAATATGGCTATTTACATTGATAAACAGGTATGACGAAAGCGCCAGGCCAACATCAAATAGCGAAACTGACATGTTTAGAACTGAACTCTTTTCAAATTGAAACTAACGACAACATTACTACACTCTAGCCATCGAAAAATATGAACGAGATAAAACCGTTTAAATACCGTGAAGGTGAACTGGAAGCACTACTCAGCGTAAGAGATCGATTTGTCTCAATGATTGAGATTTACGCTGTTGATGAAGCTGAGCTGGATCGCAGCAAGTTACTGGGAACGATTTTCGATACGGTTTTTTTTATTGGCATCAGCAATCTTCGTGATCACATGCCATCAATGAAAGAAGTGTATTTGAATACTAATGAATCGCGTAATCGATCATTAAGACACCTGGAGTTATTGGAAAAAATGAAAGTTGTGGAACGAGTAACAGACGGCAAAGATTCGCGCGTGAAACGCATTACGTTAACCGACGCGTTTAAAAAAGACTTTCAGGAATTTATTGAACAGTGGATAGATTCGAGAAATGCAGTACTTCAATCTATTGCGTAAAACATTATTTAACTAACCGGAGATTTGATATGAGTCACAATGTTGCAATCGATCACTTTCAGGATTCATTTACCCCTGAACCATCATCTTCCAGCTGGATAGAAAAAGTCTCTCAGGCGTTTCTTAAAACACGCGTGAATCGCGATCTGAGATCAGCGACCAAGGTGCACCCCTGTATCATCAATAATCAGCGAACCCTGATTTACGAGCGTGGTCTCGCAATCAAAGATCGGGATGCGTTTGAAAAGTTAAAGGCCTACGCAATTACTAACGGTTTCGAAATCAAAGAAGATCGAAGAACCAAGGAAAACAAACCGGTCAATTTCGAGCGCCGGATGGCAAAAGCCATGCCCATGCTATTCCTGGCCAGCGGTATCTTTATGGCAAACGCGGCAAGCGCTCTGGATATTAATCCTGCTGCGGCATCCACTTCCGTGAAGAAGATGTCTGATTTGGAAGTCACGGGTGAGTATGATCGAAACGACCGTGCCTACACCAGTCAGAATGGTAAACGTTTTATTACCAACCCTTATGGTGAGACAGAATCCATTCTCGCCGTCGCTGCTAAAACCAAGGAAAACGGCACACTAAAACGCGTCAGTACTCGCGGTATTAAAATGCCTCAGGGCTACGTAGGTGGTTTTATCAATCGTTATCAGCATACCTTCTCAGATGGTCAAACCTTCAGTTATTACGAGGGTGAAGGTTTTGGCGCGCTGGGCTACCACGCTGAAGATGGAAAAGTCATCCTCGATGTATTAGTCGGTGGCGGTCCTTTCTCTGCACCCAAACTATGGGGGCCTTATGACCAGTTATTAGGCGACCGGGATAATTCTTCCATGCAGTTAATGATGGGTGATGGCAGTAAAGATGGTATGGGCTTATTAAAGGCATCGTATGCTATTGGATACACGGCGGTCATGGCCGAAGAAGATTATGCCTTGTTAGGCAACGCCTACAGCAATGCTGTTGATACGGCTGTGAAAGAAATTGTTGCCATGGGCGAATCGCTGGATACCAGCATTGCCTCAAGATAATTCAGGCTAACAATAATCAATAATTCGACTGGACATTTTTTATGAATCAACAACGCACTGATTTATTAGCCGACTTGAATCTTGTTGCTGACCAAGCTATGCCAGCGAGCTGGTTAGGAAGACTAATCAGTTCGCTGCCTTTCAAGGCAAGGAAACAGCAAGCCATGGTTCATCCTTGTGTCATTGCCGGAAAGCAAACGCTGGTCTATGAGCGAGGTTTGGCTGACGCTGATCCGACTGCGTTTAGCCTAATTCAGAATTATGCTATTTCTCATGGCTTCCAGCTTAAGGAAGATCAGCGTGCTGACTTCCTGGAAGGCATCAAACGAGTAAAAAACAGACGTCGCTCGAACGCAGTTTCGGTGATGATTTTAACCGCTGGTTTGATCTCACAATCAGCATATGCGAAATCATTCAATAACTCACAGACCAATCATCATGCTGACACTAGCGGGCAATATCATATAGACAACGTAGCCGATTTTGATTTTGACGCCTATCATACTCAAGAAGAATTAATAACTGGTTTGCTGAGTTGGATCAACGCGCATTCTTCATTTTCATTTGATATCCATAACATTCCAAAAGTAAAAAAGGTCTCGGCGCATGACATGGCCAGGGTTGCTTTTGGTGGCAGGTTACCGGCAGCGGTTGATGCCAAGAGCCTGAGGATTTTCGGACTGTATAACTTTAATGAAAAGACAGTCTACCTGCTTGATTCCATCGATTTGGATAGCAAGGATGGTAAAGGAATTTTACTGCATGAACTGGTGCACTATTTACAGTATCAAACCGGACTTGATAACCATGCCAGGTGTAAAAATGAACTTGAATCGCTGGCCTATATTCTGGAGGCACGCTTTCTTGAGTCTCAACATCACCGACACAATATAACCCAATCACACATTAATAAGGTCAGCCAGTGCCGCGTGTAAGCGAGAAACAGATTAACCTGCTATCGAACAAGGATTTCTAGATCTTGCCTGTCTTCCACCATTGTTGAAATTCCTGAAAACTGATCATGCCGCTATTATTGGCATCCGCGTCATCAAATTGAGCAGCTTTATCTTTCAAAGAGACATCCTGCTTTAGCTCATCAACTAACAGACGAAACTCATCCCAATCAATAGTGCCGTTATCGTCCACATCGTATTTTTCAAAAATCTCCCTAATCTTTGCTTCTTCAGTTTGCTTATTCACTGCTTACTTTTGCCTCTTGTTTGATCGCTATAGCCTGACAGGCCTTTGGTAACAATGCCGCCGAAACAGTTCCGCGGCAGGACCAGTCCAGTTTGCCGTTAATAATGAAAGGCTCCAACATTATCTTGTTTCCATTAATATTTGAAGACACCTTGATCGTGTCTTTGTTAGCAAAATACACGCTAATCACGCCAGGACCATCATCCGCCAGTGTAATCGACGACGCCAATGAATGACTTAAATCCACCTTAATATTGCTGCTCAGTGATAGCGAATCTTCTTGCAGCGGTAATCTTCCCTGCTCCTGCCAATATTTTCTGACTGCCGCTTTATATGGTATGGCCAAAGACAGTCCTTGCAGGACTTTAGCAGCATCGGTTAATTCCACCTTTTTCTCAGATGAAAAAATGAAGTTCCAACTTAGTACAACAATGGCAAGAATCAATACAATCAGGGTTTTATTCATGCCGCCTGTTGGCTCATCGCCACCAGCATTTTACGGGCCTCCATCGCATCGGCGACAGGTTCGCTAAAATGAATACGATAAATCACGCTGGCTATTGCGAGATGCAAACCCTCGGCATCAATCCCGACCATTACAACCTCATCATTTTCCGCACAAGCAATGCCATTGGAATGGCAATATTTTTTCAGACTATCAGCATGATCGTCATTCATATGATTTACAATCCGCTGTTCATCTTCCAGGCTAAATGGGTTGGCCAGCAACAGCCGATCCTGTTCAATCCAGCCAATATCGCCAAAGCCACCAATGAAACGAAATTTACTAGGCTTGATGACGAAAAAATCAAAACCATGCGTTTTATGATAGTCACGTGCCTGCGGGAAAAAGCTATAATAACGCCAGGCGACATCGCCCAACTCTTGTTCAACCGCTTGCGCGTCACCAACAATGGTCAACCTTGCCGATGCTTGCTGATCGGCTGCGTGCCTGGTTGAGACGATCAGCGAAACGCGAGAATCGGCGAGTATATTCTTTGTATGCTGGGCAATATTACTAATCAATATCAGCGGCAGGCCTTGTCTGGTCAAACAATAGGGCACGACAGAACCGAACGGATAGCCGGGCACATCCACAGATAGTGTGCTTAATACCGACTGATACTCAGACACGAGTAACTTACGCGCATCAATTTGTCTGTTAATTTGACTCATAGGGTAATGTTAACAGAATCGTACAGACGAAGTATGATGAAACATTCTGATCATTCGGCAATATTTTAGTATAAGTATCAAACAGCATGGGACAGGAAATCGATACCACCCGTTTTAGCCGGCACGATTTTGATGCGTTTGCAAAATGTCTGTCAGTGGAAACTGAGCAGCTGAAACAATTGATTAACGAACAAGGTTTTTCTGACGATGAACATATCGTCGGTTTTGAAATAGAAGCCTGGTTAGTCAGCGAGACCGGCATGCCGACCCCCATCAACCATACTTATCTGGCTGAGCTTAACCATCCTCTGGTTGTGCATGAGTTGGCGGCATTCAATATCGAACTCAATAGTGTACCGGTCAGATTGACCAGCAATATGTTACGCAATATGCAACAGGATCTACAACATACCTGGGATAGCTGTCGCGAAGTTGCAAAACGTTTGTCTGCCAACGTAATGATGACCGGGATCCTGCCCAGCATCGAAACGCGGCACTTGAGGTTGGAACACATGTCGCGTCTGAATCGTTATCGCGCCTTGAATGAACAAATCATTAAATCACGTGAGGGCAAGCCATTTGAATTAAAAATCGAGGGGCATCAGCACATTCATGTGACACAAAAAGATGTCATGCTTGAATCTGCCTGCACCTCGTTGCAACTGCATTTGCAAATGCCATTAGCCAGGGCCTGTGACGCGTTGAATGTCTCGAGTATTGTCTCTGCACCAATCGTCGCAGCAACAGCGAATTCACCGTTCCTGTTCGGCAGGGATTGCTGGGCAGAAACCCGTATTCCTTTATTTGAACAGGCGATCGATCTTGGTGAGAATCATAAACAACGTGTTTCGTTTGGCGAGGACTATGTTCACGAGTCCATCATGGAATGCTTCCAGGAAAATATTGATTGCTATCCAGTGCTAGTACCAATAACGGATAGCGATGCTGAAGAAACACGGTTACACCATTTGCGCTTTCATAACGGAACCATATGGCGCTGGAATCGCCCGCTGATTGGCTTCAATGGTTCGGGCAAACCTCATCTGCGCATTGAACATCGTGTCATTGCTGCCGGGCCGACAGTAGTGGACAGTATCGCCAACGCTGCCTTCTATTTTGGTCTGGTTAATGCGCTGGCGGATGATGCCAAATCACTATGTCATCAATTATCCTTCGCTCAGGCTAAATATAATTTCTATCAATGCGCCCAACATGGCTTAAAGGCGAACGTGAATTGGCTGGCGCAAGCAGCTGTCCCGGTCACAACATTGATACTGGAAGAATTACTGCCCGCGGCAAAACAGGGCTTGGCGAAAATGGACGTTGATTCTGATGACATTGATCACTATCTGGGTATCATCCAACAGCGCGTCGCGAGTGGGCAAAATGGTGCTGACTGGCAGCGACGATGGGTTGATGCTCATGGCATCGATATGCAGCAGCTAAGCTGTCAAATGATGCGCCGACAATATGAAGGAAAACCTGTTCACCAATGGGAACTATAAATGCTGACAACCTTGCATGAATTTGATGATGCCCTATTAAACCTGAACGCGGACCAACTGTATCAGCAACTCGATGGTCCCAGCCTGTTTCATTTAACCGGTCAAAATACAGCGCCACTATTTTTATCCGTGTTATTACATGGCAATGAAAATACCGGTTGGGAAGTAGTAAAGAATATCGTCGCGCGCTACAAAGATCAGGGCTTGCCACGCAGCTTGTCTGTGTTCGTCGGTAATATCGAGGCAGCCAGGTATAAAAAACGAAAACTTGATACTCAACCGGATTTTAATCGTGTGTGGATAGCGGGTGATAATGCTGAAAACACGATGATGCAAGAAGTCGTCGACGCTATGCAAAAACGCCAGGTGTTCGCAAGTATCGACATACATAACAATAACGGACTCAACCCTCATTATGCCTGTATCAACAAACTGACCCCGGCCTTTCTTGAATTGGCCCGCGCTTTCTCAAGAATGGTGATCTATTTTGTCCGGCCAAGAGGTGTGCAAAGCCTGGCCTTTGCTGAACTATGCCCCTCCGTCACACTGGAGTGCGGACAACCCGGCGATGAATACGGTATCCAGTTGGCAACTAACTATGTTGATAACATATTGAAACTCGAGCAGCTGGATGCAACGCCAGACATCGACAGCACGATTGACCTTTATCACACCATAGGTGTCATAAAAGTGCCTGATAAGCTTAGCATCAGCTTTACTGATGAAGCCGCTGATATTCAGTTCATCAATGGCATTGAACGATTAAACTTTGAAGAAATTCCTGCCGGAACCAGCCTGGCCAAATTGAATTCAAACCTCGACAAACCTCTGAACGTTATCGATGAAGACGGTAATGATATGCTTGTCAGGCTATTCAACATCAATGATAACAAACTGGAAAATCGTGTCAGCCTGATCCCTGCCATGTTGACTACCAATATAGAGATCATTCGTAATGACTGTTTATGCTATTTAATGGAACGATATGACATTAAGCGTGGGGAAAAACCGATTACCAATCCGACCAGTGTCTGGCAATAACATCATCAATGCTATTGTTGATATTCCCACTCACGCCAGGCTTTTAATAATGGAAAATACAATGCCAGTCGAATCGGCCGCGTTTCCTGCAACTGCATTAAGTATCCGTATTTTTGTAACTGTTGGCGATAGCGCTGCTGTTCCTGATCAAGAAAGCTATCTTTATTGGGACCTTCATGGCGGCTGGTCTTGTAATCGACAATCCAGCGTACTCCATCTTTATCGATAAAGGTCCGGTCCAGATAGACATGGGTGATCAGACCGTCGATCAGGCCACCCAAACCTAATTCGTTTCGCGGCTGCTGATGTTCACTGGACAATATCCATTGACCACGACTATCAGCCAGCATGTTATTTAATGCCAGACAGACTGTATTGATAGCCTCCGCTCTCTCGTCATCCGGCACACCCATTTGCAACAAGGCACTATTAAATAACGGTTTGCTTTGTTCGACCCGATCGCTGTTCCAGCTTGTGAGGCCTTCTTCCGCCACCGTTTGTATCACTCGATGAACCAGCGAGCCTATGTGTTTGATCGTTTCGCCTGCCCATTCATACTCAATCGCCTCACTGTCAATATCAGTCTCTGTAGGCATGACAGTGTTCAACGATGCAGGCATCTCCGGTAATATCCAGTTTTTTACTAGGCGTCTGTTATGTTGATGAATCTGGGTTAGCTGCTGCTCCGACTCATCCATTAAACTCCTCGGGCAATGCTGCCGGTAAACCGATTCAACACCATCCCATAAGTAAGACAGTAATGAGTGTCTCGCCGGTTCACAGCTAATATCGGCCTGCTTCTGTTTTAATTTTGCATGACCAATCAAATGCAATGTTTTTTTACTGCGCGTGGTTGCGACATAAAGCAGGCGGCGATTCTCATAATGCTGTTTCTCTTTATTAATATCACTGACAAATTGATAAATCGCAGATTGTGTATCACCGGCCTGTTTTATCGGCGCCAGAATAAGATCGTCTTGCCGTTCCTGTTCTCGTAACAACCAGACGAGTAACTCATCCTGATTATTGCGTGTCGCGCGACCCAGTCCGGGGATAATCACGTGATCAAACTCCAATCCCTTTGCCTTATGTATGGTCATCAACTGGACTTGATCATCAGCCTGCACATCAGATGAGGCATAAAGCTGATTGACACTATCCGTTAATTCTTCAAGGCTACTGATACTACTACCATGTTCGATGTTGTCCAACAGCGCAAAAAATGTTTCACCGTTTTCCAGATCGGTTTTACTTGCGACTGTCGCCGGACCACCCAGCTGGCACCATAATGATTCGATGGTGGCCCTTAGTGAATAGCGCTGTCGATTGACAAACGCTGACTGCATGACATCAATAAAACGCGTGACACGCTGTTGCTGTTCAGCAGATAAACGCTCGACCCGTTCTTTTGATTGCAAACAATCCCAGGCCAGTTGATGCTGTTGCGAATGAAATAAATGATAAAGACTTTCCAGAGTCAAGCCACACCAGGGCGCACGCAGGCAGGCTAGCCACGCAAGCTTATCAGCAGGGTATAACCATGCACGGGTTAAGGACAACAGGTCCTGAATAGTTGATTGTTTATCCAAACGTTCAATATCAACCGCTTTGAACCTGATGTCTTCCTGTTTTAGCACCGGTATGATTTTTTCCAGGTGCGCCCGACTCCTCACCAACACTGCGATACTATCATCGGGCGACTGCTGTTTTAGCTCTGTAATAATTTGACAGACGTGCGTTGCCTCCTGATCAAATGCCTTATCGTATAAAGGATAAATCCTGACATTATCATCAGTATCTGACTCATCCGCTGCTTCCGATTCAGAGTAAGACACGGCGCCTGCCAGGACATCATCTTGTTTGGGGAAAATCGTCATGAACTGCTGATTAATCCACGCAATCAGATTCTTTTGTGATCGAAAGTTTTTCTTCAAGCTTAGCGCGCTTAACTTAACTGGACCAAAGTGCTCGGCATGAAACGTTTTGATAAAAATCGACACATCGGCTTCTCTAAACCGGTAGATCGATTGCATCGGATCGCCTACCAGAAATAGACTGCGTCCATCATCCAGCGACCACTCACGAATCAACGAACGAATCAGATGCGTCTGCGAGGCAGATACGTCCTGAAACTCATCCACCAGCAGATGCTTGATTTGAAAATCCAGATAGTGAGCAAGGTCGGTCGGTTCGTCATCACTGCCCAAGGCTTGCCTTGCGGAATCAGCCACACCAATAAAATCCATTTGGTGTCGCTGTGAGAAAATCAGATGTAGTTGTGATGCGGCCAGCTTAAGCAAATCGCACAAGGCATTAAGGATATTCCAATCAGCTTCGTGATATTCCTTCGCGGGTAACTGCTTAACTTGTTGTAACAATAGTCTGAGTGATGCGTTTTCATTCAGTTCGTTAAGCAAGGCCTGCATCATTAATTTCATTTCCTGGCGCGTCGCTTTCTCTTCACTGCTGATCAACTTTTCGCTGGGTGCCGGAAAACCCAGTTTGGCATCAAGGCGCTTTCGCCATCCACCCTGCTTCACTAGCAGTAACTCGCTGATAGCCTGCCACTGATCCAGCATGGACACCTTCGGCTCAGGCAACTCAGTCAATCGATCACATTGCGTTATGACACTATCGGTGTCCGACGCTTGTAAATTACCCTGTGCATAATTAAACAAACTGACTAAATCAGACACTGCAACATCTGGAAAGATTGAGTATACATTCTGCAAGCGTTGTTCGATTAGCCTGGCGAGCGAACGTTGCATGCGATCTTTATCATGTGCCTCGACGACATATCCTAACCACTGATCGCGTTTCATTAACATATTCACGATCAGCTGTTTGATTCGTGGTAAATCGTTATCCAGATGAAAGATCAGTTCAGCGATCGATTCAGACCAATGCGTATCGCTTTCCAGTTCGGCCAAAGTGGCGACTGCGGCCTGTTCATACAGAACATATGCATCATCGACGATCTCAGGTTGCGAACCCAACCTTGCTAACAGAGACATCTGTCGGGTTAATGCGGTCGATAGCGAATCGATCGTTTGTATGCGTAATCGCGATGGACTCAACAATAATTGCCAGCCCATTTGTCGGTCGCGTTGCAGCGCCTTCAAGGCTAACTCTCTGGTTAATAATGTATGCGCGTTCGCATCAATTGCAGGTTCTTGCTGCTGAGCATCGCTCAAGGCCTGCAATATGCGTGATTGCATTTCTGCCGCGGCTTTACGCGTAAACGTAATCGCGATAATTTCCTCCGGCGCATCGACCAGAGACAATAACGTTAAATAACGTTGAATCAACAAACCGGTCTTTCCAGAACCGGCCGGCGCCTGAATGATGAATGACTGCTCCGGACTTAACGCAGCTAATCGGACATCGCTATCATCAAGACTATGGTTCACTTGTCACTCCATCTATATAGGTATCAAAGTTAGCATCATTGATCACTTCAAGTCGTTCATAGATGCGGCATAGCGGTTTCAGATCGCAATAACGACAGGCGCTTTGTAAAGGCTCGACTGACGCCTGCCCGCTTTTGAAATCGTTTGCCAGACGCTGCAATACCGTTTCCCAATCGACCATGCGTTGTGATAACGATAAGTCTTCATCTTCATAGACCTCAGGCAGAATGTGATCCGCATCAGCCTGTCCATAAAAACCCTGCTTACCTGGTTTTAAACTGGCAAATGCAACGGCAGCTATTGTCTTGTCCTGAGTCACGGCATAAAGCGGCAGTTGTGGATCACCAGGATGATCCGTATCCCAATCATTTTTATTAGCAATACCGGTTTTGTAATCAATCACGACGCAGCGACCGTCAGCCAGTTCATCAATACGATCAATACGCAGGTGAAACTGCATACCTTGAAAATCAATCGTTTGCCATTCCTCAGTAGCCAATACCTTAAACGGGCTGCGCTCAGCCTCTATCGCGAGCCATTGCCTGAGTAATTTCGTCAGTCGTTTCTGCTCGAGATCGGTAAACTTATTGGCAAACGTATCGGGTTGATGGATGGCCTGTTGCTTGATCGCTTCCTGTACTACTGAGCTGATTAATTTATCCAGTTCATTCTCGGAACGATAACGCAGCGTTTCGTAATCAGTTAAACGCTGCCACAAATATTGTAATGAACGATGCGCAAGTATTCCTCTATCAGCAGCATCCAGACCGATATCTGTCGACGCCAATGTCATAGCATGCAAACGATGTTTTGCAAATGCACTGAACGGACAAAGCGATTGATCTTTTAATAAAGCACTGCCACCAACTATGTCTTCCTGTTGTTCAATGGCAGGCCCTACGATATCGGTAAATTCCTCTAACGCCGCACTGGCATGGATAACATCAATCGGAGCGTCAGGGACTTGTTGGGTAAATGGAGTTATTATTGTTGCATATCCGGCAAGCAACGGTGACGGTCGACATTGTTTGTCTCCTTGCTGAGTGGCGTAACTCATCACGACCTCTTTTGCCGAATGAATAAGACCCTGTGTCAATTGTTGCGCATAATCCAACTGACTCTCTGCTGTCGCCGTTGGCATACCGGCATCCCGTTGACATGACTTGGGGATAAACGCATTCGGTACAGGCGCAGGCGGCCAATACTCATCCTGCATATCCAGTACCCAAAGATAATCAAACTGCATACCGGCACTACCCGCCATCCCGGCAATCTCTATCGGCGTCTCTGGCGTCTCGGGTTGAAACGTTGTCTCTGCAATGATTTGTTGCAGCTGTCGTAGAGCGGCAGAAAAATCATACTGACGATTTGCCATATCCAGCCGGCTAAATTCACCCAGTATCTCTTGCCACTTACTGACGGTTTGATGTTCAACACTGTCGAGCTTGCGCTCTCCCGGCCAACCAAAGTCAGCTAACCAATCAGAAAATAATATCGCCCACTGACGCAGAGTATGTTTACGTGCATGACTGAGGAAACTGATTTGAAAATTTTTGATCAGCTGTATAAAACTGTTACAACATTGATCGGGTTCACAACGATGCTCTGCAAACCAGTATAAGTTGTCCAGGCTGAACTGTTGTTCACCTGCGTTCCGCAATATGTTATCAAACCGGGCACGGGCCGACATCTCGATACCGGCATCCTTGATGTAACAGGAATGCAGCAACTGACTGAGTAAATCCCGACTGAGCTTACGCCTTCCCAACGCCAGCAAATTCATGGCGGTATCAATCAGGGGATATGACAACAGCGGTTTACCCAATGTAATTGACCAGCTGGGTGAACAGGAGATAGCCGGCGCCAGTATTTTCTCCGGCGTGAATACTGTATTGAATGTATTAACAATACGCGTCCTGTTATCTTGTAAACGCGGGCTAATAATTCCAATCTTGGCATCAGGACTGTCCAGTAATAGCTTTCTTGCCCAACAGGCGGCATTAACGATTTCATCACGTGTATCCGTCGCACTAAACACTGACACCTTAGCCGGAGTTTGTTGATATTCAGGAAAAGAAATAGCAATACCGTTAGCTTCCAGTGCCTTGAACAGTCGTTGTTGTTGCCTGGTATAAAAGTCAAAGCCGGTGACGGAAATTGCCGGCAGTTTGCCTTGTAACAGCTCTATATGCTCAATGATGTAATCCACCAGGGTAACATCGTCAAACCAGCGATTATCCTGCTTTAAGGTCTCGTAAGTATTTGCCCAATGCTGAAATGCACGTGCGTCTTCTGTTGTGGCTGCAAAAGAAATAGCAATGTCCCATTGCCGACATTCTTTATAAGCCTGCATCGCTTGTTTGGCCGTCGATGCAGGCTGTAGTAACTGATTGGCATAGTGCGAATTACGTACTATCGTTTGCCAGTGCCACTGTTGTTGTGCCTCAGACAATAACAAATGGTTATCACCGTTCAACAGTTGAATCTGCTCAAACAAACGGCGGCACCAGATATTCCAGGGTAGAAAGTCCGGTATTTGCCACACTTGATTGCCTGCAGCAAGCTGCTGATTAGCATAAGCATAACGTAGATAACGACTTAATCGACGCGTCGGGGTAATCGTCGTCAGTGCAATACTATGAGCGTTTGGTTCAGACATGCCTGACAAGTGAATGCAACATGCTGAAGTCAATCGTTATAAGCATGTTAGCTCACTAACGAGTCGAGAGCCATTTACTGGAAAGCTGTTCAGCCAGGGTAGGATTATCAATATAGCGGTTACGATTGCCTTGCAATTCTTCAATACGATCATTGCGTTTTACTTCCTGATTACTCGGCGGGTCGTCCCTGTTCCAACGTTTTAATGTATCCAACATACCGGCATCAATTGGCACGCCATACTGTGTGTGCATATAGAAAATGGCGCGAGCAATATTGCCTCGCGCAATCGGGCGTGGTTCAGTGATACCGGCGCGTCTTTCAAAATCACAATCCTTATAACGCCAATCTTCACCTTCTATGATGCCATAGTAAGTGTCGCGTCGTAATACATCCGTATCCTGCCAGACTGGATAGAGATTATGCATGTCGGCTTCCATGACGGTATAGCGGGAGTTTTTATCATTGCGACATTGCATACGACTATCGCAATTCAACGCACGTAGCATCCAACTAACCGGATAAATTTGTTCGATTACAAACAGATGTCCATCACTGAGGTCATGCGCATTGGTAAATTTGAAGCCACAATAAAGCGACCAGCCACCACCACTATACAGTTCATTCCAGAAGGTATTGACCGCAATCTCATCATAATTTTCAAACGCCAGCATTTTGTTGCTGGCTAACAGTAAAATAATAAAAACTATGCGGTTCAGAATTGTTTGCACGTCATGCACAAGTCATATCTTTTGTTAACAATGAAATCTGTAAGATGATAACCCAGTCAGCAAAGAATTAAGAGTCCCGAAATTTATAACCGGATTAATGCTGTCAATTACTTCTACAATAATGGAAAATCACTAAATTATGATTGTCAGCAGTACTCCTCACGCCATTAAAATCCTGGCACTAGGCTTGTTCTTGATCCTGATTAGCAGTTGTTCAGATAATCTGAGTCAGCTGGAGCGTGTCCATCAACATGGCAGCCTTCGCATTGGCATGATTGCCACACCACCGCTTTACTTCCCGGACGAATCGCAATTTCGTGGACTGGATTATGAAATCATATCCAGTTATGCCGATTCTCTTGGCGTTGAGACTGATATCGTTCGCGCCAGTAAATTATCAGAACTGATTCAATTGCTAAAACAAGGCAAGGTGCATGTTGTCGTATCCGGCAGTGTTCCGTACCTGGCTGATGAAAACATCGCTATCGCTGGTTCATACCGCCCTAATCATTGGTACGTTATCGGTAACAGACAAAATTTTCTGCCGGATGATGCTGAAACGATGCCAGCCAACCAGCTTGTTGTCGCTGAAGGTAGTCGGCCATCACAGTTATTACAATCCCTGCGACAGGATTTACCTACGCTGGAATGGAAAGAACTGCCGGATAGTAATAATCGGCAGATCCTGGAACAGATAAACCTGAATAACATCAAGCTAAGCGTCATCAACGAAGACGTATTTAACTATTACCAACATCTGTATCCAGAATTAAAAATTGCGTTTACCTTGCCATCGCAAAGCAGCTCACATTGGCTGACGCTTAAAAATGGTGATGCATCATTGAGCGCTTCGTTATTAGCATTCATCAATGATTATAAATCGGGCAAACAACTGGAACGATTAAACTTGACCTACTTCAACCATTTAAACCGGTTTAATTATATTGATAGCGTATATTTTGTTGAGCGTATCGAATCAAAACTGCCTGAATACTGGCCAATCTTTGTTGACGCTGCCAGCCAGTATGAATTTGATGAACGTTTTCTGGCCTCTGTCAGTTACCAGGAATCGCATTGGGATCCCAAAGCAAGATCGGTGACCGGTGTACGCGGCATGATGATGCTGACTAACGATACCGCAAAACGTGTCGGTGTAGAGGATCGGCTCGACCCGGAGCAAAGCATCCACGGCGGTGCCAAATACCTGAACATCATCAAGCAATCCTTACCCGAATCGGTCAAGGAACCGGATCGCTCCTGGATGACATTGGCATCCTATAACGTTGGGTTGGGTCACCTTGAAGATGCGCGTGTGTTAGCGCAAAAGGCAGGGGATAATCCCAACCTATGGATCGATGTCGCTGCGCATCTGCCTAAATTGAGTCAAAAAAAATGGTACCAGACAACCAGACATGGTTATGCCAGAGGCAAAGAACCGGTCGCATTTGTCAGAAAGATACACCGTTATTTTGATATTTTACGTCTGTATCAGCAGGAAGAATTATTGGAAAAACTGGACAAACCGATTGAGGTCGACAAACTAACACTTAGTTCACCGATACTTTAATTACCGCGCTGATAGCCCTGGCTAAACACACTGGCCTGTACTTTTGCTTCCGCCTGTTCTGATTCCGATAATTTTTCCTTAACCCTCGACAAGGCATGTTCGATGTTCGCGTCATTATCTTGCTCCAGCGCCAGTGATAACCAGGCATAGGCCTGTTTGTAGTCTCTCTCAACACCGAGGCCTTTGGCATAGCGAATCCCGATCATGTGTTGCGCCTTTTTAAAGCCGCGTTTGGCAGATTTAAGAAACCATTGGCAGGCTATTGCCTCATCGGCTGTCACACCATGTCCATCGACATAAAGATGGCCCAGCCGATATTGGGCCTTGGCATACCCTGCTTCAGCCGACAGCCGATAATATTTTACCGCCTCAATCTCGTTGATTGGCATACCTCTACCATAGGCAAATAATTTACCTAGTTGATAATTGGCTTTGGGATAACCCTGTTTGGCAGCGAGACGAAAACACTTGACGGCCTTGTCATAGTCCTGCTCGATACCCAGACCGTTCACATAAAATAACCCAATATTATATTGTGCTCGCGCATAACCTTGCTCGGCAGCAAGACTATGTAGCTTGAACGCCTGCTCATCATCCTGCTCAACACCAATACCGGCACCATACATTAATGCCAGATTATATTGCGCCTTGGCGTAACCCTGATTGGCGGCTTCTTGATACCAGCGCGCGGCTTCGGTTTCATCATTACCGGTTCCCTCACCCCGGGCATACATCAAACCGACATTTAACTGCGCTTTCATATGTCCCTGCTTGGCAGCGCGTAGATACCATTCCAGCGCAGCTTTATTATTTTTTTCTGTGCCAATACCCTTGGAATACATATACGCAAGGTTATAACGTGCACCAGCATGTCCCTGTTCAGCCGATTTTAAATACCACTGAAATGCCTGATCGTAATCCTGCTGTACACCAAGACCATGTTGAAAACACCAGGCAAAGTTGGCCTGGGCAGTCGCGTCATTTTTGTTTGCGGCATGTTGTAGATAGTCTGCCGCTTGCTGGATATCTTCCGGAACACCGATACCACGTAAATACATCTGCCCGAGTTTGGATTGTGCAGCGGTTGAGTCCTGAGCAGCAGCCTGTTTATACCAGTTGGCAGCCTGCCCATAATCCAACGGCACACCAATACCATTTTCAAATAGTTCGGCCAGTTGCAGTTGCGCCTCAATATCGCCGGCACTGGCATCTCGAGTAATTATGTCAAACTGGGCACTCATAGCACATTGTCACAAGATAGTATTACAACTATTCATTGCAGCTTAGCCTTTAATAGTGGATTTTTATAGTTAAGGCAATGCAATTATTCTGTTCCTGCCAGTCATATTATCGGTCTGAACTTCTGTTACACTCTGCTGCGATGACTGAATTAGGCGCTAAGCAACACTATAACGAACTGGATCCGGATACCATTATTAGCGCGGTTGAGTCACTCGGTTACTTATCTGATCACCGCATTCTGGCACTAAATAGTTATGAAAATCGGGTTTATCAGGTTGGAATCGAAGCAGCTGAACCGATCATCGTCAAATTTTACCGGCCGGAAAGATGGAGCAATCAGATGATTCAGGAAGAGCATGATTTTACCCGGGAATTACTTGATGCCGAGATTCCTGTGGTAGCGCCAATCTCGATTAATAAGCAAACCCTGTTTGAGTTTGAAGGCTATCGCTTTGCAATCTATCCACGCTTTGGTGGCTACGCGCCGGAGTTAGATAACCCTGAACATTTGCTACAGCTGGGCAGAATTCTCGCGCGTATTCATAACATCGGCGATGCCACATCATTTGAACATCGACCTACTATTAGCATTGAAGCATTTGCGAAACAACCATCGGAATATTTACTACAACATGATTTTATTCCAATGGACTTGCTGGCTTCCTACAGCAGTGTCATTGAAGACCTGATAAAACGTATAACCACTGCATTTGACAAGGCCGGCGACATAAGGACGATTCGTTTACATGGTGACTGCCATCACGGCAATGTTTTAACACGAGATGACCAATTCTATGTCGTTGATTTTGACGATGCCCGAACCGGGCCCACTGTACAGGACATATGGATGTTTCTGTCCGGCGATCGGCAATACATGACAGCCAGGTTATACGATATATTAGATGGCTATATTGAGTTTAGAGAGTTTGATCCACGTGAACTGCATTTGATTGAAGCATTACGATCTTTGCGTATCATTCACTACTCCGCCTGGTTAGCGGCGC
This sequence comes from Gammaproteobacteria bacterium, assembly GCA_028279365.1. Classification (GTDB taxonomy): domain Bacteria; phylum Pseudomonadota; class Gammaproteobacteria; order Eutrophobiales; family Eutrophobiaceae; genus JANQNX01. The sequence goes on along the minus strand of JANQNX010000014.1, from coordinate 48,625 downwards.
GTTGGGACGACCCGGCATTTCCCATTGCCTTCCCCTATTTTAATACGCAGCGTTACTGGGAAGATCATGTTCTCGCATTGCGAGAGCAATCAGCATTACTGGATGAAGCGCCACTTGACTGGCGACCCGATTAATCAACATTGATGTAAACAGATGGCAAGTATTATTGAGACGGATAAACCAAAAGCGAAACTGGAAAACCACGAGGAACCCAATGAGGCGTATACCTGGCAGTACATACTCAACATCGCCAAGGAACATAAGCAACAGTTAATCCTGGCAAATATCATTGCGGTACTGGCGACCCTGGCAAGTGTGCCGGTACCGCTACTATTACCGCTATTAGTTGACGAAGTATTATTAAATCAACCCGCGGTCGTCGTCAGTACGATTAATCAAATCACGCCCGAGAATTGGCATAGTCCGGCTCTTTATATTGTTTGTATCATGCTACTGACGCTGGTACTTCGACTTATCGCATTATTACTTAATGTCTACCAAACACGGCAATTCACAATTATTGCCAAAGACGTGATTTTTCGTATTCGCAGCCAATTACTGGCACGTCTGAATCAGGTTTCCATGTCTGAATACGAAACACTGGGTAGTGGCACCGTTGCCTCGTATTTTGTTACCGACCTGACAACGGTCGATGATTTTGTCGGCACGACCATCAGCAAATTGTTGATCGCAGTCTTATCCATCATTGGTGTTGCCATTATCCTGTTGATCATGCATTGGCAAATCGCTTTGCTGATTTTGTTTGCTAATCCGGTAGTTATCTATTTCACCACCGTATTAGGCAAACGCGTCAAGGAACTCAAGCGTGAAGAAAACTCGGCATTCGGTGTATTTCAACAATCCCTGACCGAAACCCTGGAATCGATTCATCAAATCCGTGCCAGCAATCGTGAAAAACATTATCTTGCACGCATCATCGAACAGGCAAGACATGTCAAGGAGCACGGCACTGCGTTCGCGTGGAAGAGTGACGCAGCGAATCGCTTGAGCTTTCTGATATTTTTATTTGGCTTCGACATTTTTCGCGCCGTTTCGATGATCATGGTGATCTATTCTGGTTTAACCATTGGACAAATGTTTGCTGTCTTTGGTTACCTCTGGTTCATGATGGGACCGGTGCAGGAAATACTGAATATTCAGTATGCGTTTTATAGTGCCAAGGCAGCATTATCACGCATCAATGAATTGACAAGACTGAATCAGGAGCCGGACTATCCGCATATCGTCAACCCATTTGAAAATAATCATACGGTTGATATCAATATATCAGATCTGCATTTTGCTTATGGCGATGGTCCGGACGTACTAAATGGGATCGACCTGCATATCGATGCGGGTGAAAAGGTTGCACTGGTCGGTGCAAGCGGCGGCGGTAAATCAACATTAGTGCAGGTATTGGTTGGCTTATACCCAAGTAAACGAGGCGATATTTGTTACAACGGCGAATCAATATCACGTATCGGTCTTGATGTTGTAAGAGAAAACGTTGCCACTGTATTGCAACACCCGGCACTGTTTAACGACAGTGTACGTATTAACCTGACCCTGGGTCGCGAGCTGGATGATAAACAATTATGGCAGGCATTGGAGATCGCACAGTTAAGACAGACAGTTGAGGCGATGCCAGATCAACTTGATACGATAGTGGGTCGTCAGGGTGTTCGACTATCCGGCGGTCAACGACAGCGACTCGCCATTGCGCGTATGGTATTAAGCGATCCTAAAGTCGTGATACTGGATGAAGCGACATCGGCATTGGACGCAGAGACCGAATATCATTTACATGAAGCGCTGGCAGATTTCCTGGAACAAAAAACGACTATCATCGTGGCACACCGTTTAAGTGCGATAAAACAAGCAAAACATGTCTATGTATTTGAAGCGGGGCAAATTGGAGAACAAGGCACCCACGGACAACTGTTATCACAAGACGGGCTCTACTCAAAGCTTTATGGCGTCAGACAATCGCACTGATAAAACGCGATTTAATCAGCAACAAACCGTCTGATCATCTGGCAAGTTATTGTGTTTAAGTAACGTCCATTTGATTAAATTAATCCAGACTTGCGCTTTCCTGTCGGCGATTGGGTCTCTAAACAAGCTTATCTTGTTACTAATGACAGCAACTAACATTCGTTTCGTAACACAAGCTGTCTATAATTAGCTTACCTGTAATTTCTGGATCTAAGGCCATCTCTGACAACAAACTACATTGTCATCACCCCCAACATCGACTCGTGTTGTTTATATTGTTGATATTACTCAACGCGTGTAGCCAAACGGATGTTCAATATCTGCAGTTTTCCGGCCAAACAATGGGAACCACTTATCATATCAGTTACGACCCGAGAACTGTCGATAAGCAACCGATAAAGATCCATGAGAGAATTGACAGTATTTTGCTTGAGATTAATGAGCATATGTCCACTTACATTGCCGACTCTGAACTGTCGCTATTCAATCGGGTCAACCTCCCCTTGCCAATTACCCTATCCAGCGAATTGTTTCTGGTAATGGAAACGGCAAATGAGATTAGCCAGTTAACCGATGGCGCCTTTGACGTGACGGTAGGGCCGTTGGTTAATTTGTGGGGGTTCGGAGCGAACAAACCGGCAAAAAAAAATACGGTACCTGATGACAATACCATTAATCAGGTAAAAGCATTTACCGGCTATCAAAAACTATCATTTGATCACGAGCGCTCGACGGTTACAAAAACCGTATCAGAGATATACGTTGATCTGTCCGCCATCGCTAAAGGTTATGCCGTCGACAAGCTTGCTGTTTATATGGATTCAATCAACGTCGAACATTACCTGATCGACATCGGCGGTGAAGTCAGGGCCAAGGGAAACAATCATCATGGTAGTCCATGGCGCATCGCGATTGAACAACCTGATCCCTATTCACGCTCAATACAGCGCATTGTTAATTTAAACGCGATGTCGATGGCAACCTCAGGCGACTACCGAAATTATTTTGAGGAAAATGGTATACGTTATTCACACACGATTGATCCAACAACAGGCAGACCGGTAACACATGGTCTGGCATCCGTTACCGTATTACACGAGTCATGTATGCGCGCTGATGCAATGGCAACTGCGTTTATGGTAATGGGACCGGAAAAAACCATGGAGCTTGCCGATACACTGGCGATGCCGATCTTCATGCTTATTAAAAATGAACATGGATTTGAACAACAATACAATGATGCCTTTAAACCTTACCTGAACTAGTCAATGAATTCTTTATTGTTACTTATCATACTCGGCCTGGTTGTCTGGTTCTGGCAAGATAGTATGCGCGCCCGCGAAATTGCTGTTAGCGAGTCGAGACGTTATTGTAAAAACTATCATTACCAGTTTCTTGACGAAACGGTAGCATTGTCATCTTTACGCCCGGGGCGCAATGATCGCGGGACAATCACACTACTCAGACAGTATCATTTTGAATTTAGCCTGGATGGCTACAGCAGGTATAATGGCACGGCAAATTTAATTGGCCATCAGCTCTATTCAATTCACCTGGATCATCCTAATGGTAACATTATAGAGAGTCGCGATGAGTCAGATAATATTCATTAATGTAACGGAGGGGTATCGTGCCATCATTTGATGTTGTGTCAGAAATTGATCAACATGAATTAACCAATGCCATTGATCAAGCTAATCGTGAAATTTCAAACCGCTTTGACTTTAAAGGAACAGATTCAAAAATAGAACATACCCAGGACAGTCTTACTATTCGTTCCTCTTCTGAATTTCAGGTAAAGCAGATACACGACATACTTGAGAATAAATTATCCAAACGCGGTATTGATATTCGCTGCCTGGACTACAAGGACATTATTGAAAACCATAATCAGGCGACACAATCTATCGATATCAGGCAAGGCATCGATAAAGAACTGGCGCGCAAGCTTGTCAAATCAATCAAGGACAGCAAAATGAAGATTCAGGCTAGCATTCAGGGCGAACAGGTTCGCATCAGCGGCAAGAAACGCGATGATCTGCAACAGGCGATCAGCTTGATCAAAGAAGCAAAGTACGACTTACCGCTGCAATTCAATAATTTTCGCGATTAACGAATCCCTGTGATGTCAGCCGAATACGATCTGCATACCCATTCAAATGCTTCGGATGGATTAATCCCCCCGGCAGAATTAGTATCCCGAGCGGATGCGCTCGGTATTCGTCATCTTGCCTTGACCGACCACGATACTGTCAGCGGCTTGACTGAAGCACAGCATGCCGCTATCGGCAAACAAATAAGTATTATCAACGGTATAGAGTTATCAACCCGCTGGCAAAACCAGACGATTCACGTTGTTGGATTAAACGTTAACAAAGATCATGACGAGTTAATTAATGTCACGTCCAGACTGGATAGCATGCGTGATAAACGCGCAAAAAAAATCGGTGACAAACTGGCGCGTGCTGGCATTGAACACACTTATGCAAAAGCCAAACAGCTGGCGGGTTCCGGCACAGTCACACGCCAGCACTTTGCCCATGTATTAGTCGACATGGGCGTAGCCAAAACAACCAATGATGTATTCAAACGTTATCTAGTCAGGAATAAACCAGGCTATGTCAATGCCGACTGGCCGATGCTGAATGAAACCCTGTACTTGATTCACTCGGCAGGTGGCGTCGCAGTGATCGCGCACCCACTACGCTACAAAATGACAGCCACAAAACTGCGTCAATTAATGACCGAGTTCAAACAGCTGGGAGGGTTAGGAATAGAAGTGGTAACCGGCAGCCACAGTCGTGACGAAATATCGCTGGTCGCAAACTATGCCAAACAATACGAGCTAGCAGCCTCGGTTGGTTCTGACTTTCACAACCTTGATACCGCCTGGGCGCAGCTGGGAAATCTGGCTTCTTTACCTGACAACCTGACACCTATATGGCAAGTTTGGTAACGCTAACGCTGTTTGTATTGGGTTGGGCAATAAGCCCGCGTGACTTTATTTGACCGCAACGCTGTATGTTTGGTTTTTCTTCCTGATACGCGCGCACGCCAATTGTTAAAACGCTTCTTTTTAAGCTGTTGACGCATTAGACAGATCACGTCTTTTTCCTTAAGACTGTAATTTGCCTCAATCGCCTCGAACGGCGTACGATCTTCCCATGCCATTTCGACGATACGGGAGATGTCTTCTTCAGTTAATGATTTGGCGGGCATAATGACTATTTTTAAATAGCAGTTATATTATCAGCGTTGAGGTGTAATATTTTGCTGATGTGACAAGTTAATTCTTCGTGGAGGTGTCGAGAAAGTTCGTTTGTTGTTCATATTCCAGCTGTTGCAGATTACGACCCGCCATGGCAGTCACATCACCCAGAGAAATCAGGCGCCAGGCAGAATAACCTGATTGACTGGCATGCTCAGCCAGTTGTTTAAATTTGTTCTCATTATTCTCTGACCAGGCCAACAAATCATAATAATTAAAATAGACAAATTTTCGTGAATTGGTGATCACTGCCGGATAGTCTTTGTAAACAAAGAAAGCAGAGAAAGATTCGACGTTATGATAATAGCGATACAAGGCTTTACTGAGACGAACAAACACAGCCGCCATCACCTCGTTATCTGCCTGTGTTGCCATATCAACTAACGAACCCAGCCGATTCACCTGTTTAATCTCGTTGAGATAAACCAGCATTCGGGTTTTTTGCGCCGGTGATAACATCTGTTTTTCGATAAACGAATCCGCAACCGTACCTCTGACTCGCAACTGCTGTAATAAACTCTGGTGGTAATACCTGAGTTCATCCAATGATTTGGTTTTCATCGTCAGTTGAATACTACGATCCAGCTGCGATACTGAAGACGCATTGGAAAAGGGATCACCCAGTCCAACACCAGCTGACACTCTGCCAGCAGAGCGTTCATTCGCCAGTTTGTTCAGGAATGACTGCACACGCGAATAGTTAGAATACAGATCGAGTCCGGTTTGAAATGCGATATTGCGCTTATGCGAAGCCGTGGTTGGGTCTTTTGGTTCCTGATAGGAATAACGCTTACGACTATCGACGTAAGGGTTTTCGCCGGTAAATGTACCTTCAAGATTGTCAGTAATCTGTCCAGCAAGTTTTGACGCCGTGCTAAACGGCGACGACAGGATATCAACAGCGGAGTCACCGGTAACAGTGAGTTCGCTACGCAACTCCTCGGACAATGATTCGTTCTCACGTTCAAACTGGTTCATCGCCTTACCCAGCGCGATGACTTCATCGACGCGTTTTTTAAATAAAGCCTTGGAATAAATAGTATACCGCCCAAAATCAGACTCCATGTCAAATCGGTAAAAGCCGTTCTCTATGTCGACAGATTCAACCCGATGATAAGGCGAGGATAGGTACTTTGAACTGAGTACCTCGTTAGAGTTAATGACAGGATAGTTCTCATAAGCAGATAACTGTGCGCTAACGCAGAGCGCGATTATAAACGCAGCTGGCTTCATCGTTTGTGGCAAAATACGCATAGACGACTTAATAAGAGAACTATCTGTCACATCCCAACAAGCTTAGGCTTATATCTTTCCGTCCAGACCCATTTGATAGTACTTGTGCACAATTTCTTCCTGATTCTCAAGTAACCAGTCAATGTCCGGTTCATGATTCATCGCTTTGTGAATTGCCGAGGCGGTTGCTTTGCGGTGAATATCAAACAGGATCTTATGGTCCAGATCGTCCGCATCGGCAACCATCGGATTTAACCAGACTGAAACAATAATACCCAACTCATTGGCTTTCTCTTTTGGGATATCGTCATTTCTTACCGCATCCAGTACACCATTAGCAATGGCGCCCTGCACAGTACCCATTAATATATTAGTGTAGCGTTCTTTTTTTACCGTCACTTTACTGACCATTAAGGTAGACGGTCTTACCTGAATATCGGTGTTCATGATTGCCAATACCCGTGAATGGCCTTTGACCTGATCGCCAAGTAAAGTAGCAAATGCAGTGCCTACCGGCCCATCAAGTTCACCAATGACAATTTCTGGCTCAGCCGCGGTGCCCGGAGGACCACCTGCGACTAATGCTTCACCAACGCGCATACCAATACGTTCACTCATGTTTTCTCTCCTGTCGATTATTATTTGAAGGGTTTAAAAAGGATTAATAATTATGTCAGCTTGCTCTCAATCGGTATTCTTTCCTAACTGTTGTGAGACTTCATCAAGCAAACTGGAGTTCTTTTTTGCAGCATCTTGTTTTGCCTGTTGCGCCTTTTGCTTGATCCGTTTCATCATATCGGCCTGCATCTGCACCTGCGTGATGGATGGCGCTTCGGACTCCTGATCATCTTCGAATGACGCCAGGTCTTCATTGATTTTAGCCATCAATGATTCCTGCTCTTTTTTCTTCTTGACTAAATCAGCCTCGTTCTCCTGTTGCGCAGACTCGGTAATCTTCTCTTTGTGCGCAGCATCCTCAATCTCTCTTTCTGCCTCTGTGGCTTTTTGCTCGGCCGCCTGAATTTTCTCTTCAAGCTGCTCTCGCTGTTCCTTACTGCTGGTCGATTCCTGTTGTTTCTCTTTTAGTGATTTCGCTTCTGCCAATGCCGCCTGTTTGATTTTTTCTGCTTCCAGTTTGGCCTGCTGGATTTGTTTCATAGTCTCGCGAATCTTTTGCGCCTCTTCCTCCAGCTTTTGTCTTTCCGCCTGTAACTTTGCCTCCTCTGCCTCGCGAGTTTTGTCATGAGACTGTTTGTATTCCTCAATGATCTTGTTGGCCTCTTCCTTTGCTGCCAACCGGGCTGCTTCCGCTGCAGCCTTTTCCTTCTGCAATTGCTCAAACTCTTTGGAGTTACGTTCGTATTGTTCTGCCAGCTTTCTTTTTTCAATCTCGATCTTTTCCTTGGCTTTACGCTGTAACTCCTGCTCGCGTTCCTGCTCTTGCTGTTTTTTCTTTTCAGCTTCCGCTTCAAGTTGTTTCTTTGATTCCTCCACTTCGCGTTTTAAACGCTCGGCTTCCTCTACCTGTTTTTTGGCTTCCAGTGCTTGCTGCTCGAGCCGCTCACGTTCTTCACGCATTTTTGCTTCCGACTCTTCTTTCAGCTTTTGCAGTTTCTCCATCTCAAGCGCATTTTTATTGTAGATTTCCTCAAGCTGCTTCTTTTCCTTGTCCATTTGTTTAGTAGCTTCCTGCTTCAGCTTTTTCAAGCGGGCTTCCTCTGCCGCAGCACGTTTTTTTGCCTCGGCCTCGGCCTGTTTCTTCTGCTGTTCAAGCCGCTTTTGCGCTTCTGCCAGTTTCTTGCGATTTTGTTCGAATTCTTTTTTCTTTTTTTCGTCCGCTGCGGCCGCGGCTTTTTCCTTCTCAACCGCCTGCATTTTTATCTGTGTCGTTTCGAGTTCAGCATTTAACATCTCGACTTTGACATCAGCATCAACATGGTCATCATCTTCAACTTCAGTCTCGGTCTTTTTATCAACCGATTTCTTTGGTTTCTCGGTTTCAGCAGATTCGATGATGCCACCCACTGCATCAGCATTATTGACCAAACCGCCTTCCAAAAAAGACACATCGAAACCTCGTTCCGCTAACAAAAAGGCACCGGTAGAGCTACGACCGCCGGTATCACAATAAAGGATGTATTGCGTGGCACTATCAAGTTTATCGATTTGCAGGCGTAATGAATTCAGCGGCACATTAATGCTGTCTTTGATAGAAGACTCCTGGTGCTCGTTGGGGAAACGCACATCTAGCCATTTTGCCCCTTGTTCAATTAATGCACTAGCATCAGCAAATTTTAATGAATTCAGGGTCGGGTTTTTAATCAACTCGATAAACGTATCTTTGCCGAGTCGCATCATGACGCCATCGGTTAACATCTTCACCGTGGCATTACGTTTTGCGTTGGAGATCAGGGCTTCTTCTCCAAAACTGTCACCGGTACCAAGCTCTGCCAACTTGATATCTTTACTATTCGGAGACGGTTTTCTGGAGACGGCGCAACGACCTTCAGAAATAATAAAATAGTCTTCACCGACATCACCTTGTTGTATCACCACATCGTCCTTGCTGTATTCAACCGGTTCCAGAGAAGCAAATAACTGGTGCATATTTGCCATTGGCATACGTGAAAATAACTGGGACTGAAGCATCTGTGTCATCCAATCCCCTTCTTCGTCCTCAGCATCAGCAATATCAACCTCAGTACCTGAGCTTAACGTAGGATCGGCAGTCGTCTCCTGTGACAAGACGAGTAATTGATCGAGTGCGCCTCGATCCAGCTGTAGTACCTTTAACGGCGTTTTGGCCTTGGCAGAAAACTGACGTGGCTGCAATTGCGCCAGGGCATAACGGGCACGATCGCTATCACTGGTAATGACGCTGTTTAATTGATCGTCAGCATAGAACTCAACCTCGCCATCGAGCAGGTAGTAGGAATAGTTATCTTTATCGCCCTGCTTAAAGACAAAGCGTGATTTTTTACAATCAATCACAGCCGCACGATTTAGCAACTGCATTTGCAGGTTTGTCGTCAATTCATTGATTGGTATCAGGTTTTTAACTTTTTCAAGTAATTGCGCTTTATCTTCGGACATCGTTAACCGCAGGCCTCCGGGGCATGTTCCTGGTTTCCGTACATTTGAATATTATTTTTTTGTTGAGTCTGTGAAACAGATCAAGCTTTATAAAAGACAGGTAACGAAGTATACAGGATAGACCTGAATTGTCAGCCTGACAGCCATAGCTGACAAGCCATAATTCACCTAAAATCTCGTCATGGATATGTCCATAAAACAGCTGCTTACGGAGTTATTCACGCTCGAGCACTTACAACAAATTGAGCCATCGCTACTTCTCATCATCTTACTGCTTTTTTTTCCGGGTTTGATATTGCTTGCATTGGGATGCCGGCGTCATTTCACTGGACGTTTTGTCAGTGGCAGCATACAAGGATTGTCAGGCTTAAGCTGTGTCGCTATTGCCCTGCTATTATTTTCAATCGGCATGAACCTGTATAGCTATCAGCGCTTGACCTACGAACAGGACATAGCCGAGATCCAATTTACCAAGGCCGGGCAACAGGCTTATCAAGCCGTCATTAACTACGCTGACGGTAAACTGGCCGATCAATTTTTGCTGTTTGGCGATGAATGGCAGCTCGATGCCAGGATGATTAAATGGAAATCATGGGCCAACTTGCTCGGACTCAATTCGCATTTTCGACTGGAACGTATCAGTGGCCGTTATACCGATATTGATGACGAATTAAGCAAACCCCGCAGTGTCTATTCGCTTGCCGAAGAGAAGGCGATTGATTACTGGAAACTGGTCAGAAGCTATCAGGACTTTACCCCCTGGATTGATGCTTACTACGGTAGCGCAACATATCTACCCATGGCCGATGGTGCACGTTACATCGTTTCCATTACACAAACAGGATTAATCGCAAGAATAATAGAAAATAAAAAACCCCAGTGATCAAGCTGGGGTTCTTCTATGTGCCCTCGGGCGATAAGGTTGAAGCATGCTTCAGAGCCTGCAACGGTGTCCGTTTTATTGTGGTAAGAAAGGAACCGTTGTTTGGTTACAGATTTAGAGTATAGACCGCCAAGAAAAAAAAGATAGTTTTAGAATCCTGAATTCAAAAAGAAAAAGGCAGATACGATCAATATCTGCCTTTTGCGTGTAACCAAACAACGATTCCTTTCAAATCACAACAACATCCAAAATGGCTCACGGAAATGAGTTCTTTTTGATGCTTATTGACAAATATAACATCTGAGAGCATTATTTCAATATTCTTAATATCCAAAATATAATAATTTGCAAAATAATCTAGAAAATCAAATATTGAAGAAATTGAAGTTCATATTTCAATTAAAGCCTCGAAAGACTCTATGCCAGGCTATATTAAAATTGGTCGACCTCAACATATTGATTTTTTTACTTTTATAAAGAAATGGACTAAAAATATATTAGAACAAATATTTCAGGGAACAGATAAGGATGGTTAATGAGAACATACAGATTCTTGGATTGGATCTAGGTACATCTTCTATCGGTTGGTGTTTGACCGAACCGACCAATATCATTGATGCAGGCGTACGTATCTTTCCGGAAGGGATGGATCGGAGCCGTGGCGAGAAATCGCTAAACCAGGACCGACGCATCGCCCGCAGTATTCGCCGCCAAACCTATCGCAGGACAAGACGTAAAGAAAAACTAAAATATTTATTAATCGAATTTAATCTTCTCCCTGCTGACGAACCAACGTTAGAAAAACTTTTACAGACAACCAACCCTTATGACTTGCGCGCGGCTGCATTGAGCGAAAAGCTGGAACCCTTCCAGGTTGGCCGCGCACTTTATCATTTGGGCCAACGCCGAGGTTATCTCTCCAATCGTAAAACCGGTGATGAAAAAGACGGCAAGGTTGCCCAGGGTATTACTGAGATCATACAAGAGATAGAAAAGGGTAATTTTAAAACGCTTGGTGCATACCTGAATAGTCTCGACCCGCATGAGCAACGCATTCGAGGCCGTTACACCGCAAGGGAGATGTTTGAAGAAGAGTTTGAACACATCTGGTCTGCGCAGAAACAACATCATCCCGATCTGCTTAATGTTGCAACTAGGAAAGCTATCTATGACGCTATCTTTTTTCAACGTCCGTTAAAGATACAAAAACATCTCGTGGGGTATTGTGATTTTGAAAAGGATCGCAAACGTGCCGCCAAGGCGGCGTTGATTGCACAGGAATTTCGTCTTTGGAGCAATATTAATAATCTGAAATTATTATTGGGTGATGGCACAGAGCGTTTTCTGACTGATAAGGAAAGAAGAACGCTTTATGAAGCTCTAAAGGACAAGAAACAGCTTAGTTGGGAAAAGGTTCGAGACCTGATTGGCATATTTGAGTCTGACAAAATTAACCTTGAGAAGGTCAGAAAGTCGGGCATGTTAGGCAACCAGACCGTTTCATTAATCAAACCCGCATTAGGCGCCAAACAATGGAAAGATTTATCTGATAGAGATAAAGAACAGCTGATTAATGATCTCGTTTATATTAATGAAGACCGTGCGCTGCGCAATCGTCTTATCCGCAAATGGAAGTTCGAGCAGGAAACTATCGATAAGTTAGTCAAGAAAAGTGGCGAATTGCCTAAAGGCTATATGCATCTTTCACAAAAGGCGATGCGTCATATCGTTAAATTTTTAGAGTTTGGTGATACCGGTCTGGAACGTGGTTATAACTATGCCGAAGCCTGTGAAAAGGCGGGTTATGAACATACCAAGCCACAGGAAGAGAAGTCACTGGAGCAACTGCCTTTTCCTGGTGTTGCTGCCAAGAAAAGAGGCGAACATACCAGCAGCTTGATCGACACAGATGGTTTGCGAAATCCAATGGTGGAGCGTGCCTTGTTCCAGGTACGTAAAGTAGTGAATGCGATTATTCGCCAATACGGTAAACCGGATGTGATTCGAATCGAAATGGCCCGCGACCTAAAACTGAATGCCAAACAACGCGACGACTATCAGAGACAACAACGCAAGAATGAAGAAGCTAATCAGGAGGCGGAACAGTTTTTAAAAGAGGAAGTCGGCATTCCTAACCCGACCAGAACTGATAAATTAAAATATCGTCTCTGGCAAGAGTGCGAACATGTCTGTCCATTCAGTGGCAACGCAATCAGCGTTCATGAGTTATTTACCCAACCCGTTTATGAGATAGAACATATTATTCCGTATTCACGTTGCCTTGATGATAGTTTTATGAACAAAACCTTGTGTCACAGGGATCACAATAAACAAAAAGGTAATCAGACCCCATGGGAAGCCTTTCATGGTAATGAGTCTGAGTATGCGGATATGTTACAACGCGCCAAAAATCTGCCGTATCCCAAGTTCAAACGCTTTTCCGCCAATGCCATAAAAGATATGGATGAGTTTGTCAGCCAGCAACTCAACGAAACCCGTTACATCGCCAGAAAGACAGCGGACTATTTAAAACAATTAGGAATAAAAGTCGAACCCGTCAAAGGGGGTACCACAGCGCTGTTACGCCGTGCCTGGGGGTTAAATAATATTCTCGATGTCTCCGGTGAAAAAACACGGCTGGATCATCGCCACCATGCCATTGATGCTCTAGTTGTAGCCTATACCAGCCTCAGTGCAGTACAAAAGATTAATACCTATACCAGCAGCAATAGCCATGGCGAATTAAGAATCAAAGACTATCCTCCACCTTTTTCCGATATCCGACAACAGGCAGAAAACACCATTCAAAATATAATTGTGTCACACAAATCACAGCGGAAGATTAAAGGTGCCTTGCATAAAGAGTTTCTTTACAGCCTGACACCTGAGATAGATAAAAAAGGTATTTCGGTTGTGGCTATCCGGAAGTCATTATCTGATATGAAAGAATCCGATCTGGAACATATACGTGACCCTAAAATTAGGGAACTGGCTAAAGAGCATTTGAAAAACTCAAAAAATTATAATGATGCTTTTAAAAACGATGACAATCCTTTTCAAATGAAAACTAAAAAAGGAGAGTTCAGAAAAATTAAAAAAGTACGACTGGTTTATAACCGCAGTGTGACCTCAATAGGAAAAATATTTCCCAACTCTGACGATAAAAGAAGGAATGTCTGGACAATGGGCAACCATCATATGGAATTAGTCGAGTACTTGGATAAAAAAGACAATAAAAAGTGGAAGGGGTATGTCGTCAGCACGCTGGAAGCGACATTACGCAATGCAAGTAATGGTAAAGAACCGGTTATCAGAACAGCATTTGAAAACGATGAACGCTTCTTGACTGCCTTGCATCCTAACGACATGGTCAAACTCATTCATAAAGGCGAAGAAAAAGTCTGTCGCGTTCAGAAAATGGATATGAATGAAAATATTATTTTTCGCGAACATACAGATGCAAATATAAAAGACTGGAAAAAACAAATTAATTTTTCGGCGAACTCACTGAAAGAAACAAACCTTAGATTACTAGAAATAAACAGTTTAGGAAAAATAAAAAAAGAACGAGCTATTTAAATGAGCAAACGGATTATCGAAATCGGCACGGAGGGCTGTTATCTGCATTTCAAGCATCAACAGCTTATCATTGAACGCGACAAAGAAATCATTGGTTCAGTGTCGATTGAAGATATGTCTGCCTTGATTATCGATCATCCGCAAACACTGATTACCCAGACCTGCCTGGGCAAACTACTCGATGCCAATGTCATGGTGATTAGCAGTGATGAAAAACACCAACCTAATGGTATGTTTCTTCCATTGCAAAGTAACACCCTACAATCCGAACGTTTCGATCACCAAATTAACGCAACGACACCCATGAAGAAAAATATCTGGAAACAGTTGATTTATTGCAAGGTAATGATGCAAGCCAGAATGCTCAATGACCTGACCGGCAAGGATATGAGCCTAAAAGTGTTAGCCAAGAAGATCCGTTCCGGCGACCCGGATAATATTGAAGCACAGGCGGCGAGGCGTTACTGGAGTCAGCTCTTTGAGCAAGATGGTTTTAAGCGGGATCGTTTTGCCGATGATCAAAATCGCTATCTGAATTATTGTTATGCGATTGTTCGTGCGCTGGTTGCTCGTTCGCTTTGTGCAACAGGTCTGCACCCCTCTATTGGCGTTCATCATCACAATCGTTATAACGCTTATTGTCTGGCTGACGATGTCATGGAACCGTTTCGTCCAATAGCGGACTTACATGTTTGGGAATGTGTAAAAGAATATGGGTCAGAACAGGAAATGCATAAAACAATTCGTGCAAACCTGCTGAACATTGTCGAGAGGCGTGTCACTATGGACAAGGAAATGCTGACATTGCAAGGCGCAATCCAGAAAACCAGCCAATCATTGGGCAAGCTATTTCAGGGAGAAGAAAAGTTACTTGCACTACCTGATTTTTAATGGCGATTTCGCCCTATCAGGCCGTGTGGTTAATTGCCTTATTTGATTTACCCACTGACTCGAAAGAGGCGCGTAGGGCTTATACAGAATTCCGGAATAAACTGCTGGATAATGGTTTTTCAATGATGCAGTATTCTGTCTATGGGAGATACTGTGAGAATGAAGAAAAGGCGCAAGTGCATCGCCGCAGGATAAAATCCTTTTTGCCCGATGATGGTGAGGTCAGGATTATGACGTTAACGGATATTCAGTATGCGAAAATGAAAGTTTTCCATGGAAAAATGAGAAAAGCGCCGGAATCGGCGCCTTCCCAAGTGGAAATGTTTTAATGCAAAAGTGGACCATTCTTTTGCAAAACAACCAGTTATGGAACTGGTAGTGTAACCAAACAACGATTCCCTTCAAATCACAACAAAAATTAAAGGTTGATGAAATCGGAATAAAGTGTAACCAAACAACGATTCCCTTCAAATCACAACGCTAATTCCCACATACCTTTAGGTGCAGGTAGTGTAACCAAACAACGATTCCCTTCAAATCACAACGAAGTGTATTGCCATGATGGCCGGCCCTAAAGTGTAACCAAACAACGATTCCCTTCAAATCACAACAATGACGATATTATCCACGCAACGCCCTCCAGTGTAACCAAACAACGATTCCCTTCAAATCACAACAGAATTTGCACAAGCCTGGCAGCAAGCCGAAGTGTAACCAAACAACGATTCCCTTCAAATCACAACAAGCCTTATATATTGACGAGCGAATATTTAAGTGTAACCAAACAACGATTCCCTTCAAATCACAACCATATTTCGACTCATGGCAATTTTTTGCATAGTGTAACCAAACAACGATTCCCTTCAAATCACAACGGTATCTCCGGTGAGCGTATGCAAGGCATCAGTGTAACCAAACAACGATTCCCTTCAAATCACAACACGTACCGGTAAACATCATAGTGACGTATTAGTGTAACCAAACAACGATTCCCTTCAAATCACAACCGCCCATTACAGCACCTTCTGATAAATCGTAGTGTAACCAAACAACGATTCCCTTCAAATCACAACTGACACCTGTTGTTGTATTTATAGTTCCACAGTGTAACCAAACAACGATTCCCTTCAAATCACAACTATTGATCTATTGCAATGTCCCCATTGTCCAGTGTAACCAAACAACGATTCCCTTCAAATCACAACAGAATCATATAGGCCCCAAGACCGATACCGAGTGTAACCAAACAACGATTCCCTTCAAATCACAACTAAAACATTCCCATGCATTACGTGTAGTTAGTGTAACCAAACAACGATTCCCTTCAAATCACAACTGAAGGTATTAACTTATACAAAATGAATTAGTGTAACCAAACAACGATTCCCTTCAAATCACAACTACTTATCTTGCTGCAAAAAATCAGTATTTAGTGTAACCAAACAACGATTCCCTTCAAATCACAACTATGTTTCTTTGCTGCTGAATTTTGTATTAAGTGTAACCAAACAACGATTCCCTTCAAATCACAACAAAAATAGCAGCACCATCCCCTGCACCAGTAGTGTAACCAAACAACGATTCCCTTCAAATCACAACTTCTTCTGCATCATCCTGATAAAACAATTAGTGTAACCAAACAACGATTCCCTTCAAATCACAACGTGTAGCAACATCAGCAGGTACATTAGTTAGTGTAACCAAACAACGATTCCCTTCAAATCACAACTACTTCCATCTGAATGATGTCGGCGTCGTAGTGTAACCAAACAACGATTCCCTTCAAATCACAACTGTATGTTGTTCTATAACTATTTTGATTTGAGTGTAACCAAACAACGATTCCCTTCAAATCACAACCCTGAACCTGCTACTGACACTTGCCCTTTAAGTGTAACCAAACAACGATTCCCTTCAAATCACAACCGCGTCGGTGATATCTTGATTCATCAACGTAGTGTAACCAAACAACGATTCCCTTCAAATCACAACGGATCTTCTTTGGCGTCCAAAAATTCACGGAGTGTAACCAAACAACGATTCCCTTCAAATCACAACAATCATCATCCTATTACAACATTAGCCCAGAGTGTAACCAAACAACGATTCCCTTCAAATCACAACACTATGGGTGAAGGCGAGAATTCCAATATCAGTGTAACCAAACAACGATTCCCTTCAAATCACAACTACTACTAGCATGGCTCGCCGCTGCATGGGAGTGTAACCAAACAACGATTCCCTTCAAATCACAACAGTGAATCATCCTGATAAAAAAGAGATTAAGTGTAACCAAACAACGATTCCCTTCAAATCACAACAACCATAATGAAACTAACGTGTCAGCGAAAGTGTAACCAAACAACGATTCCCTTCAAATCACAACATGAATTGGTGAATAAACAATTATGACACAAGTGTAACCAAACAACGATTCCCTTCAAATCACAACTACGAATGGAAGTGATGAGCGTATGTATGAGTGTAACCAAACAACGATTCCCTTCAAATCACAACTAGCTTTTAAATGTCGCTTTAATGGATGTTAGTGTAACCAAACAACGATTCCCTTCAAATCACAACACCTATCGCTCGCTGACTGCGCCAAATTTAGTGTAACCAAACAACGATTCCCTTCAAATCACAACACAGACGTTCAATACGAATTTTTACAAGTGAGTGTAACCAAACAACGATTCCCTTCAAATCACAACAGGCAGCGCTTGCTGATGCTACTCCTATCAAGTGTAACCAAACAACGATTCCCTTCAAATCACAACTAATGTTTCAATTGTATTCATGTCAAGTACAGTGTAACCAAACAACGATTCCCTTCAAATCACAACCAACTGCTCGCGCAATTCAACAAGCACGAAAAGTGTAACCAAACAACGATTCCCTTCAAATCACAACTGTCAATCATAGATTAACGTCAATCTCAAAAGTGTAACCAAACAACGATTCCCTTCAAATCACAACATGCTGGCATCGATGAACAAAGTGGGCGGTAGTGTAACCAAACAACGATTCCCTTCAAATCACAACCTTGTTGTTTAAAGCTTCTAAAATTCTTTAGTGTAACCAAACAACGATTCCCTTCAAATCACAACGGTCAATCCCCAGTAGTACGTGTAACGGTCAGTGTAACCAAACAACGATTCCCTTCAAATCACAACTCACGTCCGTCTTTATACTGGTAGCAACTGAGTGTAACCAAACAACGATTCCCTTCAAATCACAACAATCAGGTTGATCGCCAATATCAAGATGCGAGTGTAACCAAACAACGATTCCCTTCAAATCACAACCCCTCGAAACGCGCTATCCAACCCCTATGGAGTGTAACCAAACAACGATTCCCTTCAAATCACAACCGGAGTTTTGGAGGCTTTACAGTCTCGCTCAGTGTAACCAAACAACGATTCCCTTCAAATCACAACGACAAAGGTATCGAGACCTACGGCGCGATTAGTGTAACCAAACAACGATTCCCTTCAAATCACAACAGGAGGTACGTTATGTTTTTCACAAAGAATAGTGTAACCAAACAACGATTCCCTTCAAATCACAACAAAACTCAAGGTCACGGCTTAAATCCATCGAGTGTAACCAAACAACGATTCCCTTCAAATCACAACGTGTTTCGATCAGGTATTGCGCCGGCGGTGAGTGTAACCAAACAACGATTCCCTTCAAATCACAACTATTCTCCATCAACTGTTCCACATTGTAAAAGTGTAACCAAACAACGATTCCCTTCAAATCACAACTATTAGCAGAACCTGATGCAGTACCAACTGAGTGTAACCAAACAACGATTCCCTTCAAATCACAACTAACTTTAGGTGTTTCAGGTAATGGTGGTAAGTGTAACCAAACAACGATTCCCTTCAAATCACAACGATCGACGGCGAGACCTTGCGCTACCTGGAAGTGTAACCAAACAACGATTCCCTTCAAATCACAACTGGCTCGGTTATGGCGGGCGTCCAGACCTGAGTGTAACCAAACAACGATTCCCTTCAAATCACAACCGTTCAGCTGCAACATGTTGTGTTCTCCCTAGTGTAACCAAACAACGATTCCCTTCAAATCACAACGAGTTGTTCCGTCATAATTTGGGTTCTCCGAGTGTAACCAAACAACGATTCCCTTCAAATCACAACCATGCTGTTCGTCAGTGTACTCGTGTCGATAGTGTAACCAAACAACGATTCCCTTCAAATCACAACCTGTACGGGGAAGTAGACAGGCAATCGCAGAGTGTAACCAAACAACGATTCCCTTCAAATCACAACACCTAGCACTGAACAATAAAGATGAATGGTAGTGTAACCAAACAACGATTCCCTTCAAATCACAACATTCTCCCGGTATCATGATTAATAACATTGAGTGTAACCAAACAACGATTCCCTTCAAATCACAACTATATAATGAGCCACAGCAGTATTCAGAACAGTGTAACCAAACAACGATTCCCTTCAAATCACAACTTAGCTCCTGTTTATACTAGTTTAGATTCAAGTGTAACCAAACAACGATTCCCTTCAAATCACAACACATCACAGTTGCGGACGATGGATTTATCAGTGTAACCAAACAACGATTCCCTTCAAATCACAACGGACTAATAAACGGCCTTTGATACAGGGGAAGTGTAACCAAACAACGATTCCCTTCAAATCACAACACAAAAGCTAGATAAAACTTAAGCTAATTAGAGTTGGCCTACTTCATAAGGTCAAAAAGGAGGGCTTGTGTTTCTATGAGTAAATTATATTCGATATTTTCCAGATCACTGGCATTGGTAATTCTAAGATTATTAAGCAATACGGTTTCATCAGAGTCAGGTTGATATTGGCCTTCAATTACCCAAAGCAACTGTCAAGCAGACAACCTAATGAACCGACCTAAGGCAGTGTACAGCCCAGCACCTAAACTAGTTCATCTTAGTGTGTAACGGGAAAAGCTACTCAAGATCCTTGATAGGGCAATGAAGATTTGTGAACGACCATGCGCAGGTCGCCAGCTTCGTCTCTAATATAACCTATCGTGTATTCGACCTTTATTTCCTCGCCTTTTAGCGGAGTAAAATAGTAGTTGCCCATCGCAACCGCCATGGTACAACCGCTGTTGACAATCCCGGCGTTCGCCCAGCGAACCTTAGTCCAGGGTTTTAGCGCAAAACCTTTATCCTCTTTAAAAGAGGGGTTTCCGCCAACAAAATAGGACAAAGCGCCATCAAAAGATGCTCTAAATTGTTCATCAGACGCCAGTGTTGGCTTAAAAAGAACCAAGCCAAGATCGTAGCCATAAAATTGATTTATATGGTCAGACGCTGCCGCCACGTAATCTTCCCCATTAGTCAAAGCAGCACCAATCTTCACAATCCCGTCACTCCAAGCCTTTTGCGCTTTGACAACTTCTTGTTCAGTAATACATTGGGTATTTAGCACCATCGGCGCTTTTTCAACGCTTTGAGCAGTACCCACCAAAAGCATCGTGAGTGCAAGACTGGTAAAGAATATTTTCATTTAATTGACCCTCATGGTTAGTTCGATTTCTGAAATTAAGAAACTATAACAAAAAAAGATGACAGTAATGTGTATTGAAAATTTGAGGCATGAACGGCTTATGAGTTCACGTGGATTTATGCGAGAATGAGCGCACGTGATCAAAAACCAAATTAAGGATTATGTAATATGACACGTCCGATTCAAACGCTGTTATGGATGGGTGTTTTTACATTCATCATCCTCGTCGGTAGTCTGCTCCTGAGTAAACCACTGCATGACGCCTATTCTTCTAATATTGTTTTTAACTCCATTATCCTTGTTGTTTTAGTTATCGGTGTTGCCATTAACTTTCGACAGGTCATACAACTTTATCCCGAGATTAACTGGATAGAACGCTACCAAACCAGTTCGATAACACGGGAAACAATCCAACCCAGACTACTCTCTTCAATGGCGCGTTTATTGAGTGGTAAAGAAGACGTGGTAATGTCGACGAACTCCATGCAGACGATCCTGGATTCGATCCGGACACGCCTGGAAGACTCACGCGATCTGTCCCGTTATTTTATAGGCGTATTAGTATTTCTTGGTCTGCTCGGTACATTTTGGGGTTTGATGGCAACGGTCAGCACGATTGGTAATTTGATCAACAACATGTCCGTTGAGTCGGCAAGCGGCGCTGAAATATTTGAAAACCTTAAGTCCAGCCTGGCGGATCCATTATCCGGTA
This sequence comes from Gammaproteobacteria bacterium, assembly GCA_028279365.1. Classification (GTDB taxonomy): domain Bacteria; phylum Pseudomonadota; class Gammaproteobacteria; order Eutrophobiales; family Eutrophobiaceae; genus JANQNX01. The sequence goes on along the minus strand of JANQNX010000014.1, from coordinate 27,434 downwards.
TGGGTGTTGCTTTTTCTTCTTCATTATTTGGCTTATCCGGTTCATTAGTTGTCGGTTTTCTTGATTTACAGGCAGGTCATGCGCAAAACCGTTTTGTTAACGAACTTGAAGAATGGCTTTCCAGTAGTACACGTATATCCAGCAGTATCATTGGCGATGAGGGTGCTTCGCTAAATGCACCTGCTTATGTCCAGGCCTTATTGGAAAAAACAGCGGACACCCTGGAAAAGATGCAACGCTCCGGCGCATCTGACGATCAACAACGTGAACTCTTGGTAAAACAACTCGGCGAGCTGCGTGGTACATTTGATCGTTTTAATGGTCTGCTTGGTCAGCAAAATGAACGTCTGGAAAGACTGAATACAAACCAGGCCGAAATCGTGCGTTTACTTAAAAATACATCGGATCAAAATCAAAGCAGTAATGCGGATGATGAACTCCGTTCAGAACTCAGGCTACTAACAAAAACCATCGCTAACGCACTTTCCTCACGGGACGGCTAATGACCGCACTTCGTCGTCGACGCCCGCTTGATATTTGGCCTGCCTTTGTTGATGCAACGGCTTCCTTATTGATGGTCGTCGTGTTTGCCCTATTACTTGCTGTATTAGGACATCTGGTATTAAGCACAGCACTGACTGGGCGCGATGAGGCGTTGGCCGAGCTCAGTACCCGCATCAGTCATCTTGCTGAAATACTTTCATTGGAACAGGCCGAAACTGATCGACTTGAGAAACTATTGGCTGTTAGAACAGCAAACCTGGATGAAGCCAGGTCACGTATCAACACTCAACAACAAACGATTACAGAGAAAACTACGCTGCTCTCACAGCGTAATACAACGATTGAAGAACAGGGAAATACGATTACTGAACAACTGAACGTGATTGAAACACTGCAACTTGATATCGCAGCGCTTACCGCACTACGTGATCGCATACAAGCAGAACTTGAAAAACAAATCGCAGAACATGACTTAATCCGACAAAAGCTACAAGAAAAAAGCGAACTGAATGTTCGCAATATTGCGCAAATGGAATTATTGAATCAACAATTGGAAGAGCTGCGACAACAACTCTCAGTCTTGGCAAGCGCGTTAGAAGTAGCAGAAAAAGATATTGCAGAGAAACAACTTGTTATTGATGACCTTGGTACACGCCTGAACACCGCGCTGGCCAGTAAGGCACAGCTATTACAACGATATCGTTCAGAGTTTTTTGGCCATTTACGAGAGACGTTAAGTGATTATCCCGATATTCGTATTGAAGGTGATCGGTTTGTGTTTCCGTCTGAATTATTGTTTGAATCCGGTTCAGATGAACTCGGTGTTGCCGGCCAACAGCAAGTAAAAAAACTCGCAAACACACTCAAAGATATCGCGCAGGTCATACCCAACGATCTTGACTGGATACTCCGTATTGATGGACATACCGATAAGCGACCCATCAGTAGCGATCGCTTTAAATCAAACTGGGAGCTCTCTTCGGCACGCGCCATCAGTATTGTCCGGGAAATGATGAAAAATGGTATTCCGGGGAACCGCATGGCAGCAACCGGCTTCGCCGAAAACCATCCCGCCGATACGGCAGAAACAGCGGAGGCCTATGCGCGTAATCGACGTATAGAATTAAAACTTACCAGTCGTTAAAGTAACAATCAGAACAGGCTACTCTTTCATTGAAGAATAACTAATTGACAATAACTTTTTGAATACGTTTTATAGCTCTATCTTGATACAAACACCGTCATCACTATCCAGATTATTCGCACTCAGACTGAACTGATGAAACTCAGCGACCAATCTGGCAACAAACAGACCTAGGCCAAGATGCGGGGTCTCACTGCTACGTTTATCACGAATCGAAATCATGGAATGAAATAGATCCTGTTCCATGCCCTCTGGCAACAGTGGGCCATAGTTGGAAATAGTAATCACACAGCTAATGTCTTGTTTAGATAACTGAATAATGACGGGGCTATCTGGTCTGGAAAAGCCGGTCGCATTGCTGACAAACTTATCCAGCATCTGATAAAACAAATCACGATTAATAGAACGTTCGACTCTTGCATCAGGTAACTCGAGCTCAAACTTATGATCAGGATAAGCCAGACGATAAGCCTCGATACACTCCGATAAAAAAGCATTAATATCCACCATCTGTTTTTCTGCTTCCTGCAACGCCTGCTCAAGCCGTGCGGCTTCACTAAGCCGAGACAATATAGTTTGTAGCCGCTGTAATCCCTCATCGGCAGCAAGCAAGGTGGCCTGTCGCTGCTGTTCGTCTTGCTCTTCCTTTAGACGATCCAGCGAAGAACGCACGATTGCCATCGGCGTTTTTAATTCATGCGATAAGCGCCCGGCCATACCTTCCAGGTAACGATGATAATGCTGCAGTCGTTCCAGCATCTGACTAAAACTTCTTGAAAGTTCTCCGATTTCATCGTTTGCATTGCTCGGAATAAACTCACCTGAGACCTTGCCATACTCGTCAATCGCTGCACTGGTTTCTTTATTTAAGCGGATCAAACGTGAAGACAAACGCCCTGCAAACCATAGCAATAACACGACGACAATCAAAAATATTAATAAAGTCTTATTAAACAGGTTTGCCAGTACCTGCCGTTGCATGATCTGAATATTGTTGGTGGTTTCTTCTACGACCACAGCGCCCGCAACACTGTCACCCAGCCAGATTGGCGTCGCGGCGGAAACAATGACGGCCTTTTTATCTGGAGAAGAACGCCAACGTGTTGCGGCATGGCCAGTTAATGCCGACGCCACTTCGTCACCCTGTAAACGCGAGGCACCGGCCAGGTCGTCTTTAAACTGATCATAGGCCGGTGGCAATAATAGCGTATACAGTATATTAAATGCGTTTTCCGGAAAGCTGCGTTTCAGGCTGCCGTCACTGGCCAGTACCTGACCAAATTGATCCAGCACCCAGATACGACGCCCTTCGCTTCGACCTTGCGTCAAAATAATATTCTGGATCTCTGGTGAAGAACGCAACAGGCTATTTGGCCGTAAAAAGGTCTCTGCTCTTGCCGTGGCAACAGTATCATAGTTACTATCGGGACTAGCTTGATCGACATCACGCAGGATAAATCCCAGCTTTTCACCAATCATATATTCCGGGATCTTTATTTCGATGTTGTAACCATGCTCAACCTTTTGCCATACTGCAGTAATGTTGGTAACGTCCAGCTGCACCTCAGTTTCAACACCATATTCATCAAAACGTTGTTCATAGCGAAATGGAAGTAGACTGCCCGGGCCGGTGGGCACAAAATAGTATCGATCCAATTGATACTGCTTATCGGTAAATACCATAACCAGATGATCGCCATCGATTCCATTTTTGTTTTCCGGCGAGGTATAACGTAAGACATTGTCATTCACTTGGATGAGTACGTAATAGTAGTTGTCATCCGTGCTGGCAATTAATTTAAAACTGTCTTCGCTGGTTTCAGACTGATAGGTATTAGACCAATCAAGGTAGGCAATCCATTCAGCAGTATAACCGTCTAACTGAACGGTATGATTTAATTCGTGGATGAACAGGCCATTGTCTTTAGCGGAAGAATAACTATTAAATAACGAATAATCATTATTTAATCCGCCAGCTACGGCATAAGCCGTATCAACCAGTGATGACTCTAACGTATCTCGCAGATAGCTTTCCATCTGCCGCAGATAGTCAAAACCCATATAAGGGATAATCAATACCGCCGCCGATACCAATAGTAGTTTTCGTTTTAGCGAAAAACGCGTGGCGGTCTGATTCATCACGGTCAGCTAATGATTACACTTTCCATCGATAGCCGACGCCATACACGGTTTCGATATGATCAAAGCTGGTATCGACCTGTTTAAATTTTTTTCTGATGCGCTTGATATGAGAAGTGATCGTACCATCATCGACATAGATATTTGAATCGCGCATTAACTGCTCACGACTCTTTACATGACCGGCCCGCTGCGTCAAAGAATGCAACATCCAAAACTCGGTCAAACTCAACTCAACTTCGTTTGCATCCCATGCAACCCGGAAACGTGAAGTATCCAGACTTAATTGGCCAAGCTTTATCAGCGCATCCTCATCATTATTCACTTGCAAAGCATGGATACGACGAAATAGCGCCGCAATGCGTGCCAGGATATGAGGCATGCTGGCATCTTTACTGAGATAATCATCCGCACCGAGGCGCAAACCGGAAATCGTATCGAAATCCGAATCCCGCGCAGTAAGAAAAATGATAGGCAATGTTTTGGATAATGAACGCAGTTCGCGACAGAGATCAAACCCCGCCTCAACATCATCACCCAGGCCAATATCCAACAAGGCCAGATCCGGTAACTGCTTCGCAAAAACAGCCAACGCCTCAGTTTTACTTTCACAACAGGTAACAGCATAGCCCTCCGCAGCGATGGCTTTTGCATAGTTTTCGCGCAATATCGGTTCGTCTTCGACCAGCACAATCTGTTTCGGCATGTGTTCGGCTATCCTTCAAAATCTACCCGTACTTTAAAGTGCTATTAGCTTGATTTGAATAGCTGACCGGGCAATTGCCCTTTTTTTGCCACAATTCATCAGTACTTTGCCTGAAAGCCACCCCGTCACTGCCATTTCTCCAGGTTTTAATAAACCTCGACATTCAATACTCAGGAGAAACCAGCATGAAAACATTAATACCACTATTCATAAGCACGCTATTGCTATTTCAAACTACAGTAAGAGCAGACGACATCTCTCACACTCCTCAAGATACTGAAACGCCCAGGGGATTTGGATTAGGTGCATTAATCGGTGGCTTATTAGCCGGGCCTCCCGGGGCAGTCATCGGTGCTGCAGGCGGCGGATGGTTCGGCAGCAAACAAGCTGATAGCAAACAGCATATTGCCCGACTGGAAAAGGAACTCAATGCCAAGAGCCTCGAATTAGCCTATAGCCAAAACGAACTTACTGAAACCAAACGACAATTTGAAACGGAATTCCAAAAGGTCATGCTCAATCAACAAATCCAGTCACTGGAATCGCTAAGCGATGGCATCGCCTATGATATCTTCTTTAAAACCGATGATGCGTCCATCCACAGCGATGTGTTACCACGTATTCAACAACTGGCCGAACTGGTAAAGCCCTATCCGGAAATTACCATTCAGATATCAGGCTTTGCGGATGAACGTGGTTCCGATCATTACAACCTGCGTTTAAGTCAACAACGTATTGAACAGGTTCATAAGCAATTCAGACAGGCAGGTATATCGAGTAAACGGATACAAAGTCATGCCTATGGCGAACGATATGCACAATCGTTAAAGAATAATAAAGAAGACTATATGTTCGACCGTCGAGTCAGCATCCGGCTGACATTGGATCAAGAGGCCTAATCCTGATGACGACGAAGACACACTTAAGTATGAGGCAGTTTCTCGGCATTACCGGGCTGATGGTATTCATCAGCCTTGCCCTAATCACTGCGCTTATTACCAATAGTCGAACTGCTCACGCCGAGACAGTCTCCGGCAATCTTACAACGTCTGAGTTAGTGACCATCAATCACTTAAACGAAGTAGGACAAGGCTCATTGTTATTTAACAATGAGCAACGCTATCGCAACGCGCCAATACTCAATACTGTCGTTAACATGCAAGTCACAGGCATGATTAATCGAGTTCGTCTGACACAGCAATTCACAAATACCACCGATCAATGGCAGGAAGGTATTTATGTCTTCCCGTTACCGGAAAATGCGGCCGTTGATCATATGCGCATCAAGGTTAATGAGCGCATCATTGAAGGTAAGATTAAAGAAAGGCAGGAAGCGAAAAAAGTCTACCAACAGGCAAAGCAACAAGGTAAGCGTGCGGCCTTAACAGAACAACAGCGTCCCAATATCTTTACTAACTCGGTAGTCAATATCCCCCCGCATGAATCGGTGGAGATTCAAATCGAGTATCAGCAAGTGGTCAATTATGACAGTGGCGAATTTTCTCTGCGCTTCCCGATGGTAGTTGGCCCCCGTTATATCCCGGGTACACCAGTGTTATTCGAGACGAATAATGTAAGCGAGTTCAATGGTAATGGCTGGGCACAGAATACCGATCAGGTACCCGATGCATCACAAATCACGCCACCGCTCCTATCAGAACACAGCACGCGTAAAAATCCAGTGTCTATCACCATTGCGTTAGATGCGGGCCTCGAATTAGAAAAAATCGATAGCCGCTACCACCAGGTTGATGTTATTCAACAAGATTCAAACCATTACATCAAATTAAATAATGAAACCACGTTAGCGAATCGCGACTTCGAACTGCATTGGCGACCCACCACGGATAATGCACCCCGCGCCGCCTTTTTTACTGAACAAAAAGACGGAGAAATCTATGCCATGGTCATGCTGTTACCACCAGAAGCAAAACAGACTAATAAACTCAATCGGGAAATTATCTTTGTCATCGATACGTCCGGTTCCATGGGCGGACAATCCATCCTGCAAGCCAAGTCTGCATTATCGCTGGCGCTAAACCGATTACACAGCGGCGATACATTTAACGTTATTCAATTTAATTCCTATACCTCGGCCTTGTTCAGTCAACCCCGGCGCGTTAACAACGCCAACATTGATCAGGCCCTGACCTATGTTGCTTCATTACAAGCTAACGGCGGCACAGAGATGGCAACGGCCATGAATGCGGCATTGTCGAATAATGCAAACGAAAAATTATTGCGCCAGGTCATCTTTATGACCGATGGCAGCATTGGTAACGAACAGGCGCTATTTAACATTATTCAGAATAAGCTCGGAAACAGTCGCCTGTTTACTGTCGGTATTGGATCGGCACCCAATTCGTATTTCATGCGCAGGGCGGCCAGCTTTGGCAAAGGAACGCATACTTACATTGGTGACCTGACTGAAGTGCAAACAAAAATGCTGGCACTGTTCGAGAAGATAGAAAGCCCTGTACTGAAAGATATCCATATCAGTTGGCCAGCAACCAATACGGAGATGTGGCCTGAGAAAATCGTTGACCTCTACCAGGGCGAACCGCTACTTGTCACGGCTAAATTAACACAGCTGCCAAAACAAATTAGCATATCTGGTCAACTTGCGAATCAAGCCTGGAACCATCAACTTAAGTTAAACGGCGGACAACAGCATTCAGGAATCGCAACGCTCTGGGCCAGAAATAAAATCGCAAGCCTGATGCAACAAAAAGGTCAACCCGACTTCGATAAGATAAAAAGTCAAATTATTGAAACTGCCTTAACGCATCATCTGGTCAGCGCTTATACCAGCCTGATCGCCGTCGATGTTACGCCGATACGACCTGAAAATAGCAAACTTGATTCCAAGGCTATCCCGACGCATCTCCCCGAAGGCTGGGACAGAAATAAAGTGTTTGGCCAGGCTTATCCAGCAACCGCGACTGACTCACGTTTTTACTTTCTGTTAGCACTGATGCTGTTTTTAGTTTACGCAGTCCTGCGTCACTCACCAGCACGCCTGAGCGTCTAGTATGCAGATCTTTATAAAAAAATATTGGCTTTATCTCCTCCCCCTCTGTGGTTTGTGGTTTATGAGTCAGGGCGCTTATATCCACACCAAGGCTGTGTTGGCACAGTTTCTCCTGGAAACAGCATGGTCAGAAACGCTCGACGGTCAAAAGGAGGTGAAACCCTGGCCGTGGGCGGATACCTGGCCGGTTGCTCGTCTCAGTGTGCCGCAACTTGGTATTAGCCACATCGTCCTGGCCGGGGCCACGGGTTCATCCCTGGCTTTCGGTCCAGGGCACCTTTTTAATAGCGCCCGACCGGATGAGTCCGGCAACATTATCGTATCAGGTCACCGCGATACGCATTTTGCCTTTCTAAAACACATCAATATTAACGATGCACTACTACTTGAAACTGCGCAGCACACTCAACGCCTATATAAAGTTACACAGCAGTTTGTTGTTGATACTAACCGCACACCTTTTATTACTATCGATGAGACAGACAAACTTATTTTAATCACCTGCTACCCGTTTCATGCATTAACAGCCGGTGGCAGCCTGCGCTATGTCGTCATCGCAGAACCGGAGCCCGTCATTACCAGCTAACGAGGAAACCATGCATACATTACTTAAAACGACAGCCATTGAACCATTGAAACTAACGCCAACACTTAATCACTATTCAACAATCAGTCCTGCATTAACTCATGAATGCCGTCAACGTTTGCTTGAGATGCATCAAAAAAATACCGATCGTGAACAAGGAGGTTTGCTTTCACCAATCAAATTTATTGACCGCGATAGCACCGAATATGCATTAGTAATGGCAAAAGAAAACGACGATGAAGAATTAAGCCTGGCCATGCTGACATTGGATAACGCAATGGCACTGATTGATCCGGTATGGGGAGGAGTCTATCAATATTCAACCCAATCAAGATGGGATAGACCACATTATCGTAAAACGATGGCGACACAAGCCGCACACCTTCGGCTTTATGCGCTTGCCTATGCGCAGACAAAACTGAAACGCTATTTCAATGTTACGCATGACATTATTCACTACATGTCGAGTTTCCTGGCAAACAAACACGGCAGCTTTTATAAAGCACAGCAAGATACAGTTGGTCATGTTGATAGTCATTACTATTTCAGCTTAAGCGATCAGGAACGACATAAAATCGGACTACCTGAAATCGATAAACGAATCCTGACCCGGGACAATGGCTGGGCGATAGAGGCATTAGCGACCCATGCCGAATACTGTCTCGATCATAACAGCTTGTTTTTAGCAAACACTGCGATGAATAACATCACAAAGCAGTGTTATCGAAATAACAATGGTTGGTGCGCAGATACAATGCGCTTACAAAGTTATTATCTAGCCGACAATCTGGCCATGGCACGTGCTGCACTACAACTCTATCGAGTAACGTTGCGTACGTATTATCTTGAACTGGCTTGCGCCACAATAAACTACATAAATAAACATTTCAGGCACCAACAGGCAGGCTACACAACCCTGTTGAACAGCTCTCAACATAACTCCACCCCGAGGCAGATTGATGAGAACATATCAATCTCACGGTTTGCTAACTTGTTATTCCACTACACCGGCAATGGACAATATCAGAAGATGGCAGAGCATGGCTTACGTTACTTATCCATGACGGAGATTGCGACCTCGCGCATGGAAGAAGCAGGCATATTATTGTTAGACAGGGAAATGCAAACGGCGCCAATCACGTTTCATCTATCCATTAGTCAATCTAATTTGTATCAATCTGAACTAATGAAAACTGCGCTGAGTTATACCGGCTGGTACAAACGGTTAAACTTGTCAGAGTCTGGAAACGAATCCGTCATTGTTGAAATAGATGGGGTGAAATCAAAACCTGTTAATACAGTTCAACAGCTAAAAAGCCTATTGCATGTCATGGATTAAACGTAATACAAAACAAACCACACGTCCCAGTCCAGAAAGATGGTGAAATTTCGACAGTTTGATGAATATTCATCAACCAGCATTGCATTTTATTTATTGTTCACTGGCCTATCGCTAATTTTTCTATGGCTTTGCCTGTCAGAACCCAACATTTTGAGACATCAATCACAAGATAATAATAAAAATGCGATGCAACCGGCGAATAAACCCGCTACATGCATCTTTTGGCTTCATTGGCATGCCGGTTGCAAAAGTTAATTCAAGATAAATGATTGGAGACAAAAGATGAATAATTTGGACTTTAATATCCCTGTTGTGATTTTTATCACTGGTGCTGTGTTATTTTTGGTCGCGCCGTTAGGTTTGTTACCCATGTTAAACACAAATCAGGTATACATTACTGCTTTATTATTTGAGTCAATTGGTGTCACTGTCGCGTTGTTGGTTTTTTATCGAGATAAAATCACTGCGATGTATATAGAAGAAATTTGATACATAAAAAACTATGTCTATCCTATTTTCGAAACTAATTAGGGTTAGTAAAACTATTAACTCTTAATAGCAGGAGTTAAACAATAATTACATCTGTGAAGTTATTGTTTTTCTATAAAATGATGAAAGACTTACTAAACCAAACACAAAAAGCCCGACAGCAGAAGGTATGGGAACTACAGTAGCACTGTAGTTGGTGACATTTCCTCTAACGGCTGCAAATGAACCCGAACCCACACCTTCAAAAACAGTAATAACAAAATCAGTTAAATCGTAGTTTTCAAGGTCAACATAAAGTGATTCATCTAACATATTCCCATTTAATGCTAAAGCAGAAACAGTATCATATATTGCTGCCTTGATAACTCTAAACTTATATCCATCAATTTTTTGTTCTGTGCTCAAATCAGTATTTAATGATAGAAACTGTAATGAATCATTTACACCCACAGCACTTGGGAAGTTATTGCTCACAACTTTTCGATTATATTGTGTGCCTTGATCATATGGACTGCTTAAATCGATATTTATTATTTCTAACTCACCAATGTTATAGCTGCCAGTGACACCGTCATACCATGCAGTGCCACTCCAACTCGATGATGAAGATGTATCCAAAGTCAATGCGTCTATATATAAATCAGCTGACCATGTATCTTCGATGGAAACTGTAGTTATACGCGGATCTACTGTTGTAATTTGTCCACCAATATTAAAAAAAATCGTTGATGCATGAGAACTTAAACAAATCATTGAGAGGATAGAATATGCCAATATTTTAATTAAATTCACTTTTTGCTTCTCCTTGCATATGCATCTTTTATAAAATATGACTGTATAATTCTGTTACTACAACTTTATGACATTTTTAAACTTATTTATGCACCAATTAGTATTAAGTATTTCTTGACAAATCATCGTCATTTTCCGAAACTCCGCAACATGATTAAACGAATTCACAAGCAAGTCTGCTCTCTTTGGCGCCTATTGGTTCTGAAGCCGATAGCTATTGCCTGTGCGATGGAGAAAGTTAGCGTTTAATCCTTAACTAACCCAAGAATGACGAAAAGCCACAGGTCTGAAAAACCTGTGGCTTTTTTTTTGCTTACTGAGAGAGACTCATGACACTGATTATTGCCTATTTATCGGTCGTGCTTATCTGGGCGACCACGCCACTCGCAATTCAATGGAGCAGCGAGAGCGTCGGCTATTTATTTGGCATATGCAGCCGTTTTTTTCTTGGTGCGTTGATTGCTTCAAGCATCGCATTGTTCATAGGCAAACGCTTACCGTTTCATAGAAAAGCCTTGCTAACCTATCTCGCCGGTGGGCTTGGTATGTCCTTGGCGATGCTCAGCGTTTACTGGGGTTCACAATATATTCCATCAGGCTGGGTCTCGATCATGTTCGGTTTTTCACCGATGATGACCGGCATCATGGCCTCGTATTTATTGCAGGAACGCGGCCTGACCTTCTATCGTACGGTTGCAGTGATGATGAGTCTTGCAGGTTTATGGATCATGCTGGAAACAGGGATGCAATACGATCAGCATGCTTTCAAAGGCATACTGGCTGTGTTGTTATCAGCACTGATTTATTCATCCAGTATGGTTGCGATTAAACGCGTTGGTGCTGATATCGATGCATTCTCCTCTGTCATCGGCACGCTGCTAGTGGCAGCGGTGTTATTTGCAAGCATCTGGTTGTTCACCGGTATGTCATTACCCAACGTCATTCCCGAACGAGCAGGATATGCCATTATCTACCTTGCCACAGTCGGTTCAATTTTAGGCTTTTTGCTTTTTTACTATGTACTACGTCGGGTTGAGGCCACACGCGCATCATTGATTTCGCTGCTCAGCCCGGTCTGTGCTCTGCTACTGGGGCATCTGGTTAATGCGGAACCTTTAAATTTAAATATTGTACTGGGCAGCGTTTTTATCCTGTCAGGCTTGCTTTTGTACGAGTTTGAGGTTGCAATATGCCGCGTAAAAACTAATAACAAATCGGGGAATTGATAATGAGTGAATCTATGATGACATTAATTATTAATGTTGTTGTCGCAGCGGCCATCCTGTTTGGCGGTGTCTGGGTGGCAAAACAGATCAAAAAGTACATCGTCGTGTTGATGGAAAAACGCAACATTGATCCGATGCTGGCATCGTTTACCAGTAATATTGCCTACGTAGGTCTGGTCGCGTTTGTCGTCATCGCAGCATTGAGCCATTTAGGTATTCAAACAACATCGTTTGTTGCCGTTATTGGTGCGGCCGGTCTGGCCATTGGTCTATCTTTACAGGATTCGCTATCTAACTTTGCTGCTGGCGTCATGATCATTGCGTTTCGCCCTTTCAAAGTCGGTGATTTCGTCGAAGCAGGCGGTGCCGCTGGCGTGGTTGAAGGTATACAAATCTTCTCTACGCAAATGCGCACCGGCGATAATAAGGCTATGATTATCCCTAACTCAAGCATCATGGGCGGTAATATTGTTAACTATTCAGCTAAAGATACCCGTCGCGTGGATATGGTATTTGGTATTGGTTATGACGACGATATCAAACAGGCAAAAGATATCTTAATTAAACTTCTTGAAGACGATGAACGCGTTTTGAAAGATCCTGAACCCACCGTTGCTGTTTCTGAACTCGCCGATAGCAGCGTCAATTTTGTCGTACGTCCCTGGGTTAAAAGCGAAGATTATTGGGGAGTCATGTTTGACTATACTGAAGCAGTGAAAATAACCTTTGATAAAGAAGGTATTTCTATTCCGTACCCACAACAAGATGTGCATATGCATACGGTAGAAAAATAAGCGTTTGCGAACACGGTCTTCTATCAGGCCGTGTTCGCATTGTTATTAAATGATTACATCAACAGTTTTTCAAAAGGCAGATAAACGATATTCAGGAAACATAACGCAAAGATCGTATAAAGCGTTATCTGCATACCTAACACCCTGCCCTTTAAACTTTCATTAATAATACCTCGGGCATGCACCACCCGGCCTGTAACAAAAACAATACCGACAGCATGAATGAGCCACACATTCCCGCCGTTCAACTCCAATAGTAATAATAAAATTAATGTGACAGGAATATAATCAACTGCATTAGATTGTGCTGTTCGTGCGACAATGAGTTCCTTGCAATCACCGTCCGCATAAATCACTTTATTTTTTCGCCTTGCCTTAATCACATTCAGTGATAGCCCGCAGATCAACAACGCCAGCAACACACCATACAGTGCGCTGATCATTGATCGCTCCCGGGTTTAATCGACATAATCGTCACATCTTCATCTCGATATTTTTCTGATTGAAGCTTGTTCCAGCCCAGCTTGCTATAAAATTCGGCTTGTTGGGTCGTAAACAAAAACAACTCGGTAACATTAGCCTTTCGAGCAATGTTAATAACATGCTTTACCAGTTTAGAACCAATACCTTGATATCGATATTCTTTATCAACATAAACGCTGGCCAGCCATGGACTCAACTCAGGCTTATTATCCATGTCATGTTCTACAATCGCTGCGGAACCCAGCAAAGTATTATTTTCCAACGCTATATAGGTTGAAGGTATTAATGCATTATCCAGATAAGCCTGCATCGCATCTATCCTATGCTTAAGTGTTTGACCGGGATTCAACCCCTGCCATTCCTGATGATGCCACTCTGCTAACTGTCTAATCCAGCAAGGACGATCTGCCAGGTTCAAAATATTCAAAACGTTATATTAAATTTATAAAGAGCGGCTTTGGGTCTATTTTTCCGGCGCAGGGTATTTAGCTAAATATTCCTCAGCATAAAGTTTTGCCTGTTGCATTTGTTCCTGGGTTAGATTGGCTTCAATCACCGATGCATTAAGTATCGCTTGCTCATATTCAGCTCTGGCAGATAACCGAAACCACGCATAAGCTTCCATCAAGTCTTTTTCAACGCCTTTACCATCAAAATACATTGCACCCAAACTGTTCTGTGCTTCTTTGGAACCCTGCTCTGCCGCTTTGAGATACCATTTAAATGCGGTTTCATAGTTTTGCTCGACACCGTCGCCCAGGTAATACACCAACCCCAGATTATGTTGTGCACCTTTACTACCTAGCTCGGCGGCTTTACGCCACCATTTAATAGAAATATCGGTATTCTTCTTAACACCCTGTCCCATAAAGTACAAACGTGCCATATTGGTCATGGAAGGCACATAATCCTGTTCGGCTGCTTTGTTATACCAATCCATTGCTGTAAAAATGTCACGTTCCACATAAATACCATTGTGGTAAAACATGGCTACATTATGCTGAGCTTTTGGTTCACCCAGCTCCGCCGCTTTTTTATACCAGTCAAACGATTGTTGGTAATCCTGTTCGACGCCTTTGCCCTCTCGATACATCGTCCCCAGGTAAAACAGCGCTTTAACATGATTCTCGGCAGCAAGTTCCTGAAAACCATTGAGGGCAGTATCATAATCACCGCTTTCATACGCTGCATAAACTGCGTCGTAATCAGCTGCGAAAACTAAATGTGAGAAAAAAAGTAAGCCTATCGTTAAGTTTTTAAGCATGTGCGTTCTCTCATTATCATTTCTTGATAATCGACCTGAGCCAACAGGTTAAATTCAATTACCGCAGCTATTGTCCAGACTATTGTCAATTCAATAACCCGGACAAATAATGAATCATGACAATACAGCTTAAATGATTATGTTCAAAACATACGGTAAGACATCAAACAATCGTTCATTTAAACCGAAATAAATAAACAAGGACAACAAGACAAATAAAATGATGATACCGAAAGGTTCAAGACGAGAATACTGATGAGCCAATTTGTCAGGAAGCAGTGAATACATCACACGACTTCCATCCAGTGGCGGTAATGGAAACAGGTTGAGTAACATCAACAGGCCATTGATGATGATACCGATGATCGACATCCACTCCAGCATGCCTGCAATAGTACTGCCTGTTCCCAAGCCTAAACTGAATCTGCCGACCATTGCCCAAAAGATAATCATTAATAAATTAGCACCAGGACCGGCCAGTGCCACCAAGGCCATGTCGCGCTTTTTGTTATTCAGCCGATACCAATTGACTGGCACCGGTTTGGCCCAGCCGAAGATAAAGCCACTGGTAAAATAGATCGTTAACGGCACCAACACGGTACCGACGGGATCAATATGCTTGATCGGATTCAAGCTCAGTCTGCCCATTTCTTTGGCAGTCGGATCGCCTAACATTTTCGCTGCCCAACCGTGCCCGACTTCATGCAAGGTGATAGCAAACAAGACAGGCACACCCCAAATCAAAATCTGGTAGAGGACAGGTAACTGTTGCATGCGCTCAGTCGCTGTTTTGTTTGTTTAACAACCAGTCAGTGCTATCCAGCAATGAGGTTTTTTCAGTCGCGTCGGAAAAGCTAAAGTCAAACTGGGAAGTATCAAGCAGGTGTGAGGACACTGTGTTTTGTAGACTGGTAAAGATTGTTTCCACACGACCGGGAAATTTCCTGTTCCATTCCTGCAGCATCGTTTTAATCGCTTGCCGCTGCAGATTTTCCTGCGAACCACAGAGATTACAAGGGATGATCGGAAACGCCTGACTTTCCGCATAATGTTTGATATCCGTTTCCGGACAATACGCCAACGGCCTGATAACAATGTTCTGACCGTCATCGCTTTTTAGTTTAGGCGGCATTGATTTTAATTTACCGCCATAAAACATATTTAAAAAGAGCGTTTCAATGATGTCTTCACGGTGATGACCCAGTGCAATCTTTGTATAAGCCTGCTCTTTCGCAAACCGATACAAAATGCCGCGGCGCAGACGCGAACACAATCCACATGTGGTTTTATTTTCGGGTATCACTCGTTTTACGACGCTGTAGGTATCTTCTTCGAGGATGTGGTAATCGACACCAAGCTTATCCAGATACTCTGGTAAAACATGCTCGGGGAAACCGGGCTGCTTCTGATCCAGATTCACCACATGCAAGGAAAAACTGACCGGTGCTGTTTGTTGCAACTGCATCAGTATGTCCAGCATGGTATAAGAATCAGCGCCACCAGACAGGCAAACCATCACCCGGTCGCCTTCTTCAATCATGTTAAAGTCTGCGATCGCCTTACCGACATGACGCCGAAGTCGCTTATGCAGCTTATTCAGATTGTATTGCGCTTTTTTAGCAACAGCGGTCATTTAAGTTTGGTTACTGATAGAGCAAGGATAATTTTTATTCAGTGCTTCAGTGACAATAATGTAGGCGTCTTCGTTAGCACGCGATGATTGTGATCGTAAATAACCGATTACATTATCAGTGGCTTCCTCTAATCGGGTGACTTGCGGATTGATGCAAAACACCGGCGCACTTTGCTCAGCTTGTTGCAAAGACAGCACTGTCTGCACCAGACCAAACACGTAACGCATACAGTATTGATTCGGTGCACCGGGGGCTGAGCCCTCTTCACAATTGGTCAGTAACTCACCGGCACTTAAGACTTCTTCATCAGCATCTTCTGCCTGCGCCAACTGCCAGCCTGATAACAGCAAAATACCGACGATGGTAATTGACCTGATTAATCGCTTCATTCTTGTATAGTCCTCATTCAATATTAGTCATTATAGTATCATGCCCGTATCACCATGATTTCAACTGTCACTGGTTATCGAGTGTATTGGTACCAATTGGAAAGGGAAAAAACGCAATCGTTCCTTGAATAGGCTTATGCTCGGGACATGGCAATCAATAACACAACAAACAACACTACGCCGCCAATAGCAAACAGCGCACCTTGCCAATCAGGATTTTCTGCCTGTCGACTTTCTTCCAGCATTTGCTTTGCACTCGGCCACAGCAAAACCAGCATCGCAACCAGCATAATACCGGTCAGTATTTGACCCCACATCGGCATTGAATCTACTCCTTAAATGAAGCGAGTATGAGAACATAAAACGCATTGACAGCTCAAGTTATTCAAGCTTTTGATCGTTTGCTTTAAACTCACTTCTTTTCTGTAAAATCTGTAAATGGAACATAATGCTTTAAACGACGGACTGGTGCTGCTTGCCCTGTCTGTACTGATGGTCTGGTTACTCAAACGAATCAAGCTCACGCCTATTCTGGGTTATTTGTTTGTCGGCATACTGGTCAGCCCGTATGCGCTCGGCTGGTTTCCAGAAACAGAAAGCATCCAGTTGTTGGCAGAAATCGGGGTTGTATTTTTACTGTTCATGATTGGCCTGGAGTTTTCTATTTCCAGACTCATCGCCATGCGCAATACCGTATTCGGACTCGGCAGTGTCCAGGTCATTATTTCTACATTATCGGGCGGACTCATTGCCTGGCTGACCGGTATTGAATGGCAAGCCGCCCTGGTAGTAGGCGGCGCACTGGCATTGTCTTCTACGGCGATTGTTGCCAAGCAGCTGTCTGACCAGCTGGAGATGCAGGGACGACATGGGCAACTCGCTATCGGCATTTTACTGTTTCAGGATCTGGCCGTAGTACCATTGTTAGTCGTTATTCCAATACTGGCGGGTGGCAGTGAACAATCCATGTTAATGCCATTGCTTATTGCCATGGCGAAAGGCTTACTGGCATTTTTCATTATGTATGAAACCGGCAGGCGTTTACTGAGACCCTTCTATCACCTTGTAGCCAGCACACGTTCCGCCGAAATATTTACCCTGGCAACCTTGTTAATTTCGTTGACAGCAGCCTGGTTAACCCATCAACTCGACCTGTCACTCGCACTCGGTGCATTTTTGGCTGGGCTGATGTTAAGTGAAACTGAATATCGCCACCAAATTCAAGCAGACATCCGCCCTTTCCGCGACGTATTAATGGGATTGTTTTTCATCAGTGTCGGAGCACAGCTAGATGTTTCCATCATTACTGAAGCATGGTTGTGGATTGGACTATTAACCGCCGGTCTGATTGTCGGCAAAGGCGGTGTTATATTATTGATGACCCGAGTGGCTGGCTATGAATGGCCAGTCGCTTTTCGTACCGGTTTGGTATTAGGACAGGCAGGTGAGTTTGGCTTCGCCATTTTGGTCGTTGCGATCAGTAACCATTTACTCACGCTGAAAGAAACGCAACCCATCATTGCCTCTATCATTTTGAGCATGCTAATTAGCCCGCTGCTAATACGTTATAACAGTTTATTTACTGAAAAGCTGTTTCGCGGTCGCTATGTCAGCGGCACTAATGTCCCTCCCAAAGGACTAGAAGAAGCCTGCGCCGAGTTGACTAACCACGTCATTATCTGTGGCTTTGGCCGCATCGGACAAAACCTGGCAAACATACTGCGAGAAATGCAGATCAATTACATTGCCCTGGATTTGGATCACAGCTTGATTCGCGAAGCCTGGGAAGCTGGCGAAAAAGTCTACTATGGCGATAGTACCCAGGCAGAAATTTTAAAAAAAGCCGACATTGAACATGCCAGTGCATTGATCGTCACATTCGACGAAGCCCGCGTGGCAGAACAGATCATCCTGGCTTGCCGCTCAATCTGTCGGGAGGTACCGATCATCGTACGCAGCAAAGACGAACGACACATGGATTTACTACAGGAAAAAGGGGCCTCGAATGTCGTGCCGGAAAGTTTTGAGGCAAGCATGATGTTAGCCATTCACCTACTCAAACAGTTAGGCATTTCGACTGAGGATTCTATGAGTTTTGTTGAGCAGGCACGCGAGGACGAATACAAAAAATTGCGTGGCTATTTTCGGGGTGAGGAAAGCCTGGGTATTGATGATTATGATGCACTGCGTTTTCATACCATTACCCTGTCTCCAGATAGCTATGCAGTGGATAAATCTGTCGAACAAATGGCATTCGAAACTGATGACACCTGCCTGATTGCAATTCGACGCGGACAGGAAAGACTGGAACAATTCGACGGTCAATTTTTATTCAAGGTGGGCGACGCAATTGTCATTGAGGGGAAACAGGAAGCGATATTGTTAACCGAAAAACGCCTGCTTGGCGGCTAGATCATTTTGGTGCAAGGCGGCTTCGGTTTTCCATAAAAAAACCCTGCAGCAGCAGGGTTTTTTTATGACAATCGAATGCCAGTCAGGACATCGGTTCTACTTCAACCGCATGCATCCCTTTAGGCCCTTTTTCTGCGTTGTAAGACACAGCTTGTCCTTCATTTAAGGTCTTGAAACCTTCAGCTTTAATGGAGGAATAATGCACAAATATGTCATCGCCTCCGCCCTCAGGCTCAATAAAACCATAACCTTTGGACTCGCTAAACCACTTTACTTTACCACTGATCATTTCTGATACTCCCCTTCTATAAATTTAAATCAATGCCATCAGCCTTATCTTGACGAAGACTTTTGACGACATCGCTTTAAGCATAGACGATAACTATGGCAGCTTCCAGAAAAATCAGCGGTAGTAGTTCACTCTTGAGGCTATTGAAAGGCGGAATTTGGCTAAATCAGTTTATTTGCTGCAGTATCTCCTGATTGACGCTGATCGCTTCGTCCTTACGATCCTCCACCCGAACAACCTCTATCGAATCGCGGTAAAAATCAGCGCGGACAGGATAATACACCTTAACCGCAGCGCGTTCTCCATTAAAACCCGCGTCATAAATGACCACATCATCAGGGTTAAGAAAACGGGTTTTGTAGAGCATCCGACCGTCTTCATAGATATAGAGCGTTTCAGAATTATCATCGAAACTCAGCGATCCGGTGCTATTCGAGGTGTTTGCACAAGCGCTGATAAACAGAACCATAAAACCAACAAGAAATAAACGATAAGTTAATTTAACCATATTAATTAGTTATTTATTGAACATAGTTAAACTATACTATAGATAAAAATAAATAGCGTGTTGCATTACACATTATGGAACAGGGAAATGTGACGCATATCGCGCTATTTAAACAATTAGATAGGAATGTCTGTCTAGGTCAAAAACCTGATTCCCTGATCAATACTGACACGACCAGTTTGTAAAATCGTTTGATAAAGCTCTCTGCTTCTCCCTGGATGTGCACCACCCCCCTTAGCATTTGCTGCACACTAGCCTGTTCGACTTCGCTCACCCCTAACCTTACACGATAAAGTGATTTATCAGGGATCAACTGATTATCCTGGTTAAATTGTGAAGGAACTTTACCACCATAGATTGAAGATAAGGCCGGTAAATCCAGGGTCTTCATGTTCGCCAGTTCCACATCTTTGACATATAACCAGATTGAATCAAGCTGCGGGTTATCGGGAATAAACATGGCCTGAGCCTGTTTTGATACACGCGGCAGGTCTTTTTCAAACATGACTGCCTCAACCACCGGCTGTGTCGGTTGTATCAGCGTTGCTAACGGTAAACTTTGGTTAATCCATCTGCCCGAATGTAACGCCGGTTCAACATCAAATACAACCCCATCAAATGGCGCACGTATCGTCAGCTTCTCTTTTTCTTCATATAAGCCCAATAATTCAGAGCGCCTTTCTTGTAATTGTCTGATAATAACCTGCACATTCGACAACTCTTTTTCACTGGCAGCGATTCGTTTTGCCTGCAAACGATAATAATCAATCCTGCCTTGAGCCAACTTTATGTCATGCTCTATCTGTGGAGAACGTAACTGCAACAGCACATCACCCTCTTTTACCGCTTTTCCATTTTCCAGAAAAGCCTGTTCAATATAAGCGGGGGTTGGCGTGAATACCTGTAATTTCTGCTGACTTTGATAAATGGCAGGAATGGCAATCGATGTATTCCAGGGAATCAGAAAAAGCGCCAGAGCTAACAACATAACAGACAAAGTAATATAAAAGCGTTTAGTTTTGATGATACTGGCTCGCATTTCCCACCACCCTCTGAATAAACCAACAACTGGTAAAACAATAAACCACAGAATCTCAATTGCAAATAGCAGTATGCCTAATACTTTAAAGAAGAAATAATAAACCAGCAGCGCGATACCGATAAAAAGGAAAAAGCGGTAGACCCAAACACACCAGGCATAGATTGTCAGCTTGGTTAACATACTTCTGGGCAGAGCCTCTGGAGCAGGCAGGCCCAAACCGAACAACCATTCGGTCAGCCGCCATTTGCCGACATCAAACGATCGCTTTTGTAAATTTTGAATGCCAAGTAAATCCGACAAAATGTAATAACCATCAAACCGCATCATGCCGTTAAGGTTGATTGCTAAAGATAATACCCAGCTAGTCGTTGCCAAAATAAACGCGGCGCTTTTAAAAAAACCATCCGGTAAAAAACTCCAGCTAAAGGTAGCAAGACAAGCCACGTAAAACTCCATCAACATACCGGCAGCACCGACATGCACACGTTCTTTAGCCGACTGCAAACGCCAGGTGTCTGACGTATCGGTATACAGAATCGGAAACATCACCAACAAAGCGACGCCCATGGTTGGTACTCGGCAACCGTAGCGAATAACCGTGTAGGCATGCGCGAGTTCGTGCAAGACCTTGATAAAGATCAACGACAAAAAATAAAACAGCAGACCTTGCATATTAAAGAAATACAAAAAAGTCGAAGTAAAGCTGTCCCATTGCCGTCCTATCATATATAAGCCAATCAGACCGAGCGTAATGACCAATGCGAACGCAGTCCTGGAAAAAACAGGTTCAACAAAAACCAGTGTTCTTCTAAGAAACGCGGTCGGTTTGACCAGCGGAAATTTCACGAATAAATAATTGTGAATCAGCCAGATGAAAAAATTAGGCTTACTGGCTTCATATTGTTCCAGATAATCCTGACTGGAACCGGATGCGGGGTAACGAGTCAGGCTATTTGAATAGAGAAACCCCAATATGCTCTGAACATCCTGGCTATCGATGTTAGCCGCAGTGTCTTTATTAATCGTCTGTATCAGTGCATTCGCTTTTCCAATTGACCAACGTGACAACAATTGAAAAGCAGTCCAACCAATAGAAAAATATTTATTACGCAGCGGATCAAAGATTATCCAGCTTGGAGAGCCGTCCAGCGCGACAGGCCCCTCAATTAATTGCAAATCACTTCTTAATTCCGGCAGCGGAAAATCTTCAGCCGGCGGGTTCATAGTCCGATAAATTGTCGTACGTATGAAATAGGTCGTCGGAACAGATAGAAAAACACGGACACGTTTTCACCATAGATTTTTGCCGTTCCCTGCAAGCCGATACGCAGTGAGTCATTTTCACTTTCATTAAACTTGGCATAAACCCGATAGCTTAATGTTTCCTGATCATACTTCTCTGCAATGTAACTGGTGCTGGTAACTTTGGCAGCGACAGGATGAATCGGGTCGGCATCAAGAAAAACATCAACTTCCGCATCTTTATTCAGCACAATAGCATCATCAATAGGCAGGTTAATTCTCAATTGAATCATTTGCGGATCGGCGATTTCCATAATACGCTCACCGACCTGAACCGGTTTGCCGATCCAGTCTGATTTATCTGCATAGATCAGTAAACCACTTCTGTCGGCTTTAACCTGCACCTTTTCCAACATCTCTTTTGCAAATGCCAGTTTGGTTTCCTGTAGTTTGGTCTCGGCTTCTAATAAGGCAACCTGGGCTTTACTTTTTGCATCACGAAACGCATCTTGCGACGCTTTTTTTAACTCAGCTTCAGCAACAGCCAGTGTCTTTTCAACTACGTTATATTCATTTCTTAAATTCGTATCTTCTAAAGAAAACAAGATATCATCTTTGGCAACATAGCTATTCGGAGGGTAATACACATCAGCAATCACACCATCCATTGGTGAACTGATTATTTCCGGTTCTATCGCCGTAATCTCTGCAGGAGCCAACGCAGTTAACTGAATCGGTTTTAATAACACGGCAAGTAGAAAAAACACGATGACCCATATCGCAACTTTAACCACCGTCGGACGTTTATACATAGAACGTCGACTGGTGACTGCAATCATGGCATGCGCATAGGTTTCTCCTAAACGTTTTAGTAATGCCATTTCATTGTCTTGCCAGGGATTCTCACGTGTGAGCCAAAGGCCACCGACAAATGTACCATCAGGCAGTTTCAATGGTGTCCATAATACAAACGGTAATGAAAACTCTCCCCACCCCTCCAATAATTCTTGAGGACATTGGCTCTGATCAATCTGTTTTTGTTTGTTGATGGTGTTACTGTCGAATAGCTGTTTTTTCAGTTTATTCATCCATATCGCAAATGGTGCATTAGTCTCAACGACGGCAACGCTGGATGCCGCGACCAGATCGCATTTGCGTTGAATCGGATGCGTAGAAAGAAATAAATAGGCTTGTCGGTAATTTAATAATCGTCGCGTCTCATTGACGATCATAAAACTCAGCGCCTGTTTGGAACTGGCAGCACGCGCCATCGACTCCAGCTGCAATAATTTTGAGACCGCTGACAGGTCAGGCGCTTGAGTTGCTTCGTTCATTATCGGTCAGCAGATTGACTAAACATAGCGGTACCACTCATGCCGGATAATACGCCATCAAGTGTGTCATCAAACCTGCCATTAAGTTTTATCGTTTGGCTTACTGGATCCACAACAGCACCGATTTTAGATACCTTGGCATCCAGTGTCTTGCCGGTCTCATCTATCTGAAAAGAAAATGCTTCTCCGGCTTTCAGCCAGTTAAGCCAATTGGAAGGAACAATTAATTCTATCTCGAGCAGGCTGTCATTGAGTATGGAGAGCAATTCCTTATCCGCCGGGACCGTCTCATGCTCGTTGACTGAAACCTCTATCACTCTACCATTATATGGCGCATTAATTTTGCATTGGTTGACACGAATCGCTCGCATCGTTCTGTCAGCCCTGGCAACCTCCATATCTGCCTGAGAGATTGAGACATCGATATCACTGATCGCATTCAACGCCAGTAATTGTTTATTATTTTCGTAAACGTTTTTCCTGGACTTGTACTCGGCTTCTGCAGAGGCCAGATCTGCACGATAAAATGAACAGTCAAACTCAACTAAGGCATCGCCTTTCTTGAAGGCATCACCAGGCTTATTCGGGATACGTTTGATTCTTGCAGAGATCTCACTAGAGATAACGGCTTTTTCCACCGGCTTAATCAACCCCCTGACATTGTCAGCAACAATCCCATTGCTAAACAACTCAACATCGTCCTCTGCGAAAACACCTGTAGAAAAATTCTGCGTCAGAAAAAAAATGAAAACACCTGCTTTGATATAAAGTCTGTTCATCATTTTTCTCCTGTTATTATTTTACTTTTAGTGAGAAAAGCTGTTCTTGTAAAGATAAATCATCGAAATAACCTTTAATAGAATCAGTTAATGAATCCAGATCACCAGTATCAACATCAGTAGGGAACGGATCAATACCCAACGCAGCAAAAATACTTGCATAAGCATTTTCAACATCTGAATAAGCAATATCATATTTCACTTCAGCGACCATCATATTCATTTCTTCACGTATCAAGGATTGCTCGGTCACAGTATTCAGTGTCACGCCGGATTCCAACTGTTCGAGAATCTTGTCCTGGGTCACATAATAATCAGAAGCGGTACGGTACTCTTTTTGTGAGTGCTCATACTGTGCCAGACTGACATGAACTTGGGTCATAATGGCCATACTCAGGGCAAGTCGTCTCGCTTCCAATACTTTATCCCTTGCCTCCAACTCCCGTTTTGTAGAAGGTAATTTAAATACATTTAACAGGTTCCAACTAACCTGTGCACCGTAACTCAACCAGTTGTTGTTAAACAGAAACGTATTAGTGCTGTAGTTTTTTCCAAAGTTAATATCAAGCCCCGGTAACAAACCAAGAATCGCGGCCTTGGCCTCTTTTTTGTTAATCCTTTGCTCATAAGAAATACTTCTAATTTCCGGTCTATTTTCCAATGCCAGTGTTTCCATCGTCTCTGGAGAAATATCAACCTTGTTGACCACATCGGAACGATCGGGAATTACCAACTCATATTCCTGACCCGGTCTAAGATTCATTAATGCTGCCAGTTGAATTTTTGCTAAAGAAAGATCGCGCTGTAATTCCTCCAGCTCACGTTTAATCCCAATCAATTCGCGCTGATAGGTTAATGCAGTCAGTGGACGATCCAGTCTTTTTATCTCTATCTGTTTGGATTCCTCGATTGCTATCGATACCCTTTCCAATAACGTCTCAACTTTCCCGCTTAAGCGATCATTGGTCACCGCACGCCAATAGGCTGTTCTGACGTCTTGTACGATTCGATTGATGACTTTACGTTTTTCTTCTTCAGCAATCAGTACTCTATCCGCCGCCTGGTTTGCACGAATATAGGACAATCCGAAATCAAGCACGCTCCAGGTCAGATTCAGATCAGTCGTGAATATATCTCGGTTTGACGAAGTCGACGTAGCCAGTGATTGCTGGCCGGTAATCAATGATTGGCTGGATGCACCACTGAAGTTATCACGTCCGTCATAACCAGAGCGCGCAACTAATTGCGGTAATAATTCATAGCGGGACACATCTAGCTGTGTTTGCGACAGGACTTTCTCTGCGAACTCAAGCCTGAAATCCAGATTATATTTCAATGCTCTGGCTATTGCTTCGTATAGTGAGATTGGGCCACTCAATTCTTGCTGGTTTTTTGTAACCGCAATATTGTCCTGTTTGGCCTGCTGTTTTAATTCATCGGCAGTTAATGGAACAGGAATGAAAGAACAGCCAGAGACAGCAACGCAGAAAAGCAGTAAAAATATGCGAGCGCATATTTTACTCAAAGCTGTTTTTGAATATCTCATCCCCACAATCTGCTTTAACTTTTATCGAGTTGTTATTAATTTGTAATTAAACTTAATAAAATTGTTTTTATTTTATATTTAACTTATTAATTAATAAAGATTTTTGTTATTTCTTCAGACGAGGAGTCAAACTTATCGGCTTCCTGCTCCAACTGCTTCTCGAACAGGCTCGCACCCGCCACAAACTCACTGCCCACTTGTTGTAAGCCAGCTATCTCTCCACTCGTCACGTTGACATCAATATAACGAACAATGACCGTATCATCGCTTAAGGTTACCTCGATACGTAATTGGACTTTTTCTGTTCCTACCGGAGGCTCTCCGCTGACTAAACCACCCGCATCATCGATACGTAACCATGCCGGTAACGGACTGCCATCAAGCTGTGTAACGCTAAGACCCATTGCCGTCAATCCCCCATCAGACTTAATCTTATAATCGATTTCAAGGAACAATGTTCTATCCCTCAATATTGATTTAACTAACAACTGATCTCGATTTTCAGCCTCTGCAGAACCGACGCGAAGCGGGAACAGGCTTAACTCTGTTTCCGAACCTTGAGTCGTTTCAGATAAAGAAAAGCTAACTGAAAATCCTTTAACACCGCTGATATCCCACATGCCGACGTTATCAGCCAATTGATCTTCAACAATATCACTAAAATAAATTCTGCTCTGATTCGCACCTTCAACTGCATCCAGTACTGCACCGTCTGCATCTAGTGATCGCAATGAACCCAAGCTGTTTGCTCCACCAACAGCATCAATCACCGCGCCATCAGCAGATAATTCCCTCGGATCGGATTGCCTATCAGAACCATTGCCTTGAGATTGAATGAAGTTATTAATGCCATCACCAGCCGTCTGCTGTTCTTCATTAATATCTTCGGTTATTTCTGTATCTCCTGAAGTAGCAATAGCTATTACTGTTCCATTAACTGTTCCGGTATCTGTCCCACCATGGCCATCACTTACAACATAACCGAAACTCACTGCACCGCTATATCCTGCTGTAGGAGTAAAAGTCACAGCACCTGCTGCACTCACGTTTACCGTGCCATTAATTACCGTGATAGATTGCGGCGTACCCGGTGTTAACGTCGTACCGTTAATCGACTGTACAGACAAGGTGTCACCATCGACATCTGTATCATTTGCCAGCATACCTATCACTGTAGATGTTGTATCTTGATTAACAGTAAATGTGTCGTTGTTTGCCACCGGTGAATCATTGACTGCCGCCACACTAATCGTCGTGGTCGCCGTGTTACTGTTTACGTCACCGTCGTTGACCACTATGGTAATCGTGCGGTCCACCGTCGCCGGGTTCTCACTAGTATTGTTAAAGGTAATCGCCTGAATCGCTGTCTGGTAGTCCGTCAGCGTCGCGCTGCCAGTTAAAATAATGTTAGTCGACGTCGATGCTCCGTCGACGCTAATACCCACCGGCAAACTGCCCGCCGCCAGCACGTCAGCCGCCTGTGGGTTGGTCAAGGTAATCGTCGCCCCCTCAATATTGACGTCGTCCACATCGATGATGCTCGTATCGCTATCAGCAATCGCGACCGCCCCACCGTTCTCGGTAAAGCTCTGATTAAAGTTCGCCCCGGTCGCTGTGCTGCTGTCGTTCGCATCTAGGTCGAGCACCGGACCATCATTAGTACCATTAATCGTAAACACAAAGGTCGCGGTACTGAAGTCACCGTCACTATCCTTAATGGTATAACTGAACGTATCCGTCACCGCCTGACCATCGACCA
>JANQNX010000006.1 GCA_028279365.1 Gammaproteobacteria bacterium | reverse complement strand
GAACACCCCGGCAGAGGAGTTGGCAGGCATATCTGTTAACCTGCGATTCCCGGGGCAATACTTTGATGCGGAAACCAACCTGCATTACAACCACTTTCGATATTATGACCCAAGCATAGGCAGGTATATCACCAGTGACCCGATTGGGTTAGATGGCGGACTAAATACTTATAGTTACGCATTACAAAACCCAACTAATGTTTACGACCCTGATGGGTTAACACCGGCAGTAGTCTACTGGTGTGCTGTTACTCCTTTTTGTCAGGTCTTAGTGGCAACAACTTGTTATTATGTCTTACAAACTGTCGGCACAGGCTATACTTGGGATATTAGAGATGATAATTGTGCAAATTGTCCTGATGCGGCTGATAATCCTACACCACCATTAACTACGAACCCCATTCCATTGAATGATCCAATGTGGAATGAAAATAAGGATACAAAGAAAAAAATTAAGGGTCTTCAGGATCACGTGGATAAGCATAAAGAAAAAATTAAAGATAACCCTGATTCTCGAGATATTCCTCATTGGGAAACTGAAATAAAAGCTGCGGAAGACCGTATTAAACGGTTGAAAAAACGTTTACCTAAAAGGCAAAGATAATGACATTAGAAACAAAAAATACAGTTGATATTGCTAAAAATCTAAGGTTGAAACTTGGCGATAAATTGTCAGATAAACTTAATAAAAGCCAGTTGTTTATTGATCTTGCTGACATACACGAAATATCTCGTTCATACTTAGAACTAATCGATAAGATCTTATCAGTAAATGATTCTGATAAAGAGGCTATAGAAGATATATTGTATGCAATAAATACTGAGTTATTTGAACATTTACCGTATCATTCAAAATCATTAAAGAAATTATTGCCTCAAGTTATTAAAGAGTTTAATTGAAAATTAATTTAACTAATTAAACTGCACTACAGCTTAAGATTATTAATGAAAAAATAAGCGACGTACCACTAATAACTAGGTTGGAAAATGCGCATCAATCATTTAAGTTTTACTCTTAGTTATGAAGGCAGAGATTCTGACGAGCATGAGATTGATTTTTATGATGTTTCTCAAGCCCTGGTTGGGTTTCAACGCTCCCTTGCTATTACCACGCATCTTGTTCTTAATGGTCAAGTCATTACACAGGCACCTTCATTAAAGAATGCACAAATCATAGCTGTCCCGCCTGAAGAAGGTAGCTGGAAAATAACTGCGCTGGTTATTGCCGCCGGTACAGCAGCGTATAACCTTGGCACTATAAGTAAAGATACACCTTTAGGAAATCTCATCCATTCAGCTTACGATTATACAATCTCTGAAACATTGGGTTTCTACGTCGATTATGAGTCATCACTGGGGCAACAATATAAAGAACTTCAGGAAGATAAAAACAATAAGTTGCCAATACTCGATCAGGGTCGGTTCGACTCGGTGGTAGAAAAAAGTGAAGTTGCTATAAAAAATATGCACAGACCGATTGTAGGTTCGAATACTGCCGCAAAGGCCAAGATAATGGTTGGCGATGATGAGAATAAACAAACAATAGGTGAATCATTAACAAGTGAGACTTATGACTATATAACGTATGAAGATAAAAGCGATAACTTTGATGATGTAATTGGGCGCATATCAAGTTACAACATTAATACCTATAAAGGACGGATCTATTTGGAGGAAGAAAGCAGGCCCATTCCCTTCGAGATAGTCAATGATGCAAAAACAAAAGAAAACATAAACCTTATTACCAATAGTCTTTCAAATAATGCCAGGGACAGGAATGAAGCATCTGGTGATATAAAATGTCGGGTTTATAAAGTAACCAGTCGAACAGGCCGTTTAAAAAAACTATTGTTATGTGAAGTTAACACAGCCGATATGGATGATATTTTTGAATAAAGAAATTTATGATAGATAAGTGAGTAAGAATAAGTGGTTCAGATGAGACTTTTTGCTTGAATAATGTCTTAACTCAACGCGAAGAATTCAACGGTGCGACGACGACCTATACCTATGATGCCTTTAGTCTGGTTTCGACTGTGACCAATCCGCGTAACCATACGACGACGATTAATCGCGACCCGGCCAACGGTAATCCGTTAACCATCGTCAACCAACTCAGCCATACCACGACCATGACCTACGACAGCCGCGGTCTGGTAGAAACGATGACCAGCCCGAATGGCTTAGTGACGACGTATACCTATAACGACGAAGGCCTGATGGACACCAAGACCGAAACACCACCGGTCGGCTCGCCGGGCAATGTCCGCGTCTGGAGCTACGGCTACTTCCCGACCGGGCTACTACAAACCGTCACCACCCCGGACGGCATTACCTTAAGCTACACCTATGACGAACGCAGCATGCTGACCTCAGTGACCGACAACCTCAATCAATCGATACGCTATACCTACGACGACCACAAAAACGTCATCCGTACCGAAACCACCAATAGCGATGGCAGCTTGGCACTACTGGTCGACAGCCTCTACGACAACCGCAACCGCCTCACTCAGACCAGCGCGCCGCATATTGGTGTCGACAACTCCGTTACCCAACGCATCCTCGATGAAAACTCCAACCTCATTGGCCTCATCGACCCGAACGGCAACCCCAGCAACAACAGCTACGATGCCTTCAACCGATTAGAGACCAACACCCATCGTGAAGGCGGGGTGACCCGCTACGTCTACGACGAGCAGGATAGAATTACCCAGGTCACTGCCCCCAATGGCGTTATCACCAACTACGACTACGACATCATCAGCCGTCGTACCCGGGAAATCAGTCAAGACCGGGGGACCATCACCTACACCTACGACCTTGCCAACAACGTCACCAGCATCACCGAAGGAAGAGGCATCACCGCCACGATGACCTACGACGAACTCGAACGTGTGCTGACCAAGACCTACCCCAACACCATTGCCGGTAAAAACGAAAACGTCAGCTACACTTATGACAGCTGCAGCTTTGGGTTAGGCTACCTCTGTGCCCGCAACGACGAGAGCGGCAACACCGCCTACAGCTGCGACGCCTATGGTAACCAAACCAACCACACCTTCACCGAGCTAGCCGGTACCGTCTACACCACCCGCTACCAATACGACCGCCTTGACCGTATCCTCAACGACGCCGTCAGCAACAACCCGAATGTCAACAATGTCCCGACCAGCTACACTTACGATTTAAATGACAACCGCCTAGCCTAGGCCAGCGCTCCGCTTTCGCTGAGAACATAAGTCAAAAAGTATTACACTTTTAATTAAAACAATAATTAACAGTTATTTCTTGATAAATGTTTAACGTGCCTTATCGAAAAAGGGTAGGGATTTATTTATCAAATATCATCTGTTTAGGTGATATTTATTTGTCATAAATTATGCTGTAATTTTTAATGCCTAAGTTGTTCAAAGCATAACTAAGCATAAGATATTTACTAACCAAAGTTTTGCTTTGTGTTTCAAGTTTTATTCAATGTGTCATAGAAGTTCTTAAGATTAAAAATTTGTGGGTGCTGTCAGCATCATGAAATAAACAAAAGTTTAGTGTGAATAGATAGCCGGAGCTTTAGTTATTAATCCGGGCAAAAAATTTTTAATAACGAATCGGCTATTCAAATGGTATCTGTTTATAAAAAATGGGTTTGACTAATAAGCACGATTAGAAAAATAACGGTAATAATAATTTTATTTGGACTGGTTGGTGTTACTGCATCTTGTTCAATAAATGGATTTGGTGTCCCTGGTTTTATAAAACAGGAAACGATTAATACCGAATACGGTAAGACTGTAACCACAACAGCAAAGGGGATTCACTTGTATACGCAAGAAGGATATGGGTTACACATAGGCTATCTCTCTCGTGAGATCATCTACCCTGTCATGGATGATGAAGTTGAAAAATGTTTTCCTTCAAACATTAATATTGTTTCTTCATCTCTCCTTAATACCGACTTTGTGTATTCAGACGATGCTATAAAGATTAATTCGGATAGTGCTGGACTTGGGGTTGATGTTGCTGCTTATCGATTCTCTTTTAATGCAGGCGTTAAGACTAAAAAAGTGACTACTTTGCCTGTGGGTAACATGTTTTCAATGTATTACAACAATATCCCTGAGAGTACTTCAAAAAAGACTATTTGTGCTGTGATTAATCCAAACAAGGGGAGTTAACATGATAAAAATAATGATAAATAAAGTTCAAGCCTGCTTTTTTTGTATGTTGTTTTTTTTAGTCGGCTGTGAGGCGACGCATTTAGTATACGTACAAGAGTCTTCGTTAGGCTTAAATATTGGTGCTGGAACCGAGGGCAGTCAAAAATTTTCTTTTGGCTATGATCGGGATATCTATGCAATTGTGCCGAAAAAATCTGACACAGAAGATGCAATGTCTTTATTTTCTGTAAATCATGTTGAGGCGTCGAGCTTACGCGATATAGAAGTGTCAGAGTTCGTTGCAAGTGGGGTTCCTGCAAGCAAAATAGCTAAAGAACCTGATTCAGTTAACGCATTTCGACAGAAGATTAATTCTAGTGCGGGAGAATGAAAATGTATTGTTATACAAAGATCATTTTTTGTTTTTTTGTCGTAGTTAATTTAGTGGCATGCTCAAATGCAGTCACTTACCACCATTCGGAGAGAACAGGGCTTTCGCTTGAAGCACGTTCTACTGATCCGCAACAACCACTACAAGGTACATTCGGATTAAAAACACGGACAATACTTGTAACGCCAGGCAAAAAAACAAAATCTGGTAATGACACTTCAGGCACTGGTAACGGGAATGGTGAAGGTAAGTCGCAAACCCTTGGCGAAGCATTGAGTGTGATTAGTGATTTCAAGTTGAAGCGTGAGTCGGAAGGCGTTTGGGGACGTACTACTATTAAAAGCGCGTTTATTACGGGTGAGGCAGCTGTGATTGCCCCCGCAGAAAGTGCGAAAGCATTATCTGGTCTAGGTATTGGCGATATTGGTGATTTGACCCAAAGTAAAGCGCAAACCTTGAGAAAGGTATATGAACAAATAAAGGCAATGGCTAATGGGGAAGATAAAACAGCGCAGGCTCATCTCAAACACATGGACGGATTGAGTAAGATGTTACCTGATATAACTAAAAATACTTATTACTTCATTGAAGGAGAGAATCTGAAAAAAACATTGGGTAAAGATGTTTCATTTTCAGGAGATTTTCTGGGCGTATTAAATTATGAAATTGAAATCAGGCAAACAATCACCAGTATTTCACGGGTAGAAAATGACAGGAAATATAAAGTTGATAACAAAATCATCGAGCCTGCTGCCATGGCAGTCATACTTCAGGATAAAAAGAGGGCGGAAAAAGAACGTGCGGATTACTTTGCCACGATTGGTAATAGTCATGTAATTGACGCGGCTGCGGCATACGTCATATCTGTTTTATAAATCAAACCAGGAGAGCATTATGCTGAAAGATGCAAATATGTCTGAATGGCAAGATGAAAATGATCGAGCTGACTTTATCATTAAAAAATCACTTGATTCTTCTACAATTAATAGACCGGCAGCAAGTTGTAATGATCTTGCCTTTTCACTTGAAATCACGGCGCAATGGTTAAAAGATGGTGACTATTGTGTGGTAGCGACAAAACGGAATCAGACCAATGATGGATGGTTGGCAAAATGCAGTGTTTGATTTTCTGAAAAGCCATTTTATTTTATCGCGTTTGGCATAACTGCTTATGATGAACGATAACGGGAAAATATTTTTCTATGTTTCTATTTCAGGTGGTATTGGCGGAGTAGGAATATTAGTGTTTAACACTGTCGTAAACACTGCCCAAGGGGAGTTCGCCCTTTGGAATATCTTCAGTCATTTTTTTCTTGGCGCTATCGCAGCAATTTTAGGTGTGTTTGTGATTTCAAAAACTGATACAACACATCTTTATCATACTTTGGGATTGGCGCTTGCCTTCGGTTTATCATGGCAAGTGGTTATAGATAGTGCTGGTCAATTAGTTAATCAACGTATCGATACAAAAAGAGTCAATGAAGTCGTTAATGATGCTGCCAATACGGAGAAAATAGCATCAAGAATTTCCAGGGAAATTCAAACTATAGAAGGTAACGTTGATGCTGAACAGAAAGAAAAACTCTATAAGGATGTAAAAGACTTGAGAAATAATGTGATTTCTCTGTCTACCAAAATTGATGAATACAACATTGAGCAGTCAGAGGCGTTGAAAAAGTCATCAATAAGCCTAAAGAGAGCGATTGATACTGTTAATGAAGTAGAAAAGCTAATCCCGGGCGATGAGGAGATCAGTGTGAAATCTACCATAGTAAACTCTGTGACAGGGATAGAAAACGAAGGGTTTAATAAGTATAATTTCAGTGATACATATGTCGTTAAAGAACGTATACCTCAAGAAAAAATCATAAAAGAAATTGAAGTTGATACATTAAAAAACCAAATTAACGAAAATCAACTAAATATTAAGAAACCCCTTAAATTTAGCTCGAGTAATTCCCAGGTATTTCAACCAGCAGTTAATCAAGAAATGATCAACGAGTTTTTGAAAAAGAGAGAAGGAGCATTTATTGAAAAAAATATCAACGATCAAATAATATATATAGACCCTACTACTGGCAATTCTAAATACAACTTTAATCCTGAGACCGGAAATTTTTCCATACTGGATAAATAATGATGTAGAGATATTTTAAAAAAGAATGTTTTAGTTGTATCTTTATGAATTGATATTTGTTTTTTAAACTCTACATGAAATTTAACCGTCGGCAGTTCCTTCGTTTTACACGCAATTCTGCCTTGCTCTCCGCAGGGTTAACAGGGCTATATTCTTTTATTAACAAGGCCTCTGCAGCAATACCGATAAATAAAACTGAGCGTTTGGCATTTGCCTACGCGTTGCGAGAAAAACTAGCACAAAAATACAGTAAGAAAACAATCCCGAAACCAATTAATAATGGCGATGAGCAGCGTTATCCTGAGTTGTTTAGCTGCTTCACTAAAGGGCTGCCACATAATCAGTTTGCCGAGGTTGAAAAGCAGGCTTTTCAGAGTTTGTTAAATGCATTTAAGACCGGTAAGACTGAGGATTTTGATGCCATTCCGTTAGGCGGTCAGACATTATTAGCGAACCCACAGGCAGCATTGGCTTTGCAGCTCGATGGAGCTGATTCGCATCACTTGAGTATGAAGCCAGCGCCTGCTTTTGCCAGCGAAGAACAAGCCGCAGAAATGGCCGAATTATATTGGCAGGCCTTGTGTCGGGATATCCCTGCTTCACTATTTGGTAAAGAGAAATTAAGCATCGCGGCGATCAAGGATTTATCACGCTTCGAACGTTTTAAAGAAGTTAATGCATCTACGTTATTTAGAGGAGAGACAGAGGGTGATAGCACCGGGCCGTATTTTTCACAATTCTTATGGAAAACCATCCCTTATGGTGCACATGAGATCTTACAAAAATACAATTCGCCTCGTATCGATGAAAACTTCATGGTTGATCCAGAAATCTGTCTACAAATTCAGAATGGCGCGATAGCACAAGAAGAGATGCAGTTCTCGACGAGCACGCGTTACATTCGAACGGGCAGGGACATTGGTGAGTGGGTGCACATTGATTACCCTTATCAAGGGTTTCTTAATGCAGCATTGATTTTATTGAGTTATGGAGACTCGGCGTTACCCCTGGATCATCCTTATCGGGATTCGAATAACCAATCAGGTGCCGTTACTCTGGGTGGTCCTGATATTTTATCAATGGTGGCGCATGCATCGAATTGTGCACTTAAGGCTGCCTGGTATCAAAAATGGTTAGTGCATCGACGACTTCGTCCCGAAGCGTTCGCATTGTATGTTCATAATCATGTGTCAGGACGTAGAAGCTATCCACTTCATGAAAAACTGCTTCAGTCAGAAGCAATAAGACAAATACGTTCAAAAACCGGCTTTTGTACGTTACCCATGGCTTATCCTGAGGGGTGTCCAACACATCCTTCTTATCCCGCTGGTCATTCCGTGATAGCGGGTGCGTGCATGACGATATTGAAAGCGTATTTTTATGAGGAATTTATTATTCCTGAACCGGTTGAGTCCTACGATAATGGGTTCACCTTAAAAGAATATCGTGGCCCTGATCTTACAGTGGGTGGGGAATTAAATAAGTTGGCTTCGAATATCGCACTTGGTCGTGATTTTGCTGGTTTGCATTGGCGTTCGGATTCAGTTGAGGGACTAAAACTCGGAGAAGACGTTGCGATAGGTTTATTGCAGGATCGTAAAGCGACTTATAATGAAAACTTTACTTATCAGTTTACGCGGATAGATGGCACCAAAGTAATAATTTAGCGAGCATGTCTAAAATAGTTTTTCATACTATTTCTTCCTTCATTTTATTTATTAACTTAAGCGTAGTCTTCGCAGAAGAGAATATCGCTGTGATGGGCTTAATTGGAGAAAAAGCTCTATTGAGGATTGACGGCAAACATTATCAATTAAGGATAGGCGAATCCTCTTTGGATGGTGTTGTTTTGATAGCAATCTCTAGTGACAGGCGCGGCGTCGTACTCGAGATAAACGGTATTGAAAAGTCATACCGTCTAGGTTCAGGCACTAACACTACCAGCGGGACAGCTAAAATTATTGCTGATCGTTCGGGTCTATATCGAACCGAAGGAAAAATTAATGGTAAGCCTGTATCTTTTATTATTGATACCGGGGCATCGCACGTATCACTGAGTCAAAAACAGGCAGAGCAATTGGCAATTAACTATAAACAATCAACCAAAACCGGGAAAGCAGAAACGGTGAATGGAATTGTGGATGTTCACATCATCATGCTTAACGAGGTTGAGGTGGGTGATATTGCGCTGAGCAATGTGGAGGCGTCTGTGCACGATGGTGATTTTGATAGTGCTGTTCTGCTTGGTATGTCTTTTTTAAAACAGATTAAGATTAAAAGAGAAGGCGACGTTTTGGAATTAAGTCGATGACTTGGCAGAACTATAAAGTAGTGGACGAAACAGAATTAGATTAAACAATAATGCACTTAGCTGCACTGATAGGGAATTAGATTTAATAAAATTGTAAAATAGCCGCAATAAACGACGAGTAACATCCTAACTGTTGTTCACAAGGAGTTTTTAAGATGTATCCGTCTCGTCTTAGCTTAATTGTTCTGCTGTTTTCAGTATTATCTGTCTCTGCTGCGAATGCGGCAACAGTAACCAAGTTTGGCAATGATGTTTCGTTTACCTTCGATAATTCTTCATTGTATGGCGATGGATTCGTTGTGGGTAACAGTATATTCTTTTCTCCGACCAATTTCCTTAGCACCTCGACAGACGGCACAGCGCCGGTGTTGGTTACCGAAACCCTTAATATTACTATTGATGTATTAGATAAGCCTTCTTTTACGTTGGACGCGATTTCGGTTGTAGAGTCGGGTGATTACGTTCTGGATGGGGCTGGTGCTTCTGTCTCGGCCTCGCTGCGGACACAGGTAACAAGCTTAACCTGGATTCACGGCGGGCTTCCTGCTACCAATACTGTGCTTTCCCAGACGGGTAATATTACTTCGCCACAGGATGGTAGCACCAATCTTTGGAACATTACTAATGTGAATGAGTGGGGCTGGGAAAACGAAAAGACAGTAATCTTTCAGTTACAGAATAATTTGATTGCGGATACTGATGCTGAGGGTGAATTGGCGTTTATCCAGAAGAAGGCCGGTTTTGTCGGCATTACCGTTAATCCCTCACCGATTCCGTTGCCTGCAAGTCTATTATTGATCGGTTCAGCGCTATTGGGTTTATTAGGTTTCAAACAAAAGCTTACGTGAAGTAGCGTTTTTTGGGTTTCTGATAGTTTGACGCAATAGTGTATTATAACATTTAGAAGGACTCAGGTGCCCCTATTTTTTCCAGTGCCCTCAATACATCTCGAATACTGACCTGGCCAACCAGGCGATTACCGTCGACTACCGGATAACGTCGGAAGGGCTTATCAACAAACATTTGTGCCAGTTCCAGTATGCTGGTATCGCCATCAATGGTTTGTACTTCTGTTTGCATATAGTCTTTAACGACCCCCGCCTGCTCACCGTAATAACAGCTTTGCAATGCGACCTTGACGCAATCACGTTCAGAAAGAATACCAACCAGATTACCATGTTCATCCAGAACGGGCGCGCCGGAGATCCGTTTTTCAATCAGTTGTGTCACGGCTATCATCACGTCTAGCTCAGGAGTGAAGGTGGTCAAGCTGGCCGCCATGTAATCTTTTACTTTAATCGATTGCAGCATACTTAATTCCTCTTGATTTTATATTATTGTTGGCAGTCGTTTCTATTGTCGGCGGTTCTACCGCAAATGGAGCATTCAGCATCTTCGCCAGAGAGATTATTTAAACCACCACAGCTACCTTTGATGCTGCCACGTTTTAATAAAACCCCGGCTGCCATGCCTAATAATGACAGACCAATAAGAACAAAACTGATTAAAAATAGCTCCACTATTTCACCTTTTCTACAAAATATTGTTCAAAATTATGTGTACTGATCTCTTTATATTGTTCGTCGTCATGAACAATAAAGTAAGCAGTTATACCTTGATTCCTGGCAAGTTGCACACCATCTTCTGGACCCAGCACATTTAATGCTGTTGCCAGGGCATCAGCCTGCATCACAGATTCATGCAAAACGGTGACTGATGCGAGCTTATGCGCTACCGGCTGACCTGTTCTAGGATTAATAGTATGCGAATAACGTACACCATCCACTTCATAGAAGTTGCGATAATCGCCCGATGTTGCCATACCGATCCGATCAATTTCAATTACCCTTTGTATAGAGCGTCTATCGACCACCGGTTTTTCAATACCAATTCGCCAGCCTCGTTCATCGGAACGCTTACCCTTGGGCTTCAATTCGCCACCTATATCAACCATATAGTTTTTAAAGCCATAGGCATCAAGTAAATCAGCTACCTCATCAACGGCATAGCCTTTGGCAATTGCAGATAAATCGATATAGATGTCTTCATGTTGTTTACGAATCACTTTTTTACTTGATTGGTAGTCAATCTTTTCATAGCCAATGATAGCCATCGTATTAGTAATGACTTCCTCATCTGGCAACATGTCTTTCGTTACTTCATTAGGACCAAACCCCCAAAGGTTAACTAAGGGGCCAACGGTGATATCAAAAGCACCATCACTCAACTGACTAATCTTTTTTGCCTCTAACAATACATTTAATAACTCTTCTGATACCGATAGCCAGTCTGTAGATTTTGATTGATTGATTAACGTTAATTCTGAGTCATCGATATAGGTCGACATAAGCTGGTTAATATGAATAAGCAGCTGTTCGACATCCGTTTTAACGGCTTGTTGTTTGGATGATGCCTGCGGGTCGGCAATCTTAATCGTGAAGGTCGTGCCCATGGTCGGGCCGGTAAGTGTCGTAATGTTCTGTGGGTCAGATGATTTATTGCAAGCGCTTAATGCAAACGACAAGACTGTCAGAACTGACAGAAAAATCTTGTTCACTTAACCACCAAAATCATCCAGCAAGATATTGTCTTGTTCGACACCAAGATCTTCGAGCATACCGATGACGGCAGAGTTCATCATGGGTGGACCACACATATAGAACTCACAATCTTCCGGCGCAGTGTGGTCTTTCAAATAGTTATCGTAAAGCACGTTATGTATAAAGCCGGTGTAACCTTCCCAGTTATCTTCGGGTTTTGGATCTGATAGGGCAACATGCCATTCAAAGTTATCAAATTCTTTTTGCAAGCTATCGAAATCCTCAACGTAAAACATTTCTCGTTTACTGCGCGCACCATACCAAAACGATATCTTGCGTTTACTATCAAGACGTTTTAATTGATCGAAGATATGCGAGCGCATGGGTGCCAT
Source organism: Gammaproteobacteria bacterium (assembly GCA_028279365.1). Taxonomy (GTDB): domain Bacteria; phylum Pseudomonadota; class Gammaproteobacteria; order Eutrophobiales; family Eutrophobiaceae; genus JANQNX01. The sequence goes on along the minus strand of JANQNX010000006.1, from coordinate 147,161 downwards.
ACCGGCGCCACCACCAACGAATACCATTTCAGCTTCAGTCTCTTTCGCAAAGAATTCACCATAAGGACCGGATATGGTGACTTCGTCTCCGGGTTTCAATGCATAGATGAACGAGGACATTTTGCCCGGCGGTATATCATCAGCCGTACCCGGAGGTGGGCTGGCGATGCGCACATTCAGCATGATAAGGCCTTTTTCCAATGGATAGTTAGCCATTGAATAAGCACGCAACACAGGTTCCTTTACGACTGATTTATAACGCCAAAGGTTGAAGTGATCCCAGTCTTCACGGAATTCTTCACCAATATCATAGTCGCTATAACTGATCGTGTAAGGTGGACATTCAATTTGAATATAACCACCTGCACGAAAATCGACATTTTCACCTTCCGGTAATTCCAGCACCAATTCTTTAATGAATGTGGCAACATTTTCGTTAGAACGAACTTTACATTGCCATTTTTTGACACCGAAGACTTCATCGGGCACTTCGATCTTTAAATCCTGTTTAACCGTCAATTGACAGGAGAGTCGATCACCATGACATGCTTCACGTTTGGAAATATGAGATTCTTCAGTCGGTAGAATTGCACCACCGCCTTCCAGTACACGCACGCGGCATTGGCCACATGTGCCACCACCGCCACAGGCGGACGACACAAATAAGTTAGCATCCGCAAGGGCTCCTAATAGCTTGCCACCCACAGCCGTTTCGATGGTTTTTTCACCATTGATGAGTACGGACACATTACCGGAACTTACCAGTTTGGTTTTTGCAAAGAGAATGACGAACACCAGCGCCAACACAATCAGTGTAAACAGGAAAACGCCCAGTGTTATTTCAACCAGCATACAAGACTCCTAAGAGCAGTCTAAAATCTATTACACTTGGTCTTTCGGCGTTAAAAAGCAGCTCAAAATGCTCATTTATTTCATATAAACTGCGCTTTTTCGCTGCTTTTTGTCTTGAAATACCTTCGTTCATAACGATTTTATACAGCTCTAAATTTATAAAACTCTAAAGTTGAATTCCTGAGAACGCCATAAAACCGAGAGACATCAGACCCGCGGTAATAAACGTAATACCCAGCCCTTGTAGTCCGTCAGGAACATCACTGTACTTGAGTTTTTCACGGACGCCGGCGAGCGCCGTAATCGCCAACGCCCAACCCACACCGCTGCCTATACCGTAAGTCACACTCTCGACAAAATTATAGTCGCGCTGAACCATAAATAAGGTACCGCCAAGGATGGCGCAGTTGACAGTAATCAAAGGTAAGAAAATACCCAAGGCGTTATAAAGGGCAGGGAAGTAACGATCCAGTACCATTTCCAGGATTTGTACAATGGCTGCAATGACACCGATGTAACAAATCAAACCCAAAAAACTCAAATCGACTTCGGGGAAACCCGCCCAAGTTAGCGCACCATCCTTTAACAAGTATTGATAAAGAAGATTATTAGCAGGAACAGTAATAGCCTGCACCACAATCACAGCTGCACCAAGACCAATCGCAGTCGATATCTTTTTTGATACCGCGAGAAACGTGCACATACCCAGAAAAAAGGACAGCGCAAGATTTTCTGTGAAGATAGAGGCAGTAAATAAACTGAGTAAATGCTCCACTTACATCACCTCAGTTCTGTGTACTTGATGGATCTGGTATTCGGGTTTTTCCATTTGCGCTGTCTTCCAGGTGCGCAAGCCCCATATCAACAAACCAATGATAAAGAATGCACTGGGTGGTAACAGCATCATGCCATTTGGTACATACCAGCCACCGTTCGATTCTAGCGGTAATATGACATAGCCAAGTATAGTGCCGGAACCAAATAATTCGCGCACAGTACCGACGGCAATCAAGATAATACTGTAGCCCAAGCCATTACCAATACCGTCAAGAAAACTGGCCCCGACAGGGTTCTTCATGGCAAATGCCTCGGCGCGGCCAAGGACGATGCAGTTGGTGATAATTAAACCGACAAAAACGGAGAGTTCTTTACTCGTTTGAAAGGCATAAGCCTTTAATACTTGATCAACAACGATGACCAATGACGCAATAATCGTCATTTGTACAATAATACGAATATTAGTTGGTACATGATTACGAATCATACTGATCGAAGCATTGGAACAAGCAGTAACGGCGGTTAAGGCCACACACATAATAAGTGCGGTTGACAGTTTTGATGTGACTGCCAGTGCGGAACAAATACCCAATACCTGTAATGCAATGGGGTTGTTATCGAACAGTGGATCAAGTACTACTTTTTTTGCATCGCTTGCCATTACGAATTCTCTTTCTTTAGTTTATTCAGGAAAGGACCAAAGCCATTTTGGCCTAGCCAATATTGCATAAGGTTACTCACGCCCTTGCTGGTCAGGGTAGCGCCGGCAAGCCCATCTATTTGATACGGCAAATTAGTGCTACCAGGATCGGCTTTCCCCCTCACGACTTCCAGTTTCAGATTATTATCTTCATCAACAATCTTTTTCCCTTGCCACAATTCACGCCAGTCTGGGTTATCGATCTCACCGCCAAGCCCTGGTGTCTCTCCATGTTCGTAAAACTTCAGGCTGTAAATCGTATTCGCATCAGGTTCCAGTGCAATAAAACCATACATCGTTGACCAGAGCCCGTAACCGTGTACCGGTAGAATTATCAACCTTGTTTGTTGCTGTTCTTTAACAAAATACACCGTGGCAAAATTTGCCCGACGTTTGATCTTTGCTAGGTCACTATCAGCATTTAGCCTTTGGCTCATTGCAGGATCCTTGGCAGCTTTACGTTGATTATAAACTTGCACATCAACTTCATTGGTATAATCACCACTATCGATATCAATGATTCTGGCCTCAATATTTTCAAATTCGGCATCGATATCTGTGTAGTCATTCAACAACCCAGCCACATCCAGAATATTTTTCTTGATATCGGCCGTCTTATTCTTTTCTTGTATCGGTTTTAAACCTACTGCCGATGCAGAAACAATGATCGAGCAGACCAAGCATAACAACAGCGCTACTATTAACGTTTTTTGCGTGCTGTCGTTTTTCATTGTCAGTAGTTTTTTTAACATGATGACTGCCTATTTCAATGATAACCGCGTTTACGCCGGGCAACATCGAACTGTACGACGAAATAATCAATCAACGGTGCGAAAATATTGGCAAATAGTATTGCAAGCATTATGCCTTCAGGAAACGCAGGGTTGACCACGCGAATTAATACAGTCATCGCGCCGATTAATAAACCAAATATCCAGCGTCCCATGTCCGTCATAGCTGCAGATACGGGATCAGTTGCCATAAAGGTCATGCCAAATGCAAAACCACCCAGCGATAAATGCCAATACCAGGGCATGGTAAACATAGGGTTACTATCACTACCGATCAGATTAAACAGTCCGGCAGTTAAAAACATACCGAAGAACACACCGAGGATGATGCGATAGGACGCAATACGCGTGTAGATTAAAAAAACGGCACCAAATAGACAGGCAAGCGTCGAGGTCGAGCCAATCGAGCCTTGAATATTTCCCATAAATGCCTGCGTGAGAGTCACACCACTACTGGTTATGGCTTCAACACCGCCGAGCGCTGCCATGCCAAGCGGTGTTGCACCACTGAACCCATCGACCGCAGTCCACACCGCGTCGCCTGACATCTCAGCAGGATAGGCAAAGAACAGAAACGCACGCCCGGTCAATGCAGGATTTAGAAAATTTTTACCAGTGCCGCCGAAGACTTCTTTACCAATAACGACACCAAAGGAAATGCCAAGTGCGACCATCCATAGCGGAATATCCGGTGGTAATGTTAATGTAAACAACATTGACGTCACCAAAAAACCCTCATTGACTTCATGATTACGCACACCGGCGAATAACACTTCCCATAAACCACCAGCGACTAATGTGGCGATATAAAGGGGGAGGAAATAAAGCAAACCATGCATGCAGTTGGCGTAAATACTTTCCGGATCATGACCGATATTGAGTGTATCCAGTACCATTCCGCGCCAGCCGGGTACACTTTCGATGCCCATATTTGCCATGGCCAGATTGGCTTGATAGCCAGTATTCCATAAAGCCATACAGATACACGGAAATGTTGCTACTACGACATAACTCATAACGCGTTTCAGATCGATCGCATCACGTACGTGAGGAGAGGTACGCGTCACATCCGGTGGCGAATAGATAAAAGTGTCGACCATTTCATACAGGGCATAGTATTTTTCATATGGCCCGCCCTTGGCAAAATAGGGGTGTAAGCGATCAAGAAATTTTCTTACCCTGGATACCATTAGCCTTCCTTCTCAATTTGTTCAAGATTAGTGCGCAATATTGGACCGAAGTCATATTTTCCAGGACATACAAATGAACACAGTGCCAAATCTTCTTCATCCAGTTCCAAACAGCCAAGCGCCTGTGCCGTATCGGTGTCACGTACCAATAGTGCTCGCAATAATTGTGTTGGTAGCATTCGTAAAGGCATGACCTTTTCATAGATGCCGATGGGTACCATTGCCCTGGGGCTACCATTTTGGCTGGTGGTGATATTAAATTGACTCGGTTTAATAAGACTGGAAAGCATCGCGTTCGTCGCCGAAAACTTAAGTCTACCCGGTTCAATCCAGCCAAATAAATCGCGTTTCCGTCCCTCAGCCACAACAGTAATTTGATTATGGTAGCGACCCAGAAAGCCGGCCCAGTCATGGGCATGGTGCCCGTTGAACAAAGACCCGGATATGATCCGGCATTCGGTATGGGGCAATTCATTGTTAACGACTTCTTCAATATTAGCGCCGAGACGAGTACTCAACAGCCTGGGTTTAGGAACAATCGGTCCAGCCAATGAAACAATGCGTTCGATGTAGAGTTTGCCAGTCGTAAATAGCTGGCCAAAAGCGATCACATCCTGATAGCCAATTGTCCAGACCGTCTTTTCAGCGTTAACCGGATCAACATAATGAATATGTGTTCCCGCTAGACCAGCCGGGTGTGGCCCGGAAAATTCAACAACTTCAAGTTGTTCCATGCTATTGGCTTTAATGGAACTGCCGAGTTGTTTGCATAGATAAATTTTCCCATCGGTTAATTTTGAAATCACTTGAAGTCCGTGATTAAAGGCATCTTCTTGTTCAGCAATGATAATAGCTGGATCGGCCGCCAGCGGGTTGGTGTCGATAGCAGTAATAAAAATCGAGTGCGGTGTCGTGTCTATTGCCGGAATCTTGCTATAAGGTCGGGTTCGAATAGCAGTCCAGTTGCCTGATTTAACAAGATTATCCTGAACCTGCTCACGATTTAGTTTAGACAGCTGCTCAGGAGTGTATTGCTGAAATTGTTGGTCTTCTTCTGTACCTGATTCATCTAACGCAATAACAACCGAGCGTAATACCCTTCGTGCACCACGATTAATCGCTTGAATGACACCACTACCGGGTGCAGTGAACAATACACCGGGATTTTTTTTATCTTCAAAAATTGTCTGGCCGCGTTTAACGTGATCCCCTTCACTGATCAGCATGGTTGGTTTCAGACCAATATACTCATCGCCCAGTAATGCTACATGGGAAACGTTATTACCAGACTCAATCGAGGATTCAGGATACCCTTCGATCGGGAGATTAATTCCTTTTTTTATATTGAAATGCATGTGTAATATTTAAACTAAGACAGTCGATAGTATATTTGCTTTTTACTTCGGTGGGTATGGTAGCTTTTATTTAAGCTTGTTACATGAACCTGGCGTTTTATATAGATGGTCGGGCTGACAGGATGTACTTCGCACATCCCTATACTCAGCCTTTCAGGCCATCGCTTCGCGATGTTCAATTTTGTTCCTGACAAAATTGTGAACCTACGACCTCTGCCTCTGGAAGGCAATTAATCAGAGTCCCCAGATATTCCTATTAGTCTCTTAGTGTCCTTTCACATCTCCTTGAAATTTATGTAAATATTTGAAATATATAATAAAAATATTGTTTTCGACTGAGGTTCAACTATAATTTAGTGCATTAATAGAGATTGTTCTAAAAGGACTTAATCTCGACTTGAGATAATGGGTGGAAAATAGGTGATATCTTAGATAACAGAGAGTTTATTAAGCAAAATTAGGTCTGAAGATGCCCTTTATGAGGTCAGAGGTACCGAAATTATGGGATTTTGATTGGAGCACAACCTACAGGGAGTATGAGCTGTTAACTCGACCATCAAAATAGTGAGGGTATAAGGAAGCGATTGAATATTGGTACAGCTTCTATCGGGACTGCTAATGCTGCTAGAAGAATTGCAAAAAAGAAGTACGCAGAAGTCCTACAGGGAAAAGATGTGAAGTTAAAGAAGTAGCAAGTAAAGCTCGAAAAGAACATCTAAAGAAGGGTATTTTAAAGGTTTTTATTGATGAATAATATTCAGCATGGGTTAAAGCTGAGCGTAAAATAGGTAAAGCTACCTTAAACCGTATACTGAGTAATTTCGATTCTAAGTTAGATAAGTCATTATCTGAGATAAATAGTTGGCTAATTCAAAGATGGAGAGCAGAACAGATTAAGAAAGGAAAAGCTTCAAGTACTATTAATCGTGATGTCTCTGCTCTTAAGTCTTTTTAAGTAAAGCAGTTGAATCCAATTTACTGAGCATCAATTCTTAAACTATAAATAAGTGATTTTCCGTAGCTAAATCATGTAAATTAAGTATAAAACTTGAAAGGGTTATTGTAGTCCTATCTTAATGATTTTAATTTAAGTCTGAAACCTTTTCGAGTACCTTTAAAGAAAAGTAGGTTTGATATGGACATGCTACTCACAGTAAAAAACTAAGGGATAATTATGGCGCTTCAAATTGAATTTCAAGCTGCACATATATATTCGCTTGCGTTCCAGCAGAACCAATACCCGCTGATTACATTGTTAGCCATTAAATTAGATGCTGAAGATGAGCCTCAAAAAGATATCAAAGTCACCTTAAAAAGTGATCCTGAATTCTTTGAATCTATTGAATGGAATATAGATTATTTAGCTCCTGGAGAAAGAATAGAGCTACAACTTCAATCTGTCCGAATATCGGTGCAGTCACTTGATGAGCTTACAGACAAGATAATCACAAATCTGTCATTGAAAGCTACTACTCATGATAAGTTATTAGATGAAAAAATATTTAATTCGACTTTCATGCCAAAAACTCATTGGGGCGGTGAAAGTCAAATGCCTGAGCTTCTCGCTGCATTTTCTTTGCCTAATTCCCCATACATTGAAGAGTTAGTTGTAAAAGCTTCACAATTATTAAGAGCATCGAATCTTCCAAGCCAGCTTGATGGCTATCAGTCTCAAACTAGAGAAAAACCATACTCAGTGGCTAGTGCGCTATGGGCTGTAGTTCAATCTGAAAATATATCCTATATCAATCCTTCTCCTAGCTTTGCTATTTCTGGTCAGAGAATTCGAATAACTCAAGACATCGGAAAGAATAAATCGGGTGCTTGTTTAGATCTATCTCTACTATTTGCTTCATTATTAGAGCGTGTTGGATTGAATCCAATCATTGCATTAACACATACACATGCCTTTGTTGGTGTTTGGTTAATTGATGAATGTTTCTCATCGTTAACGATGGATGATTCAATGGCGATTAGAAAGCGAGTTTCTATGAAAGATCTCATTGTTTTTGAAACAACTCTAGTTTGTTCTGATGCACATGTTTCATTTTTCCAATCTTGTGATGAAGCAGACTTGCTTTTGGGAGAAGGCAATGAAGATAATTTTGTTTATGCAATAGATATTGCACAGGCAAGAAAACGTCAGATATCTCCTTTACCAATTCGTGTGCAGTCAGAAGATCCTGAGTCATCAATTCAGGAAACTCAGCCGCAAGTTGTGGCGATTGCTCCACCCCCACCAATGCCTCCTGTAAAACCAGATGATATTTCAATTCAACCAGACACACCGGAAACTAGAGTTGAACAATGGCAAAGGAAACTTTTAGATCTTACTAAACGCAATAGATTATTAAATTTGTCGAGTAATGCAGTTGCTGTACATCTATATTGTCCTGATCTCGGTCTTTTGGAGGATATGTTGGCTGCAGGCGAAACATTTCAATTCATTGCATCGGATAATACACCTCTAAAGCAAGATAACGATGGACGTAGCCAAGAAATATTTAAGTTTGAGACTGGCAATAACTTACAAGTGGAGTTTGCACGAGAGCAGTTAGATAGACAAACTTTAATAGTCAATGACTCAAAAAAGAAAATGGATTCTCGACTTCTGAGCCTTTATAGAAAAGCTAAAACAGACTTTGAAGAGGGTGGGTCAAATACGCTATTTTTATCGATAGGAATGTTAAGGTGGAAAGAAGGAGAGAAGCTTGATAAAAGTTATAGAGCACCGCTTATATTGCTACCTGTAGAATTGGTCAGAAGTAGCGCACGTTCTTCTATTAAAATTAGGCAAATAAAAGACGAAGAGCCAATTTTTAACGCAACGTTAATCGAATTCTTACAACAAGATTTTGAAATAAATCTAAATATCTTCCGAATAGAATTGCCTGAAGATGATAGTGGTATCGATGTTAATGGTATTTGGAATACTGTCAGACAGAAAATCAAAGATGTTCCCGGGTTTGAAGTAGTTGAAGACTTAGTTCTGAGCACTTTTTCATTTGCTAAATATTTAATGTGGAGAGATCTTAAGGACCGGGTTAATGATCTAAAATCAAATGTATTTGTAGAGCACCTTATTGATAAGCCACAAGATGTTTTTCGACAACAAACTCGGTTTATACAACCAGAAGAAGTTGATAACAAAATTAAACCGTCAGATATATACGCACCGTTGAATGCTGATAGTTCGCAGCTAGTTGCAATTGAGGCTTCAAGTCATGCTCAAGATTTTGTAATGGAAGGCCCCCCAGGGACAGGAAAATCAGAGACAATTTCAAATATTATTTGTCACAATCTTGCGCTTGGCCGAAGAGTACTCTTTGTTGCAGAAAAAATGGCAGCTTTGAATGTTGTCTATCGAAGGTTACATAAAGTCGGTATTAGTCATCTTTGTCTTGAACTGCACAGTAATAAAGCAAATAAAACTGCTGTATTAGAACAACTGAGAAAATCGTGGCAGGGAAGGCAAGTAGCATCTCAAAGCGATTGGGAACGTAAAGCAGAAGAACTTTTCAGAATAAGAAATGATCTTAACCAGTATGTTGAAGAGTTACATAAACCTTCTGAGTTAGGCATAACTCCGAGGAATGCTATTGCCCGTACCGCTAAGTATCGTGAAGCGTACCCTATTAATCTAAATTGGGGAAATAGCTTAGATGCATGTGCTATCAGTACTAAAGAAGAATACGAATTATGTTTAGATGCAGCGAAAAACTTAGGCCTAGCTTATAAGGATCTTGAGGGGATAGATGCCAAATCATTCAATCTTATCGATAAAAATGATTGGTCAAATGCATGGCAAGCAGAATTAATAGCTAATGCTAGAAAGCTTGTTGCTGAACTTTCATCAATTTGTGAGACAACTACAGAACTACTTACAAGTATAGAATTACTCCCTAATCAATCGTTGTCCTTAAATGGCGTTAAAAAAGCTTGTGCATTCGGTAAGTTTATTGGTGAATTGAAAAATAAACGTTTAGGTATCGTATTTTCAGGAAACGTGCGTGAACACTTGGAGAATCTAAATCGACTTATTCAGGAAAAGTCTTTAGCAGATAAACTCCTAATTGAGTCAGGTGCTGAACTTAAATTAGATGTAATAGAAAACCTGCCTACAGAATCTTGGATTACAAAACTTTCTGAATCAAATGAAATAATTTGGCCATTCTCCGCATTTAAAAGAATGTCATTACGTTCGGATATGAAAAAGGCAGGAGTAAAAAGTTATAAGGATGTTGAGGTAGCAAACACACTTAATTCTTTAAAAATTAAATGTAATGATATTAAGTCGATAATAGACCCCTTTATCAAAGACAAAATATGGAACGGCTGGGATACAAGACCCACGGATTTAGATATCTCTCGTAATTTAATTTCTGAGCGTTCTAACTTAATTAAAATATTGATACATGAAATTGGAATTGAACCAATACATGGAATTAAAGTATTACAAAAACAGTTTGATAACGAGTGGGAGTTTTTAGATTCAAATATATCTTTGATATCAAAGGCAGCTGAAATTGAGTCTGCTGGTAGTTCGCTTAACACAATATTAAATTCATTTAAGGAACTCTCATCGGTATCTCTAAGTAATGATGTCTTAGTAAAAGAGGTAATTAATCAATTAGATGACATAGTGCGAAATGAGCGTAAAATTAATGCATGGTGTAATTGGTTAAGTGCAAAAAGCACATCTTCAAAGTATGGGCTGGATGCTATTTCTAATGGTCTAGAAAGAAACATCATTGCTCCTGATGATTCTCGTAAAGCTACAATTATAGCCATTCATAAGTGGCTGGCTCCGATTCTTATTGATAGGTCTGCTGTATTAAGACAATTTTCTGCGACTAGCCATGAGTCGCTAATAATGGATTTCTGTAAATTAGATGAAGAAGTATCTAGAACAACTAGTGAATTTATTATTGCAAAGACAGCATCTTTAGTCCCAGAACCAGGTGCAAAAGATACGCCTGTTGCTTTTGGGGTTTTATCAAAAGAGCTTGCAAAGAAAAGTCGTCACAAGCCGATTAGGCATTTAATAGAAGAGATGGGTGAAGCAATGTTAAATCTAACTCCTTGTATGATGATGTCTCCACTATCTGTTGCACAATTCTTACCAACGTCATTTAGTAGCTTTGATTTAGTTGTATTTGATGAGGCTTCACAAATTACTGTTTGGGATGCAGTTGGTGCTCTTGCGCGAGGGAAGAACAGTATTATTGTTGGTGATCCTAAACAAATGCCACCAACCAATTTCTTTAGTAGAAGTACAGATGGGGATGATGACGAAGACCTAGAGAGCATATTGGATCAATCACTCGCAGCTAGGTTACCTCACCATCGGTTAACAGGCCATTACCGCAGTCGTCATGAGTCACTCATAGCCTTTTCCAATAGTCATTATTATGACAACTCTTTAATTACATACCCCTCAGCTGAAACGAAGAAATCAGCTGTCTCTTTTCATCCCGTAAAGGGTTTATATTCTAAAGGAAAGAATAGGAACAATCCTATTGAAGCAAAAGAAGTTGCAGATTATATCGTGCAACGACTAGAAGATGATGGATTACGGAAGCTTAGTATTGGTGTCGTAGCACTCAATACAGAACAACAAAGAACTATTGAAGATGAACTCGATACAAGAAGACGATTAAACCCAGATATTGAGCGTTATTTCCAGGGTTTCGATGATTATGATCCCATATTCATTAAGAACCTGGAATCTGTACAAGGTGACGAGCGCGATGTAATTATTTTGAGTATAGGATACGGTCCAGTTGAGCCAAACGCTAAAACGATGTCAATGAACTTTGGCCCATTAAACAAACAAGGTGGGGAACGTCGGCTTAATGTAGCGATAACTCGTGCTACGACAGAGGTTATTGTATTTGCGAGTTTTAATCCAAGTATGATCGATTTAACAAGAACACAATCTACCGCAGTTAAACATCTAAAATCATTCTTGGAATTTGCAGAGCAAGGTCCTTCGGCTTTAGCTAAAGCCACCGAAGCGATTCATGGAATTGATCAGTTTGACAGTGACTTTGAGGAAGCAGTGGCTTATCAATTAAGAAATTGTGGTTGGCAAATTCAAACACAAATAGGAGTAGGAAAGTTCAGAATAGATATGGGGGTTGTTCATCCTGATTTTCCTGGTCGATATATAGCGGGAATAGAGTGTGATGGTGCCACATATCATGGATCTCCAGCGGCACGCGATAGAGACAGAGTGAGACAAGCAATATTAGAAAGCTTAGGTTGGAATATTATTCGAATCTGGTCTACAGATTATTTCATTGATCCTGAAGGTAGCATTGATAAAGTTAACATTCGCCTCTCGACTATTCTTGAAAAGATACGCAATGAGGAAAGTAGCGAGGTAGATGCGGATATAACTGAGAAAGTTGTTTCAGGATTTGTTGATGTTAGTCATGGGCAATTAGATAAAAACCGTTTTTTCGATGAATCTTATTCAACTACTGTTATTGCAGTTATAAAAGATGTATTGCAAGAACGTAATGGAATATATCTTAACGAGGTTATTTCAGAAGTAAGTCGTAAATTTGGCTTAGCTCGAGCTACTAGTCAGCAACAGAAATATGTTACTGAGCTTTTAAAGCCTTGGGCTGGTTTGTCATATGAAATCGAGGATAATCCGACTGTATGGTTAAATAAAGAATCAGTGGTTGATATTATAGATTGGCGTGGTCTCGCACCTTTCGGTGTGCCAAGAAAATGGCAAGATATTTGTTTTCATGAACAACTAGGGGCAGTTAAATTTGCATTAACAAAGAACAAGATAAAACCCAATGAAGCACTTAAAGACATATTCAATTTATCACGACTAAATAAATCTACTAATGATGAGTTCGAAAAATGGGTAGAAAACTTTAGAAACTACAAACAGAAAATCTTGCAATAGGAATAATATTTGTGGGGCAGTGTATTTAGCTTCCACTCACTATATTGAATCTAATATGTCATACCAGAATTACACCAATCTTAAAAAGGATGAATTAGATAAGCCTATTTATAGAATAATGCCAGTATCTCGGTTACTGCAATGTTTAGAAGAAAAGAGGCTAGTTCTTGTACCTCCGAGAAAATGGGACGATCCTTTTGAAAATTGGCTACTTTCTTCGAAAATAAAATTATCATCAACTGGTGAACTAGGTGATATGGAATCAATTCGGAATAAGGTTTATGGCCAATGCTGGACGCAACATAGAGAAACTGATGCCATGTGGCGTATTTATTCCTATGACATAAATGGTGCGAAGATTAAAACAACCCCAAGAAAATTGTTAGAAGCACTAAAATCTGACACGCCAAGGTTTTCTGACATAGCTTGCTTTATAGGAAAAGTTAAGTATCAATCACAAAAAGAACTTGTTAACTCACTTAAATCAATTGATCTATTTAATACCAACGGCTCAGGTGTAGCAGAATCACTGCTGTACAAGCGCCGTGAATTCAGTCATGAAAAAGAAGTGCGCATTGTTTATACAGAGGGTAATAGGTCAATTCATCCGTTTGCAATGGATCCAAATGAAATATTTGATGAGATTGTATTTGATCCCAGAGTGGATAAACATTTGTTCGGTGCATATAAGACAACTATAGAAGCTAAAGGCTTTCCGGGAAGAGTTGCACAATCTGTCTTATATAGACCGCCTAAGGAATTGTTAATTAGAATTTGAGTGCTAATAAAGCACAAAAAAGGACATTTTAAAAAGTCATTTAAATGGACTTAATAGGGATTTACTTACCTATTTATATATCAATGTATATATTTTTCAGTTTATAGCTTGTTGAAATATAAATAAAACATGGTCGGGGAGACAGGATTTGAACCTACGACCTCTGCCTCCCGAAGGCAGCGCTCTACCAGGCTGAGCTACACCCCGTTGTTTTTTGTTAAAATTGCCGTTCGATTGAAAAACGCGCTAAGGCATATAGTGCATCGAGATACTCTGAGGGTGGCAATTTATCTAATGCATGCGCTGCCAACTGAGACTCTTTTCTTGCCAGTTCGGCAGTATAACTAATTGCGCCGGTGGAATGTATCGAAGAGGTAATCGATTCGATATGTTCTTTGCCTCCGTTTTCGATGGCGTCTCGTATGATCGCAGAGTCTTTCTCGCTGCCGTTCCACATCGCATATAATAAAGGTAAGGTTGGTTTACCTTCGGCTAAATCATCACCGACGTTTTTTCCTAATTCATCGCTGGAAGAACTGTAATCCAGTACATCATCAACTAGCTGGAAAGCAGTACCTAAATGTCGGCCGTAAGCTGCGAGAGATTGTTCTTCCTGTTCTGTGCGATCAGAGATGACCGCACCGAGCTGTGCTGCCGCTTCAAATAATTTGGCGGTTTTGTTGCGGATGACTTCGAGATAGCTTGCCTGACTGGTTTCCGGATCATGTCGATTGATTAATTGCTGGACTTCGCCTTCGGCAATGGTATTGGTTGCCTCGGATAAGATTTCCATCACGCGCATGGAATTGATTTCGACCATCATTTGAAACGCACGCGAATAGACAAAATCGCCGACTAAGACACTGGCTTCATTGCCCCAGCGCTGATTGGCGGTTTTTTGACCGCGTCTTAACAGGGATGCATCGACGACGTCGTCATGTAGCAGCGTAGCGGTGTGGATAAATTCGATGATGGCAGCCAGGTTGATATGCTGCTCGCCGCTGTAGTTAAATGCTCGTGCTGATAGTAATACCACGACTGGACGCAGGCGCTTACCGCCACTATTAATAATGTAGTGCCCAAGCTTATCAATCAGACCGACTTCAGAGTGCAGACTGGTTTCGATCAGCGAGTTGACCAGGGACATATCATCGGCAATCAGGCCACGTACTTGTTCCAGGTCAATAATGTCGGTTTTCTCAGCGGTAGCGTCGATTCTGCTCACAATACGAATAATAGCTTATGTTATTGAATTATCATGAAAATTATCATGAATCACTCATTCAGACAGATTTATTTCCGGTAAATTCAGGATTTTACCATTCTTATCTTGTCACAACCTGCTGAATTTCTTAGAATCTGCCCCCTTTGAATAATCTGCGCTTGGCGCAAGGTCTGGAGAGCGAGATGTACGCGGTAATTAAATCAGGTGGCAAACAATATAAAGTTGCCAAAGGCGACAAACTCAAGGTCGAAAAAATTGCCACTGAAGCGGGCGAAAACGTCGATATTTCCGATGTTTTGATGCTGGTCGACGGTGACAATGTTACCGTGGGTAAACCTTTTGTAGAAGGCGCAAAAGTGTCTGCCAAGGTGGAAAGCCATGGTCGCGGCCCGAAGGTCAAAATCATCAAATTCCGCCGTCGTAAGCACCATCGTAAACAGATGGGACATCGTCAGGCGTATACCGAACTCTCAATTACCGATATTGCAGCAAGTTAAGGCATTTCTGGAGTAATAAAATGGCGCATAAAAAAGCAGGTGGTAGTACTCGTAACGGACGTGATTCACAATCAAAACGTCTGGGTGTAAAAAAATACGGCGGTGAGATTGTGCAGGCTGGCAATATCATCATCAGACAGCGTGGCACCAAATACCATGCCGGTAATAATGTTGGTCTAGGTCATGACCACACTTTATTTGCTACTGCTGAAGGTAAAGTCGAATTTAATCAGCGTGGACCGAAAAACCGCACATTTGTGGATGTCGTGGCGGTTTAAAACATTTCAGTTTAAGGATACTAAAACCCCGCTTCGGCGGGGTTTTTTATTTACATGGATCTAATTATGCCACGTGCGCTGGAGCGGCGTATTTACTGAAATATAGCGATAATTTACATGGATAATAATCAACACCGAAAAAGACGAGCAACGAAGTAATCAAGTGAAATGCGACGGAATAAAAAATGAAGTTTGTTGATCAAGCAACAATCCGGGTAGAAGCAGGAAAGGGCGGCGATGGTTGTCTGAGTTTTCGTCGTGAGAAATTCGTTGCCAAGGGTGGTCCGGATGGAGGCGATGGGGGCGATGGTGGAAGTATTTATCTGGTTGTTGATGAAGGCTTAAGTACGCTGGTAGATTTCAGACACGATCGCTTATATCGGGCGAAGAATGGTCAGCCGGGCATGGGTCGGGATCGTATTGGTAAAAGTTCGGATGATTTATTCATCAATGTGCCGTTAGGCACGTTGGTTTATGACGATGATACCGATGAATTGATCGGCGATTTGGTAGCAAATGACTCAAAACTTCTGGTGGCACAAGGTGGTTTCCATGGCTTAGGCAATGCGCGTTTTAAAAGTAGCGTTAACCGCGCACCACGTAAAACTACAAAAGGTTCGCTCGGGGAGGAACGAAACTTACGGCTTGAATTGCAGGTGCTTGCCGATGTCGGATTACTGGGTTTGCCGAATGCAGGTAAATCGAGTTTTATCCGCGCGGTTTCTGCGGCTACGCCAAAGGTCGATGATTATCCGTTTACCACCATGTATCCGAATCTTGGCGTGGTCAAAATTGCACTGGAAAAAAGTTTTGTGATCGCTGATATCCCCGGTTTGATTGAGGGTGCGTCAGAAGGTGCAGGTTTGGGGATCGCCTTTCTCAAACACTTGCGTCGAACGAATTTATTGTTACATATTGTTGACGCTAGCGAAGATACTGAACAGGTGGTCAAGAACATCAGTATTATTGAAAATGAACTCAAGCAGTTTGATGCTGCGCTGTATGAAAAACCCAGGTGGCTGGTGTTGAATAAATGCGATGTATTACCCTCCGAGCTTATCGATGAACTGGTGACAGCGATTAATAATGAGTATCAAGACACAACTATTTTCAGGATATCTGCCATTGTCAAAACCGGGTGTCAGGAACTGGTCAACGCGGTTCATCAATGGATAGTGCAAGGCAACGATAGCGATACGGAATAAGCAAAATGCAAAATAACAGAGATGCCATATCAAAATCGCGCCGCTGGGTGATTAAACTCGGCAGCGCCCTGCTGACAGATAATGGACTAGGCTTGAAACATGCGTTGCTGAATGTCTGGATTAAACAAATTGCAGCGATGGCTGATGCGGGTTCGGAGTTTGTCATTGTTTCATCCGGCGCGGTGGCGGAGGGTATCACTCGCCTTGGCTGGGAAAAACGCCCACAACAGATGCATGAACTGCAGGCTGCGGCAGCGGTGGGACAAATGGGATTGATTCAGGCTTATGAAGCCGGATTTCAACAGTATGGAAAGCATACTGCGCAGATTCTGTTGACCCATGATGATATTGCCGATCGTGAGCGCTACCTCAATGCTCGAACCAGCTTGCATACTTTACTGGAATTAGGCGTGGTACCGATCATTAACGAGAATGACACGGTTGCAACCGATGAAATTCGCTTCGGTGACAACGATACGCTTGCCGGTTTGGTGGCGAATTTAATTGACGCAGATACTTTAGTGATACTCACCGATCAGGCGGGGTTGTTTAATTCTGATCCAAGAAAAAACAGTGATGCCAGAATTATTCCCTACGCTGACGTTAATGATCCTGCACTCAAAGAGTATGCAGGTGAAGGAGGCAGTCTCGGTCGCGGTGGTATGCGAACCAAAGTCAAAGCTGCGGCGATTGCTGCTCGTTCTGGTACACAAACGATTATTGCTTCAGGTATGGAAAGTGATGTACTCGTGCGATTATCTAAAGGTGAGGAGTTAGGCACCTTATTATGTGGCAAGGATGAATCACTGAATTCGCGTAAGCAATGGTTAGCCAGTCACGGTTATGTCAAAGGTGAAGTGATTATTGATGAGGGTGCAGTCAAGGCACTGTTGAACAATGGTAAGAGCCTTTTACCCGTTGGCATAAAAGAGGTCAAAGGGAGTTTTGGTCGTGGCGAGGTGG
This sequence comes from Gammaproteobacteria bacterium, assembly GCA_028279365.1. GTDB lineage: Bacteria > Pseudomonadota > Gammaproteobacteria > Eutrophobiales > Eutrophobiaceae > JANQNX01. Next base: position 129,622 of record JANQNX010000006.1, on the reverse strand, counting down.
TAAGCTGTATGAATCAGTCAGATAAAGAAATAGCCAGAGGGCTGGCAAATTATAGCGCCGAACAGCTTCGTCAGGTTATCGGGAAATCAACGCAGGAAATCTCAGAAATATTGGGTGAAGTAGTAGATGATGAATTCATTCATCGCGACAATTTGGTATTGAGCTAGCTTGGTTTTGTAACTCTTGTTAGAAAACTATCAGAAATAAAAAAACCGGCTAAAGCCGGTTTTTTCTAGAGTGCTTTAACGTGACTGTTGAGTCGAGATTTATGTCGTGCGGCTTTGTTTTTGTGAATAATGCCTTTTCCGACCATCGCATCGATGACAGGTACTGCTTCTTTGTATGCCGTTTCCGCTGCTGATTTATCTTTTGCTTCGATCGCATTGATCACTTTCTTGATCTGCGTACGCAGAAAAGAACGTTGACTGGCATTGTGCAGACGTAGTTTTTCTGCCTGTCTGGCTCGTTTTTTGGCGGATGCAATATTTGCCACGCTAAACTCCTGAATTCTTTCTAATTTAAAGGCGCGACATGATGCGGATATTGCCGCAATTTGTCAATGCTTGAACGAGACTGTGATATGCTTGAAATTATTAAGATAATTTAATTGAAAAACAATAAGATAGCGTAATTAATTAAATAATTATTTGGCCTTGATTATATGATAAATACAGTCGTATGTTGAAATCGGTATTCAATGTCGGTGGAATGACCACAATCTCGCGTATTTTTGGGTTAATGCGCGATGTGGTGATCGCGCGTATGTTTGGCGCAGGCTTAGGCGTCGATGTGTTTATCGTCGCATTTCGTATACCTAATTTTTTGCGCAGGTTGTTTGCCGAGGGTGGGTTTTCCCAAGCCTTTGTGCCGATATTGGCCGAGTATAAAGAACAGCGCTCAGAAGGAGATGTGAAGGCGCTGGTAGACCAAACTGCCGCCAGCCTCGGTTTAATTCTGTTTGCGATATCCGTGTTAGGAGTCATCGCCAGTCCAATATTGATTTCCGTATTTGCCCCCGGCTTCATCGATAATTCTGACAAACACGCGCTTGCCAGTGATTTATTGAAGATCACGTTTCCTTACATCCTGTTTATTTCGCTGACAGCCTTTGCTGGTAGTATTCTCAATACCTATAAGCAATTCAGCGTCCCGGCTTTCACACCGGTGTTGTTGAATTTTTCATTAATTGCCTGCGCGTTGTGGTTGTCGCCGCAGATGGAAACACCTGTCACCGCATTAGCCTGGGGAGTATTCATTGCCGGTATCGCACAGTTGCTATTTCAATTGCCGTTTCTGATAAAGATACGCATGTTGCCGAAACCCGGTTTGAATCGAGATCGCGAGGGTGTCATGCGTATATTGAAGCTGATGCTGCCCATTTTATTTGCGGTCTCCATCGTGCAGATTAATTTATTGATTGATACCTTGATTGCGTCATTTTTAACGACTGGCAGTATTTCCTGGTTGTATTTCTCTGATCGCTTAGTGGAGTTTCCTTTAGGCGTATTCGGTATTGCATTGGCGACAGTGGTATTGCCCACTCTTTCCGAGAAATACGCGCAAGGCTCGCCTGAGGCCTTTTCACATACCTTAGATTGGGCATTACGTTGGGTATTTCTTATTGCCTTACCCGCTGCCGTGGGTCTGGCGGTGTTGGCATCGCCACTGTTAACGACATTATTTCAATATGACAAATTCAGTCCGAATGATGTGATGATGGCAAGCCAAAGTCTGATTGCCTATTCGCTGGGCTTACCCGCCTTTGTTCTGATTAAGATTTTGTCCAGTGCTTTCTTTTCCCGGCAGGATACACGTACACCGGTTAAAATTGCCGCTATTGCTATGCTGGCGAATATTGTGTTCAACCTGGCTTTGGTAGGTCCTTTAGCACATGCAGGTTTAGCATTGGCAACGTCGTTGTCGGCTTGTCTACAAGCCTATCTGTTATTTCGTTTATTGAAAAAGGAAAAGGTTTACCATGCCTCTTCAGGCTGGTGGCGCTTCTTTCTGAAGGTTTTGGTGAGTATCTCAACAATGGGTGGGGTGATTGTTTATGGGGTCGCTCATAGTTCTCTTTGGTTTGATTGGGAATTGTGGCAACGCATTATTCAATTAGCGCTTTGGATCAGTGTTGGTATAGGCATTTATTTTGTCGTGATATATACATTTGGTATTCGCTTTCATGATATGACTGCTCCGCGTTCACAGGTATAATTCCGGCTTTTGGTCGTTGCATGGAATTTATTCGCGGACTTATCAACCTTAAAAATAAGCAGCAAGACTGTGTTGCCACGATTGGCAATTTCGATGGCGTGCATTTAGGTCATCAAGCGGTATTGAATGAGCTGAAACAATTGGCAAGCCAATTAGGAATACTATCAACGGTTATAATTTTTGAACCACAGCCTATCGAGTTTTTTGCGCCGGATAAAGCCCCTTCGCGATTAACCCGACTAGGGGAAAAGCTGGCTCAGTTTGTTCAACATGGCATTGATCGCGTGATTTGCTTGAAGTTTGATCATGATATGGCAGGAATGTCGGCATCGGCTTTCATACAGCAAATTCTGGTTGATGCGGTTGGTGTGAAGAGCATGATTATTGGCGATGATTTTCGCTTTGCTAAAAATCGGGAAGGGAATTACCAGACCTTAGTCGAGCAGGGACAACGGCTAGGCTTTGAGGTGAAAATGATGCCTTCATTTGTGACCGATAGTGAGCGCGTTAGCAGTACATTAATTCGCAGTGCGTTAGCGGTGGGCGATATTGCAAAAGCCAATCACATGCTGGGTCGACCCTATCGAATTAGCGGTAGAGTTGTGCATGGTGACAAGCGGGGCAGACGATTGGGTTTTGCGACGGCGAATATAGAATTAAAGCGTTATTTATCGCCGCTGTTTGGTATTTTCTCCGGTCGCGTTTATGGTGTCAGCGGTAGCGCAAAAGATGCGGTCATCTATGTGGGCTCGAGACCGGTTTATCAGGGTGAAAAAGTTATATTGGAGGTACATATTCTTGATTTTGATCAGGATATATACGGTAAACAAGTACAAGTTGAGTTTATAAAAAAAATACGTGATGAGGGTAATATCGATTCGGAACAGGCATTAATTGCACAAATTAATATTGATATTGCTGATGCCAAAAAAAGCCTGGAAAAATTGAGTTAACAATAAATAAAAAATAATGAGCAATTATAAAGACACATTAAATCTTCCAAAAACCCAATTCCCTATGAAAGCGAATTTGGCACAGCGTGAGCCGGAAAGACTCAAGCAATGGTATGCCAGCAATTTATACCAGCAGATTAGAGATAAACGGGAAGGGCAGCCGAAATTTATTCTGCATGATGGCCCACCTTATGCGAATGGTGATATTCATATTGGTCATGCAGTAAATAAGATACTCAAAGACATCATTATCAAGAGTAAAACCTTAAGTGGTTTTGACGCGCCTTATGTCCCTGGCTGGGATTGTCATGGTCTGCCGATTGAACACAACGTAGAGAAAAAAGCCGGTAAGGCGGGTGACAAGATCTCTTACAAAGATTTTCGTCAGAAGTGTCGTGAGTATGCGCAGAAACAGGTTGATGGTCAGCGTGAGGATTTTAAACGTCTAGGCGTACTTGGCGATTGGGATAAACCATACTTAACCATGGACTACCAGACGGAAGCAGACATCATCCGCGCACTTGGAAAAATCACAGAGCAAGGCCATTTGCAGCGAGGCTTCAAGCCAGTCTACTGGAGTGTGGTGGGTGGTTCTGCACTGGCTGAGGCAGAAGTGGAATATCAGGATAAAACCTCATTTGCGATTGATGTTCGTTTCACCTGTGTCGATCAAGAGTCAGTTAAAACGCTGATGGGTAGCACCGACGCTAAAGGTGAATTATCCGTTGTTATCTGGACTACTACACCCTGGACCTTACCTGCTAACCAGGCGGTGTCATTAAATGCAGAACTTGAGTATGTATTAGTACAGTGTGATGCAGGTATCGGTACAGAGTGCTTAGTCGTTGCCGATGCCTTGCATGAAGATACCATGCAACGTTATGGCATCGAAGACTTTACAATCGTCGGGCGCTGCAACGGTAGTGCCTTAGAGAAACAACTGTTACAGCATCCCTTTTATGATAAATCTGTGCCAGTGATACTTGGCGAGCATGTCACGATTGAGGCCGGCACCGGTGCGGTACATACTGCCCCTGACCACGGCATGGATGATTTTATTGTTGGCAAGCAGTACGAAATTGGAACGTTAAACCTTGTTGATGAGAGTGGTTATTTTCGTGAAAGCACTGAGCTATTCGCAGGTGAGCACGTCTATAAGGCAGATGAAAAAGTCATTCAGGTTTTGCAGAACAACAACAAACTAATAAAACAAAAAAGTTTTCAGCACAGTTACCCGCATTGCTGGCGTACCAAGACACCGTTAATTTTCCGTGCGACACCTCAGTGGTTTATCAGCATGACGCAAAATAATCTGCGTGCCGATTCACTGGCATCATTAAAAGAAGTTCAGTGGATTCCAGGTTGGGGTGAAGCCCGAATTGAAGGTATGTTAGAAGGTAGTCCTGATTGGTGTATCTCCCGACAACGTACCTGGGGTGTACCGATCACGTTGTTCATTCATAAAGAAACAAATGAGCTTCATCCCAATACAGCAGAGCTTTTTGAGGCAGTTGCAGAGCGTGTCGAAAAAGACGGCATGGAGGCCTGGTTTGATTTAGAAGCGGAAGAGTTAATCGGAGATGATGCAGCAGACTACCAAAAAGTCACAGATACATTAGATGTTTGGTTTGATTCTGGTGTAACGCATTATAGTGTCATGGGGCGAAGACAAAGTGAGCTTCGTCAAGCTCCGGCAGATTTATATCTTGAAGGATCTGACCAACATCGTGGCTGGTTTCAGTCCTCATTAAAGACCAGTATGGCGATGAATGGTTATGCGCCTTATAAGGCGGTGTTAACGCATGGTTTTACCGTCGACGCCGATGGCCGCAAGATGTCAAAGTCACTTCAAAATACGGTTGCACCAAAGCAAATATTTAAAACATTAGGCGCGGATATTCTGCGTTTGTGGGTGGCTTCAACAGACTATCGTAATGAGATCAGTGTCTCTGATGAAATACTGAAACGTATGGCCGATGCGTATCGACGTTTTCGAAATACGGCCCGCTATCTGCTATCTAATCTTGAAGGCTTTGAACCGGCAACTGATAGTGTCGATTTTAAAGACATGATCGAGTTGGATAAGTGGGCGGTCGAACATGCATTACGCATACAGGAAAGAATTATTACTGCCTATAATAATTATGAGTTTCATATCATCTATCAAATACTGCATCAGTTTTGCGTAGTTGATATGGGCGGTTTTTATCTCGATATTGTCAAAGACCGCCAGTACACGACTGCGACTAATAGTCTGACCCGACGCTCGACGCAGACAGCGATGTATCATTTGATCGAGATGCTGGTTCGCTGGTTTGCTCCGATACTGAGCTTTACTGCTGACGAGATGTGGCAGTTCATACCGGGCAAACATGACAGTTCGGTATTTGTTGAAGAATGGTATGTGCCCGATACTAACGGTGAGGATTCGACAGCAAGACAAAAGTACTGGGAAAGCCTGATACCAATACGTGATGAGGTGAATAAATGTCTTGAAAGCTTGCGTACAGCAGGTGAAATTGGATCATCGTTGGACGCAGAAATTACGATTTATTGTGACGGAGAAATACAGGAGCAGCTACAAAAACTACAGGATGAACTGCGCTTTGTGATGATGACGTCATACGCTAATGTTGATGATATTAATCAGGCTCCGTCTGAAGCGAGCACGACAGAAGCGGGTAGTTTCAGGATTCAAGCCCGTCCGTCATCATATGCCAAATGTGTGCGTTGCTGGCATCGTCGTGCAGACGTAGGCCAATATGAAAAGCATCCGGAATTATGCGGTCGCTGTATTGAGAATATCGAGGGAGAAGGGGAGCTTAGGCTGTTTGCCTGAGCAATCATAATGTTCAAGTGGCTCAGTCTGTCGTTGCTCGTCGTAATGCTGGATCAATTGACTAAAATACTAGCCTCAAGTGAACTAGCGCTCTATCAAGCCAACGCGGTTTTTCCCGGTTTTAATCTAACGTTAATGCATAATACCGGCGCTGCATTCAGCTTTCTCAGTAATGCAGGTGGCTGGCAACGCTGGTTTTTTATTGTTCTGGCCTCGGGAGTGAGCCTGTTTATTGTGTTCTGGATGCGCAGTCTTGCAGCAAGCAATCGCTGGTTACTGGCGGCACTAGCATTGGTATTGGGTGGTGCAATAGGGAATGTTGTTGACCGCATAAGACTTGGCTATGTGGTTGATTTTATTGAAGTATACTATGGCAAGTACTATTGGCCGGCATTTAACATTGCCGATTCTGCCATTACTATTGGGGCCATCATGCTGATAATTGACGCTATTTGGCTAAACAGTGACAAGCAAGCCTCTAGTTAATGCTATAATTCGCCAGAATTTTTACAGGTATTGTTGTTATGCAAATATTACTCGCTAATCCACGTGGTTTCTGTGCTGGTGTTGACCGCGCTATCGAAATTGTTGAACGCGCATTGAGTTTATTCGGTGCACCGGTTTATGTGCGACATGAGGTCGTTCACAATAAATATGTTGTGCATTCCTTGCGTGACAAAGGCGCTGTGTTTGTCGAAGAATTGGATGAAGTGCCGGATAACTCAACGGTGATTTTCAGTGCTCACGGTGTTTCCAAGGCAGTCAGGGAAGAAGCCAGCCGTCGTGATTTACGTGTGTTCGATGCGATTTGTCCGTTAGTAACCAAGGTGCATATGGAAGTGGGGAAATATCAGGATGAAGAGCGTGAATGTATTCTAATCGGACATGAGGGGCACCCGGAAGTCGAAGGTACCGTTGGTCAATACAAGACCAAGAGTGGTAATGGGGGTATGTATCTGGTTGAGTCGGTTGAAGATGTTATGAAACTTGAGGTTAAGAACCCCGATTTTCTGGCGTACGTGACGCAAACGACCTTATCGATGGATGATACGGCAGAGGTGATTGATGCGTTACGTGAGCGTTTCCCCAAGATTGACGGCCCGAAGAAAGAGGATATTTGTTATGCGACGCAAAACCGCCAGGATGCGGTAAAAAAACTGGTGCCGCAATGCGACCTTATATTAGTCGTTGGTTCGCCTAACAGTTCTAATTCAACACGATTGATGGAAATATCTCAAAAAGCCGGCGTACCTGCTTATTTGATCGATGATGCGTCTGAGATTAGGGATGAATGGCTGGATGGAAAACAGAATATCGGTTTAACTGCGGGCGCATCTGCGCCCGAAATTCTGGTCGAAGAAGTGATCGCAACCCTGAAGAGCAAGGGTGCATCCATGGTAGAAGAAGCACCAGGTATCGTTGAAAAAGTCGTGTTTTCTTTACCGAAAGAGTTGATGGAACAGAAGGAATCGGCCTAGGAATCATCTTCTTTGAAGCCAGCTGCAGCTAATGCCTCAAGAAAGCTTGAGCGACTATAGCCAGTTAATATTTCATCACCGATTAATGTTGTCGGTACCTTCAGTGAGCCAGAAATTTCAGTTAATTCATTTTGCAGTTCAATATCTTCGCTGACGTCTTTCTCAGTGACAGCTATATTTCTTGCATTGAGAAATTCTATGACTTCTTCACAAGACTCGCAGTCCGGGATTAAATAAAGCGTAGCCTGAATATCTGTTTTGTTACTTGTCGTTGAAGAGCTCGTTTTGAATTTTTTTTCGCTAAGTTGAGTTGAACCTGGTGGGCAAGTTTTCTGGAAACTGCGATTTCCTTGTTCGTCTTCACACTCAACGATTTTTACTGCTGCATAAAGATTAGTATTTATAGAAAATAGTAATAACGTAAAAAAGAAAATGCTTATGTTCTTCATTGTTAATCCTCTAGGCTTTTCAAAGTGTAAATTTTCAAATTAACTGGCATAAGTATAAGATGATCACAGTAAACTAGCATTACAAGTAGTATCAGTAGGTTACATTAGAATGTTTGAGTCGTATACTTAAAGGGATCAAATATTAGGTCTGATTTTGCAATGCACAAAAAAATAATGAGTTTTTCGTTTTATAGAACGCTAACCCTGTTTTTGGTGTTCTGCGTAAACAATCTAGCGACAGCTGAAATATATAAATGGGTTGATGAGCAAGGAAATACCCATTACACCCAAACCCCTCCCCCAGAAGTTGATGATATAGAAAAGCTTGATTTACCAAGCCCTGTCGACACTGATGCGGCAAATCAAGCATTGGAACAACGAAATAAAATGTTGAATGAGCTTCGAGAAGAGCGCAATGAAAAAAGGGAATTACAGCAAAATAACGAAAGTGAAGTAGTAAAAAATGAGCAACAATGTGAACAAGCCAGAAAAAGACTTGCCAGTTATCAAAGACCGAGAGTCAATGTAAAAAATCCAGATGGAAGTCAAAGAAACTTAACAGAGGAAGAACGACAAGCGGAAATTCAAAAATCAAAAGAATACATAAAGAAAGCGTGTGAATAAATTTTACTGAGGCTTATTCGTGATTTCCTGGAGACCAGGAGTATGCTTTTTCTAATAGCCCGATTAATAAATCTCCCTTTGTGTTTTCCTTGTTCTGTTCGTAAAGTTCTATCATTGCTTCTTTAGCTGAATCATGATTCAGTATAGCTAAACTACTAATCGCGCTGTTACTGACAAACTGATCACTTCCACTTGCCAAAGTTTTGATGTATTCAACGTCGTCAGGATTTCCATTTAAGCCTAATGCGATAACTACCTGTGCCAAATTAGATTGATTCTCATCATCCATATAAGAACGGATAAAATTTTGAAACTCCGATGTATCAATTGTTTGCTCTCTGCTTATTGTGCTTGCTAAAGCTATTCTGACGGGTGTTTGTTCAATAGTTTTCCACGCTAACTCAGGGTATTTATCCTTATTTAAATGCCACAAGTCAAAAAGAAGATTATAGACCCCGCGGTGCCAGCGCATGGAATAGAGAGCGTGCATAGTGTTTGATAGCTGCAGGACGTCAGTTTCGGTTAATGCCCATTTGACTTCTGGAAATGTCGCGTCACCAAATGTAATATTTCTTCGGAGAATTTTATAATTATATTTTGGTTTTATCGTGTTGCTTTGTGTTCCAATTTCAGTGTTTTCTTCGACGCTCGCTAAATTGTTCTCCTTAGCTATTTTTTCAGCTTGGTTTGGAGTATCAGATTCTGAACATCCGATTGAAAAAATAGTTACATTGACTAAAAGAATAAAAAGCAGGGTAGTTCTTTTGGACATGATAAAACAACGCAAAATGAATTACTTATTTCGCCCAACAGTCTCTAACTGTTCCGGTACCAGTCAAACCTTTTACACCAGCTTGAGTGTAAGTCAGATTGCCACAGTCTGTGTCAGTAAAAGTTGGTGTTGCTGTTAATACATAGGTTTGATTATTTGTTCCCAGAGTAATGCTGAGATTATATTTATCGGTTTCGGTAGTAGTATCGATGTTAACTGTATTTGCTGCACAGTCGCTCGTTGTTCCTAACGTTCCATATTGATTACAATCTGAGTAATGGCGTTCCTGTATCGCAGCGGCATCGAGCAATGCTGCGCGTCCTTCAGAACGTTTACCTCGTTCAACGTATCTTTGATAAGAGGGAAACGCAACAGCAGCTAAAATACCAATGATTCCTACAACAATCATAAGTTCGATCAACGTGAAACCATATTGATTTGCTTTAGTAGACTGCGTTTTTATCATGATATCCCCTCTAGTTTATCTAGTTAAGTATTAACCACCGTTTTTGAAAATACTCCACCTGGGCAGTATATCAGTAGCTGACTGCTTGTCAGCTACTGATAAAGATCAACCAAGTTATTACTCTTCATACCAATAGGTTCGATAACGTGGAAGCCCGGCTAATTTGCCTAATTGCGAGGCACCACCCTCAATACCTACGATACCAACAACCCCTTCTTTAGTGAATACAGGCACTACATCTGAGGGGATGCCACCGCCTAGGGCCAGCGCTCTGTCAGCTAAATCGATATCGCCGTCACCGTCCCAGTCGAGTGCGCCATTTGCGGATAAAATATTGAAATTATAGGCATTTGCATTGCCCACTCCACCTTGACAAGGGTCCGTAATAGATACAGCACTTGGTCTGAAGGTTGTAAAAGTAACAATACCGGCTGTAGTTGTTGGTGCCGACAGCACTTTTTCAGCAGTATTACCACTTGCAGTAAAGTCGTAGTACCAACCGTCACCGGCTAAATCACTCGCATTAGTTGCATCGAGTGCGCGAGTTGTCGCATCTACCATCGTGGTAGTTGTTATTGGAATACCTCCGGCAGAGGGATAGCCATCAGTCGCTTCCGCGATGTTATCACCATCAGCATCAGGTAAGGAGTTAGCGTCGATGAAAGTATCACGAAATGCATAGAACTGATCCAGTACTTCGGTATTTAGCGGGCTTGGTCGGAAGCCTGATCCAATAAGTACATAATCATATTCTGCAGTATCAGAGTAAACGGTATCTCTCACCTGCACTACGGAAGGTGGCTCGAAAAAACGTCTTTTCTTGGTATCGTCTGTAGTGTCAGAAATAGACGCTAACCTTCCTACTACAGTGGTACTCTCAGGGGTAGGGCTAGTGCCAGTCGTATCGATATCGGCTGCTAAATCTACACGCCATATCTGACCTCCTGTATCGCCAAAATACAGCCTGTCAATCAGACTGTCTCCATCACTATCAACTACCCTGATTCGAGATGGGATGGAATAACTCATTTCAGGTACTTCAATGTCAGCACCGCTTCCCGAGCCACTAATTGAAACGATTACACTGCCATCATTAGGATCTGCTATGTAAACGGCATTTCCAAGAAAATCATTACCCGAATTATCTGCTGGGGTATACACATTCGGGTCGTCAAGAGCCGTGTCGTAGCCTCCACCAAAAATCAATACATCTTTGCTGGTGGTGGTAGCACCTGATTTAACAGAAATCTGTGCGATTTGAGGTTGAGACCAGGTTTGACCAAGACGCTCATAGCCGACATCAACCCCACCTTGTTTACGCCAGAGAAACCTTGGAATAACTGTATCAGTAATATCGCCAACTGTTGCTGTCAGATCGAGTGCATATAAATAGTTGCCCCCACGACGTGTAGCAAGGAAGACTTTAACAAAATCCCCTAGGCCTGGCTCTATTGTCCCATTAAAGTTGTTATCAACCTGCCATATTGCCGGCGTAATATCGATTCCATAGGTGTGGTCGCCTTGAGCGTCCAGATATTGAGTTTGCTGCTGTTGCCAGAAATCGCTGGGTAGATAACGCCACTCTTCAACACCTGTCGTGCCATTCACAAAGTGCAAAGTGCCATCATTAGTACCATAGACAATTTTGTCGAAAAATGTCTCAGTAATACCATCATTATCAGTATCTGCACCGCCGTAGGTTATGACTGAGGGTGAGCTATGCAGTACATCATTGACAGACCAGCGTTGATTAACGTTTACGTCATTGCTAGCGTCGGTTATTACTTTCTTACCAAGCAGCCAATGCATCCTTTCTTCACACTCTGACCCGCCTGTGGTGGATGGCGTCGGACAAACGCCAGCTCTTAAAGCAGCCAAAGCAGCATCATCCCAATTCGAACTCGTCATTTTTAGTCCGGATGCGCTTAGCAAGGCTCCTGATACAGGAAACCCAGGAACGCCCTTATCGGTGTACAAAATTTGATTTGTGTAGTCAGTGATTTCCGCACCAGCCCCACCTTGTGTGGTAGCCCGTCCATCCACTGAATCTGACCAAATACTTTGCGCCGTGTCTTTGAAGCGGTTATCGGTGTCATCAATTGCATTTGCACTGGTAGCATCCAGTATTGCACCCAAAGAACAACCATCAGCAGTATCAACACAAATATTGTATTTCTTCATGTTACCGTACCATGACGATGACAGCTCAGGCGTAAATAAACCAAAGTAAACTTCGTCTCGACTAAGTAAACGGTTGAATGCGTTGGTTGCGAGTGAAGGCGATACAAACGAAGTAGGATCGCTCTTAACATCTGTCAGAATAGTCGTAAACACATCAACTAGTTGTCCTGCTGTGCTCGCTTCGTAAAACTGACCTTCGCCAAGATTGGCAATGTCTTTAATAAATTGTGTCGCCCCTGCATTATCAAGGTTGAAACCAATCGTGTAGGTTTTAACTAATTGGTCATTAGCCAGGTTCTCACCAACGCTGCTGGTAGATTGATCGACAGTTGCCATATATTGAGCCAAGTCAACTGTGCAATCTTCACTGCTGGGATATGTTCTATCAATATCATCTGACGTTTTAAATGTGCTGTTATTAGCGAAACAAGTGCTTTTTCCAGTCAATGCCTTGATTTCAGGACTATCATTGTTGCCGCCGTTAGCGCTACCGTCTGTTAACAGTACTTGATAGTTATTCGCGCAGGTTAAATCTGAACTGAAAGGGGAGATATACCTGGCTTCATTGCTGTTATCATCGTGTTCGATAACTTGAGAGGAACAATTACTGCTACTCGGGTTAGTGGCAATATTACAAGAACTTGGTGTATAGACACCATATTCATCCGTTGGTGTACCGCCACCTTCATTTTCCTTGGCACCTCGACAGTTTCCTGGGCTAGTGCAATAACTACCAGGATGGCTAATCCTTGCTCTTCTTGCCCCAGCACGACTATCGCCATATTCCATACTTTCACCGCGCCAATAGCGTGCTGCTTCATACAATGTTTCCTGTATAGGTGTTAAGCCGCTAGCGGGAAGATCATCAACGATCTCTATTAGAGTCTCGCGAACTGATTTAAATGGCAAACTCACCGTATCTGCGTAGCGAAGCCTCAACCTGGGTCCTCTTGCAGGATCGCCATTATACGAATCGGCAATACGCTCGCCAGTGCCCGGCTCAATAATAAAACCCATATTATTGCCACTGGCCCATCCAGGTCGTGCGACAATTTCAGCAACGACAGTTGATATGTCTGCACTTTCATAGAGTTCACCGGTAGTCGTCCAGTCTTCTGGAGCCCATGCCACAGACGCCGTTGTTGCTGGTCTATTAGTAATGTCATCTGTTGTGGCAGAGAAACTGACGACATCATCAACATCTATGCCCTTGATGGTAAAGTTCGCTGTTCCGGTTGACGTGCCTTGCGCATAGAACAACAGCCTTGCTTCTATGATTGAAGAGCCTTGAGGGACATCAATACCCTGAAAACGTAAGCCTACCGTTTGGCTTTGACCAACGTCTGACGCTTGTCCTATGTTAAGATCGGTATCAATGGTATTGACCACAGATGCCGCTTGTTCGGCATCATCATTTCCTATACCGGCTTGAGATGTTTCAATATTTTCAAAACAACCGCCGGATGAGGTGTAAGAGTATTTTAATCGAACAGTATTATCTGCAGAGCTTTCAAAGCTTTCAAAGCCTCTAACTTTATTTACGTCATCATCACCGGTAATGAACAAGCTTAGGGAGTTTCCTCCGCACCATCCGGGACGGTTGACAACTTCCTGGATTACATTTTTTAAAGGTGTGTTGCCGCCCTGGTCTGACGTTTCAATCGCCACACCTCCATCAGCATCCGTGGCCCAATCACCGGTACCAATGTCCCATTCTGCCACGGCACTTGTTCGTGTTCGAGTCCCAACACTAATATTTCCATCAGCTGAGGTAAACTCTGCTGAATTATCAACATCTTCAGCAGTGATCCTCCATTCAGCCGTAGTAGTAACGGTAGAAGTTGGCGTAAATATCAGGCTCGCATCGGTAATTGTCGCGCCTTGAGGGATGCGGATGTTTTCAAAACGTAACCCGGCAATTTGGGTATCAGAATTTGTCGCAGTAGTTGTACCGCTTTCGTATTCGATAAATAGTTTTGGCGCTCTACTGGAACTACCATTTCTCGATTCAAAATCGCGATTACCCGTGCTGGTGATAAAGATGAAGTTCATTTCATCATTTTCATAGGTGCAGTTTGTAGTATTGGTCGGGTCAGACGGATCGGCGCAGCCACGACTCACAATCTCCTGCACGATAGTTTTTATATCCGGTGTGTTGACTGCAGCACCAGCGCTGGATGCAGCGACACCATTCCAGGCGACCGAAGCGGATGTTCTGGTACGAGACGAAATATCCTTGCAGCCATCATTACATTCATCGAAGAAACTGGCATCGTCAGAGTCCTCTCCGTAAATTGTGATATTCGTTGTCGTTGTTCTTTGATTATCGACCCTGAATTGAATATAGGCATCAGTAATCTTGGCATTGTCAGGTATATTAACTTCAAACAAAGTCGAAACAATGCTGTTCGGTCTAAAGTCCAGATCGCCACTGTCATCATCAACATCACCGTCGTCACCACCGCCGACCTTTTCTTCAGCATCCCTATTATTGCTAGTTAAACGCTGTTCGAATGAAGCCGTAGTAGGAATAGTGGAAATAGTTGTGTTTATTTGGTCAACCTCAATAATACTTTGAGAAAGATACATCGCATTCGAATCATCAATATTCATTTCTACATCATTAATGCCATCGGTTATCGATGTTTCATAATCGAATGTACCTACTGTGGCCTCAGATTCAACAGTGTTAACATCACTCTCAAGGCCAGTTACAGGAAATAATACCGGGCCACCGGAACCACTGGTAAATCGCATTAAACCAATATTGACGTCTTCCACGTCAGTAATGACCTGTTTTACCGCGTCTTTCATTACCTCTAAACGCGATTGTCCACCGGTGCCTGATACAGTAGCGCTCATACTTCCAGAGGTATCGAGAATAAAAATAATGTTCGGTCTAACAGCTTCATCAGCACCTTGCCCAGTGAAGTAAATTTCAGTGTCATCTGCATAAACAGCTGAACCACTGTTAAAAACCAGCGCTAATACAGCCAGAGAATAAAGATATTTTTTTATTAACGTGTTCAACATAGTGTTGCTCTCTTAATATGGGGTCTTTAAATATTTACAATGAAAAACAGGATTAATTACACGCTGCTTTTGCTGCTTCGTCGATAGTCCATGCGCTACAAATGTCTTCTTGTGCGCCTTCCGGACGTGTACAAACCTTTCCTTCTTCATAATAGTTCACGACACTTCCTCTACGACCATCGGGGCAATACACGATGTAATATCTCTCACTGCCATCATTACCAGCGTCGACAAGTCGAGGCGAACCTTGATTCGTCGCTGCAAACGACAAAATTGGATTAAAAATTAATGATGCAATTAATAGATGTGTTTTGAGCTTGTTCATTGTTTTTGCTCCTGAAGAAAATTCAATTATTTTTACCAACTTGATAGATGCCAGCGTGTACAGTCGCTGTTGAGCCGCTATTGGTTGTGCCTTGTGCAGATAAATCAAAATAATAGTAAGCATAAGTGCTATCCCAGCCTTCGCCTCGTCTCGGCAGAGTTTTTTGAAGATAGACAGCATTATTCCTGGTCGTTGCAGTGTATGAGCCGGAGCCAACAGTTACAGTGTTGTCGTATTTGTCATCTGCAGTTCCATCAAGTTCTTGTGTATTGGAAGTGTCAATAGCTGAATCATCATTAAGCACCATTTCAAGTCCGCTCTCTGCAGTTTGAAATGCTCTATTATTTTCCTGCGAGTTAGCGGACATCTTTTCTTCCATCGTCGTGGTGCTCATAGTGCTTAACCCAAGAAGCGTTAATAAAACGAGCAGTATTAGTGCAGTAATTAAAGCTGCACCTTGTTCATTTTTTTGTATGTTCATAGTTGCGCGAATCATAAAATTATGTGCTTGTATTTAAACGATTTCGTAAAACAATTGTAGAGTTAACAACTTTACGTCTATGAAAGTCATCTACAGGATCATAAGTCGTGCCTAATAAATTATATGTCTGGGTATCCGGGTCGATTGAGAAGTTTTGGTTAACTGTTCTAAACAATAAGGCGATGCGAACGCTGACGACGTTGTCCCAATTTGTTACAGCTGTAGCGTCTACATAGGTATCTGCTACTCTATCTGTACCAGTATCTTCACCGTAAAGTAATTGCATATTTTCAACGCCTTCAATCAGTTCCTGAGAATGTTCGATAACCTCTGTAAAATCACTGTCGCCATCGGAATCATCCAAATCTTGACCAAGCCGCTGACGGTATAAACTGGGAACACCATCGGCATTATTGCCGATGTAATAACGATAAGAATTGAATCTTAAAATTGATGCATCATCGTTGTATCTTTTACTGAGATCGGCGGTGGAGTTGCCTGGGTTAAACGCCCCCCCTGTAGCATGTGCCAACGCAGGGTTTGCGCCGCCTGTGACCTGTGTGACCTGGAAAAGGTCGGTTGCTTCACAATCACTGATGGCGACAATATCGTTAGCAGAGATGTTGGTTGTATCAGAGACAATCGGATTTGATGCAACTGTCGCCATTGCAGAGGTAATGGTGACACCGGTTGTTTCCATAAAACGGACAGTGATTGCATCAGTCCCGGCCAAAGGGGCCGGATTAGTCGGAAGGGCTGAGTCGCTGGGTTCAAATACCGCACCATTTTCTGAGCCTTCAATTGGGTTAATTAAACTTAATAGTTGATCATCATTTGTCATGCCAGTCATGTTATTTGTAACAAACGCGACTTGTGCTGCACAACCTACATAACCTGCTGTGCGAATATCCCTTATCAGAAGTTCGGTAGCGAAGCGGGCATTTTCCTGCAAACGTCCCATTGAATCTTGTTCTCTATAAATTCGCTTGTTACTCATAAACAGACCTGTAGCACCTAAAAGCAATAGTACTCCAATTAGCATTGCTATCATGAGTTCAATTAACGAAAGACCATTTTGGTTTTTATGTTTCATCATGTTTCTATGAGCCTGGATTAAAAGTATATGTAACTACTCGAGTCTCTCCTTCACGATTGGTCCATCCAAGAGAGACAGTGTATAAACCGGCCGATTCAGTAATATTTGCCGTGCTACCGGGGGGGAGTGCGATGTCAACAGTGTTGCGCCAGCAGCCAAGGTCATTGGCAGCGTTTGCCCCTGTGTTTTGAACGCATGCGTTATTAGCAGTATTGGTAGGAACAGTGTAATTACCCGTGTAGTCCGTGGCATTTGTCCTGTTAGCTCGCATTCTGTCAGCTATATCATAAGCAAGAAAATTTATCTGGCTTCTTAGGAAAGAGTCTTTACTGTACTTTAAGGCTTTAAATTGTAATGCAGCGATACCTAACACGCCTATTGCCAATATCAGAAGCGCGATTAGCACCTCAATTAATGTGAAGCCGCGTTGATTGTTTTTTTTATGTTTGATCATCATGTCTAACTACAACCTGTAAAGTTTGAGTTAGTGCTTGGTCGTCCAACAGAATTAATTGTTACCTGCCTTCCTGTTTCCCCCGTTCTGTCATCGCAAAAATCAAATGTTCCTCGGTTATCAATGAAGCCGTTATCTCCATAAACAAATGTGGTGTCAGAACCCGTTTCTGAAATAGTCATATTGGTGCAAGTTAAAGTCACTGTTCTAAGTAAAGCTGCTGCATCAAGTACGCCATCTCCGTCAAAATCTTCACCGGCATCTAGTACAGAATCACCGTCAGTATCCTCATCTAGCGTAATTGTCCATCCATCTGCCCAGTTTGCACTTCCCGTGATGGTGACATTCGTCTTTCTCTTGACTGCCTCACTTCTGGCTAGTTGAAAAGAGCTGACTAGAGAATTTGCACTGACTGTTAAACAGTTATTCTTGGTCATATTTGTATAGCTGGGTATCGCAATGGCGGCAAGAATTCCTGCGATGGTTATTACGATCATTAATTCGATGATGGTAAATCCATACTGCATGTTTATTTTAGTAATCATTTACACGTTCCAGAATATGATTCGAGTGTTTGCTAGTATCTCAACAACTGTTATAGCAAATATGAATTTTGTAAGTAGTGCTAATTGACCAACGGCGGGATTGATGCGACGAGTGGTCGAGAGCGGTAGTTGAACTGTGACGGAGTTAACAATTCATTATCATTTATTAGCGATCCAGTATTTATGCAGATCAGTCTTTTTATCCTAAATTAAAGTTGTAAATGATAATCAATCTTATCTATAATCATTGTTACTATATATATTGTCTATAATTGCATTAGCAGCATGAAACACAGTCAATTGACAAATACGAGCCACGAGCCAGATGCGGACATACGCCGGTCATTAATTGATAACGGTATCAAACCAACTCGACAACGTATGGAGATTGCCAAGGCAATCATCACCAAGCCACAGCATTTTTCTGCAGAGCAGGTATTTTCAATAGTTAATAGCGATACTGAGCATGTTTCCAAGGCGACGATCTATAACACACTAAATTTATTCACGGAAAAAGGTTTTATCAGACAAGTGCTTATCGATCCAACCAGGATATTTTACGATTCCAGCACTGAAGCGCATGGTCATTTCTTTAATGAAGATACTGGAGAACTGTCTGATTTCTGCTTAGATAAATTGAATATCAATCGAAATCAACTAGCCAGCTTACCTGAAGATACAGTACTGGATGGTATTGATATTATTGTCAGAGTGAAATCGATAAAAAAATAGCAGGATTTTACAGCTTTTTAAGTAAGAGCTAAGTTGAAACCAATCACATAGACATCATCAATACCAACATAAGTCGGCTTCATACAACGTTTCAATTGTATGAAGCCTGGCCATTTGGTACATATTGGAGGTATATATAAATGGTTGGGCAAATTTTAGCAGAGGATGTTCAAGACTGAAAATCATTATCATTAATGATTAAATCATTGAAATATAATCATTAATTATCTCAGTAAAATATCGTAGAATTCTGAACTCACTCAATTTATGCCGGAATAGCTCAGTTGGTAGAGCGGCGCATTCGTAATGCGTAGGTCGGAGGTTCGAATCCTCTTTCCGGCACCATCTTTCAGGTTCACTTTTAATAAGTAGTTTAAAATCGGCTAGATCTCTGATAACAACACATACGCCCCTAAAATAATTGGAATAAAAAGGCTAAAAAGATTCATGACATCCATTGCAGTCTCCAAATTTAATTAATCGTTGTAAGGACTACACTCATTCAGCCACGTTCAGTAGTTATTTAGGAATATGCAAACTGTATTAGACATAAAACAGAGAAATACTTTTTTGATTGTTGTTAAAGTAGCTAACATTGAATAAAAAAACGGCGCTGGAATCAGCGCCGTTTAATAATGGAGAAATCTAAGACTAAGTAATATTAGAAAGTAGCTGACAGCCCGATAAATCCGCTGATAGGCGTACCTACACCAACAAAGCGATTGTCGGTAAATCCACCAAATCCCGGAATTTCATCAGGTTCACCTAATAAACCAAAGCTTTCATATTCCGTGTCAAACAAATTGATAACGCGCGCGAATAGTCTAAAAGTATCATTAACCTGATAACTACCGCGAAGATTAACCGTTGCATAGTCATCTAATCTTCCCAATTGATTAGACTCATCACCGCGTACATAGACGCCAGAGTTATAGACCAAGTCTCCGCCCAAGCTGAAACGTTCAGTGAACGCGTAATCACCACCCAACTTAAGTGTGTGTGCTGGAATATTAGGGATAGAATCGCCAGCCTGAACAGTAATCAAATCATTAACCGCAAACGGGTTATTGGCACTGCTGGCCTGGAAACCCGATTCAAATGTCGCCTGAATAAAGCTGTAGTTTAGAAACCAGTCGAATCGTTGTAGATCACCGTTCAGACCCAGTTCCATACCCAGTCTTTCGGTATCGCCAATATTGTCAAAGAAACCCTCGTTACCTGATACACCGCCAGTATTTTGGAAAATGATATCGTCTTCATTGGTGGTAAAAAAACCGCCGATGTTAAAACCGATGTTTTCTAAAATACCGAATTGTGAAATTGTACCCCTGAAACCACCTTCAAAACTTTTGGCTACGACTTGCTCAAGTGGAGGATCCGCGAGGAAACCATTTGGCAGACTACAAGGAGCATTGGCATCGGCACATGCCAATTCTACTGCCGTCGGTGCACGAGAAGATTCAGAATAACTGAAGTAACCGGAAAGACGCGGGCGAAACGCATAGGTTAAACCAAACGCAGGATTAAAACGATTAAACTCATGCTCGCCAGTCAATGCGGCTCTGGCTTCTGTAAAACCTCTTCCACCTCTGTCCTGTATTTCGATGTCAGTATGGTTCCATCGACCTGACACAGTTAAATCCAGTTTATCAGTTGCCGATAAAGTATCAGTAAAATATAGAGATATATTGAATGTTTCTGATTCGATTGCTGTACCTTCTTCTGGTACAAAGAACCCAGTGCCTCTAGTGCTTCGGTCTCCATTGAGTGAGCCAATCTCCTGACTGGAATCAAAAGACACTTCGCCATAATTATATCCTGCTCCCAAAATGAGCTGGTTAGCTTTGCCAAATAGATCGCCTAGCAACACATTCTGGAATGTAATTCCATAAGATTCCTGTTCTCGATCACTTCGATTCTGTAGTCCATTTCTTTCTGATCCATCAGCATTAGTGGTAGCTATTTGGTTCCCATTTTGATCAAGGATGGCTTCGTCTTCGTCTTCCTCACACAAGAAGCCTGCCGGGCCACCATTCGGTCCGCAATCTTCAAACTCTGTGCCATCGCCATTAAACGTATCGGTGTCAATGTTTCGATAAAAAGCATTACCCGAAACTTGCCATAGGTCACTGAACCAATGTTCGCCTTGCGCCTGAATCATGATCATTTCATTCACTGTTTGGTCAGGAGATGTGAAAATTGCCTCATAGTCTTGATTAGCCAGTTCGATAGGAATAGCACCGTTACCAATCAAGTCGTTGTCAGCATAGTTAATGTTTAAATCAAGCGATGTGGTGTTTCCGTCGCGATAGCTTAATGAACCAAACAGATTTAACGAATCAGAAGGGGAAGCATCACGCCAGCCCTCTTCATCCAGATATTGGATTAAGCCGTAGTAACCGAACTTGCCGTTGTTACCGCCACTTTCAGCTGTCGTGACGACTCGTTCTTGCGGTAAGCCGCCATAGACTTCAAAGTTATTGCCGATAAAATTAAATCCGTTTTTTGTCTCAACACTGATTGCACCACCAAGGGTATTCAAGCCAAATACCGGATTGGCACCACCAACCAGATTCATGGAGTGAATAGAAGCCTCAGGAATCAAGTCCCAGTTAATCGTGTCGCCAAAAACTTCGTTAACACGGACACCATTTTGATAAACAGCCAAACCTTGCGGTAAACCGAGAAGGGGAGAAGCAGTAAAACCACGATACTGAATATCGGGTTGTAAAGGGTTATTTTGTGCATCGTTAACGATGACGCTGCTGAAATTACGATTCATTAAATCGGTCAGATCCAGGCTGGTCGTTCTATCAAAATCGTCTGACGAAGCGCTCTGCACGTTATAAGGAATTTTTTCCAGAGGTAAACTGACACCGAGTACCGGTGTGACACCGATGACATCAATGGCCTCATTTTGTTGAATTTCTTCAGCATGGATACTTTGTGCTGAACAGAATACTAATGTGAAAATGGCAAATGCCAACTTATTGTTAAACATCGACTTCCCCCCCTAAGGTACTTTTATTATTATGTTTACTAGAGCATAGACGACAATATCCCAAAAAAAATAGGAAAAATTCCCGAATGTCAGTTTTAAGCGTAATTATATGTGTTCTTCTAACAAATCCCGCTCTTCCTCACTGATTTTGGCGTTTTGCAGCCGATTTTTGACCATATCTGAGCTGATATGGCCGCTTTCTATCAAATCGACCTTTTCCTCGGGCGAAAGACTGTCCATAAAGAACAGGTTGCTTGGCGGGTGATAAGCGGCTTCTACAATGATATTGGCCTCATTGGCCATACGCCGGAACTTACCGATATCCTCTTTTAATCGGTCATCGGCAAAGTCCTTATCGGCGATACCCGCAGTATAGATAGAATGGATCTCCATTTTATAGCTGATGACATGGGCGGGGTCTTCTCTTTTATCTATATCTGCTTCTATGTGCTGCAGTCTTGGCTTGAGCAGATCGCGTAGTGTCTCGAGAATCTCCTGATCCTCAAGGCGTTCGGAATAGATATCAAGAATGTTATCAATTGGAAGCTGAGTATAGGTGTCGGTAGTGAACAATTCATGCTGTCGATACATTAGCAATTTATAGGAACGAAAGCCGAGTTGTTGCTGAATATCCGTCAGCTCTCTTATGTGTTTATTAAAACCCAATGCGCAGACTAATTGCGTATGATTCAATTCAAGCTGGGTAGCGATGATATTAATTCGTTTAATAAAGTCTTTTTCCTCACCAGCACTGGTTTTGTAAAACATCCTGACCAGTTCGTCATCAGATGCGGTGAGGAGCTCAGTAAAGCTTGGCATAGGTAAATTTAGTCATCAGGTCGGGTTTTGATGTAATCATAAAGGATTTTTTTCTCAATCGCAGTGATGTTTGGATCGCCCAAACGCATCTCGATTAGGGTTTTTGGGATCAGGCCTTTATTCAGTAATTTTTTCTTTTCCTGGGGTAAAATTGTATCCCTGAAAAAAATATCGCCAGCAGGAATGATCTTGCTTTCAACAATTAACGAGACTTCATTGATCAATGCCCGGAAGCCGCTGTCAGATTGTTCCAGGCGTTTTTCAACAAAATCGATACTGACCACTTCATCAGAATAAATGCCGCGCATTTCTTCCTTGTATTTATCAATAATTAATGAGTTAACCGTTTCATCAATGCGCTTTTCGATGGTCTTGAGACGGCTGGATAACAGGTACTCCATGATTTGCCGGGTACTCGGGTTATCTTTGATATTGGCGTAAATGGATAAGATATTGTCCAGTGTAAGTAACTTATAAATATCATTGGTGAATACTTCATTGCGTGCATTCACGAAGGTGTCGTAACTTTCAAAACCCAGAATCGGGGGGATCTCGGTTAGGTTGGGTAAGTGTGAGTTAAAGCCAATGGCACAAATTAACTGGGCTTCACGAAGTTTTAGTTGCAGGGCAATCGCTTCCGCTTTTTCAGCGTCAGGTTTGTCGCTGACATTGAACTTATACAGTAGCTGCAGTAACTCTTCTTCACTGTAACGCAGAATTGCCTTAAATGAAGCCATGTTTCAGGGTGTTCTCTATGATTTGGTCTACAGTAATAACCCTTGGAGTATACCCGTGTTTCTCACCCACGGCTTCGACTTTTGAACAGCTTTAGGTAATTCTGCAATAGCATTTCCAGCTTCTTCGTAAGTATTATAGATACCGTATATCGCCGTGTAGCGAGTAATCCCGTTTACCACTACCTTGATATAGCCGGCATTGGAGTTCATGCCAGACTGCTTAATGTATTGAATAATGTCTTGCTCATTAACCACGCTGCCTAACTGTAAGGTGTAGTTATCTGCAGGTTGTTGTCGTAACCAGTCGCTAAGATCCAGTTCATTCTTGGATGAAACAGGACTAGATTGTTTGTTAGCGATAACCGTAGACCGGGTGTTTTCTGTTTGACTAATCTTCGCCTTGGCAGTTTGTTTTATTTGAGTTGGTGTGTCTTTAAAGTTGCGCAGTTTTTCTATGGCTTCCTGTAATCCCTGGTTAGCCGCGAGTACATACCACTCCTTTGCCTTTGCCAGATCCTTTTCCAGACCATAACCATTTTCGTAGAAAACGCCGAGGTTAAATTGTGCCTGTGCGACTTTTTGCTCAGCGGATTTACGGAACCAGGACAATGCGGTTGCATAATCTTTTTCTTTACTTTGTCCAAATGCATACATGACAGCCAGACTATACTGCGCATTGCCGTGTCCCTGATTGGCCGCGGCTTCAAACAGTTGTCCCGCTTTTGTATGATCTTTATCTATGCCAATACCACGGTAATACATCAGGCCCAGGTTAAATTGTGAATCGGCGATACCGGCGCTGGATGACATCTCCCACCACTTTGCCGCTTCCTGATAGTTCTGCTCGACGCCTTGTCCCTGAAAGTATTTAACGCCGAGGTCATGTTGCACTAACGGTACACCTTGTTCCGCTGCCATGCGATACCAGCGGATTGATTCTGCTGCGTCTTTTTTTACACCATGACCATAGTCATACATTAAACCCATTGTGATCTGCGCTTGTGAATTTCCATTCTCGGCCAAGGGTTTGAGAATTTTCAATGCCAGCGCGTAGTCTTTTTGCAGGTATGCCTGCTTACCTTCTTCATAAGTCGCAGCAAGACCGGGTTGAGAAAACAACAATAGACAGAAAAAACCTGTCAGGATTAATCGATACGATTTTTTTATTAACACTATTGCTGAATCCATATCAGTGGCTGTCATCTAGCTTAGTTGCCACTGACCTTATGCCATCGTTTTTGCGAGACTGAATATTTCTTCAGCATCAAATAATTGATCATTGGATTCAAATAATTTGGCAATGCAGGCACGGTGTACGGCAAGTTTAAGCGTTCCAAATCCTATTGCGCCCCAGATGAGTTTACCATTGCGGTCTTTACCGCGATCCATCATGTCAGTCCCGCCAATTCCGATTGGCGGCGTTGCATTCGCGTCAGCCATTAATTCAAGTGAATTATTGCCTTCCCAATGTTCCAGCTTTAATAGTTCAACGCCGGCTGCGCCAGTAGCAAATACCACTTGTGCATCTTCGATCAGCTTGCCTCTGTCATCACAACTTGCCGCTCCGGCAGGGGTAATATCAACATCAAAGCTTTGTTTAATATCCGCGCAGGCTTCATCAGCACGTCCGCTATCTCGGGAACTGATTATCACTTCACTGGCGCCTTCTTTCGCCAACATCACGGCCGCCCTTCGACCAACCGGCCCGGTACCGGCCAGCACTACCGCTTTTTTACCTTTGATCTCTCCACTGCTAAGTAGTTTAGCGACCCCCGCTGCTGCAGTTGTGTTACTGCCATTACTGTCCAACATGACGGATACACGAAAATCAGCAAAAAAGTTCTTTTGCACCGCTTTGAATAATTTTTCTCCGGCCACCATATCACTGCCACCGACAAATATAGCAGTGTTCTTTTTTTCTTTGGGGGCGCGGGTGAATATGGTGCCCTCGACTAATGGCGTGACGTTGTCCGGGGTGACATTACCATGGCCGATGACATGATCTGCGCCGCCATCATAGGCAACCACAGAATCGAAAACAGCAGGATGAGCATCCGTATCAAGCTGGAAAAGCAGTTTTTTCATTATCGAGAAATCCTCTGGAATTATTGTTATTTTTGAATATTAATAAGTAAATCAATCAATTATCTAAAAAATAAAACGCAGTTACTGGCGAGGGGAATGCCCCAGAAACGCATAAGGTAACCGATGCAATAACATGCCACAAGTGTCTGTTTTTTTTGTGTAAATTGCTGATATTACAACCTGCGATTTTGAAAAATTATCCATTGACACATAACTGTCATATAATCGCGCTCTTTTTTTTCCAGCTCAGAGGGTAAACACATGATAAAAGATATGACGATCCAGACGTTCCTGGATGAACTGGCGAGCAAATCGTCCACTCCAGGTGGCGGTGGTGCGGCGGCTATATCGGGGGCAATGGGCGCGGCATTAATCAGCATGGTGGCAAATTTCACCATTGGTAAAAAAGGTTATGAAGAGGTTGAACAAGACTCCCAGGAAATACTGGCCAAGTCAGAAGTGCTACGCATGAAATTAACCGAAGCAATCCAGGATGATATTCGCGTATTTGATCGCGTCATGGCCTCTTACGGCATGCCGAAAGAAACGGACGAAGAAAAACAGGCACGTTCTACAGAAATTCAGGCCGCATTAAAAGAGGCGACTGATGTGCCATTGGAATGTGCCAAGCTGTGTCATGAAGTAGTTAAACTTAGTCAGCCCATTGCTGAGAAAGGCAATAAGAATGTGATCAGTGATGCCGGCGTTGCGGTATTAGCGGGTTATGCTGGTTTAAGAAGTGCGGCGCTGAACGTCTACATTAACATTGGCGGCATTAAAGACCAGGAGTTTGTTGAGACTCGTCGCAAGAAACTGGAAGACATCCTTGACGGAATGGATGGCTTAAAAGATGAAATTTACGACATCGTAAAAGATAAACTATAAATCTTTACTCAAACCGAAGTGAAAAATCGATGGCCTTGATATGCTTGGTTAATGCGCCAATAGAAATATAGTCAACGCCAGTTAGTGCAATTTCGCGTAAGTTATCTTCTGTGATATTACCCGAGGCCTCCAGTTCGGCTTGGCCTTGGGTTTTTTTTACTGCAGCCCTGAGATTGTCCAAACTAAAATTATCCAGCAGTATTCTATTTGCTTTTGCCATTAACGCTTGTTCTAACTCCTGCATATTTTCAACTTCCACCTCAACGGGTTGACCGGTTTTCTTCGCTTCATTGACGGCATTGGCAATGCTGCCTTTGGCAAGGATATGATTTTCCTTAATCAGGTAAGCATCAAATAAACCAATACGATGATTTTTTCCACCGCCGCAGCTCACGGCATATTTTTGTGCGCGTCTGAGTCCAGGAATGGTTTTTCTTGTGTCGAGCAGTTTGGTATTCGTACCTTTAATTAACTCAACGTAATGATGAACAGTGGTTGCGGTACCCGAAAACGTTTGTAAAAAGTTAATTGCGGTACGTTCGCCAGTTAGTAATGCGCGTGAATTACCTTTGATATGACAAACAGGTTGCTCAGGAGACAAGTTATCGCCATCATTCGCCAGCCAATTAACATTGATAGTGTCATCTAGTTGCTGGAACGTTTCATTAAACCAGGCCTGTCCACATAAGATAGCCGTTTCGCGACAAACCAACTGCGCTTGGCTAAGCGTATCTTTGGCTAACAGCTCTGCAGTAATGTCACCAGTGCCGACATCTTCAGTCAGGGCGATTTCGACATTTTTTTTAATGACCTGTTGCTCGACTACCATTTGGCCGTATTCTTATTAAAATAGTTGCGGGTTTTGCTGAATACGATCGGACTGAGTAATAACAATGCGACCAGATTAGGCAGGGCCATTAAACCATTCATGACGTCGGCAAAAGACCACACCAGGTCCAGTTCAAACATCGCCCCTGCGAATATCGCGATTACCCAGGCGATTCGATAATAGAGAATGATACCCGTGCCAAATAGATAGCTGGCGGCACGCTCACCATAATAACTCCAGCCGAGTATGGTGGTGAACGCGAACAGAATCAGCCCGAATGTCACGATATGACCCCCATAGCCAGCCAGTCCGCTGGAAAAAGCCGCAGAGGTTAATGGCGCACCGTTGAGTCCGCTATCCCAACTTCCCGTGAGAATAATCACGAAGGCAGTCAGGCTGCATATAATTAATGTATCAATAAAGGTACCGAGCATGGCTACCATGCCTTGTTTGATCGGGTCGTTTGTTTGCGCGGCAGCATGAGCAATGGGCGCACTGCCAAGCCCCGCTTCGTTTGAAAAAATACCCCGCGCAAACCCGGCACGTAATGCCATCCAGATACTGGCACCGGCAAAGCCACCACTCGCAGCCGAGCCATTAAATGCACTTTCTATAATTAAAGTTATGACGGCAGGCAATTTCCCGACATTGATAAAAACAATCAACAGTGCCGCAACAACATAAAGAATGGCCATGAATGGCACCAGTTTTTCAGTGACCTGTGCGATACGTTTTACACCACCAATGATGACAGTGCCTGCCAAGGCCGCCAGAGTCAGGCCGGTAATCCAGGTAGGGATAGCAAATGAACTATGCATCTCATCCGCAACGGAGTTTGACTGCACCATATTGCCGATGCCGAATGCGGCAAACATAGCAAAGAAAGCAAAGGCCGCTGCCATCCAGCGCCAGTTTTCGCCGAGACCATTACGAATATAATACATCGGTCCACCGACGTAATTTCCGAGCGCATCGGTTTCTCTATACGTCACCGCGAGTACAGCTTCGGTGTATTTTGTTGCCATCCCGAATAAGGCAATCACCCACATCCAAAAAATGGCACCTGGCCCACCAATATAAATTGCCGTCGCGACACCGGCAATATTCCCGGTGCCTACCGTGGCTGACATCGCCGTCATCAAGGCCTGAAAAGGACTAATATCACCTTTGGTGTGAGATGCACCACGCCTGCCTTGCCACAGTGCTATGAACGCCGTACCGATTTTGCGCCAGGTGATAGCGCGCAGACCGATAGTCAGATAGATACCCACAACCGCAAGCAGCGGAATCAATAAATATTCACCCCAGATGATGCTCACCAATGAGTCCAACTGAGTCTGTAGCCACTGCATAATAGTCTCGCTTAGCGAATAAGAATCGAATTAAAACAACAGTTTATACAGATTGGTTTAATTTTGTCGAATGACCAGTTGATCGCCTTGTTGAGAAAAATCCAGGTATTTAAGGAAGCTCATGCCAAGCAGCACTTCATCGGTTTGCATAAAGGGGTTGATATTGGCGCGTATGTTCTTCAGTTCTATACCTCCCAGGTCGACGCTATCCAGGTCGGTTGCATAAACGTGGGCGATACCATTGGCTGTTTGCACTGGCATCGCGATACCCTGATTGAGGTCAATACGCCGTGCGATATGGGCCGGGATACTGATATGCGTCGCACCGGTATCGAGGATAAATGTCACAGGTTGCTGATTGATCATGCCGCTCGCAACATAGTGTCCAGCACGGTTGCGTTTTAAGATGACTTCTTTCACACCCTGATTCAATTGCATAGACAGGTTCTGGTTAGGATTCGCTTGTTTGGATAAATAATCGGCAAAAAACCAGCTGAGTAAGCCCAGCGCCACGATCCAGCTCAAAATAATCATGGTACCGCCGGTACGTTTTTGAAAATCAGGTTCTTCCATATTCAAGATTTACCGGTAAAAACCGATAGTTAAGTCATAGAAACAAACAACTGTGAGACAGATGCGTATTAGAGCACTACAAATAGTCTTGATTCCATTTTTATTTTGGACGACTGCATTACATTCGGCTGAGGTCACGCCTGAAATTCAGCTGTACAACGCGGCAAAGGAAGGGCGCTTGCGAGAAGTGAAATCGATGCTCGCTGATGGTGTCGACGTCAATGCAAAGAATGCAGCCGGCAGGACAGCCTTAATGAGCGCGGCTTATTATGGTAATCAAAAGATCGTGCGTGAATTTATTGTTGAAGGGGCAGATGTAAACCTTGCCGACGCGAAT
Organism: Gammaproteobacteria bacterium; assembly: GCA_028279365.1. Lineage (GTDB taxonomy): Bacteria > Pseudomonadota > Gammaproteobacteria > Eutrophobiales > Eutrophobiaceae > JANQNX01. The sequence goes on along the minus strand of JANQNX010000006.1, from coordinate 100,362 downwards.
GGCCGTACCGCTTTAATGATTGCGACGGCTAACCAGAAAATTATGGTTGTCGAAGAACTAGTCAAGGCGGGCGCTGATCCCACGCTTAAAGATAAGAATGAAAAAACGGTGGTTGAAATCGCCGAGAAAACAAAAAATAAGGCATTAATTAAATTAATCGAATCCGCTTCCGAATAAGCGCAATAGATTAGGGTAGCGCAGTCTTAGTGTTATCATGGCGTTTTTAACCAGCGCTGATAATGACGTATTCAATCGATAAAACAAAAGGCATTGTAAAACAGGCTCGTCAGGTCAACTCTCCCAATTGCGATGCGCGTCCGGATAGTGATGATATTTCTCTACTAGTCATTCATAGTATCAGCCTGCCACCCGGACAATATGGTGGACCGCATGTCGATCAATTGTTTACCAATTGTCTTGATCCCGATGTGCATCCTTATTTTGATGAGATCAAACACCTGCGGGTTTCGTCCCATTTATTCATTAATCGCCAGGCTCAGTTGACGCAATACGTGCCGCTGACGAAACGTGCCTGGCATGCCGGTGAGTCGGAGTTTGATGGCAGACAGGTATGTAATGACTTTTCTATCGGTATTGAGTTAGAGGGTTGCGACGATGAAAATTATTGCGATGCACAGTATCTGACGTTGGCAGAGGTGACAAAATCGATTCGTGAAGTATGGAATCAGATTACAAAAGATCGTATCGTGGGTCATTCTCATATTGCTCCGGATCGAAAGACCGATCCGGGCGAAGCTTTTGACTGGGATTATTATTTCTCGCTAATACAATGACACTCATCATTATTCTTGTTGCATTAGGATTAGACTTCTTTCTCGGCGGTCTGGAACGATTGCGCGATTTTTCCTGGCTCCGATCCTATTACTACTATTCTGAAAAACGTGTCGCGCATCACGCGCAATGGAACGGGCCGTTGGGTGTCATCGGTTTATTGTTCATACCGATGTTACTATTTGTATTATTGCTGTTATTTCTGGATGGTTGGCACAGTCTGTTTGAAGGGCTTTTTACTCTAGCAGTATTGGTCTACTGTCTCGCACCGGAAAAACTGGATAACCAACTCGACTACCTGGTGGTGGCGTATGAAGATGACAAGCATGAACAGCAACAACACCTAACAGAGCAAATCATTAACCGAGTTGTGATTGATGATAGTGACAGGGATGAATTAGCGGTGATGAAATCAGCACTGGTTGAATCCCTGTGCAGAACATTTGCGGTGATATTCTGGTTTCTGGTGTTGGGTGTAGCCGGTGCGTTTTTATACCGAATCGTAATGGAATTGCGTAAAGAGCTCTTGGAAATCGAAAGCGGCTTCTCCAATAGCCTGCGCGATTTGCAGGATATCCTTGAATGGCCGGTTTCTCGCTTGATGGTATTAGGTATGGCACTGGCCGCGCACATGATGGATGCGTTGGACGGTTGGCGAAAACATGAGGCATTATCTATCTCAGTCAACCAAGCAGTATTGATAGCCGGTGGCGTAGGTGCGCTCCAGTATTCACCGGAAAAAAATGACGATGAAGGTAGTGCTTATTGGATTGACGAACTAAAAGGTTTACTAAACAGAACCTTAATTATCTGGTTGGCTGTGATCGCGATCATGACGCTCTCGGGTAAGTTAGGTTAGGCTTTTTGCTGAATGTATTCCGCTATTCGTTTGAATTGAAAGCCTGATTCGTCGGCAATTAATACGCAGTCACTTTCATACCAGTCACCCAATACGATTCGTTTCGCTGTTTCACCATTCAATAGTAAATCATGCATTGCCTGTCGATGTGTATGTCCGTGAATCAGGGTTTTGACTTTATGGTCAATCATTGTTTTTGTTACGGTATCATTAGACACATCCATTATCTCTAATGATTTTTGTTTTAATGATGCCTTGGTCGCAGTCCTGACATCGCTGGCAATTTTTTTGCGTAATGACATCGGCATTCTTAGATTCAGCCAGCTAATGATCGGGTTGGTAATGAAACGACGCCAGCGTTGATACTGTTTATCGTCAGTGCATAAAGTATCGCCATGCATAATCAATACGGACTGATCATTAATTATAATGACTTGTGGGTCGTCGATGAGTTTTGCCCCTGTCTTTTGTGCAAATTTTTTATCCAGGTGAAAGTCCCGATTACCGGGCATGACAAACAGTTGGGTATGGCTGTGTTCACTGTAGGCCTTTAATGCCCTAAGCACATCGTCATTAGGCGGTCTTGTATCATCAACCCCTATCCAGAAATCCTCGAACAGATCGCCAAGGATATAAAGTGCATCAGCGGTTAATGCCGGGCCTGACAGGAATTGATAAAACAGTTCAAGCTTTTCTGGTCTGCTGCTACTTAAATGCAAATCGGAAATGAACAGCGTGATCATGACAAGCCTGGCAACTAATCTTCAGCGACGACTTCCATTTTTTCTATGGTGATCACTTCTTCCGGTACGTCCTGATAACCATCGCGCATGGTGGTCGGTTTTTCTTCAATGTTGTTGACGACTTCGATCCCTTCTACCACTTCACCGAAGACACAATAACCCCAGCCATCTTCCGTTTCCGATTGAAAATCGAGAAACAAGTTGTCATTGGTATTGATATAAAACTGTGCGGAAGCAGAATGCGGATCGCCGGTTCGTGCCATTGCAATTGTGCCATAGGTATTGCTTAAGCCATTGTTGGCTTCGTTTTTAATTGGCGCTTCGGTTTTTTTTGTATTCATGTCGGCATCAAGCCCGCCACCCTGGATCATGAAATCTTCAATCACACGATGAAAAATTGTACCGCTGTAAAAGCCACTATTTACGTAATCGACAAAGTTTTTTACGGTATTGGGTGCCTTGTCGGCATTTAACTGCAAGGTAATGGGGCCCAGTGACGTGGTGATTTGCACCTTCATGATTCTCTCCCGTGTTATCAATATTTGAGGGCAGATTATGCCTGCTAGTTTGGCGATGACAAATTCCTTTTGTCCAATAATCGCCTTTCCGCTAAGATGCGCGCCAATTTATCGCTACGACTGCACGAATTCCCTGTTTATTGAGTAATAAAGAACGCAAACCATGCTTACCATATACAATAGCCTGACCAATAAAAAAGAAGCGTTTACGCCCATACAACCGGGTAAGGTCAGCATGTATGTCTGTGGTATGACAGTCTACGACCTGTGCCATATTGGACACGCTCGGGTCATGGTGGTGTTCGATATGATTGCGCGCCATCTTCGACACCTCGGTTATGCCGTACATTACGTGCGCAACATCACTGATATCGATGACAAGATTATTCAACGCGCAAATGAAAATCAGGAATCCATTGGCGACCTGACAGAACGTTTTATTACCGCAATGAATGAGGATTCGGCGGCCTTAGGCGTTATCCCTCCGGACGAAGAGCCCAGAGCCACACTTTATATGCAACAAATTATCGATATGATTGAACAAATCATTGCCAATGGCCATGGCTATGTCGGTTTGAATCATGATGTCTACTTCGATGTGAATTCATATAGTGAGTATGGCCAACTTTCCGGTAAACAGCTGGAAGATTTGCGCGCCGGTGAGCGCGTCGGTGTGCAGGAAGAGAAACACGACCCGCTTGATTTCGTACTTTGGAAGGCAGCTAAGCCAGGAGAACCAAGCTGGCCTTCTCCATGGGGTGAGGGCAGACCTGGTTGGCATATCGAGTGTTCCGCGATGTCTACTCATTGCCTCGGTAATCACTTTGATATTCATGGTGGCGGGCAGGATTTACAGTTTCCTCATCATGAAAACGAGATAGCGCAATCAGTATGTTGTACTGGCGAGAAGTTTGTGAACACCTGGATACACAATGGCTTTGTCAGGGTTGATGAGGAAAAAATGTCAAAATCACTGGGTAACTTTTTCACTGTTAGAGAAGTGTTAAAAGAGTTTCTACCCGAAGTCGTGCGCTTCTTTATTCTCTCCAGCCATTATCGCAGCCCACTGAATTACTCCCAGGAAAACCTGGAAGAGGCAAAAGCCGCCTTGTCACGTTTATATACCGCATTGCGTGATGCCAATCTGATTAGTGAAGACAAGATTGATACCGCCAAAGTTGAGCAGTTTGATGCGTTTATGAACGACGATTTCAATACGCCAAAAGCAGTCGCGCTATTACATGAACTGGCGCGTGATCTAAATAAACAAGCCGACAAGCAATCTGAAGAGGCGCAATCATTGGCAGCGACTTTGAAACATCTGGGTAGCGTATTGGGACTATTGCAGGATAATCCTAAGGATTTTCTTCAAGCAAAATCGACATCTTCAGAGGATCAGAATGATGTTGAAGAAATCGAGGCTTTAATTGCCGCAAGAGCCGAGGCCAAGGCAGCGAAAGATTATGGCAAGGCGGATGAGATTCGGGATAAGTTGAATACCATGAATATCTCGTTGGAAGATACGCCGCAAGGGACAATTTGGCGACGTAACTGATTGATTTAGATAAGCTAAATAAAAGCCTGATTGAAATTGACCTTCACATAGCGGACGCGTATTATCGCACGTCCTGTTTAGGCTGGAGATACAACGTTCGGGTAAAAGCGCATCTGCTTTGGGGTGAGTGATAATCGAAAGCGAAGCTTTCATAGTTTCACGAACACCGAGGGCAGGAAGCCCGAGGCTGGCTTGCTTGATGAAGCAGGAGCTGAATCTAGCAAGAGTCTGCTCGCAAAGCAGATTTTGTAAACATATATAGAAATACGGGGAATAGCGCAGTCTGGTAGCGCATCTGCTTTGGGAGCAGAGGGTCGGGGGTTCGAATCCCTCTTCCCCGACCATTTCAATAGAAGTTTTAGAATGCGCCTGTAGCTCAACTGGATAGAGCACCGGCCTTCTAAGCCGGGGGTTAGAGGTTCGAGTCCTCTCAGGCGCGCCACTTAATAAATATGACTTTCGATTAAGTCATATTTATTAAGTGCTATGTTGTTAGTACGAGAACCTGGAGGTTTGACAAATCGTCAGGATAGTCGATTTGGACAAACGTAAGTTTGCCCGGAGGGCGAGTTATAGGGATATAACGAGTCAATCCTCTCAGGCGCGCCATTGGCGTTATACTATTAAAAGTCTTTTCTATGGTGAGCGTAGCTCAGTTGGTAGAGCCCCGGTTTGTGGTACCGGTCGTCGTGGGTTCGAGTCCCATCGTTCACCCCATTTCTTTATGGGCCGTTAGCTCAGCTGGCAGAGCAGGGGACTCTTAATTAAGTTACTCTACATATATCACAGTATGTTAGCTTTGAATTAGCTTAGAGTGTCAAAGTTTTGAAGAATTGTTAGTCGTATGGTTAATTTCGCAAATATTAATCCAATTAGTATTTCAACGGTATATATAGAAATATTGTATGAGGATGTAATACTAGGTTGTGGAACAGCTTTTTATGTGCGTAACAAAGGAGCGTTATATTTAGTTTCAAATTGGCATAATTATTCAGGTAGACACCCCGAAACAAATGCGGTGATACATAGAGATGCTGCGATACCAGATAAAATTAAAACATATGGCTACAGAAAAAAAGTTGACCAAGGGCATTATGAGCTAGAAGAATTAACACACCACTTATACGATAACGACTATAATGCAAAATGGTTTCAACATGCTGAACAAGGTAGTCAAATAGATGTTGCAGCATTACCTGTTGAAATAGAAGATGATAATGAAATAGTAGATATATATTCGGCTATTGATGAAATTGACCCCTACGATAATTCTGAAATCCAAATTGGAGAAGATCTATTTGTGATTGGATATCCATTTGGTATTACTGTTGAAGGATATACACCTATTTGGAAGTCAGCGAGCATTGCTAGTGAACCGATTTTGGATATCGATAACTTACCATTGTTCTATATCGATACAGCAACACGTCAAGGTATGTCGGGATCACCAGTGGTATTGTACAAACGAAGAAGTATTGGTATTGGAGATGCTCGAAATGTGTATCGTTTTCACGCTGATGTAATAGGTGTTTATTCTGGTCGTATAATTCCTAAAGACCTTATCGAAGTACAATTAGGTAGAGTGTGGAAAGAACCGTGTATTGAAAAAGTATTAAATGGAAATCTATACCCAAATAATTAAAAAGAATTTCCATGGGACTAATACTACCAAGGTAATTTAAATAAAATATATGGTCACAAGAACTTTGTCCAAAGTGAATTCCGATATTGACACTGAAGAACTCTAAACTTTTGGATTTCGCGAAGTATCAATAACTTATATAAGTCATTGTAAACAAAAGAAGTAATTTTTAATGGGCCGTTAGCTCAGCTGGCAGAGCAGGGGACTCTTAATCCCAAGGTCATAGGTTCGATCCCTATACGGCCCACCATCTAATCATTTAATAAAGCAATTTTATTTTTATCGTAAACCTATGAATTAAAAAAATGGGTCATAGGCTGATGAAAGCCATTCATGGCTTTCACCCTTCGGGCGGCTAAGCCGCCCAACATTGTTCCCGACAATTTTGTCGATCTCTTCCCAACTCACCATTAAAACTAGCTACATGCTCATCAAAGCAGTGATTTATCAAGTTTTCATACATGACTAAACTTTTCATCTGAGGTATAAATTTACCGTATAAATAAACGGTTAAAGGATATTACAGATGAATACTGTGGACGATATCAGTCAGCCAGCCGATGGTATTCGCGCAAACCCCCTTATTGTCGAGGAGGTGACTGGCTTGTATCCAACCAGAGTGGAGGCCGTATTCACTCCCGGCTCGGTGGAGCAGCTACAAATTCTAGTCAAGCAAACGAACAATCCCATTTCTATTGGTGGTGGCCGTTTTAGTATGGGTGGTCAAATTGCCGCGCCGGAAACCATACACATAGACATGCGTGGATTAAATCGCGTGATTTCTCTGGATGTCGAGCAGCGAGTCATCCGCGTCCAAGCTGGAACACGCTGGCGGGATATTCAACATCAGATTGATGAACACGATCTTTCTATCAAGATCATGCAAACCTATTCGGATTTTACTGTAGGTGGTTCGATCAGTGTAAATTGCCATGGCAGGTATATTGGGTTGGGACCATTAATATTATCCGTTCGCAGCCTTCAGGTGATGCTTCATGACGGTGAATTAGTAGAAATCTCTCCCAGCGAAAAACCGGAATTATTTTACAGTATCGTAGGTTGCTATGGTGCAGTGGGTATTATCGTTGAAGCAGAATTGGAACTGACTGAAAACACGCGCGTTGAAAGAACCCGGCAGAAAGTGACGGCGCTCGATTATCCTGACTACTTTAAAGAGCACGTTCGTAATAATCCTGATGCAGTATTTCATAATGCCGATCTTTATCCGCCAGAGTTTACGCGCGCTAATGCTGTCACGTGGTCAAATACGGATCGTCCTGCGAGTACTGAAGAACGATTGAATCCGGGAAGTCGTCTTTATCTGTTAGAGAAATATTTTTTCTGGGCCATCACCGAAACGCCGTTTGGAAAATGGCGACGCGAATACATCATTGACCCTGTGTTGTTTCGAAAATCTATCGTGCATTGGCGAAATTATGAAGCGGGGTATCATGTTAATGAACTGGAACCCGTGTTTCGGGATCAACGCACCTATGTACTGCAAGAATACTTCGTTTCGGTAGAGAAGTTCCAACCCTTCCTTGAAGCAATGAGTGAAATCCTGAATCGCTATCGTGTGAATGTCGTGAACATTTCCGTGCGTCATGCTTATGAAGATCCGGGAAGTCTATTGGCATGGGCACGGGGAGAAACCTACGCGTTTGTACTTTATTACAAACAGCGAACCAGTGAGCATGCCCGTGAGCAAGTGGCTGTGTGGACGCGCGAACTTATCAACGCTGTGATTGCGAACGACGGTGCTTATTACTTGCCTTATCAACCGCATGCAACGGATGAGCAATTTCATCAAGCCTACCCAAATGCGAAACAATTATTTGCTAACAAGCGCAAATATGATCCTGATTATCGTTTCAGAAATTGTTTATGGGAAAAATATTACGCCGAAGATAATAGCCAACAGGATGAGGCGAAAGCAGCATTGGTTAAAGAGTCTGAATTTCATCAAGTCTACGATGATATTGTTTGGCGCGATCGCTTTTATTTATTTTTGCAGAACATTTATCATCTCTATCCAGAAGATCGCTTCCACTCTTTGATCATGCAGGCATGTGATGAACACGATCAGGATGAAGCGATATATCAACGTGTCCAAACCTTACTACCCACTATCACACCAACTTTGCGTGACTTGCGTTATGCATTACCTGCCTTAATTAAACAAAAGAAAGTGATTGCTGAACAAACCCGAGAATTGGCAGGCTCTCGTCGCTTTGATGGTTATTTTGAGATTGGATCAACTGGACGTTATGTTAAATCCTTGCAAACAGTGCTGGATTTGCACGGTCCGGTGTATTTAAGCAATGACAACTCACCAGACAATTCACCTGCTGAAATCATGGAACGCGGGGGCATAAAACAAGTTGGTACATTCTTTAAGCTCGATGACTATAAACCGATAAGCGAGTCGATCATTGCTGATTCAAGCCTGGATTTGGTGACGTGTTATATCGGTTTGCATCACTGTTCGCCGGAAGATCTAGATGCTTATGTCGCCTCCATTTCGCGTGTATTGCGTGAAGGTGGTCTGTTTATCTTGCGAGATCATAATGCGGCTGATCCGGCGATGGTAGTATTTGCATCACTGGTGCATACCGTCTTCAATGCCGGGCTTGGGGAAAGCTGGGAAAATAATCAAAAAGAGAAACGCTTTTTTAAAGGTCTCGATCACTGGATCGACGTGTTAAGTCGGCACGGTTTCGAGTGCGATGAAAGAAGATTACTACAAGATCATGACCCTTCAGATAATACCTTGATCGCGTTTGTGAAAACGGCCAGCTAAATGTTTCGAATACCCGGGCAATCTTTTTGGTATAAGCTTCCTCGCTGGATAAGACTGCCGGTTGCGACCATGCTGATATGTCTTGTTGTGATTGTTCTAATGACAACTGCCGTTGTATGGATCAGTGGCGATCCGGGTTACAAAGGCAAACTGGTCGGCACGCTTGATGCCATCACTTCAGATAGTCATGTTTCCATTGAAGACAAACAAGCAGTCGTTAACACTATTCCGCAATATCTCAAAGGGGAAGAACAAACTTATTTAACCTTGCCCGAATGGTATCTGGTATTCAATCCAAACGAATATGCACATTATTTACAGAGTGGAAACAACCCGAGCGATTTTCCATTCATGGCAAGTATTAATGAATACTGGCGTCTTTATGATCGTGTGATGCAACTGACAAGAGACGTCTATCCTGAAAACAATGAGTACAAGACCATGCTGGATGTGATCGGTATTAGCACGACAGCCGAGTTTTTGATTAAAGGCTTTTATGAAAATACCATCGGTCGCATTAGCTACTGGACAGCATCAGCGCCCACACCAGAAGACGTATTAATTCAGCAGGCGCATCAGGCTTATGCTGAGCTTATCTATCTCGAAGCCTGGTACAAGTTTCCGTTCGCCGATTGGCTACGCAAAATCTGGACTGATGTACCGTTTTTTGGCGCAAACTTTATTCGTAAGTTTGAGCGAAAGGTATTGTTCACGCTGGAATTCGGTTTCAAATCAGTTTATGCGAAGCTCATTGGTTTCGGTGCTGAATCAGCATATGACCCGTCGGATGGGCTGGTAAAGATGCATGTCTTGTTGCCAGCCAATTTGAACGTTAATAATGTCAGTCTTATTGATGAACGTGTCTCTGTGTTACATGATTTTGGTCAGGCAGAATTGATTATTTCAATACCTCGATGGGGTGGTTTCAGTGAAATTATGCCAAAGCTGGCAACCAGCGGATTAGAGTTTATCGAGATTTCTGGCAATGACGATATGCTGGTAACAGTGATTGCAGATGAAGACAGTTCGCCATCATTCTCATACTCACAGTTTCTATTTGACTCGATGGTCATCTCACCTGCAGGAAAACAGCGGAAGGTCTACTCGGTAAAAGTAGCAGACTTGTCTGACTTTATCGATAAAGTCGATGAACAACATCTCATGTTAGAACATTTGTTTGATTATTAATCTGCAAATCTTTAAAAATAAAATAAATTTAAGAACAGAGGACAATACGTCGGTCGGCTAGTGCCGTAATTATTTGATCCTGTCTAATTTGTAATCCCTACACGGCTCATCAACTATCTGCAAAATTAAGATAGATTTCTTTCTAATTCCGCCGAAAATCATCAGTGCCGTTCCGAATAGCCATATTGAAGATGGAATTGGTACCATCGAAACATTCTCGAAGTTAATTGCTAGTCCGTTTTTATCACCTAAGCCTAAACTCTCTATTGACCAATCAAAAACCAGTTCTTGTGCATGAGAGAAATGAACATTTGTATTGCTAAATAACGTATAAAAAATTAAATCTGTCGCGGTCAAAAACAGATAATCAATATTCTCTTGCGGAATATAACTCCCTAAATCAAAAATGATTTCAGAATCCGGTGAGAAATTAAACGAGCCAATTACGTCAATCAGATCCATTTCAGTTTGGCCGAATATGTCGACTAGTAAGGAAGACTCAGTAGATAGTGTAATGTTAGAATCTACCAGTAACGTACCTGCTGTGTTTTTATCTCCAGCAGAAATCAGTGCATCGTTAAGAATAAAAGAATTAGCGATAACTGTGCCATTTCCGACAAAAGAGCCCCCATTTACAACAATCTCTGAAAACTGTAACAAGCCATCCACTTTGGTTTTTGCAGTTCTAGAGGCCCGTTCCTCTGATAACACAGACTCGTAAAAGTCCTGAGACAATACTACTGGTGTATATTTTCTTATGGTAGGATCATTTTGCGTGTACCGCCCATTGCCGTTGATCAAGCCTGAATTAGAAATGGTAAAGCTGCCACCGTTCATTTCCACACTGTTAATTTCAAAATTACCCGCGACAATTGTTTCCGCTGTATTTGCCGGGCTTTCTTCAATTAATACAGTTTGAGTACCGAAGGAGACGTTAAATTCTTGAGTAATTCGTGTTATCGGATCGCGTTGCGTGTAACTACTAAAACCGTAGGCATGGCTACCTTCCGTTATCTCTACTAAACCGCTATTTTCAAATTCAGCATGAGTGTTGGAATATAAAGTTGCATCATTAATTTCTAAACTGCTGCGGTCAGTTATACTGAGTAGTGATCCAACTTCAATTGACCCTGAATTTGCTACTAATAAGTTGCCTTCTGATGAGAAGGAAACATATTCACTACTAAAACCTACCATTAAAGTGTCTGTGTTTCGCCAACTCGTATTGTTGCCAGAAACCCTCACATTACCTGCTACAATATGGGCGAATTCGCTAGTAACCTGAGCTCCGTCAAGGATATCCAATTGACCTGAGCCTCTTGATCCACCCAAGACTATTTCATTGCTAGTTAAGGATGAATTGATACCCGAGATAGTGGCTGTGCCACCTGCAAAACCATTACCGATTACGGTAGTGTTACTGACAACACTTCCACCATTAAGAATGTTTAGTTCATTATTAGAGATTCGACCGAAACCGACTAGGAGCGTTCCACTTACATTCCATGTACTGCCGTTTCCCGTCACTGTCGCATGATTTTTTTCTAGTAAAACATTAGAATCAGCACCACTTCCCAGGTATGCATTGCCTGACCATATTTGATTCCCATCTGCAACAAGTAAACTTCCCGTTCCTTTATTTATGGAATCACCAATACCGATGCCCAGTTGGCCAGTATGGCCTACATTCAAAAAACTGGAATAATCAATGGTAATGTCTCTGATCGGTTGTGAAGTGCTATCAGATGTCAAAACAGTTTGACCGTTATTTACGGATGAACGCTCGGCAAAGACTAAATCCAGATTACTAAATAGGCCTTCAGTATAAATGACTCCCGTACCCGTAATGTTCTCTATTTCTGGCATGTACAAAGACTTAGTACTTACAGTACCATCATTAAGATGCAAAAAACCTTGATTGAATACTTCAATATTTTCTTGCCCTAAGTAATAGCTCTGATTTTCATTGCTAATTATCAATTGACCATTCACATTCATTTCTGATTCATCAATACTTATTTTTGCGTCTCTTGTAATGAACAGATCTTCACCAACATTCAATACGGCTCCATTAGTTAATGAAACATCACTTTGCTCATCAATTGTCAGATGTGAACGATTGTTCCATATAGCACTACTACCCATAACATTTATAGACGATGCAGCCCCACGAACTCTGATCGAACTAGTATCTAATTTGCCTCCATCGCTGATAGTAATTGAACCTTCATCAACGGAAAAAAATGTTGATTGGATAATCTCTTGATCACCGATTTGTATTACTGTATCTCTTATTTGCCACTCTGAATTAACTCCGCTAACATTTACAATACCGCCAGAATATAACCGCGCATTTGATGGTTGGCCAAAAGAAAACTCAGTATAGTTGTTACTAAGCTTGCCACCATTTTGGATATTTATCATCCCTCCTGCTATTTCTAGTCCGTCGTCAATGAACCATGTAGATTGATTACCCGATATTATGACCGAACCAGCTTGATTCACGAGGCCTTGTCCACTAGAGACATAACCTCCATCCAGAACACTTAAATTCGAGGCATCATTAACAACTATTTCTCCTACATTGTTCCATTGGGAACGTATGTCTCTGACTATGGCATTGCCTGGTCCATCGCTAAAAACAAAACCGGCGAAAGTCAGAGGAATGTCCCCTATTTCAGCAGAATCACTATTAACGACACTTCCACTTGTAATCTCTAACAGTCCCGCCTCGGCCGATCCTCCAAAAAAAGGGTTATTTATTCCCGTAATTCTTAGATTACCCGTATTCCATGGGTCAGAATCATCATAGCTGTTTGCAATATTCCCCTGAACATTGATTTCGGCGTTGACGAGTGGTTGAAATGTGAAAAAAAACAGTAGTAAAAAGCTTAAGCGTATACTTCGAACAGCGTTTGGTACTTCCATGAGTTATTTTCCTGGTACAGATAATTGTCAGAGAGGAGCAATAAACGATAAATTAATTAATAAAATAGAGGTAAACTGGAATAGGCTGGAAATCTGCCAGTACAGAAATGAAAACGACTCATGATCTCTCCCCAAACTTCTTTAAACTACATCTTCTATATTACTAATTTTTTTTTAATATAATTTTACAAATTTATGACAATGACTATATATATAAGAATCGTTGTTTCAGAAAATAGCGCGATTTTGATGCAGCAGCTTACAAAACAATGAAGCACAGCAGTCGAGGAGCCTAATAAACTGCTTGTTAGGTTCGTTAAGTTCTTAATTTATGCTTCTATTTCAGTAAGCGTTTGGGGCTGTGTTTGTTCAAAGACGCATGGAATATAACTTTGATAATTAAAAGTAACGCTATATATTCGAGCGATGAAAATTGTTATTTGGTTTACAGGTCTGTCCGGTTCTGGAAAAACAACTTTATCCAGAGCATTAAAGAAACGCTTTGATCAAAAGGGTATAAAATCCATCGTGCTTGATGGCGATATTTTCAGGGCTGGTCTATGCAAGGATTTAGGTTTCTCAATCGAAGATAGAAAGGAAAACATTAGACGGGTTGGCGAGGTCTGCAAGCTGTTATTGAAAGCAGATGTGTTGACGATAGCCGCATTTATTTCTCCATTTAAAGAAGATAGAGATAACATCAGACGCCTTATTCATCCAGACCATTTTATCGAAATTTTTTGTGATGCTGCATTAGCAGATTGCGAACTGAGGGATATGAAGGGCCTTTATAAAAGAGCACGCGCAGGTGAAATTAAGGATTTCACTGGCATTGATTCTATTTATGAAAAACCAGAGTCTCCCGAATTAACATTGGATACCGTTAATACCACCGTTGATGCCTGTATCGAGCAGATAGAGTCTTACTTATCAGCAAACCGCATGTAACCCATAATTGATCTCTGTTTTAACTAGTTTCATCGTTAACTGCATTTTCTCATAGGCCGTTAGCTCAGCCGACAGAGCAGGGCATTCTTAATCCCAAAGTCATAGGTTCGAACCCAATACGAACTACCATTTTATAAGTTGAGCTATCAAATCATGCGTTTAGATCGGTTTTGCTTAATGGCAAAGTACGAATGCGTTTTCCAGTCAAAGTAAACAACGCATTACAAACAGCAGAAGCTATCGGTGGTGTGCCGATTTCACCGACGCCACCCATGGTCGCACCGCTGTTAATGATCTCTGTTTCGACTTCCGGCATGTCTTTACCCATGAGTATCGGATAAGTATGAAAGTTAGTCTGTCTCACGCGACCTTTTTCCATCGTGATCTCTTCACCCATTGCTGCTGATAGTCCGAATGCGAGAGCACTCTCCATTTGCATTTTGACGATTGCCGGATTCACAGCGAACCCGCAATCGACAACACACCAGACTTTATGAACGTTAATTTTTTTGTTTTCAATTGAAACCTCTGCTACCTGAGCGACAAGACTACCGAATGACTCATGCAGCGATACCCCCATGGCATGTTTAACACCGTTCTTTTCAACAACTGATGGATTCCAGTCAGCCATCGCTGCAGCTTTCTTTAATACCGCAGCAAAGCGTGGAGAGTTGCTAAGCATTGATAAACGAAACGCTACAGGATCTTTCTTCGCTGCATGCGCCATTTCATCGATGAACGATTCTTTAATAAAGCCATTCACCGAGTGCGCAACCGAGCGCCAGTAACCAATCGGTACCGGGCTCAACGGCATATGCACATAGTCGAGTTTATGGTTAGCTATTTCATAAGGCTGTTTTTCCACACCTTCAACTACCGTCGTATCGATCTTCGGATCGGCAAGAAACTCTGGATTCAATCTGCCCATCGGACCTTCACCCACGTTGGTAACATGCAATGCCACCGGCTTTCCATTTGCATCCAGTCCGGCACGATAACGCGCGGCTGTCATGGGTCGATAAAAGTCATGCTGGGTATCTTCCTCACGCGACCATACAACTTTTATTGGTATGCCTTTATGTGCCTTGGCCAGAGTCACTGCCTGAGCAACAAAGTCCATTAAGAAACGTCGACCAAAGCCACCGCCGAGAAAGGGCGTTTCAACCGTGATCGCATCAAGTGGTAAACCGGTGATCCCAGCAGCAGTCCCGGCGACAAAATCAGCCCCCTGGTTAGGCGCCCAAACGGTGCAGTTATTATCCGTTACCAAAGCAGTGCAGTTCATTGGTTCCAGTGTCGCATGTGCAAGAAATGGCACGTGATAATCAGCCGTCAGCTTGGTCTCGGCAGACTTTAACGCCGTCGCCACATCGCCTTTGTTTTCAACATTAACGCCCGCCGTATCAAGATTATCTTGTAAGGATTGAAGATAGGCGGCAGAAGAAAATTTTGCATTTGCGCCTTCATCAAAACTGACAGGCAAAGCCTGAATGGCTTTTAATGCATGCCAGTAGTTATCGGCTATGACAGCAACGCCATCTGGAATTGGGTCGACCCATTTCACACCGGGCATGTCTTTTACTGCAGCGGCATCAAATGATTTTACCTTACCGCCAAACACCGGTGATTGTTTGACGACAGCAACCAACATGCCGTCGATCTGCGTATCAATTCCAAAGTTGGCAGTACCCGTTGCCTTGGCCAGGCTGTCGGTGCGCTTCACCGGTTTGCCAATCAAGCGAAAGTCTTTCGATTCTTTTAACGGCAGATCCTCCGGTACTGTTTGTGTTGCAGCGAGTGGAGCCAGTTCTCCGTAGCTTAATTTGTCACCTGTTGATTGATTGATGACAAAGCCGGGTTCGGTCTTACAGTCACTTGCTTTTACCTGCCACTTTTCGGCAGCGGCATTGATCAACATCGCTCTTGCCGTCGCACCGGCGCGGCGCATGGTTTCATAAGATGAACGTACACTGAGACTGCCACCGGTAAAACGCACCGTGTTGTTGAACATAATTTTGTAGTCATCACCATGTGGCGCCTGCGCGATCTGCATAGCACTGAGGTCGGCATCCAGTTCTTCTGCGACTAATGTTGGGATAGAAGTGTAGGTGCCCTGACCCATTTCAATAAACGGGTTATAAAATGTAATTGAATTATCGGGTGCGATAACCAGGAAAGCATTGACTTTACCGGCGGCACTGACACCGGCTTTGGCAGCGAGTTTGCCGACCGGTAGATACATGCCCAACACCAGCGCACCGGACATGCCCATGAATTGTCGTCTTGAGACTTTGAGTTTTTCCTGTGTGCTCATGATTCATCTCCTATCAAATCTGATGCTTTCTTTACTGCAGCATGAATCTGTAGATAGGTTCCGCAGCGGCAGTAATTGGTCATACCATTTTTAATGTCGTCTTCGTTGGGTTTTGGGTTTTCTTTTAGTAACGATGCCGCCGCCATAATCTGACCCGACTGGCAGTAGCCACATTGCGGTACATCCGATTCTGCCCAAGCCTGTTGCACCGGGTGCGGATTATCCGGTGTGCCCAAACCTTCAATAGTAGTAATGTTTTTGCCTTTTGCTGCTGCGACCGGGGTGATGCAAGAGCGGGCAACATTGCCATCGATATGAATAGAACAGGCGCCGCAAAGCCCCATACCACAACCAAATTTGGTGCCGGTGAAGCCAATTACATCACGTATTACCCACAACAATGGCATGTCATCTTCGACATCAACATCGTATGCTTTTCCATTAATCATTAATTGAGTCATTGTCTTTACCTCGTTATAGCCTGCGTCATGTAGACGCATTAATAAATTGTTGGTAGTCAGCCTGCAAATCCAGATCAAAGCCAGCCTCTGGCAGACTGACAGGTAGAACATCCTTGGAAGAATTAAGTAATCGTTTCGCACCTTCATCGCCATGCAAATTCAGCAGTTTCGAAAAATAATCATGCGGAAAAATAGCGGGTACGCCCAGCGAAAATTCATACTCACTGGCCACGCAGGAATCAGGATGCTGTTGCCAGCTATTGAGTAATTGCTGATAGTGCGATGCATGGATTGAGACCTGATCCACCAGTGCAATACATACGGCTTGCGCACTGTCGGGTAATGCATTGATCCCAGTACGGATCGAGCTGGCGATACCTTCCTGCCAGTGATGATTGATGACGCTCATAGATTGATAGCGACCAAGTTTGGCCTCTATCAATTCATGATTCGCACCTAATACTATACAAATGCGCCCGGCAAATACTGACCCTAATTGATCGCAGGTATACATAATCAATGGTTGACCGTGAATATCCAGCAGTTGTTTGGCCTGTCCGAGCCGGCGCGATGCACCTGCGGCCAGTAATAGGGCATAACATTGATGGGAGTTTCCAATACGCGCGGTCATTAATAATCAGTTTGGCATTCTTTCATGACAGGATTGTAACGGATAATCATCCAGCATCTTGCCACTACGACCGTTGTAGGCGGCCTGAATTTCGGCAAGTATCGATAACGCGATTTCATCCGGTGTCTTGGCACCGATGTCCAATCCCACTGGACCATGACTGCGTGGACGGATTAAGTCGGCTTTGTCGCCGAGTTGAGAGAATAATTGATCGCGACGATGTGACGGCCCGAGCAAGCCAATATAAGGTATCGTGCATTCAGCCAGTTTGATCAGATAACGACGGTCATAATCAATGCTATGCGTCATTAATACCATGGCATCGAAACGATTGAGGTCCAGATCTTGATGCAAGGAATCTGGCGATACCGATACCAATGAAACATGTTTAGGAAACCGATCCGGTTTCAGATAAGCCTGTCGATGATCCGCCAATGTCACTTCCCAGCGTAATTGCGATGCCATATGCGTTAACGGTACCGCATCAGGCCCAGCGCCTAACAACAAAAGCTGCCGGGGCGGCAGAATCGTTTCACAAAACGCGGTTATCGATTTACCGCCAACACTGAATGTATCAAAAGCGTTTCGTTGCTCATTAAGACACTGTTGTGCATGTTGATAAAGTCCTGATATGACTTCTGTATCAGATGCGTGTTGATCTTCTATGGTGAATGTCAGGCCGGCAGTCAATTCAGGATGCTCGGTTTCGACGACTGTGCAAAGTGAAATTGTCTCTTTAGCTTGCGCTGCATTTAGCATTAACGATAGCGGCGAATACGCGTTCTCCGGACAAAGCGGTTGCAACATGATCCTGACCGCACCATTGCAGCCGAGTCCCAACCCCCAGATAGCATCATCGGAAGAACGCATATCATAAAATAACATTTTCGAATCGCCGGTGTTAAAAACGTCGCCCGCCTGTTCAATCAGGTCACCCTCAAAACAGCCGCCGGCCAGAATACCGCAATACTCGCCATTGGACGCAATCACCATGCGTGCGCCGGCCTTTTGGTAACTGGAGCCTTGTGTTTCAACGATGGTAGCCAAGGCCGTTTGTTGGCCTTGTTGAGTTTGAAGCTTACAAAAATAAAGGAATTCTTGAAATTGTGTGGACATAGATTCAGACGGGTACATATTCACAGCACAAACAACATACCATTTACTATACAAAAATAACGCAAGCTAATACACCTAAAAGTCAGCTCCATCGTGCCTGTTTTTAGCTTACCCTTTAATCAGGTAAACCCATCTTGTAAAGACCGGAAAAAAATTTATTCAGTATCGCACTGATGCTCAGATTCGTATGGAAGTGATCCATGCAAGAAGTTTCTCTACTGGCGAAAATAATTTCTGGAGTATTGAACCGTTGCGATAATAACTATCGCAAATTGATTTAGAAGTTTGTCAGTATTCCCAGAAAAGCGATGTGGTTCATCACATCAACCGCACCATTCTGACCATTAATAAACTGGTTTTGATAGCCAATATCAAACCCCAGTGTTTTCGATACGCGATAATTCATACCAATAAATAATCGGTTTTGATTGAAACCGGATTGCGGCCCGGTATCGGTGTCGTTGACATGGATGAATACCTCTTCATTCATCGCAAACGAGAGTTTGTCGCTTATATTCGTAAGTGGGTAGGTAAAGCGACCAAAGTAGCGCACGCGTAATGAGGTGTCATCAACGCTTTCAAGTAAGCGTTGTTCAAAACGGAATCGATGTAATAACGTTGCTTTGGTGAAAGATTGTTTTGCCAATAACTCCTGAAATAAGCGATGTTCTACCCGATCCGGATCAAAGGTTGGGATCATTGCATAACCCTGATATAAACCGATATTCGGTTTGATTTGGTAACCGAGTGCGCCTCGCATTAATAATGTATCGATGCTGCCGTTATCCCCACCCGGAATGTCTTCAACGGTAAAACGCGGCTGAATATCCAGAAAACCACGAAATTGTTCGGAAAAATTGAAACGTGATAGTGACATAAACCAGGAACTGGTACGGGTTTCCGATTCGGCATAAGAAAACACCGGTAACAGCGTTAACAGGATCAATATTACTCTGACTGACATTAACTACACTCCATTATGATTGGCTTTTAGCTCCAGAATTAGCGGCCCCACAGCGATAAACTTAAACAATGACGAAATAATCCCTGATACGCAAATGTGTTTAATACAACTCAACAATAAAATTGATGTTATATATTTTACTATTCATGGAACGTCGCCAGTAACTCATTAATCAACGGATTAGGAAAATGGCGCTTAATGGTAACGGCATAGAAGTTTTCATGGATGTTTGGGAAAGTCAGGTAGTTCACCAACTTGCCGCTGCTCAATTCATCTTTGACGACGACGCCCGGCATCACCGCCAGCGCTCCACTGTCTCGTGCAAGTAGTCTCAGCATAGGCATATCATCTGCCTCTCCTTCTATTTCAGGCTGAAACTGATGTTGTGCACAAAAGCCATCAAATGCGGCGCGAATCGGGCTTTCGCTGGTAGGCAATACCCAGCGCAGTGCCTTGTATTCATCTGAGAATTTGTTACCCAGTTTCAGTCCGACAGGACCAATGATAGACACAGGCTGGCTGGCAAGTAACCGACATTGCCATATCTGTTGGTCATTTCCCTGAACCTCGATATTGGTCAGGGCCAGATCTACCTGATGACTGGTTAAATCATTCAACAGATTGGTTTGTTGTCTGGCATGGATACTATAAGTCACGTCGGTCCTGACAATGAGGGGTTCAATAATGCTCTCCATAAAGTTTCGTGACATGGTCGAAAGCATGCCAATTCTTATTAAGGGTATTTCTGCGCCAACACCTTTTAAT
Source organism: Gammaproteobacteria bacterium (assembly GCA_028279365.1). Lineage (GTDB taxonomy): Bacteria > Pseudomonadota > Gammaproteobacteria > Eutrophobiales > Eutrophobiaceae > JANQNX01. The sequence continues at coordinate 80,138 of JANQNX010000006.1, read as the reverse complement.
AGAAATGACTCTAATTCCTCTCCTTTAGAAAAAATCTCCTCAGCGTAAAGCAACGTATGTTGACCGGATTCAGTCAGCACCAGTTTCCTGCCTTCGCGGCTAAACAGTTCTGTATCCATCGTACTTTCTAACTGTTTGATTTGGCTGGATAAAGCAGATTGAGAAATATGCAGGTTTTTCGCTGTGTTGGTCAGGTTGCCGCTCTTGGCCACTTGCCAGAAGTAATACAGGTGATGGTAGTTTAATTTCGCCATAGTTCTTTATTATAGAACGATTTATTATTTATAATATATTTTACTTAATTATTTGCATCCCTAATATACACCTCACACAACCTTTGGGAGGTAGTCATGTTACTGCAAAATTTATCAGGTCTGATTTGGCCTACATTAATTAGTCTGCCGTTTATTGCACTGGCCTTTGGCGAAAGCAAAAAACGCTGGGCGATCTCTGAAGTATTATTGAGTGCGACCTTGGTGCTCGCAATCGTCGGCTGTGTTCATCTGGTTTTGTCAACGTCGGTAGCCCCAATGTCAGGCTTATTTAATATCACGTTACTCAACGCTACCATTCTGATACTGATTAGCTTTATTGCACTTGTGGTGCTGCGTTATGCGAAAAGCAATCTCGAAGGTGATATCGATGATAAGCGTTTCCTGAGATGGTTTGTTGCGACTGTACTGTCAGTCATTGTGACAGTGACCACCAACAACATGCTGGTATTCTGGCTGGCGTGGGTATCGATCAGTTTGTGTTTGCACCAACTGTTAATGTTCTATCCCGACCGACCAAGAGCAAAATTGGCTGCGCATAAAAAATTCATTTTTGCACGACTTGCCGAAGTATTATTAGGTGTCGCGTTTATTATTCTTTACAACCAACATCAAACATTAATCATCAGTGAGATATTGTTTCAACTCACATCATCACAGTTAACAATATCGCATCAAATCGCAGCTGTATTGATTGCGACAGTCGCACTAATTAAATGTGCCCAGTTACCGCTGCATGGATGGTTGATTCAGGTGGTTGAATCACCCACGCCGGTTTCTGCACTGCTGCATGCAGGCATCATTAACATGGGTGGTTTCCTGTTATTATCATTCGCACCGTTATTCGGACAATCCCTGTATGCGAAATGGCTGGTACTGGCGGTTGCCGGTATTTCAACCTTGATCGCGGCGATGGTTATCATGACGCGAATCAGTATCAAGGTGCGCCTGGCATGGTCTACCGTTGCGCAGATGGGTTTAATGTTGCTCGAATGTGGATTAGGTCTGTATGAACTGGCGTTACTACACCTGGTAGCGCACTCTTGCTACAAAGCCCATGCATTCCTTAATGCAGGTAATGCAGTGAATCATTATTTACATACCGAGTTTACCCAGGCGACCTTACCCAGTGGCATGGCCTGGATAGCGTCTATTGCAGTAACGGCCGCAGGTATTTTTGCCGCAGTCGCAATACTGGAGATTCAACCTCCAGTGACTCCCTGGTTATTAATCGGCATTGCCGTTTCAACGCTGTTGGCATTTCGATTTGGTCGGATAATGAGTTTGTCATTAACACGAACCCTGCTATTCGGTGCATTGATGATTACCATCTATACCGAATTGAAATGGGGTGCGCATTTATTAATCCCTGAAATGACTGTGAGTTACAGCATGCTTGCCGATATTTGGGTCAGTATGATGTTTATGACGTTGATGGTGTCTTACTTTTATCTGCAGTATTTTCCCAACACCGCTTTTTCGAGGAAGCTGTTTATTGCCCTGAATGCAGGTTTTTATCTGGATGAATGGGCAAGCAAAGTGACACTACAGTTGTGGCCAATACATCTCAACAATATGTCCAGAAAAAGTGTGATCTACACTGAGGAGGCAACGTCATGAGTGCAGTAATGAAAGAGCAAACCAATATGAATATTCACCTTGAACAGGTTGAAACTGCTTGCAAACGACTTGCGCCAGCCTGGCCTCTGGATCAATCGATTGCAGTCAATCCGTGGTGGGAGATGCGTGACCAGACGATGGAGCAGGTGTCTGCCAAGCTGCAAGCCCTGGGCAAAGTGAATTGCTTAATGCCGGGCTCTTTCTATCAAAGTCTATGGCAACAGCAGATTCACTCTGAGCACTTGCAAGCTGCCATTGAGGAGTTTGGCTCTGATGTGACTGAAGCAGAATTGTTCGAACATCTGGATGATTCGAAATCCGAAATAAAGCAGTGGTTTAACTTTTGTGACTTACTCGATGCATTGCCGGAACAGGAAAAGAAAATGGACTGGCGAGATGAAATCGTGCAACAGATCAGCCAGTTCTGCGGCTTGTATTTTCAATATCCGGAGCGCATGCAGCAAAGCGATGTTGATGAAAAGGCAGCTATTTATAAAGCCTGGCTGGAAGTTGTACAACAGGATCGCGGTATCGAAGTGTTGATGGGTGAGTCTGGTTTGGCGCAGAAGTTTCAGGCCTTGCCTGAAAGTCCGGAAACCTTGTTCGAGGTTTTCTACCATGAACTGGGGCAACCGGAGAATTTCTCTGAGTATGCTTACGCATTATTGCTGGACGTTCATGGTTGGGCATCCTGGATGGCTTATATTGCCTGGCAGGATAACTTCGCAGAAAAGCCGAACAATGCCGTTGAGCAGCTATTAGCGATTCGTATGGCCTGGGAATGGGTATTGTGGCAACACACACAAGACAGACATACCAGCGCTTTCATGATATTGAAGTCGCAATTCACCCAGCAGTTTGACGCTTATGAAGGCTTACAAGGTCTGCATGAGCAGCAACAGAAAAATAGCTGGATATGGCAGCGTGCATTAGAGTTGTCTTATCAGCAGTCGTTAAGTGAAAAATTGTTGCAGCAGGACGTGCCGGAACAAAATCAGCAGCCGGAATTGCAGGCGGCATTCTGTATTGATGTTCGTTCTGAACCCATGCGTCGTGCGTTGGAAGCCCAGCATCCGGGAATACAGACTATCGGTTTCGCTGGTTTCTTTGGTTTGCCGATTGAATACTCGCCATTGGGTAGTGCTTATACACGACCACAACTACCAGGCTTATTGAAGCCCGCAATCCGTGCAGTACAGTCTGCGTCAACCAAACAATCGGAAGACCAGGCAAAAAGCATTAACGAATTGGATAGTAGTAAAGAGTCGATTGATGCGGCACCCTCTGCATTTGGTTTGATTGAAATGCTCGGTTTGTTCAAGGCATTTAACCTGTTGAAAAACACCTGGGCACCAGGTGAACCACAACACAGTATTAATGACATTGATACCAATGGTCATTGGCACCTGAGCCAGGAAGGTAAAACCTTAGGCGTTGCCGAACAAGCCGATCTGGCAGCCGGTATTTTAGGCGCTATAGGTCTGACCCAGAACTTTGCGCCGCGCGTGTTATTAATGGGGCACGGTAGTTGTACTGCCAATAACCCGCAGGCAGCCGGTCTGGATTGTGGTGCCTGTGGCGGTCAAACCGGTGAAGTGAATGTAAAAATACTGGCTCAGCTTTTAAACGATAAAGCCGTGCGTGAGGAATTACATAACAAGGGCATTGCGATTCCGGAAAATACCCGTTTTATCGCTGGCTTGCATAACACCACGACAGACGAGCTGATTTGTTACGACGCCAACGATCAAGGTCAATGGCAAGATTGGGTCGAAAATAAAGCAGAATGGCAGACCTGGTTAAAAGACGCGACACGCCTGGCTCAGAAGAACCGTGCAGAGAGCGTGGGTATTAATGACAGCAACTCGGATAACATCGAGAAAAGTTATCAGAAGTTATCCAGTGATTGGGCTCAAATCCGTCCTGAATGGGGACTGGCCAATAACGCTGCGTTTATCGTTGCGCCACGTAACCGCACCAGGAATATCAATCTTGAAGGGCGTTCATTCCTGCACGACTACAAGTGGCAGGATGATGAGGGCTTTGGCGTACTGGAATTGATCATGACTGCACCGATGGTAGTCACCAACTGGATCAATCTTCAGTACTATGCATCAGTCACAGACAACCTTAAGTATGGTTCTGGTAACAAGCTGCTACATAATGTCGTCGGTGATCACATTGGTGTGTTTGAAGGTAATGCCGGCGATTTACGTATTGGGTTATCGTTTCAGTCAGTGCATGATGGAGTCGAATGGCGACATCAACCGATGCGCCTGAGTGTCTATATCGCAGCACCGACCGATGCCATGTCGGACATTATCAACCGACACCAGCATGTGGCAGACTTGCTCAACAATGGCTGGCTTTATCTGTTCCAACTTGATGAGGAAGCCAATACCATCAAACAATACAGAAAAGGTGAATGGTTGGCTGTTTCTTGATGTAAACTAGCGGGATGAAAACAGTTACTCATCTCCGCGCACTGGAAGCGGAAGCGATTCACATCATTCGTGAGGTGGCGGCATCGTTTGAGAATCCTTGCCTGTTCTATTCGATAGGCAAGGATTCTACCGTTATGCTACATCTTGCACGAAAAGCATTCTGGCCGGCGAATGTGCCATTCACGCTGTTACATATCGATACCACCTGGGAATTCCACGAAATGGCGGAGTTCCGTGACCGGATCGTGGATAAGCATAATTTGCGACTCTCGGTCTACATTAACGAAGCAGCATTGGCGCAAGGCATACACCCCATCAAGTCCGGCTCCGTTAAGTACAATGACCATATGAAAACCTATGCCTTGAAGGAGGCGGTTGCCCAGCATAAGTTTGATGCCGCTCTTGGCGGCGCTCGTCGTGACGAGGAAAAGTCACGTGCCAAAGAACGTATTTTTTCTATCCGTGACAAGAATCAAATTTGGGAGCCAAAGAACCAGCGCCCGGAACTGTGGGACTTGTATAACGCTGAAATCAACAAAGGCGAGTCGGTCAGGGTATTTCCATTATCTAACTGGACAGAGCTGGATGTTTGGCAATACATCATGTTGGAAAATATTGAGATTGTGCCTTTATATCTGTCTGCTCCGAGATTGAGTTGGGTGGACGATGAGAGCGGACAGATTTTTGCGATGGATGATGACCGTATGATGGAGTTTTTAAGTGAAACGGAAAAAACGTCTTTACAGGAGCGCCCGATTCGTTTTCGCACACTCGGTTGCTATCCACAGACTGGTGCAGTTGAAAGCCAGGCCAGTCAGGTGAGTGACATTATCCAGGAATTATTACTAGCGAAAACCAGCGAGCGTGAAGGGCGTATGTTGGATAAAGATCAAGTCGGTTCGATGGAACGCAAGAAACGCGAAGGTTACTTTTAAGCTTAGTTAGAATAGAGGGTTGAGATGAGCACGGTATTAGTGACAGGGTCAAATCGCGGTATTGGTTTGGAACTGTGTCGTCAATATAAACAAAAAGGTTTTGATGTTATCGCCACCTGCAGAAATTCAAATGCTGAACTGGATCAACTTGGTGTGCGTGTTGAAACAGGTATTGAAGTGAGTGACCCGGCGTCGTTAACCGAGCTTGCCTCACGACTGAATGGTATCAGTATCGATTTATTGATTAACAACGCCGGTATTATGACGAATGAGACACTGGATGATTTCAATGTCGAAGCTATCAACAATCAGTTTGCCGTGAATACCCTAGGCCCGCTGAATGTTACAAAGGCGTTATTGCCGTTCTTATCCAACTCAGCAAAATTAATACTCATTACCAGTCGTATGGGGTCCATCGCTGACAATGGCTCAGGTGGTTATTACGGTTATCGCATGTCCAAAGCAGCACTGAATATAGCCGGTGTGTCGCTTTCACATGAGCTGAGGGATCGCGGTATTGCGGTGGGTATTTTGCATCCCGGTTTTGTCCAAACTGATTTGACCGGAAATAATGGCGATGTCACGCCAGCCGAATCAGCGACTAATTTAATTGCCCGCATTGACGCATTAACACTCGATAACTCCGGTAGCTTTTGGCATGCGAATGGCGAAGTCCTTGGGTGGTAATGAGTGCTTAATCTTTATTGATATTGTTTTCGTCCTTAATAATTACCCGGTATGTGATTTCGTCTTGAACAATGGTTAACTCTTGTATCACTGAGCATGGATTCACAAGCTATTCACGCTGATAGTGTTATTTTTGCTATATGAAAAAAGCAAAACCTAACCCACAGGGCAAAGGGCTAGCCCCGTTACTCGATGAGATAAGAAACAGTACGGCCAGTCAATTATTGCCCGCTAAACAGATTCATCAGGTTACTGCTGAGTTATTAACTTCATTCTTCATACTGAAAAGTCAGTTTAGCTTTCGCCCGGTGGTAGGTAAGCCTTACTGGCTTTATCTGGTTGATGGGTCATTCAAATTATTCATGCAAGGCCCGGAGGACTGGTCATCAGCACACCCGGGTCAGTATATTGGTGAATGCGTATTGCAGTCTGACGTTACCTGGACACTGAAGCTCGATGAAACTGCTGCTAACAGTCCAGAATTAATCGCATTGATAGAAAAGGAAAACGTTCAGTTAACTCAATCACTAGCTGACGCGGAAACACTCGACGACGCAATGCCGGGTTATATCTCACAGTTACCCTACTATAGTCGGTTGCTTACCTTTGGCTTGGGCAATTCCCTAAAGCGTTCCATGATACTGTCTGGTATCAATCAGCTCTCGTATCAGGAAGCACAGGGGCTACTGACTCACGACAGCTAGAGGGTTTAATCCTGCAGTATGGATTTCACCATCGCATTTCTTCCCGACTGGCTCGTTATCTCAAGCCTTATTGTTTCATCATTATTCATTCTGCTGATAGCTATTCGGATCGATTGGCGCAAGACGTATGAGAGCGGTACGCTAAATGTCTGGTTTGTTACGATATTTGCTCTTGCCGCGATGTGGATGTTGCGTGCCGAGATTGATTCAGGTTTAAACGTTCACGTATTGGGGACAATGTTATTTACCTTGATGTTTGGTTGGCGTCTCGGAATAGTGGGACTAAGTTTAGTTTGTGTGTTGATTAGTCTGTGGGGAAACAGCTTGGCAGTTAATCTGGGTATGGCTATTTTGCTGAATGCCTTGGTCGGTGCGACAGTCTGCTATGCAGTGTTTCTCATCGTGGAAAAATTTCTTCCAAACAATTTCTATATCTATTTATATGTCTCTGCTTTTTTTGGTGCGGCGCTGAATTATTGTTTGATAGCAACGCTCTCTGTGTTATTGCTGGGAATGTATGGCGCACAATCGTGGTCAACATTAATCAATGATTATTTACCGTTTTTATACCTGATGAGTTTTTCTGAATCATTTGTCACTTGTGGCTTATTAACCATATTCGTGGTCTATCGGCCAGAGTGGGTATTCAGCTTTCGCGATGAGCGCTATTTAAAAGGCAAGTAAAAACCTAGCTGGCTTCGATACGTTCGACATCGACATAGGCGTCATAAGCGGCTTGTCCTGCACTAAAAGCAAACCGATCAACCACCGCGTCAGGCACGCAGCGTTGACTTGAAGTCAGCGAATTAATACCACTCCAACCATCTCTCATCCATACTGTGCCTGAAGGTATTTTATCAGTCACGATAGCCTCGGCACGAAAGCGGCCTTGATGATTGAATATGACTATTTCATCGCCATTTTGAATACTACGAGGTTCGGCATCTTCTATCGCCAGCCAGAGTTCAGGTTGCTTATTGTGTTTTTTTAGCGCGGGCAAAGCCTGCCCATGGTCATAGAAGGCGTGAAAGTGCTTAATGGTTCGACCCTGACGAAAATGCAGCGGAAATGATTCAAGTTGATCGGCCGGTTGATAAACAGGCAATGGCGGAAGCCCCATGACTTTTGCCTGTTGCGAGTACAGTTCGACTTTTCCGGAGGGGGTAGGAAACCGATGATCAGGATTTGCTACATGTGAGATATTCAGTTCTTGAATACCACCGTCATTGCGTAATTGTTCAACAGTCGCGTGACCGGTACTGGGGTGGTTGATAATGACATCTATAAACTCCTCATCAGATGACCATGGGAAAAAATCATCAAGCCCTAGCGCATTGGCCAGAGTTTGTAGCATTTGACTCAAGGTTTGCGCATCGTCAGGCGCAGGTAAGGCCTGTTCCATAAAATAAAGATGCGTATTCGTCATCTTGCAACCAATTTGTTCCAGCCAGGCCGAAGCAGGTAGCACAATATCTGCATACTCACGGATTGTGTCATTAGCGAACAAGTCATGACATATAATCAGTTCGACTTGTTCTAGACCCTGCTTTAGGCGGTTCGAATCAGCGAAAGAGGAACTCATGTCGGTGCCAGAGAGCAACAGTGTTTTAATCCTGCCTGTCTCTAGTGCTTCCAGCATGGCCTCCATTTGGTTTGGAATAGGATGCCGACAGCGATTTTCATATTCTGGTAATGCTGAATTTAATTCTTGTCCGGTTGTTTTCGCTCCATGACGTGGTCCAAGCCCGCTGCCTGGTATACCGATTTTTCCTGTTAATGCTGGTAAGCACGAGATCGCCCTGGCAGCTTGCCAGCCATGTTGATTTTTATGCATTGAGCTGCCGCCAATTAAGATCATTGCCAACGGAGTGGTTGCATACTCTCTTGCCAGTTGTTTAATGTGTTCAGGGTTCAGACCCGTTATCTCAGCTGCCCATTCCGTATCATATGACGCTATATGAGCCTTGAGTTGTTCGAAGCCAATCGTATGTTTAGCGATGTAGTCGCTATTAATTAATGATTCATTAATTAATACATGCATCATGCCTAAGGCTAATGCCGCATCAGTGCCGGGTTTTATCAGGTAACTGTCGTCCGCTAATGCCGCAGCTTCTGACTTTCGGATATCAATACTGATGATTTTTGCCCCGCGTTTTCTTGCGGCTCGAATGTGTGGGCCGGTATTTGGTTGGCTAACGATATTCGCTCCCCATAGCAGGATGAGATCCGAATGTGCTGACATATCTTCTTTAGTATGCACATCAAGTAAACCTGTCAGACCAAAACCAAATCCAGCAAGGCCCCAGCAGATCATTGCCGGATGCCACCACTGACAGCCAAGCATGTGAGCAAAACGTCTGGATAACATGCCGCCAAGACGAGTACCGTAGTTAGTTGCTGCATCACCATGACCGAGCCAGATGCCAAAACTAACAGGCTCATGCTGTGTCAGTTGACTGACGATCTGATTCATTGCTGTTTCGACACTGATTTCTTGCCAGTCTTGCGTGTTTCGGTTGTTGCGAATTAATGGATGTAACAGGCGTTGTTGATTACCGATGATCTCATGCGCAGCCTTACCGCGAAGACACAAAAAACCCTTACTATCAGGATTTTCAGGATCGCCACTAATCGACAGCAAGTTGTCGTTTTCCACCGTGACCTGCATCCCGCAGAGTGTTGGGTGGCAGTTCATTGGACACATGGTGCGAACCGTTTGCTTTGTCATACTGATATTCTGTTTACTGTTTAGCTGATGATAACTTGGATTCATGTATTTTATCCGTCGGGATAATCTCCTGCATAAATAAAAATCATAATTAATTTCGTGGTGAAGCTGCTATATTACTTTCAGGACTGGTCAATAGTCTTACTGACTGTATAACCGCAATTAACGGAACCGGATACTATCCGCATAGGGGAGGGTGCTTAACAATTTAGCTGGAGAATTTGTACCTGATGTCACAGCAAAAGATATTGGTCGCTGACGATGATAAAACCACGCGGCTGATATTAAGCTCAATGCTTGAGAACGAGAGTTACCAGGTTGATAGTGCTGACAGAGGCGAAAAAACGCTGTTTATGGCACTTGAAACCACTTACGATGCCATTCTTATTGATTTAAACATGCCCGGTCTTGGTGGCGTCGATTTATGCAAAAAGATTCGATCTATATCACGTTACACCATGACACCGATTATCGTGGTTACGTCGATGACAGAGGAAGCGAATCTAGCTGAAGTACTGGAAGCCGGGGCCAGTGATTTTATCTCAAAACCGGTTAATCAAATTGTCCTGGCGGCCAGGTTAAAAAGTCATCTGGAGAAGAAACAATTTTATGATGATTTGGAACGTTCCCGCCACTATCTAAATCGATATATCTCTTCACGTACACAAAAAATGGTGGAGGCTTATTCCATCACCGGGCTTGTGCCTACCCCTGAACTGCATAATGTCTGTGTGATGTTTACTGATATCAGAGGCTTTACGCAACTCAGTACCAATATGAACCTTGAGGCCTTGTTCACTATGGTCAGTGATAAACTCGGGCAGCAAATCGATCATGTTTACCAGAATAATGGTTACATTGATAAGTTTGGTGGTGATGGTTTGATGGCTATTTTTGATGGTCAGGATGCAACTATCAATGCTTGCTTGTGCGCCTTGCAGATCATTGCGACAGAGGCAGAGACTGGCAATGATCGTTATCCGATTGGTATAGGTCTGCATTTCGGGCCGGTATTGATCGGTAATATTGGTTCGAACGATCACCTTGATTATTCTGCTATCGGTGAGACGGTAAACATGGCATCACGACTTTGCGCCAATGCAGATTCGATGCAGATACTGGTTAGCGATGAGATCGTGCAACAGGTCAACCAGGCGCACAATATTCAATTCGCTGATACTGAAAAAATTTCAATTCGTGGTATGGATAAACCTGTCCAGGTCTCGTCCTTAGTCGGTTCTTAACTAATCATTGCCGCCAGACTTGATTTGCCATAGTGAATCAACAAAGCGTTCATGATCATCAGTGAAGTGTTTGATGGGATGAAACCCGGTGTAATAGCACAAATCATCAATGTCGGTTTTCAGGTATTTAAATGAGTATTCCAGGTGGATGGGTTCGAATGCATCGAAGTGAACTGTCTGGTCAATATTAGCGATATAGACATCCTGTTCTTTTCTGGAGATTAAAAAACTTTCCATCGCACCCAGCACCGGATTGTAATTGCCATAATGCTGGAAGTGTTCAAGCATAAACTCTCCCCCTAATTCACGATTGATGCGTGTTAACAGGTTCAGGTTAAAATCGGAGGTGTAGCCGGCGCTGTCATTGTATGCTTTTACTAATGTCGGTATGTCTTTTTTTAGGTCAAAGCCAATCAAGGCATAGTCTCCATCGCTTAAGATGTCCCTGATGTGAAGCAAAAATTCTTTACTTTGTGTCTTGCTGAAGTTTCCGATGTTAGAGCCAAGAAACAGGACTAACTGATGGTTGTTGGAATGTTGTCTTACATAGCTCAGTCCGGAAAAATATTCGGCGATGATACCGTGTATCGACAACGCATCATGTTTCTGTAATCCCTCTTCGAGCTGTTGCATGGCTTTTTCTGATATATCGATGGGATAAAAATTCACTTTTTTACCGCTCTCGATAAAGCCCTGAATGATCAATTCGGTTTTATGACCATCGCCGGCACCAAGTTCGATGATGTCAATTTCATCACTGTCGATGATCTTTGCCAATTCATGTTTGATGCTATCAAGAATATTGAACTCGGCTTGCGTCAAATAATAATCAGCATGGCCGGTAATTTTTTGAAACAGTATGCTTCCCGTTTCATCATAAAAATATTTAGTCGGGATCGATTTAGGGGTTGAACTCAAGCCTGCTTTAATGTCTTCGGCAAAGCGTTCGTTTTCATCGCTATCCCTGGTTTGTTGTGTCTCTAACAGGTTGACGATCTTCATGTGTCGTCCCTGGCTAAACGAATGCCCGAAAACATCCAGCGTTGATGCGGCTCATAAAAGTTCCTGTAGCTGGTGCGCCAATGACCTGGCGGTGTGGCAATACAGCTCCCTCTTAACACAAACTGGTTACACATGAATTTACCGTTGTACTCCTCGGCCATGCCTGAGAAAGGAGAAAATCCCGGATAAGCTGAATAATGACTGGATGTCCAGCACCATAGTTGGTCACTTGATGCATGAGTGTTGTTGGGGTGAAACAAGCCCGAGGGTGGCGTCGTTCCCTGTTCAGCAATCGTGGTTTGGTGAAACACTTCCATTTCCTGTTCAGTGGGTAGACGACAAGCTTTCCATTTCGCATAGGCATCGGCTTCAAAATAACTGATATGGGCAACCGGCAGCTCGGGGTCGAGTGGTAAATTTCCATGCAAAGTAAATTCAAACAGTGTGTCATCCTGGCGTGACCAATAAAGCGGTTGGGTAATGTTATTTTCGTTAATAAAATCGTAACCCTTACTTAACCATAATGCCGGATTTGAGTAACCACCGTCTTCAATAAATTCCAGGTATTCTCCATTCGATACCAGATTCTGACTTAATCTAAACGGATAGATGTAACTTTTGTGTTTCGGTTTTTCGTTATCGTAGGCAAATCCATTTCCATCATATCCCGTTTCGATAATTCCTTCGGGATGTTCGAACCATGCAGGTTGAATTTTTTCGCCTTTTGGAAGTGGAGCGTCAGTATAGGCGGGTAACTGAGGATTGATACCCAGGATATATTTAATGTCCATCAATAATAATTCCTGGTGTTGTTGCTCATGATGCAAACCAAGTTCTAAGACTTGCTTGAGTGACAGGTCGTCGGTTTTTTTTTTCAATAAAGCCAGCATTTGTTCATCGATGTAGTGCCGATACGCAAGCACTTCGCTTACTGTCGGTCTTGATAGATTGCCGCGTTCCGACTGCAACCAGTGAACCCCAGCTGACTTGTAATAAGAGTTGAATAGCTTGCTGAAAGAGGGATTAAAGCGTTGGTAATCGTGTTTGTATTTGCACAGGATGACCTCTTCAAAAAACCAGCTGGTGTGCGCCAGATGCCATTTTGGCGGGCTGACTTCTGTGCAAGGTTGCGCGGTGAAGTCCTCGGTTTCCAAAGGCTCACAAAGTTTGACAGAACGTTGTCTGACAGAGCGAAAGGCATCTGCCGGAATTGCATCGGAGAATATCAAAGGTTTACCAAATTATTTTGACCATTATAGGCATCAATTTAACGATACTGTTAAATTATTACTAATACGTTATGATTTACTAATCATTGTCGACGTTTTGACTAGATGCGATAATTTGTCAGGAACATATCATTTTCTTATTGTCTATATTAAGCATGAAGTCACTAATTAAAAACTACGCTTTTGCCTTTTTCCTGGCACTATCGTTCGCATTATTTTTGCCTGTGCAAGCAGAAGATAACAATAACCCCAGCTCATCCCACTCTCCTGTCGCAGATGGAGAATTGGTATTGCCTGAGGATTACAATACCGCCAAGGAAAAAAAGTGTATGACTGTCTGTGAGCAATGGGGTGAAGATTGTATAATTAATCCCCGAACTGGTGGGCGCAAATGTAGAAGAGTCTGTAAATCTTTTACTGAAGAATGTTTTTAAGCATAAGACCACGCCAGCTTCATCTTATTTAAGCCTTTCCCTGATTCAGGTATGATTCGTGCTAAATAAACATAGTCATATGTGTCATATGGCATTATTAATCTTGCGAGAGTGGCGGAATTGGTAGACGCGCTGGATTTAGGTTCCAGTGGGGTATCCCGTGAGAGTTCGAGTCTCTCCTTTCGCACCATATTTTGCGGATGAAGTATTTTATCCATCCGCAGCTAACTATCATAACAACATCATAGGATAAATATCAGAATGCAAGTTTCTGTAGAGAATACAGGCGGTCTGGAACGAAAAGTCAAAATTGAAGTGCCTGAGGAAAAGGTCAGTAGCGAAATCAGCAATCGCCTTGAGCGTCTAAAGAAAACGACCAAAGTTCAGGGATTTCGTCCTGGTAAAGTCCCACTTAAAGTGATTCAAACCCGTTACGGTGAACAAGTCAGGCAAGAGGTGGTCGGTGAACTCATGCAGTCCAGTCTGTATGAGGCGATGAACCAAGAGAAGCTGCGTCCGGCAGGAACGCCATTAATTGAAGATATCGCCGATGATCAGGGGAAACCTTTAGCTTTTACCGCTGTTATCGAAGTGTATCCCGAGGTTGCGGTAAAGCCGATCTCAGAGCTGCAAATAGAACGTCAGACCTGTTCCGTCTCGGATCAGGAAGTAACTGATATGATTGAAGTTTTGAGAAAACAACAGAAACAGCTTGAACCAGTGGAGCGTGCTGCTGAAGATGGTGATACGGTCAATATTAATTTTGAAGGTTTTTTGAATGGAGAGCCGTTTGAGGGTGGTAAAGCGGAAAACTATAACCTCGAGCTCGGTACCGGCAGTTTTATCGAAGGTTTTGAGGAAGGCTTGATTGGTGCAAGTGCTGATGAGGAAAAGACTCTAGAGCTTAAATTCCCTGAGGACTATGGTAGTGACACGCTGAAAGGGCAAGATGTTGAATTTAAAGTAAAAGTTAATTCTGTTAATCAATCTGTATTGCCAGAGATTGATGATAAATTCATGCAGGCCTTCGGTGTTACTGATGGTAATGAAGAGACTTTTCGGAACGAGATAAAGCGCAATATGGAGCGAGAGGTGGAGCACACCGTGCGTCGACAGTTAAAAAATACCGTGCTTGATGCAGTGCATGCGGCTAATACTGTAGAGCTTCCGAATTCACTAGTGAAGAGCGAGGAAGAACGCGTGCGTCAGGAATTATCGGAAAATATGAAACGGCAAGGGATGGATGCCGGTGCGATGGCCAACGCGGACAGTAAGTTGTTTACTGAACAGGCCGAAAAGCGGGTCGGTTTGCAACTGATCGTCGCTGAGATTATCAAACAAAATGAATTAAAGGTTGAGCCGACCAAAATCCGTACCATGGTGGAAGAAATGGCGGCAGGTTACGACGATCCGAATGCTGTCATAAATTGGTATTACTCTGATCAGAAAAACTTGGCTCAGGTAGAGGCACTGGCGCTCGAAGACGAAGTCATAGACTTTGTTTTGTCGAATGCCAAGGTCACGGAAAAACCGGCTTCGTTTGACGAAATTATGAATAAAGGGCAGACTGCCAGCTAAAGAAAATCGGTCTTTTACCGATATTGGATGACTATGAATAACAATGAAATCAAGGCATTAAATTTAGTGCCAATGGTTGTAGAGCAAACGTCCCGAGGCGAGCGCGCTTACGACATTTATTCCCGACTGCTGAAGGAACGTGTAATTTTTTTAGTGGGTCCGGTTGAAGACAATGTGGCAAATCTGATTGTCGCGCAGTTGCTGTATCTCGAATCAGAAAACCCTGACAAAGATATTCATTTTTACATCAATTCTCCCGGTGGCTCTGTGACCGCCGGGTTGGGCATTTATGACACGATGCAGTTCATCAAGCCCAATGTCAGCACCATGTGTGTGGGTCAGGCGGCTAGCATGGGCGCGCTACTATTGGCAGGTGGTCAAGCTGGCAAACGTTATTGTTTACCGCATTCGCGAGTGATGATTCATCAACCGCTGGGCGGTTTTCAGGGGCAGGCGACGGATATTGATATCCATGCGCGGGAAATACTCTATGCCAGAGAAAGACTGAACAAAATACTGGCGCATCACACCGGACAATCGCTGGAGCAAATTCAGTCGGATACTGAACGCGATAATTTTATGAGCGCCGATCAGGCCAAAGATTATGGCATTATTGATAATGTCCTGGCTGAGAGACCGAGTTTGTCGGAAAATCAGCCGGAAACGGTAGAATAGTCAATTTGAATGGTACGAAATCTACTTCGGAGTAAGTTATGACAGACCGTAAACAAGGTAAGAACGATGGAGATAGACTGCTCTATTGTTCATTTTGCGGCAAAAGCCAGCATGAAGTCAGAAAATTAATTGCCGGTCCTTCGGTATTCATCTGTGACGAATGTGTCGAACTTTGTAACGACATCATTCGCGAAGAGATTCAGGACAAATCGGTTACTGGTGCAGGGACTTCACTGCCTACACCCCATGAGATAAACAAGATTCTTGACGAATATGTGATTGGTCAGAATAAAGCCAAGAAGATCCTCTCTGTTGCGGTTTACAATCATTACAAACGACTGGAACAAGGCATTAAAAAGTCGGAAGTCGAATTAGCCAAGAGTAATGTCTTGTTAATTGGACCGACTGGTAGTGGTAAAACCTTACTCGCCGAAACGATGGCTCGGTTACTTAACGTGCCGTTCACCATTGCCGATGCCACAACATTAACTGAAGCCGGATATGTCGGTGAAGATGTCGAGAACATTATTCAAAAGCTGTTGCAAAAATGCGATTACGACGTCGATAAGGCACAAACCGGTATCGTTTATATTGATGAGATTGATAAAATTTCGCGCAAATCTGATAACCCGTCTATTACGCGTGATGTTTCCGGCGAAGGGGTGCAACAGGCCCTGTTAAAATTGATCGAGGGTACTGTTGCCTCGGTTCCACCTCAAGGTGGACGTAAACATCCTCAACAAGAATTTTTACAGGTTAATACAGCAAATATCCTGTTTATCTGTGGCGGTGCGTTCGCAGGTCTAGACAAGATCATTAGAGAGCGCTCGGAAAAAGGCGGCATTGGTTTCTCTGCTGAAGTGAAGAGTAAAGATGATCGTAAAAGCATCAGTGAAATCATTCACTCGGTTGAACCTGAAGATCTGATTAAATATGGTTTAATCCCTGAGTTTGTCGGCCGACTGCCGGTTGCTGCAACGCTTGATGAGTTGGATGAGGATCAATTGGTTGAAATCCTGCTCGAGCCGAAAAATGCGATTACCAAACAATATGTACGTTTGTTTGAAATGGAAAATTGTGAGCTTGAGTTTCGGGAAGACGCGTTACGTGCTGTCGCTAAGAAATCGATGGAAAGAAAGACTGGCGCGCGTGGGCTTCGCTCGATTATGGAAAATGTCTTGCTTGATACCATGTATGATTTACCTTCCATGGAAAACGTGACCAAGGTTGTCATTGATGAAGGTGTGATTAATGGTGAGTCTGAGCCATTGATGATTTATGATGGTTCCGAGATGCCTAAAGCAGCGTCAGATTGATTTTTTATATCTCACAATCCAGTATCAAAAATACCAGTCCATTAGTGTGAGAAACCGCTTGAAAAAAGGCGGTTTCATCACAATATATAGCTTTATAATTAGATATCGATTGATATTTCCCTTTATCATTCATAACAAAAGGCAATCATGACGCAAAAATCTGAAACCTTACCCGTTCTCCCACTTCGCGATGTCGTTGTTTATCCACATATGGTGATACCACTGTTTGTCGGACGTGAAAAATCGATCAAGGCACTCGACAAGGCAATGGAAGGAAACAAACAGATTCTTTTGGTCGCGCAAAAAAGTGCG
Organism: Gammaproteobacteria bacterium; assembly: GCA_028279365.1. GTDB lineage: Bacteria > Pseudomonadota > Gammaproteobacteria > Eutrophobiales > Eutrophobiaceae > JANQNX01. The sequence goes on along the minus strand of JANQNX010000006.1, from coordinate 62,958 downwards.
GCAGAAGATGAGCCCGGCCAGGACCAGACCTATGATATAGGCACCCTGGCAAATATTCTTCAATTACTGAAATTACCGGACGGCACGATAAAAGTCTTGGTGGAAGGGACGTCGCGCGCAAGCATCGATAACTATGTGGAACAAGATGGTATGTTTGTCGCCGACGCCGAGATCCTGGAGCCGAATATTGTTGATGAACAGGAAATGGATGTGCATGCGCGATCAGCCATGAACCAGTTTGAACAGTATGTAAAATTAAATAAGAAAGTCCCGCCAGAAATTATCTCATCATTGACCAGTATTGATGATGCCAGTCGATTGGCCGATACGATTGCGGCCCACATGTCGATCAAGATTGAAGAAAAGCAGCATGTGTTGGAAATCATCGATATAAAAGAACGATTGGAACACCTGATTCACCTGATGGAATCAGAGATTGATTTGTTACAGGTGGAAAAACGCATACGCGGTCGCGTCAAATCACAAATGGAAAAGAGTCAGCGTGAGTACTATTTGAATGAACAAATGAAGGCCATTCAAAAAGAACTGGGCGAAATGGAAGATGTGCCCAACGAGCTGGAAGAGCTGGCAGAGAAAATTGAAAAAGCCGGCATGCACAAGGAAGCGAAGGAAAAAGCGGAATCAGAATTGAATAAACTGCGGATGATGTCGCCGATGTCAGCTGAGGCGACAGTAGTTCGTAATTATGTCGACTGGCTTATTAGCGTGCCATGGAAGGGGCGCAGCAAGGTCTCGAAAGATATCACCAAGGCTGAACAGGTGTTGGAAGAAGATCATTATGGGCTTGAGAAGGTAAAGGAACGCATTCTTGAGTATCTCGCAGTTCAGCAGCGCGTTAAGAAGATGAAGGGCCCGATTTTGTGTTTGGTCGGTCCACCAGGTGTGGGTAAGACATCACTGGGTCGTTCTATTGCGCGCGCGACTAACCGTAAGTTTGTGCGTATGTCGCTGGGCGGTGTTCGCGATGAGGCCGAAATTCGAGGGCATCGCCGTACCTATATTGGTTCGATGCCGGGCAAGATCGTGCAGGGTATGTCCAAGATTGGAAAGAAAAACCCTCTATTTCTATTAGATGAAATCGATAAGATGGCGATGGATTTTCGTGGCGATCCGGCCTCCGCATTACTAGAGGTATTGGACCCGGAACAAAACAACACCTTTAACGATCATTATCTTGAAGTGGATTATGACTTATCCGAAGTCATGTTTGTCACCACTGCCAATAGTTTAAATATTCCGGCACCGCTGCTCGATAGAATGGAAGTGATTCGCATATCCGGCTATACCGAAGATGAAAAAGTGAATATTGCCAAGCGTTATCTGATTCCAAAACAGCTGGAAAGAAACGGCTTGAAAGAAGACGAAATTACCATTCGCGATACGGCTATTAGAGAAACGATTCGTTATTACACCCGTGAGGCAGGGGTCAGGAATCTTGATCGTGAGATTGCGAATATTTGTCGTAAGGTGGTCAAAGAAATATTACTCAAACCGTCAGGCAAGTCTGTTGCCATCACTTCAAAGAAACTTGAAGCGCTGCTTGGAGTAAAGAAATTTCGCTATGGCAAAGCGGAAGAAGAAAATCGCATCGGTCAGGTTACTGGCCTTGCATGGACGGAAGTCGGTGGAGAATTACTCACTATTGAAGCCGCGATTGTTGATGGCAAAGGTAAAATTACCCGTACCGGTAAACTGGGCGATGTGATGCAGGAATCAATCGAAGCGGCAATGACGGTAGTGAGATCCCGAAGCGAGATATTGGGTATTGAATCAGATTTTTATAAAGACCATGATTTTCATATCCACGTGCCCGAAGGCGCCACGCCAAAAGATGGCCCGAGTGCCGGTGTCGGTATGTGTACCGCATTGGTCTCAGCGCTTTGTGGTATTCCGGTGAAATCCAGTGTTGCAATGACCGGAGAGATTACCTTGCGTGGTGAAGTTTTGCCGATAGGCGGATTAAAAGAAAAGCTTCTGGCGGCGTTACGTGGCGGCATAGAAACAGTCTTAATTCCGGAAGAAAACAATAGAGAATTAGCGGAGATACCCAAGAATATTAAACAAAATCTTGATATCAGACCGGTGCGTTGGATAGATGAAGTGCTTGATGTAGCGCTCGAAAAGATGCCGAAACCCGGTGTAAAAAAGCGTTCAAAATCTGATATAGTGAAAAAGCAAGACGAGAGAGAGGGCGATAAAAACGATTTAATCAGACCTCACTGAATTAATTTTCAGTGATCGGCAGTTTTTACCAAACCATTGCTTGACGCGCTTTTTAGCAGTTGGTATAAATCCAGCGCTTTAAATGTCGGGTCAAAATTTTTTCCATCAATACCTAGCCAGACTTCATACGAAATGATGGCTACTTAATAACAAGGGGACTTACTATTATGAATAAAGCTGAACTTATCGATGCTGTTGCAGACTCTGCTGACCTTTCCAAAGCTGCTGCAGGAAGAGCATTAGATGCTGCAATTGAAACGGTAACCAAAGCTCTCAAAAAGGGAGATACAGTAACCTTAGTTGGATTCGGAACATTTTCTGTACGTAAGCGTGCTGCTCGTACTGGTCGTAATCCTAGAACCGGTGAAGCGATTAAAATTAAAGCTTCGAAGGTTCCGGGTTTTAAAGCTGGTAAAGCTTTGAAGGATGCCATAAACTAGCGCGCCTTCGGGTGCTTAGCTCAGTTGGTAGAGCGTCGCCCTTACAAGGCGAAAGTCGGGAGTTCGAGCCTCTCAGCACCCACCAGAACCCACCGGAGTGGTAGTTCAGTTGGTTAGAATACCGGCCTGTCACGCCGGGGGTCGCGGGTTCGAGTCCCGTCCACTCCGCCAATTAAAAAATACACGGGTGTATCATTACTATGATACGCCCGTATTTAATTCTGCAACTAGATAGTTAGAAATATGTTAGGAACTATACGAGATAAAGCGACGGGTTGGATCGCCGGTGTGATTGTCGGTGCATTGATTATTTCTTTTGCTTTTTGGGGTGTCAGTTTTTATTTTGGTCAGAATAGCGATGTTAATGTGGCTGTCGTTAATGACCAGGAAATAAGTCTACAAACCTTTCAACGTTCCTACATTAACCTGCAACGACAAATGCGCGCCATGTTTGGTGGTGAGCTATCACTTGAAGAAGAAGAGTTAATCAGACAGCAAACATTGCAGAAGCTGGTCGACTCCGAAATTATTAGCGGTATTGTTAAAGACAATAAATTTCGTATCAGTAACGAGCAAGTATTGAATACGATCAAGAACCTTGATGTCTTTAAAGATGAAGGTGGTTTTGATCGCTTTAAATATGAACAGGCGATCCTGAACCTTGGTATGGAACCGGCATTCTTTGAGCAGCAAATGCGTTTGGACATGCTGGCAGAACAGCTGCAAGCCGGCTTATCGGAGACCTTGTTTGTCACCCAGACCGAACTGGAAAATATCCTTCGCCTTGATGCGCAAACCCGCGATATCAGCTATGCCATTTTAAATATCGATGATCAGTTAGAAGCTATTGAAGTCAGCGAAGAAGAGATCACCGATTACTATGACAAGAATAAGAATAACTATGTCGAACCGGAAAAGGTCAAGATAGCCTACATTGAGCTCAATGTGGAAGACATCGCCGAATCTATATCTACCGATGAATCGGCATTAAGAGAGTACTATCAAAACAATAAAGACAGTTACGATGTTGCTGAACAACGTTCAGTGACAAAGTTGTTTGTCGAGACCGATGAAGAATCGACAGAAGAAGAGATAGCTGCGGCAACAACGTTAATTAATAATGCATTAGCCGCAACTGCAACCGAGTCCGATTTTGCCAAGCTGGTTCAGCAGTTCACTGACGAGGGTAAAGGCGCATTGCAATACAGCGAACATGCCTTTATGACCAAAGGCATCATGGGTGATGCGATTGATGCATTCTTATTCGAGGCAGAAGAAGATGATATTAGTGATGTCATTGAAACGGAAAAAGGATTCGCTATTGTCAAAGTCGGTCAAATACGAGGCGGGCCAAAAAATGTCTTTGAAACGGTAGCCGAGCAGGTTGAGACTGATTATAAATTAGCACAGGCTGAACTACAGTTTTTTGAATTATCCGATCAGTTAACCTCGCTGGCATTTGAGCATCCTGATTCATTGGATGTTGCAGCAGAAGAATTAAGTGTCGATGTTGTAGAAAGTGATTTTTTTGCTCGTAAAAATGGTAATGAAGACATCACGTCTAATGACAGGGTGATCGCCGCCAGTTTTCAGCAGGAGTTGATTGACTCTGCCGAGAACAGTGATGCGATTGAACTTGGTCAAAACCATATAGCCGTCATTCGCGTGCTGGAATACAAAGCTTCTTCAATCTTATCTCTGGAGCAGGCCAGGGAAAGTGTCGTTGCCGATCTTAAACAGCAAAAGGGACAAGAGCGCTTAAGAAACGCAGGTGAGGCGATTGTGCAACAATTGCAAAACGGTACTGATAAAGATGCACTTGAATCTGATATCGAATTTGAATGGTTTGATGCAGAAAAAGTTAACAGAAAGGATACCAGTATCAATCGTTCTGTATTAAGAACGGCTTTTCAGTCTGGAAAACCTGATGGTGGGCCTATCATCAGCGGCTACAGTTTGGGCAGCGGCGATTACGCGATAGTGATGGTGACGGCTGCCTATGAAAAAGCTATGGCTGAGGTTAAGGAAAAAACCCGGGAAGCTGCAGGGTTAGAGTTCAAACGACTTCGTGGTACCACAGAATGGCAGGAATTTTTGATGAACGCGCGCGAACGCTCAAATATCAGAATTCTGGAGGAAAATATTTAGCCGGTTTTTTCCGGCAGGAAGCCTTCAATAATAGCTATTCCGACGCTGTCCCCCCAGACATTTACTGTTGTTCTAAAACGATCCAGAAACCAGTCTACGGCCAATATTAAGCCTATTCCTTCGGCTGGCAAACCCACCGCATCCAATACAATTAGCATCGTCACCAACCCCGCCTGAGGTATTCCAGCCGCGCCGATTGCAGCGAGTGTTGCGGTAATAAATACAACGATTTGAGCGGTAATACTCAATGGTATGTTGTAAGCCTGTGCGATAAACATGACCGCAACAGCTTCATAGAGTGCCGTACCATCCATGTTAACGGTGGCACCCAATGGCGCGACAAATTTAACCGAGCGTTTATCGACGCCAGCTTCAATGGCGCATTCCATCGTCAGTGGCAGCGTGGCAGAAGAGCTGGCCGTGCCGAATGCGGTCATTAAGGCGCGAGATAATTGAATTAGATAATCTTTACCAAAGCGGCTAAAGCTGACAAGCAAAATAAATAACAGGATTGAATGTATGCCCAGGCCCAGCAACACAGTGAGGCAATAGCTGCCCACTGATGCCAGTTCGTTTTTAATTGCCTCGATGCCACCAGCACGGCCTATTTGTCCGGCAATTAACGCAAAGATGCCAACAGGTGCCAACATCATTATCCAAATGACCAGTTTCATCATGGTTTCATTCAGGCCATCAAAGAAGCTCAGCAGGGTTTTATTTTTTTCTCCAATTGTGGTCAGTGCTGCGGCAAATAACAGACAGAACACGATAATGGGGAGTAGCTGGGTATCAGCAGCGGCGGCAACGATATTTGGCGAAATAAGAGACTTAACGATCTCGACCAGACCGATATCCTGTTTGCCGGATATCATGTCAGGAATTTGTTCGCTAAGCTGTTCAATGCCTTCACCTGGTTGAATCACATTAACAACAATAAGCCCGGTGAATACAGCAACGGCGGTGGTGCTGGCGTAGTACAGCAAGGTCATACCACCGACTTTACCAAGCTTACGAATATCCCCCAGCGAGGCAACGCCGGAAATCACAGCGGCAACGATCAGGGGAATTATCATCATCTTTAAGGTATCGAGGAACAGGTCGCCTATCCAGGCAATCGATGACATGGCCGGTCCAAACAGTGCGCCGCAAATAATACCGGCAATCGCGCCGATCAGGATGGCAATAACCAGTTTATTCTCACTCATATTCAGGATTGAATATAAATAAGTGTGTCTTATGCCATTCCTATCGAATTGTAACCGCAGTCGACATAGGTGATCTCACCAGTGACAGCCGAGGCATAGTCTGAACACATGAAGGCCGCGACGTTACCGACTTCATCAATAGTGACATTGCGTCTTAGTGGAGAGACATTCTCAACTTGTGTCAGGAAGTCTCGCAAACCCTTAATACCCGATGCTGCCAACGTTCGGATTGGCCCGGCAGAGATGGCATTAACGCGGATACCTTCTGGCCCAAGACTGGAGGCCATATAACGCACATTGGCTTCCAGACTGGCCTTGGCGACCCCCATGACATTGTAATTAGGCATTGCCCTGACAGCACCAATATAACTCAGTGTCAGCATCGAACCGTTACGGCCTTTCATCATTTCTCTGGCGGAGTCGCCCAAGGCAGAAAAACTATAGGAACTGATCTCATGTGCAGTGAGGAAGCCCTCGCGCGTGACATTTTCCAGATACTCACCATCCAACTGTTCCTTTGGCGCAAATGCAACCGAATGAATCAAAATGTCCAGACCGTCCCAGTAATCGTCCAGGTGTTCAAACACCGCCTGTATCTCGGTATCGCTGGAAACGTCACAAGGGATGGTAATATTGGAGTTAACTTCGGCAGCGTATTTTTCAACGCGTTCGCGTAATTTGTCATTTTGATAGGTAAATGCCAGTTCGGCACCTTCACGATGCATGGCTTGTGCGATACCCCAGGCAATAGAACGATTGCTGGCGACGCCGACGATTAATGCTCGCTTGTTGTCCAGTAGACCCATAAGATTATCCTGTAAATGTTTGAATTATTGTTTTTACGATATATCTAAAGTGTACAGAAAAATAAGCCTGTTTATAATGGTATTCTGATAGTCAACATATAAAAATAAGTATTCAGTCTTCATGTCCCTGTCTGGAAAAGTTATCGCTACTCTCTCTCTGGCAATAGTGCTTTGCACAGCCTGTAGTGACTCGGCATGGAATAATCCCTATCCGGATTCAGATGCCAATAGCAATATTTATTACGATACTTTTTCTGAGCGTCCCAAGCACCTGGACCCGGTCAGTTCTTACAGCGCCAATGAGTATGTTTTCCTTGGTCAGGTCTATGAACCGCCTTTGCAATATCACTTCCTGAAACGTCCGTATGAACTGGTTCCGTTGACGGCGGAGCAAGTACCTGTTGCCAGTTATTATGACGCTGAAGGCAATTTACTTGCTGATGATGCTGAGCCTGATGTCATTCATCGCGCGGTGTACCGGATTTCAATCAAGCCTGGTATTCGCTATCAACCACATCCTGCCTTTGCCAAGTCAGCCGACGGTAATTATCTCTATCATGATTTGAATCCGCGTAAGCTTGAAGATATTCACGCCTTAAGCGACTTCAACAGTGCCGGTAGCAGGGAATTAACTGCGCAAGACTATGCTTATCAAATAAAGCGTATGGCACATCCCAAAGTGCATTCACCTATTGCCGGGTTGATGGAAAAATATATTCTTGGCCTGGATGAGCTCGCTAAAACGCTGTCCGAAGTTGACGCAGACAAACAATTCATCAACTTAAATGACTATGATCTATCCGGCGTTAATGTTATTGATGAGTATACTTTTGAAATCACGCTTAAAGAAAAATATCCACAGTTTCGTTATTGGTTATCCATGTCTTTTTTTGCCCCTATGCCATGGGAAGCGGATTATTTTTATTCACAATCGGGGATGGAAGATAAAAATATTACCCTCGATTGGTACCCGGTGGGTACCGGGCCATTTATGTTAAGCGAAAATAACCCGAACCGACGCATGGTGCTGGAGCGAAATCCGAATTTTCGTGGTGAGTTATATCCTGCTGAGGGTGAAGCGGGCGATAAACAGGCCGGTTTGCTGGAAGACGCAGGCAAACCGATGCCGTTTATTGATAAAGCCATATATAGTCTGGAAAAAGAATCGATTCCAGCATGGAATAAATTTTTACAAGGGTACTACGATACTTCAGGTATTGTGTCTGACAGTTTTGATCAGGCGGTGACGTTTAATACGCAGGGTGATGCTGAACTCACTGAAGAAATGCAAAGCAAGGATATTCGTTTACTTACTGCGGTGCAGACCTCAACATTTTATATGGGTTTTAATATGGCCGATGACGTGATTGGTGGCGATAGTGAGCGCGCCAGACTATTGCGTCGAGCTATTGCGATTGCCGTTGACTATGAGGAATATATTTCTATTTTTGCTAATGGTCGCGGCCAGCCTTCTCAAGGGCCGATACCACCAGGTATTTTTGGTTACATAGAAGGCGAGCCAGGTATTAATCCCTATGTCTATGACTGGAACAATGGCAAGGCCGTGCGTAAAGATATTCGGATAGCAAAAACTCTGATGGAACAGGCAGGCTATCCAAATGGGCGTAATAAGGATACCGGGCAGCCACTGGTTTTGAACCTGGATAGTCCTGCTGCCGGGCCGGGCAGTAAAGCGTCTTTTGATTGGTTAAGAAAACAATATGCCAAGCTGGGAATCAATCTGGTAATTCGCGCAACTGATTACAATCGTTTTCAGGAGAAGATGCGTAAGGGTACAGCACAGATCTTTCAGTGGGGTTGGAATGCCGATTATCCTGATCCGGAAAACTTTTTCTTTTTACTGTATGGGCCAAATTCCAAGATAGAACATAATGGTGAGAATGCAGCAAATTATCAAAATGAAGAGTTTGACCGCTTATTTAATCAGATGAAGAGTATGGATAATGGGCCGGAAAGACAGGAAGTTATCAATCAGATGGTTGAAGTCGTGAGACGTGATTCTCCCTGGCTGTGGGGTTTTCACCCTGTTGGCTTTTCGTTACATCATGACTGGTATAAAAACGCCAAACCTAATCTGATGGCAAATAATAAACTGAAATATAAGCGTATTGATCCGGAATTACGAAGTACTAAACAACAACATTGGAATAAGCCAATCTTGTGGCCAATCGTGATTGCTTTTGTTTTACTCGCGTTGTTATTAGCTCCAGCGTATTTTTCTTATCGACGTAAGGAAACAAGGTCTGTTTTATGATTAGCTATATTGTGAGACGGATTATGTATGCGGTGCCAATATTGATTGGTGTTAATGTCATCACGTTTATGTTGTTTTTTGTGGTCAACACGCCAGATGATATGGCCAGAATGCATTTGGGAATGAAGCGCGTAACACCTGAGGCAATAGAAAAATGGAAGGAAGAAAGAGGATATGATAAACCTGTAGTTTGGAATGCGGAAGCCAACGCCGTTGAAAAAATCACGGATACGATCTTTTTTGAAAATTCGGTCAAACTATTTGTATTTGATTTTGGACAATCTGACGATGGACGAGACATAAGTCATGATATTAGCCAGCGGATGTGGCCTAGTTTAGCTATAGCATTACCAGGTTTAATTGTTGGTTTGTTAGTGTACATAACAGTTGGACTTACATTGTCTTTTTTTCGTGCTACATACATAGATGTTTCTGGAGTTATTCTCTGTGTAATTATGATGTCAATCTCATCTATGTTTTATATTATTGGTGGGCAGGTATTAATTGGAAAGTTTTTACAATTAGCTCCGATATCTGGATACGATACAGGGTTAAATGCTGTTAAATTTTTGGTATTGCCAGTTCTTGTTGGATTGATCGGAGGTATAGGGTCTACTTCAAGATGGTATCGAACAATATTTTTAGAGGAAATAAACAAAGACTACGTCCGTACAGCGCGTGCTAAAGGTTTGTCAGAAGTGCGTGTTTTATATCAGCATGTATTCAGAAATGCTTTAATCCCAATATTAACAGGTGTGGTAGTTCTTTTGCCTATGTTGTTCATGGGTAGTTTAGTCACGGAATCATTCTTTGCTATTCCTGGCCTTGGTAGTTATACCATTGACGCCATCAATGCTCAGGATTTCGCCATTGTACGTTCCATGGTTTTTCTGGGCTCTGTCTTATATATTATTGGATTAATACTCACTGATATTTCATATACTTTTGTCGATCCCCGTGTGAGGTTGGATTAATGCCAGTAATTTTTATTACAGATGCTTTGGTTTTTCTCCTTTTGACAATGATTTGTGGCTTCATAATATACGCACGACAACATGAACATTTACGTGCGCCATGGCGGGAAGTAGCTAAACGGCCGTTGGCGATGTCAGCAGCCGTCGTGTTAATGCTCTATATTGCTATAGGTATACTCGATTCGTTGCATTTTCATCCTAAACTTGATGAGCCAGACAAGAATGGCAATTCTGTATATTCAACTGAAATAATCAGTGTTTTAGATAAACTTTTAGTTAATCTAATCGAAAGTACGGAAAGTACTTATTCAGCCCCTTTCTCCGCTTATGCATATGTAAAGGAAAGTATCGAAACCGAAGATGGTAATAAAATTCGTGATTATCCACGCTTAAAATATGCTGGCGCACATTTGATAAATCCTGAACAAGAACGTACACCAGATATTGTTTTTAGAACTACTTTAGGCGCAGTCATTGGTTTATTGTTTAGTTGTTTTATCTTTCTTATTTTTATAATCCTACAAGCCAGACGACTGCATGTAAATATAATGACAATTGCCAAGCGCATTTATAGCAATAAATTTGATGTGCCTTGGTATGCCGTACTACTGACAATAGCTGTATTAATTGTTGTTTTTAATATCATTTTTCAACTTTCTGGCCATTATCATGTTCTGGGCACTGATAAAGTAGGTCAGGATGTAATGTATCAGGCAATAAAAAGTATCAGAACTGGATTAGTGATTGGCACACTTACGACATTGGTGATGTTGCCATTTGCCATATTGATGGGATTGATGGCTGGCTATTTTCGTGGCTGGGTTGATGATGTCATTCAATATATTTACACAACATTAAATTCGATTCCTGGTGTATTACTTATTGCTGCATCCATTTTGTTATTGCAAGTATACATGACTAAACATGAAGCAGATTTCACCAGCTTGGCCGAAAGAGCCGATTTACGTTTATTATTTCTATGCATTATTTTAGGAATAATGAGTTGGACCGGGCTCTGTCGTATGTTGCGTGCTGAAACATTGAAGTTAAGAGAAATGGATTATGTTCAGGCAGCACAGGCGTTTGGCGTCGGTAACTTTAGCATTATGATGCGGCATTTGTTGCCGAATGTGATGCATATTGTGATGATTTCTATTGTGCTGGACTTTAGTGGACTGGTGCTGGCAGAGGCGGTTCTGTCCTATATCAATATCGGCGTTGATCCGAGCATGAACAGCTGGGGCAATATGATTAATAGCGCGCGGCTGGAAATGGCGCGTGAGCCTGTGGTTTGGTGGTCTTTGGCTGCCGCGTTTGTTTTTATGTTCTTGTTAGTGTTAGCAGCGAATTTATTTTCAGACGCAGTGCGTGACGCATTTGATCCAAGATTAAGAGGGATATAAGGAAATGACTCAGGTCAATTTACCTAAAGATAAAATCCCTACAATTCGTATCGCAGCAATGCCGAAAGATACCAATTCAGCCGGCAGTATCTTTGGTGGATGGATTATGTCACAGATTGATATCGCCGCAGCTATTCCCGCATTGGAACGAGCACAGGGGAGAGTCGCCACCGTTGCTGTTAACTCGATGAAGTTTCATGAACCGGTATTTGTCGGTGATGTGGTGAGTTGTTATGCGGACATTATTAAAACAGGCAGCACCTCGATCACGATAAAAGTCGAAGTGTATGCTGAACGTAATCCAGCAAAGAAGGAGATCGTTAAGGTAACCGAGGCGGAACTGACATTTGTCGCGTTGGATGAAAATCGAAGACCAAGACTATTACCGGAAATTAACGAGTAAGCTTATGACCAAACATGTGATTGAAATTAATCATCTCACCACTGAGTTTGGGTCGGGTACTAATGCTGTTAAAGTGGTCGATGATGTCAGCTTTGCTATTAATAAGTCGGAAACCTTTGTGCTGCTTGGTGAATCTGGAAGTGGTAAATCTATCACTGCTATGTCGATGATGCGTCTGTTACCACCAACAGCCAATGTGGCCAGTGGTGAGGTGATATTAAACGGTCAGGATTTATTTAAATTGCCTGAGAGTAAAATGCGTGATATCCGTGGTGCCGGTATTGGTATGATCTTTCAGGAGCCGCAGAGTTCATTAAACCCAGTTTTGACTGCCGGTCAACAGATACAGGAAACACTCGTCAGGCATAAAGGTTTGAATAAGCAGGCATGTGTTAACCGAAGCATCGAACTGCTCGATGCCGTTGGTATTCCAGAGCCGGATCGACGTGTCAATGAATACCCGCATCAGTTTTCGGGTGGCATGAAACAACGCATCATGATTGCGATTGCACTGGCAGGTGAACCGCAGTTATTAATTGCAGATGAACCTACGACGGCACTGGATGTCACAATTCAGGCACAGGTGCTTGATTTATTAAAACAATTACAACAAAAGACAGGCATGGCGATTTTGTTTATCACTCATGATCTTGGTGTGGCATCGCAACTCGCCGATCGTATCGCCGTCATGCGTCAGGGTGTTATCGTTGAGTTAAAAGATAAAGACAGTCTTTTTGCCAATCCGGAACATCCCTATACGCATCAATTATTCGATGCGATACCCAGTTGGGAAAAACGGGTTGCCGAGCAAAAGACGATTGAAGAAAGCAAGCCCGGAGAGAAAGTCCTGAGTGTTACCGATCTAAAGGTGCACTATCCAATTAAAAAAGGCTTATTCAAGAAAGTGGTCGGCCATGTCAAAGCCGTAGACGGTGTCTCGATCAATGTCCATTCCGGAGAGACGGTGGCCATTGTCGGAGAGTCTGGCTCGGGCAAAACGACAATGGGTAAAGGAATATTGCAGTTGTTAAAAACAACCGCTGGCGAAGTGAGTTTTAACGGTATTGATCTTTGCCAATTGGATGCATCAAATTTAAAGCAAAGTCGTTCTGATATTCAGATCGTTTTTCAGGATCCTTACTCGTCTATGAATCCGCGCATGATGATTCGTGATATTTTACAAGAGGGGATGATCGCGCAGGGAGTGGGTGAAAGTCGTGAAGCGAGAGATAAGATGACCGCTGAATTATTGGAGCAAGTGGGACTGTTACCCGAACATCAATATCGTTACCCGCATGAGTTCTCTGGTGGTCAACGACAACGGATTTGTATCGCCAGAGCGTTAGCCGTTAAGCCGAAGTTGATAATCTGTGATGAACCGACCAGCGCGCTGGATGTGTCTGTGCAGGCGCAAATATTGGCATTGTTGAAACAATTACAGAAAGAGTTTCAGATTAGCTATTTATTTATCACGCATAATATCAGCGTGGTGGAATACATCGCACACTATGTCGCCGTAATGTACCAAGGCAAGATAGTTGAGCAGGGCAAGGTCGACCAGGTATTGCAGAACCCGCAAAATGACTACACCAAGAAGTTGCTATCTGCTGTGCCCAGAGTTCATTTATCAAAAACCGGTTAATTAATGAATTGATAAATAATAAAAAATATTGATAAACATTATTAAAATGGCTATATAAGTTACAGGATGTAAAAAAAAGTATTCAAACATCGTTTGATATTTAAATAAAAACTAACAAATACAGGGAGAAAAGGGATGTTTGTTAAGTTATTTATAACCATATTCATTCTTCTGAGTTTTTCAGCTTGCTCTTTTTCACCAAACAGAGTGGGCCCTGCCAAACTGTTGAATCCGCAGGAAATATTTCCCGAGAAATTGGATGAGGAAAAGGCTTTTAATGGAACATGGACAAGCAATAAAAGACCTAGTGATTTTGGTCAGTTTTATGCTGCTGAAAAAGACGCTGCCTCAGGGAGAAATATTGATAATTATATCCGACAGGGGATATCACTATCTGATATGGCATGTAAAAGGTGGTTTGATTCTCTTGAGATTGCGCAGGCTAATACACAATTCTGGAAAAATAATACGGCTATAGCAGGCGGTGCAGCTGCAACTGTCATGGGTATCGTTGAAGCGAGTGCCAAAGAAATAGCCGGTGTGGCCGCATTGTTTGCTGGCGTAAATAGTGTTTTTGAAAACTATCAAACAGTATTTCTGTTCACTCCTGACATGCATATTGTTAGAAGCAAAATTAATGCGCTAAGACAAGAATTGGCAAAAAACATAAAAAATAATATCCCTTCTCATTACCCTGATGCAAAAGCGAAACTGGTTCAATACCATGAGTACTGCTCGGGTGCTGCGATAAAACGTTTGATACAAGAAGCAGTAGTGCAGACAGCCTATCATTTTGATATAGATAAAAATGTAACTAATGCTGATAAATCAATTGTCGATACTTATAGTAAAGATATAAACAGATTATTATCGTTGCCAGCATCAACTATGGATAGAAGTGCTTTATTGAGGCGGTACTTGTTGGTAAATCATGATGATCTTGATATATCTGATTATAAAAAACCACTGGATGACGAATGGGTTCGTTTGCTAACGGTAGATTTAAAATCAAGCGACATTGCCAACTATACAAGAGCGTTAAGTTTGTTAGAAAGCATTGGAGAAAAGTATAATTTTGAGAAATCAGCAAATCAGCTGTCTTCATTAATGAATAATTCAAAAAAAATAACTGAAGAGCTCAGTGGAAAAAATACAAATCTCGTAATAGAACAGGCCAAAACACCAAAAAATGAAGCAGTCATAAAACAATTGGAAGACGAAATAAATAATCTGAATCAAGAGAAGCGGGTAATTGTTAGTGAAATTAGCAGTATATTAAAAAGTGATATCAAAAGTAGTGAGTGGCAAATTACAGTTGGCCCGGCGAAATAATTACGTTCTTTGATCAAGTTAAGAATATACCTTAGGGAGGAGATGTTATGCTAATTATTACTAACAGAAATATAAATAAATCTAACTTTGTAAATGGTGTAGGTAATCACGAAGCATTTGGTGATGGCTTTAATTTAAAAGGACCGGCAGAAGTCAGGTTGGCACATGCGGAAAAAGTTAATGGTACTTGGGAAGTGAAACTGGTTAAAGAACCTTCCAAGATTACTGAAAACAATATCCCTTCAAAAAAAGAATTCCATTCACTTAGAGATAAGCTGATTCAAGACAATAAAAATTGTCTTTTCTTTGTTCATGGTTTTAATCAAAGCTTTGAGAAAAATCTCGAAAAAGCATTAGCGACGCAGGAAAAACATGGAGTTGAAGTGATTGCTTTTTCCTGGCCATCAAATCCAGGAGGGTTTAAAACTGAAGAATATAAAGAAGCAAAGCGAGTAGCGATAGCATCTGTGCCAGCACTTGACGCCACACTGGAAAAATTGGGTAAGTATCTTAAAGAACCGTTTAATAAAGCTGCATTAGAAAGCTGCGGTATAAACTTGTCGTTTATGACATATAGTTTGGGTAATTATCTTTTCCAAAATTATGTTAACAATATTGCGTATACAGATGAAACCATGGTTTTTAAAAATGTAGTGCTATGTCAGGCAGATGTCGACAACGAAAATCATGCACAATGGGTTGATCTAATCCAGTCCGCTAAAAGAGTGTATGTCACGATCAATGAGAATGACTTTGTATTGAAATGGTCAGATGCCAATTTTCAAAAAGATCGACTTGGTCGTACAGCCAGAAACCTTAATGCTAACAACGCGATATATTTTGATTTCACAGATGGTCCCGGAGTAAATAGAACCCATGGTATCTTTTATAAAGACACCAATGATGTGGTAGATTCATTTTTCAGTGCTGTGTTGAATGGTGATCGAGGCGAAAAAACAACAGGACTTGTTTATGATGCTCAACTTAATGCATACCGTTTTTGATATTTAGGCCAAACTGGTTAGTATCGGGGGCGAGGTGGCGGTGGCCGATCACCTTCACCTCTTCTTGGTGGTGGTCTGCCACCGCGCATGTCGCGACGCATACCGGGTCCGCCAGCGCCTCCCGGGCCGCCTCGCTTATTAAAACTTTGATCAGGTGTGCCGAAGACACAGCGTTGAATAAACGGATAGCTATCGGTAATGAAATAGACATAGTTGCCATCTAATTGGCCACCGTTACATTGGTCAAGGCTTCCTAATCCAGCAACATATTCCCAATCCTGATCATAGGTGCCGTCATAGCGCCCACCCGGACCGGACGGTCTTGTGCCTGACTTCAACTGGTAAGATGATTTGACCTGACTGCCAATATAATGAATTTCAAACCCGTCTGCGGCCCAGCCGACTAACGAGTCATTGGTTTTTTGTAGCAGGCCAGTCGGTGAGCCATGATAATGGTAGGTTCCATTTGGCTGTACATGTGCATTATTGCTATCGATGCCAAGATTTGTTCCCTGTGCAAATGCCTGAATGTTCCAGCCGCTAGCACGATCGCGATTCCAGAATTCGGCCGTACCCGGTTCCATGGGAATACCGTTAATCGCAACACCCGGTAATCTTACTGTAGATGCCCGGTTTGTTTTTACAGGGTTCAGCGGTACGCGAAACTTATGATTTTGTGCCGATATCGCATTGGGATTCCCTGAGTTCGGGAACTGACCGGTACTGTGATCGGGTATTCCATTAGATTCAATGTAGCGGTATTGAGAGTCAGTGGTGATAGTCACACTATTACTTGCTGCCAGCGTGTTAATCGGGATAAGTAGGGCAAGCAATATGCTGTATGTCGTTGAAAGCAGTTTCAATTCCATCAGTTGATTCCTGTAATTAACCTAGCGAGTCAGATAATAAGCCGAACCATTTAAATAAGCTTAAGAAATATAAACGATATCACTGTGGATAACTACATGCTGTCACGATGAACAGCATTATTGACGATGTGGTTGGCAGCAACGGCTGAGAATACTTGATTATGCGTTATCAGGCCAATTACCAGCCTGTTTTGCACAAGTTTGTATATTGGCGGCCCTGGATTCCGGATCGCCCACAATCGGTAAATCCTTGACTCGATCCGCATCCATTAATAGTGCAAATGCTGCTGCTACCTGGCTCGGTTCAGCATAAGTTGCTGCCCAACAATCAGCATCTCGTGTATTACTCCTGGTTTGATACTCAGGGGTCAAAATAGGGTGATTTAATTGGGTATGGGCAAAAGTCTGACTTCGAAAAAAGTCACAGGCTTCGCCAATTTGTTTGCAAATTTCGGAGTTATAAACGACTACTGTACCGTCGAAGCGCGTCCTTCTGAGCATGGCAATATGAGGTACATTTGGTCCTGATATTTCAGAAACGTGCTTACTGGACGTTGTGCAACCGCTTAGCATGCTAAAAGAGCCAGCTATTAGGCTGCTAAGTAAAAGTAGTTGAATATTCCACATGATTTAACTGAGACTTTGTTGCATTAGAAAAGTTTATTTCATTTGAATATTTTTTTCAGGTTTAATACTTGAATTCTCACGATTAATTAGAAAATATGCTTTTGATTTAAGGGCTCGCTAGGAGCCCTTAAGTCTTACCTGAGAGATTTATAATTCATTAGCAGGAATATCTTTAATCTTTGGCCATTGTGCTTCTGATTTTTTGATATTACCTGAAATATCTTTTTTCCAGGTTTTATATACGTTTAGGTTCTTATTGACATAGAGTTGTCCGTCGACCACTTGAAAGGCTTTGCCATCGACGTCGAATTTTTTACCTAAGCCTGTTCCAAAGGCACAGAAACCACCATAGGCAGGTGCATATTTTGCCGGGTTGGCGACAAATAAATTACGATTTTCAACAGAAGCGAATTGATAAGTCGCATTATTATATTCAGCTGTGATATTGGCATTGCCTTTAACCGCTCTGTTTTCAGTATGGTAAGCAACCGTATCGTAACCAGCGAGGATAACGCCGTCACTATCTGTCGAAGTATCGACACCAGCAAAAACATTAACACTGGCAATTAGCATTAATAGATTAATAAGTAGTTTTTTCATAGTATGTTCTCCTGGTTTGTATTAAAAAGTGATTGTTACTTCTGGTATGCATAGTAAACACGCTGGTTTTTTATCTATATGGTCAAAACGCCGGATTACTTGTCTAAAACCCCATGAAACCTGGAAAACGAGAATAGATGGATTCACTATCAGCATTACTCAGTGCCTTTAGACTTGATGTAGACATCATTCATAATGCTCAGTATTGCGGTGAATGGGCTGTGGATACTTCTGGTCTTGGGTATGTCAGTTTTCATTTAGTCACATACGGAGAATGCCATGCAGAATCCGAATGTATGGATGCTCCCTTGTTATTAAAAACAGGCGACTTCATTCTTTTTCCTCATGACTCACCGCATTCGTTAAAAAATGATCAGGCCTGTTCCGTTGTCGTAAACCAGCAAGACTCGATTGCTTATGAAGAAGGTTTAAAATCTAATGGCGTTGGTTTAATGTGCGGGTATTTTAAATTTTCTCATCCAATCAGTAATCCGCTTTTAACCGTTCTGCCATCTGTGCTAATAAAGCGGCAAGATGATTTAAAAAATGATGCAAGCATTGGTTTTCTATTGAACCTGATTAAAGAAGAAGCGCTAGCTAAAAAACAGGGCTATCAAATATCATTAAATCGTTTAACTGAGACTTTGTTTATTCAAATTATTCGGGAGACGATTAATCAGGGTGAAGCGCTTTCAGGAATCGCTGCAGCGCTTTCGAATCCACGTTTGAGTAAGTCGCTTGATGCAATTCATTCGATGCCGGAAAAAAAATGGACAGTGGATGAGCTTGCGAAACTCGCTGCTATGTCGCGCTCTTCATTTGCTGAACAATTCAAGCAGTTAATGGGAATGACGCCAATGAATTATTTAGGTCAATGGCGTATGCAAAAAGCATGGGGATGGCTTAACGAGAATGGTGAGAGTGTGTATAGCGTCGCATTAAAGTGTGGCTATGATACAGAATCGTCTTTCTCTAAAGCGTTTAAGCGCTATATGGGCGTCTCGCCTGGAGAAACTCGTAAACCAATAAAAAACACCAGTTAAGCTGTTACCCCATGAATTGCCATGATAGCGAGCCAATTTTCCCAAGATTCTCTTAGGAATTCTGCATTTCTCATTTTTAACGCAGCGATCAATTGTCGGCTTGGATCATAAGTGTCTAATGTCGGATCGATATCATGCATATACTGTTTTAAGCCAAGCACTAATGGTTTAACGTTGTAATCACCGTCTTGCTCAAATTTATTTACCGCAAGTGTGAGTTCTGCTGTATCAAACAGTTCCTTTGGCAGCTTGTAATGTTGCATTAGCCTATTTACAAAATAGCTTGATTCTCTTTGTAGGGTATCACTTCAATAGGTTGATTGATGCCACCGATTACCACCTTACCGGTATCTGTGATCAGATAGAGATGAATCGCAAAGCGATCCGGTCTGGAATGATAACTGGCATGATAGCTTAACCAGGAACCAGTATATTTCTTTCTGATCATACTTCCATCCTGTTGCCAGCTGTTTGGGGTTTCCGGACAAAAAAGTAATTGATTGCATGATCGCGCAATCAGTCTAGCTTCCTGGCTGGCTTGTTCTACTGCGATGGCGAATGTCATATGTACCATAGACAACAGAAAAAAGAACATAATGATTGTCAATACCGGCCTTAGCAGAAAGGCTTTCTTTTTTTTAAAGCGGAAAAGTTTGATCAGGATAGAAATAATACTAATCATCACTGGTAGCAATAAAAAACCAAGTAAAAAAGCGACCGTTGAGCCACTCTCGCTGACAAAAAGCAGGCCCGTCATTAATAATGGCGGGATGGTCTGATATAGCCAGTGTCTTATATTAAAGCTTGTCGCAGGCTGTTCGACTGAAGACATTGTTTAATTGGATACGGGCTCTCGCATGGTGACGAACTCTTCGGCTGAAGTCGGGTGAATACCTATCGTTGAGTCAAATGTTTGCTTGGTCGCTCCCGCCTTGATAGCAATACCGATACCCTGAATGATTTCACCTGCATCCGGGCCGAGCATATGCACACCCACAACCTTATCGTTAGGCTTGTCGACAATAATCTTCATTAATGTTTTTTCATCGCTGTCTGTTAATGAGAATTTCATCGGTGTGAATGTTGATTTATAGATCTCAATATCCTGGTATTTCTTCCGGGCTTGTTCTTCCGTCAAGCCCACCGTACCCAGATTCGGTTGACTGAATACACAGGTAGGTATATCGGAATAATCCACATCTTTATCTTCATTAGCATAGAGTCGCTTTGCTAATACCATCCCTTCTGCCAAGGCAACCGGTGTTAATTGAATACGATCGGTAACATCGCCAATAGCGTAAATAGAAGGCACATTGGTTTGGTATTGGTCATTCACTTGAATCGCGCCGTTTTCATTAGTCATAATACCCAGCTTCTCCAGACCGAGTCCTTCTATCCTGGGTTTACGTCCAGTCGCATACATGATTTGCCCGGCCTCTATCGTCTCACCATCTTCCAATGTCGCAATCAGCGAATGGTCTGATTTTTCAATACTGGCGATATTTTTTTCGAACTCTACCTTAATGCCTTTTTTACGCATCTCTTCTGCCAGTAAGCTACGTAAATCCTGATCGAAGCCGCGTAAAAATAGTTCGCCACGATAGAGCAGGGTGGTATCTACACCAAGACCATGGAAGATGCCGGCAAATTCCACCGCAATATAACCGCCGCCGACAATAATGATCTTCTCGGGAAGGCTATCGAGATAGAATGCCTCGTTCGATGAAATGATATGTTCCTTACCAGGAATATCAGGTATCGACGGCCAACCACCGGTTGCGATTAATATTCGCTCGGCCGTGTAGTGTTTACCGCCAATCGCTACTGTATGTGCATCAATAAGGCTGGCATGTCCATCAATGATCTCTACGCCTGCATTGATTAATATCTTTTGGTAAACGCCGTTAAGGCGTTTAATTTCATTATTCTTGTTTGTGATCAATGTACCCCAATCGAATGTGGGTGTATCAACTTGCCAGCCGAAACCTTTCGCGTGCTGAAATTCCTCCGCGAAATGCGATGCATATACAAACAGTTTTTTCGGTACACAGCCAACATTGACACAAGTACCGCCCAGATACATGTCTTCCGCTACAGCAACACGGGCGCCAAGGCCGGAAGACATGCGCGCAGCCCGTACGCCACCGGAGCCGGCACCGATAACGAACAAGTCATAATCGTATTCAGACATTTGTTTTCCTTTCGTTTTTACCAACAGAGTAACGCATAATAGTCTTTGACTCTATTTGAGATTAATAATCGTTATGATAGAGAATTTCGATAATTTCGCTAAGGCATCTTCTTGGTTAATTTGTTGCTATTATTAATTGATGCAAGTACGACAAGACTCTGATGCAGCGTTGATGCGCGCAGCGACATTTGCGTCTGCTGGCGTTGCTGTTTTTTTGATCATTATTAAATTAATTGCGTATGTCTTAACTGGGTCGGTAACCCTGCTATCCAGTTTATTAGACTCTGTACTGGATTGCATTGCCTCAATTATTAATTTTATCGCGGTCAGGCATGCATTGGAGCCCGCCGATAAAGATCACCGTTTCGGCCATGGAAAAGCGGAGGCGCTGGCCGGGTTCTCCCAGGCGGGTTTTATTATCGGTTCGTCGGCATTTTTATTGTTCGAAGCCGTGCTGCGATTAAAACATCCGCATCCTATTGCCTATGCCAATATTGGCATTATTGTTATTTTGATTTCCATTGTGGCTACCTTTATCCTCGTCAGGTTTCAGCGATATGTTTATCTAAAAACAGGTTCAGTTGCCATCAAGGCTGATTCGATCCATTACTTTAGTGATTTTCTGTTAAATGCACTTGTGATTATTTCCTTGATAATCGTTACTGAGCTGCAAATTTTCTGGTTGGATTCAGTGTTGGCGATCCTGATTGCGATTTATATTTTATTCAGTGCCAGGACGATTGCGATGCAATCTGTCAATCAATTAATGGACAAAGAATTATCCGATGAACAACGCGAGCAGATTATGGCGATTGTGAATCGGCATAAGGACGTGCTTGATATGCATCAGCTAAGAACGCGTAGTTCGGGTCGGAAGAAGTTTATTCAATTCCATCTTGGATTGAGACACGATCTCTCACTTAATGACGCACATCAGATCAGCAATGCTGTGAGACAGGATTTACTCGACGTATTTCCAGAGGCCGACATTTTGATCCATGAGCAGCCGATTGAGACAGAGAGTTAACCCAACTGCCAGCGGTGGTATTTTTCTACCATTTTCAAAACAAATTCTGGCGCATGGGCTTTTTTCCAATTACCTGCAGCGTATTTATTGGCTTCTGATAAAGTCGGATAGATATGGATCGTGCCCAATATCTTGTTTAAGCCCAGCTTGTGTTTCATTGCCGTGATGTATTCGGTAATTAATTCTCCCGCGTGATCACCGACGATAGTTGCGCCCAGTATCTCGTCTTTACCTGGCTTGGTCAGTACCTTTACAAAGCCTGCGGTCTCGCCTTCGGTAATTGCACGATCAAGGTCGTCCAGTTCATAACGGGTTACTTCATAATCAATATTCTGTTGTTTTGCGTCTTGCTCGTTTAACCCAACCCGAGCCACCTCTGGTTCGGTAAAGGTCGTCCATGGTATAACACGGTAGTCGACTTTAAAGCGCTTAAACTTTCCGAACAAGGAATTGACACTGGCGTACCAGGCCTGGTGCGCAGCGGTGTGCGTGAATTGATAAGGTCCTGCAACATCGCCACAAGCGTAAATGCTCGGGACGCTGCTTTGCAGGTATTCATTAACCTTGATAGTACCATTTTGATTTAACTCAACACCGAGTTCCTGCAGTCCAAAGCCTTGAGTGTGCGGTTTTCGGCCAACAGCAATCAATAAGGCATCAAACTCAATACGTTGTTGCTCACCGTTGGCATCACAAACCAATATCTGCTCTCCATCTTTGATCTCAACGGCCTTGGCAGTCGTGCCGGTGCGAACATCTATCGATTCTGTTTTAAATGCGTTGGTAATAAGTTCTGACACATCGATGTCTTCGCGAATCATAATGCGTTCTGACATTTCTACCTGTGTGACCTGGGAACCCAGTCTTGCAAATGCCTGGCTTAATTCACAGCCGATAGGGCCGCCACCCAGCACGATCAGTCGTTTGGGTTGTTCGCGTAATTGCCAGAGCGAATCCGATGTGTAGTAGTTGGCCTGTTCAAGTCCGGCTATTGGCGGGATGAACGGACTGGCACCGGTGGCAACGATGATGTTCTTAGCTGATAAACGTTGATTATTAATTTTGACAGTCCATGGTGACGTGATTGTCGCTTCGCCCTGAAGACACTCAACGCCGAGAGAGGAATAGCGCTCGACAGAGTCATGCGGTTCAATATCACTTATGACATTCTGGATACGTTGCATGACAGCGTTAAAATCGACCTTATAATCAGACACGTTGATACCAAACTCACTGGAGCGCTTCATTAATGAAGCGACCTTGGCGGATTTGATTAACGCCTTTGAAGGAACACAGCCTGTGTTCAGGCAGTCGCCACCCATTTTATGTTTTTCAATCAGTGTGACCTTGGCATTAACTGCTGCAGCAATGTATGAAGACACCAGACCACCTGAACCAGCGCCGATGACTATCAGATTACGATCAAATTTATTTGGTTGATTAGACATCGGTTTCGGTCTCAAACTCTTCTGCGATTCGCGCATTTTTCTTTTTAATCAAGTCCAGCGTTTTCTTCGCAGCGATGGGAAACACTCCTAATAAGACAAAGGAGAGGATTAATTCGAGGGATAATATATCGCCAGCCGATTCAATCTGGGCAAGCTGGGTGCCTGCATTGACAAAAATGATGGTTGGGATCAGCATGCCGATTTGGCTAACCCAGGCAAACGTGAATGTCTTAATAGGGGTTAATGCCATGACAATATTGATGATGAAAAAAGGAAATACAGGTACCAATCTGACCGTAAATAGATACAGACTGCCTTCTCTCTCAACACCGCGGTTGATTGGTTTTAGTTGTTTACTGAATCTGGTTTGAATCAAGTCGTGAAACAAATATCGTGAAATCAGGAAAGCGATAGTGGCACCAAGCACAGAAGCAAATGACACCAAGACTGATCCCCAAACTGTTCCAAAAATTGCGCCTGCAGCGATTGTTAATATGCCCGCGCCGGGTAAGGAAATGGAGGTGACAATAACGTAGATGCTAAAAAAAATAGCACCGGTTTGAATTGGATTTGAAGAAAAGTAATGTTTGATGTCGTTTTGACGCAGCTTCAAATACTCGAGGTTGAGATACTGCTGTAAATCAAAAACGAAGAAGCAGGCCACAAACGCCAGAAAACCAAGCAGCAGGGCTATTTTTTTTGAGTTCATTATTAATATTGTTCGGTAGTAATTAAATCATTATTACCGACATTAATATCAATTACGAGTTCATCGACAAGTGTGTTTTTGTGATTTTTATGACATTTATGAAAAACTGAATAGCGCACCACCTACCGTCACCGGTTTGGTTTGCGGATAAAGGAGTTCGATGATGAAATTCAGCAATTGGCTGAATAGCTTCTTGTTATGTCGTTGTTTTTCCAAATCCAGTATATAAGGGTTAGAAAATGACAACTCACCCAGCCTGATGTTTTTTACGATATGGTTTATCGGCTGACCAAGTTCCGGTACAAATAACCAGTTTGAATTTTTTTTGCGGCAACAGTAGCCGTAAGCACCGTTGTACCAGCATGAATAAACGTTCATAAATGTATACCTGTTTTATTATTATTTTCTTATCACGCAAACTGCATACCTGCTTTTATATGTTACCCATCCTGGTCTTAATTTATGCGATGCAATTCACAAATTTAAATAAAAAAGATATATAAATCAATCAGATAGAAATGCTGTTGAATAAGTAATTGGGTAAAATGCGCACGATATAGTAGTGGGATAAGTGTTTATATCCCCGATATAGTGTTGGCTTGATACGACAAAACTTGGATTCCTTTTAGTAATAAAGGTACGATAAGTCAGTCCCATCGGAATATTGGAATTGAGCCTAATGACAAAAAAACTCGTCTGTTGTTTTATTCTCGTGTTTTATGCAGTCACGGTATTTGCCGTTTTTTCTGATCCTACCGCTCGTGTAAAGGACTCGGTGGAGAGAGTCATTACGGTTTTGCAGGATAAATCACTGGATCGTGAAACCCGCTGGAACCGGATTGGCGTTGTGATTAATGAGAGTTTTGATTTTCGTAGTATGTCGCAAAGTGTACTGGCAACAAACTGGAAAAAAGCCACTCCGGAGGAAAGGCAGCGTTTTGTGAAATTCTTTTCCCAGTATTTAGAAGACACCTATCGTACAAAGATTGAAGCCTACACAAATCAGAAAGTTGAATACACTGGCGAGACAGTCAGGGGTAAACGGGCTGTGGTTGAGACCGTCATTATCACCGACAGCACACAGATACCGGTCAACTATAAACTTAAGAATAACGATGGCGAATGGTTCGCCTATGATGTTGTTATCGAGGGTGTAAGTCTGGTGAATAATTATCGAAGTACATTTGCTGCGATTGTTAACAATGATGGTATGGATGGATTGTTGAATGACATTCAGACCCGGATTCAGAGGCATAAGCAGTCGCAAAATGAATCGCCACAGGCAGTGATGCCTGAAGATAGTTAATCGCGACTGTTCTGATTTAATTGTGGAACATAAATATAACCGTTGATCGAATCTCCAAATACCTGTCTATTGGTATCTACTGCATAGCAACCGGCAATATAACAGCAAATAATCGCATCTAATGTGTCTTCATTTTCTTTTATCTGCCTTCCATGAAGGTTTAAAATTTTCGCGCTATTGACTGCGCTTGATACGGAATCAGCTATTGTTAATGATAAATTAGGGTTTATGTTGAGTTGCTTAATCATCTCAGCCAGTCTTACCTGACCTTGTCTTTTCTGTTCAACTGGCCCTTTCTTATATAACAAACGTTCATCTAACTCGAAAAGTTCAACCATGGCGGGATGCGGGTAACATTCGATTTGCCATTTTTGATTTTCTCCCAAATGTTCAAAACCCTGATTTAATAAATATTCGGAAAGCCTGACGCTTGCAGCATTAGGATAGAGCGTTTTGTTAGAGGGATGACAGCCTGCCTTATAAGTACGATATTTTTTATTTAATTGCTGCTCGCACTCGCGCTGGCCTCTTGTGTTATTAATAATGAGTGGTGCGTCGATACTAATACCTGATAATGAAGGTTCCTGCTCAATAATGTTTATTATATTGTTTAGTCCTTCTACACAGCGAAGTAAGGTATCAATATTGAGTGAACCCTGATCAAGGGTTGCTATGGCTATAGCTGAGGAGTTTTTCTCTGTGTTCCATGCCAGATCGATTCCCATGAGCCTCATTGCTTATCGACTTTTTTGTGAATCTATTGACTGAAATTAATTATCAGATTCGAAGATATATTTACTGATCAACTCCTCAAGATTAATGGATGGCTCTGTTTCAATGATTTCATCACCTTGTTGTAGATAGACATCACTACCACCCGGAGAGAGTTTAATAAATTTATCGCCAATAATTCCCGCTGTACGTATCGAGGCAATAGAATCTTCCGGTAATTTGACATCGTTGGGCAGACTGAGTTTAACCAGCGCAAGATAGTCACCGGGATCAAATTCAATACTATTGACTTTACCCACAATCACACCTGCAATCTCAACGAACGAACCTTGCCTTAAGCCTGAGGCTGAAGTGAATCTGGCTTCAAGCATATATTCATCATTATCTAACACACCGATGTCACCCAGTCGCAGGGCCAGAAAGGTAATGGCAATAATGCCGGTGAGCATAAACATGCCAACTAGTAATTCAGTATGTCGTTGTGTATCCATATTATTTTCCTAGAGGATCAATGCGCTAATTAAATAATCGCTATATAAAATAGCAATCGAAGAAATGACGACGGCCTCAGTGGTCATTTTACTGACACCTTCAGAACCGTAAATACCACGTTTATCGAGATGCAGGTGATAGCCTTTATCGCAGGCAATCCATACGATTAACAAGCCAAATATGATTGACTTGGAAAGGCCCATAAACAAATCGCGAATCAATACCGTATCTGCCATCCCTTTAAAGTAGGAACCCGGGCTGACACCAAAAAGTATAACACCGACAAAATAACCACCGAAAATTCCGACCATGATAAATATGGCGGTCAACAGCGGTACAACAATGACGCCTGACAGAATACGTGGTGCAAATAGATAGCGATAGGAATCAATCGCCATGCATTCAAGCGCATCGATCTGATTATCAGTTCGCATAATACCGATCTCGGCGCACATCGCAGAGCCGGCACGGCCGATTACCATCAGTGCTGTCAATACAGGTCCAAGTTCCCGAATCAAACTGAGGCCAACAGCTGAACCCAATAAGCTGACTGAACCAAAGCGCACCAGGGTATCATAAAACTGTAAAGCCAATACCATGCCGAC
This sequence comes from Gammaproteobacteria bacterium, assembly GCA_028279365.1. Classification (GTDB taxonomy): domain Bacteria; phylum Pseudomonadota; class Gammaproteobacteria; order Eutrophobiales; family Eutrophobiaceae; genus JANQNX01. The sequence goes on along the minus strand of JANQNX010000006.1, from coordinate 35,433 downwards.
AAACAAACCGGCGAAGACGATGACTGACATCGAGTGAGCGCCGACAAAAGCCAACTGTTTGATGATTGCCGGATAGGAGTAGGGCGGCGTCAGGATTTTTTTCGACGTTTCAAATAAAAATAACCCAGACAAACCGAGTCGACTGATCCTGTGATTGAGCATGTTGATTGCCTGATACACTATTAATGGTTAATCACGTGTTAATTGTTCCATGTACGCATCGGCATTAACGATGTCACTATTGACTCTGCGCTGGAGCATATTTATGACTCGAGTGTCCTGGCTTTGACAGATCTCTTCTTTGGTCCCGGTCATGATTTGGACGCCTTTATCAAGTATGGTAATACGATCTGCGATTTTGAATGCGCTTTCCAGTTCATGTGTCACTACGATAATAGTCATATTCATCGCATCACGCAGTTGTAAAATTAACTCGTCCAGCTCGGCCGATGTAACTGGGTCCAGACCAGCCGAGGGTTCATCAAAGAAAAGCAGCTGAGGATCCATGACGACAGCACGGGCTAAGCCTGCACGTTTCAACATACCGCCAGATAACTCCGCTGGCATCAGGTCTTCATGCTCGCCTAGATTCATCAGTTCCAGTTTTAAACGCGCCATGATTTTAATGGTATTTCTATCAAGACGGGTATGTTCTTTTAATGGTAGTTCAACATTTTCTATCGTTGACATGGAGCTGAATAATGCGCCGTTTTGAAAAGCGACTCCGATCTTTTTTCGCAAATTGAATAATTCATCACGTGTCATTGTCGTGATTTCATTATCCAATACCTTGATGGAGCCGCTTTGGGGGCGCTGTAGGCCAAGTATATGTTTGAATAATGTCGTCTTGCCTGAGCCGCTATGGCCCATGATCACCATGATTTCCTTGCGTTGTACATCAAGTTTGATGTTATTCAGTATCTGGCGTGAGCCATAGAACGTATTGAGTTCTTTGACTGAAATGATAGGCGGGTTACGGGTTTGAGGGGCCATGCCGACGAGTATAAACGAAGCGGCTTGATGTCAGAAATTCAAAAGGCAGAGTGGTGATTATTTAAAGCGAAGGGCTATTGTTTAAACGGGATGTGATCTGTACAGCAATCTCTTGTGAGCGGGACAATTCCGGTTCAGTCAATTCATTTTCCAGCATGTCTCTTCTGCGAACGTCCATGGCATTGCCATTTGCGGCAACAATCTGATACCAGGCCAGGGCTTGTACTTTATCTTTTTCAATTCCGTTACCGTTTAGATACATCGTGGCCAGATTTCGCTGGGCAATGGTATAGCCCTGTTCCGCAGCCTTTCGATACCAGTTGGCGGCACTTTTATAATCCTGTCTGACACCCTCACCATAAGCATAAGCGACGCCAACCTTATATTGAGCGAGCGGGAAGCCTTTATCGGCCGCCTGAAGAAAGTATTCAAATGCCTTACGATCATTTTGTGCAACGCCGTCACCAAACGCATAGGCCAAGCCCTGCTCATATTCAGCTTCGCCGGTTTCGGAAGAGACTGATGTAGTGACAGTATCATCTTCAATTGGCATTAATCTGTCTGTATTGCTGGTAGTCACAACAGAACTGGTTTGATTGGCTTTATTAAGACTTTCCAGATTTGCGCTGGCAGACACATGGCCTTGCTCCGCTGCCAGTGCATACCAGTACGCCGCCTGATTATCATCCTGATCAACACCTTCGCCCAGTAAAAACATATTACCGAGACTGTATTGTGCATCGACATTACCCTGTTGTGCCGAGCGGCGATACCAAAGCGCCGCCTGAGAGAAGTCCTGCTTTGTTTCGTTACCTGAATAATAGCGGGTGCCGAGTTGATACTGGGCATCAGAGTCACCCTGTGTAGCTAGTGACTTAAGGCTTTGTTCGGTAGATGAAAGTTGTTCTTCATCGACAGGCTCAGCATCGTAGCTGGGGTCAATATCATCAGAATCGGTTTCAGCCAGGGCAATTTGTTCTTCTTCAATGTTATCGTCGATTGCCTGATCTTCAACAGGTTCATCATCTCTTGAAAATAGTCGGCTGAAGAACCCTTTTTTCTTTTTGGTTTGGTCTTCAGCAACATCGGCAATAGCTGTTTCGGGTTGTTCGCCAGTCTCAGTCTGGTTTTGGTCAATCGCATTTAAGTTATCTTCGTTATCAACGCTTTCCTCAACGACTGTAGCCGCATCATTGTCTTCTTCACGCGTCGATAACTCCTCGCTGCTTTTTAGTGCTATCGGTTCGGCACCATCAGCGGGGCCAAATAAACTATCAAAGAAACCGGACGATTCAGTTTCTTGTTCAAGGTCTTGTTCGATTGACGCAATCTCCTCTGTAGTGGTTTCAAGTACCGTTTCTTCAACTTCAACTTCGACTTCAGTCGGTTCTTCAGTAAGTGTATTATCCAGAGTGATTGTTTCGCCATCGAGTGGTTCCTCTGACTCTTCAACGGTAATATCGTTAGCGTCTGTCGTTAGTTCTTCATCCTGCTGTTTCTCTTTTTTACCAAACAAACCGCCAAACAGCGCAGCCAGACCACCTTTCTTTTCTTCTGTCACTTCGTCTTTGCTTTCAGCCTCAGAAATAGCATCATCAGGTTGTTCGACTTCTGCTACCGTTTCCTCATCAAGCTCGACTGGCGCTTCGTTTATATCCGCGTCGTCGACATCTACCAGCGTTTGTTCGCTGTTGATTTGCCCGGCTTCAATTGCCTCTTGTCTGAGTTGATTTTGGCGATTGAGTTCTTCCAGTTTTTTCAAGTTATCAAGATTGTGGCTTGCTGCAATATGGCCCTGTTCGCTTGCCATCGCATACCACTTCGCCGCCTCGTTATTATCCTGTTCGACGCCCTCACCGAGTAAGTACATATTACCTATGCTGTATTGCGCGTCCTTGTTTCCCTGCTCGGCGGCTTTTTTATACCATTGGTAAGACTGTTCGAAATCCTGCTCAACACCACTACCGACATAATACAAAGACCCCAGATAGGATTGCGCCTCGTTATCACCGGCTTCAGCCAGTGGGATGAATTGCTTCGCAGCTTCAGCATAATCTTTATTGATTAATGCACGTCGACCCGCATCAACACTGAAATTAGCCAGATCGTTTTCGACTATCTCATCTTCAATAATGGTTTCTGCAATAGTGGGGTTTTCTTCCAATTTGGCAATAACCGTATTTTCCTCAACGACTGGCTCAGCAGTGGTAATGTCGGTTTCTATCGCTTCCTCAACCTGAATCACAGGCTCGTCAGCAATCTCGGTGTCTGTTGTTTCTTCAACACTATCAACAACAGCAGGCTCATCTGCTTTGAAGATGCTACCCAGGCGACTAAAAAAGCCGGTTTTTTGATCTGATTGCTCTGCTTCAACAATATCGGTTTCAACCACCACTTCCTCAGTCTGCGGTTTTTCAGCGAGCAATGCATTGGTCTGGGTGGGTAATATCGTTTCCTCTACCACTATTGGTTCAGTTGCTATAGTTTCAGCACTTTGTTCTATGTTTTTATCAACAATATCTGTCTCACTATCTTCTGTTTTCAGTGAATTATCTGCGGCCGCTGTGTATTCCTCGGCTGGAGGTTCTTCAACATCACTATCGTCAATGAGCGCTTCTTGTGTCTGTTCGGTATCAGCTAATGCGACTTCAGTATCTGTCAGGGTGTTTTCGGAAGTTTGGTCGGTGGTGGTTTCCGAGGCAGAGAATAACTTTCCGATGCGAGAGAAGAATCCTTCTGGTTTGTCTTCGGTGTTTACTTCATTATCTGCGACTTGAGTATCATCAATGATATCAGCCACGGTTTCCTCAGTATCAGCAGTGTCAATTTCATCAGTGAGCGTAATTGGTTCACTTTCAATGACACTTTCTTCGATCTCGATTTCGTCTACATCGATAGTCGGTGTTAATAATGGCTGAACATTGGCTGACGAAGGGGCTGACGCAGGTGCATCAGCAATTATTTGTTCATTATCGTCTTGCACTTCGACAACAGCCGTTTTGATCGGGGCTTGTTCTGATTCAGCCTCTGCCTCCGCTTCTTCAACAACAGCTATCGTTTCGTTAGTTTGCTCAGTTGCAACTATCTCGTTGTTATCGGGCTCTTCAACTGACTCGATTGACTCGGGTGTTTCATCCGCCAGGGGTGTGCCGAGCGGTTGCACATCTTCTGCGGATTTGTCTGCTGAGAAGATTTTGCCCAGCTTAGAGAAAAATCCTTCGGATTGTTTTTCTGTGTCTGCAATTTGGGATTCGGCCTTAATATCGACGACCACTTCTTGCTCTATGCTTGGTTCTTCGGTGGCAATAGTCGTTTGTTCTGGTTCAGATTGTTCAATAGAGTCTGATTCAACTGGCTCTTCCTGTTTAGCAATCTCCGGTTGTTTTATGTCGAGTTCTGATTGATCCAGGGTCAGCAAGTCAGACTGGTCGACAGTAAATAACGGTTTCTTTTTCGTTTGTTCCTGCGTTGTTTCCTTTTCCACGATAGTGGTAGTTTCGGCTGCTAGTTCAGCTACGGGAGCCGTATTTTGCTTAACAGGTGTTTCAACGGTAGGCGCAGGCTTTTCAGTCGGCTGTGCCACCAACTGCTGTAACGCATTGCTAGGAGATGATCCGGCTTCAGCCGGTTTGTTTTTGATTGTTTGCTTGTTATCTTCGACTAATGAGGGCTTTTCCTGAATAGTACGGGTTGCGACATTGACCGCGGCGCTGCGTTCCAGGCTTGCCAGTTCGTTTTGTGCTGCCGCATAGCCTTGGTCGGCGGATTGTCTGAACCAGCGTTTTGCCTGGGCATAGTTTTGTTCAACGCCTCTGCCTGAACGATACATCGTACCGAGATTATATTGTGCGGTGGCATCGCCACGATCAGCTGCCATCCGATACCAGCGCACGGCTTCTTTATAATCCTGCTCTACGCCATCACCAGTATGGTACATACTGCCTAAATGCACTTGTGCGCGTGAATAGCCTTGCTCGGCTGCCATTTTGAACCAACGTGCGGCTTCTTGTTGATCCTGGGGCACACCTTCCCCATAAGCATAGGAGATACCCAGGCTGTATTGGGAGACGACATGGCCTTGCTCGGCTGCTCGTCGATACCAGATAGCGGCTTCGGTTAGATCCTGTTTGATGCCTTCTCCAAACGCATAGGAGACTGCCAGGTTATACTGGGCATCGCGATTACCCTGGGTCGCGGCCTTGCGATACCAGGCAACGGCTTTTTCATAATTTTGTTCAACGCCTTCACCAACATAATATAAATAACCCAGGTGGGCCTGCGCCTTATCGTCACCGGCTTCGGCCAGGCGGGTAAATTCTCTAATAGCCGTTTCATAATCACCATTTGAGAGAGCGGCGTTGGCAGTGTAGATATCCGCGCGAATTGGTGAGGCAAAAAAAGTGAGAAGGAAGATAAAAACAAAAGTACGACTGGCGCTGCGATTTTTATTGCTAGCCACTAAATAAGTCACAGTTGATTTCAAAATAACCTCAGGTTGAATTGCCGGCTCGACAGCCAAATTTTAGTGCAAATTCACCTAAAAAAACACTATATGTTGCGTTATTGAGGGTTAAACCATCAATTTTCGGTAAAACCTCACAGAATCTTTGGTGTGGTCAATGTTTTAGCCAGTAGGCGTCAGAAATCAGGCAGACACCGCCGTAACGTTTCAATTTGGGACGCAGCGCTGCAGTAATGGCGTCGACTTGTTCCGCATCGCAGGCGATCAGAATATAGCTGTTATTCAGCGTGTCGTTGAGTAAATCGCCGCTACGTTCCCCGCGGTCACCTGAGCCGATCACGTCACGAATGACGGTATAGCCAGTTATGCCTAGCTGTTGCAGTTCGCTCAGGCATTTCTTCAAATCCATTGAATCGACGATGATTTCGATACGTTTTACCGGTTTCATGATGCTATATATTTGATCATTGCCAGATATAAGGGAAGACCGACAATGATATTAAATGGAAAAGTGATTACCAGAGACATCGTCACATAGATGCTGGGGTTTGCTTCCGGTATCGATAAGCGCATCGCAGCCGGCACAGCAATATAAGATGCACTAGCGCATAAAATAGTAAACAACATGGCATCGCCGACAGGTAGATTGAGAAACTGCGAGACAGCAATGCCAAGTATGGCGTTCAAGATCGGAATAATAATGGCAAACACGATCAATGCCATACCGGTCTCAGCAAGTGCGCGTAGCCTTTTTCCTGCAATCAAGCCCATATCCAACAGGAAGAATGCCAGTACGCCTTTGAATAAATCATGCGTAAATGGATGCAAGCCTTGAACATGGGATTCCGTGGTAAAGAAGCCGATCAATAAACTGCCGCTGATCAAATATACTGAGCCATTAAAGCAGGCCTCTTGTATGACTTTTTTCCAGGAAAAATCATCTTCCTGTGTTTCTTCCTTATTAAACATTCGATGAAATAGTAACCCGACAATAATCGCTGGCGATTCCATCAAGGCCATTGCGGCAACCAGATAGCCACTGTGTGCGATACCTAAACCATCGAGAAATGCCGAGGCGGTAATAAAGGTAACGGCGCTGATTGAACCATAAGTGGCTGAGATAGCAGCAGCATTATGCACAGAGACAATTTTTTTCAGAATAAAAAAGCAATATATCGGTACGATTGACGCCATGATGGTGGCAGCGAACAAAGTCAGAAATATATTGCTACTGAGACCGCTGTGACTGAGTTCGACACCGCCTTTAAAACCGATAGCCAGTAATAGATATAATGACAGGAATTTGGAAATAGGTTGTGGTATTTCCAGATCTGATTTAACCGCAACGGCAAACAGGCCAAGAAAGAAAAACAGAATGGCCGGATTTAATATATTAGAAAGTAGTAATTCTATATCCATGACTTAGAGTAATTAATGAAAAATTCGCTTACGACTTTGCGCAATACCGAGTGAGTTATCGTTAGCTTAATTTTTCCTCCAGCGCATTACAAAAGGTTTTTAGGACTTTTACCCGGGCAAAGCGTTTATCATTTGCTTCAATTAAATGCCACGGTGCATATTCAGTGCTGGTACGTGTCACCATATCGTCAACTGCATCCTCATAATGTGCCCACATTTTACGGTTTCGATAGTCTTCTTCGGTAATCTTGTGTTTTTTGTAACTGATTTGTTCCCGTTCCTTGAATCGACGTTCCTGTTCTTCTTTATCAATATGTAACCAGTATTTAACAATGACAATATCATCATCGCTGAGCTCTTCCTCAAAATCGTTGATTTCAGTATAGGCGCGTAGCCATTGTTCCTGGTTGGCAAAGCCCTCAACCCGCTCGACCAACACACGGCCGTACCAGCTACGATCATAAATGGTGATTTGTCCTGATTTCGGTACGTGTCGCCAAAAGCGCCATAGATAATGATGCGCTTTTTCTTCATCAGTGGGCGCGGCTATTGGAATCACCCGATATTGTCTGGCATCCAGCGCATGAGTAATACGTCTGATGGCACCGCCTTTACCGCCTGCATCCCAGCCCTCAAACACCAGCGTAGCAGACACTTCTTTTGCCCGTGCCTCGCGTGCCAGTTTGTTCAATCTACCCTGATATTTTTCCAGCTGTTTTTTATAGTCGCCCTTGGTCAGTGACTGATCCATGTCGAGTGATGCTAACAACCCGGTCTCTTTTCGCGCTGCTTTTATGGTTGATGGTTTGTGCTCGGATTTTTGTTGTTGTTCTTCAAAATGGCGATCCACGCGTTCGAGTATGTGTTCAGCGACTGTAACACTACTATGTTTAATATCGGTGCCATCGACGATGAGCCAGGGACAATATCCGGTACTTGTCTCGCGGATAACGCGCTCTGCGATAGCAGAGAATTTGTCATAGGATTCCAGCCGTTTGAAATCGCGTTTGTTGACGCGCCAGCGGGTGTCCGGATCTTTTTCCAATGCCTTCAACTTTTTCTTTTGTACGTCCTTGCTCATGTGTATCCAGCATTTAATGATCAACATTCCATCATCAGCCAGTTCGCGCTCGATGTTTTTTACGTGAATCAGGCTTGCATCGAGATCACCGGTTTTGAATTTGCCACTCACGGCTTTGGAAATGGGATCGCTATACCAGGAACCCACGAAAATACCGGTTCGGCCTTTAGGCGGTAGTGCCATCCAATAGCGCCAATAGGGTGGGCGTTTCCTCTCGTCTTCAGACAGGGTGTCAAAGGCATGGGTTCGAATATGGCGCGGATCCATCCACTCATTTAATAGATTAATGATGTCGCCTTTGCCACCGCCGTCAACGCCGGAGATCAGTAAAAGCACCGGGAAAGGACTATCCAGCAGTCGTTGCTGCATTAATAAGAGCTGTGTTCTTAGTTCCGGAGCCCGCTGTTTGTAGTCTTGTTTAGTGAGCGTGTGTCCCAGTTCCGCCAGTTCAAACATATTAATCCCCCGTTATGTCGCGATTAAACAGGTGCTAATACCGTGTTCATGCCAGTAATCCGCCGATCAGCGCACCAATTAATAACGGTGGAATATAGATAACGTAAAGTAGAAAACCGCTGCCAGCCAGCACTGCGCCGACCACAGGCAATGCCGTTAACATGGTGCCGGCAAAAAACAGCGCGATTGCCGCGAGTATGCCGGGCAACAGCGCAGCGATGAGTCCTGCCATGACGCCGCCGGCCTGTTTGCCACCCACGACTCCGGCGATTAGCGGGCCAAATGCGGGTAGCCAAAATAGCAATATAGAAATAATGAACATCCAGAACATGCCGACCATGATGCTGCCATTATTGTTTGTCACGACAACCCCGGCTCTTTCAAGCTGATTCTCACTCATGGGCTTAAACCTGATTTCCTCTGTAGTACAATCCAGACAACTAGAATAACAGTATTTTAACATCGCCACATAGCGTCGGAGAACAGACATGTCACATATCACCAGTCCCGCTGCCCAGCTTCGTGAACTCATGGAAAAGCCAGGCATTATCAAAACTCTGGGTGCGCACGATGTATTAACCGCAGTGCTGGTCGAACAATGCGGGTTTGATTCTGTGTTTATCGGTGGTTTTGGGACCAGTGCCAGTCTTTATGGTCTGCCGGATCTCAATTTTCTTGGCATGACAGAAATGGTCGACGCCACCCGCCGCATGGCGCATCGTTTGTCGATTCCTGTAGTAGCCGATGCCGATACCGGTCATGGCGACTTACATAATGTCATGCGCTGTGTGACTGAATTTGAAGGTGCAGGGGCGGCAGGCATCATTCTTGAGGATCAGGTATTTCCAAAACGCTGTGGTCATTTTGGCGGTAAGGAAGTGATTCCTGCCGACGAGATGGTGATGAAATTTAAGGCGGCAGTCGACGCAAGACAGGATCCGGATTTCCTGTTTATCGCCAGAACTGACTCACGCGAAACCGATGGTCTGGATGATGCGATAGACAGGATCAATCGTTACTGTGATGCCGGTGCGGATGTCGCATTTATCGAAGCACCGCTATCTGTATCTGAGTTAGAGCAAATTTGCCAACGCGTTGACTATCCGAAATTTGTCAACATGTTGGCGTTTGGAAAGACACCGATATTGAGCGCGTCTGAATTGGAAGAAATGGGATTTAAGATCGTGGTGGCGCCGATTGACTCAGTGTTATTGACCGCCAAAGTAATGAGAGACATGGCCGAGGCATTCAAACGCGATGGCCATACGCAATCCCTGGCAGATGACATAGTTAAGTTTGATGAGATAAAAGATATCCTGGGTTTATCTGAATATCTCAATCTGAAAGATAACCTGAGTTAATCAACCAATGAATCGAAACCGCTGGATCGTGATGATCTATGTTTGTCTATTGTTATTGGGTATTCCCTGGTACTGGTCAAAGGATTCGAACCTTGTGCTGTTTGGTATGCCGGCCTGGGTCAGCATTGCCATCGCTGTTTCATTACTGACCTCTATTTTTACTGCATTCATCCTGATTCGCTATCCGTGGCATTCGGACAAGCAAGCGCAGGACGAAGATGAATAGTCTTGATGCATTTAGTCCAGCTGCGTGGGCGTTTATTGCGACCTATCTACTGTCACTTATCCTGATTGGTTTTGTTGCCTTTCATGCCAGAAAGGAAAATACCCTGAGTGACTTTTACCTTGCTGGTAACAGCTTTGGTTTAATCGTGATCTTTTTGACGCTTTACGCTACCCAGTACAGCGGCAATACCTTATTCGGATACTCGGGTAAAACCTATCGCATCGGTTATGCTTGGGTGATGAGCTTGCATTTCATGACGGCCATTGTCGCCTGTTACTTGATTCACTCACCGCGTTTATATGTGTTGGCAAGGAAGTTTCGCTACATTACTCCCACCGATTACTTACAACACCGTTTTAGTTCCGACGCGTTGAATATTCTGGCGACCGTTATTTTGGTGTTCGTGCTGGCTAATTATTTGTTGGCGCAGCTAATGGCAATGGGTCGCGCCATGCAGGGACTATCAGATGTTGACCCTCAGCTGGCCTATACCCAGGGCGTGATACTACTGACATCAATCATGGTGATTTACGGTACGCTTGGGGGTATACGCGCCGTTGCCTGGACTGATGTCATTCAAGGACTGGTATTGATGGTCGGCTTTTTTGTATTGATGTTTGTTTTGTATCAACAGTTCGGTCCGATTTCACTGGCGACACAAAAAATGCAGCAGGCTCTAGACGTGTCGGTGGTGAATAAAGCGGTTGTGCCTGATGCCAATCGATTACGTGAATGGCTGAGTTACATTATTATCGTTGGCCTCGGATCAACACTGTATCCTCAAGCAATGCAGCGTATTTATGCGGCACGTTCTGAAAAAGTCTTACGGCACGGTTTGGCCTTGATGGCGTTTGCGCCATTAATCACCTCGCTGATTGCAGTGTGTACCGGCATCTATGCGATTGCCTATTTACCAGAACTGGATGGCACCAGTAGCGATCAAGCCTTGGGCAGAATACTGGGTCTGGTACAGCATAGTTCAGTATTGGGATATTGGCTGGTAGTGATACTTTATGCGGCGATTTTGGCAGCCATGATGTCGACTGCAGACTCGGCCTTACTCTCTATTTCCTCTATGCTCTCCAAAGATATCTATGGACGTTATGTCAATCCAGAGGCATCAGAAGCCAGGCTTACCCGAGTGGGTAAGATCTTTTCCTGGGGTTTGATATTGTTACTGGTATGGCTCGCGATTTACCTCAGTGATAAAACCTCATTACTCAAGTTGCTTGATAGAAAGTTTGATTTACTCATTCAACTAGTCCCGGCATTTATGATCAGTATCCATTGGAAGAGTATGCAGGCAGTGCCGGTCGTGCTGGGATTAGTGGCGGGTCTGGTCGTCTCGTTGATACTGGCCTATGGGGGATTTGATTTTGTACAAGCAGGGAAGATTTATGGTTTTCATCCCGGCTTAGTCGGTCTTTTAATTAATTTGGCTGTTATTTATGGGGGGATGTCACTATTTAATCATGGTAAATTGGTCAGATACGATTCACCCATTTTCGATTCATTTCAAAGTAAGTGAATGACGCTGTCCAGGCAATCAATACCAAACCCATCACACCCTCTACCACAGCCGCAAGACGCCCTTCATCAATGATGACAATATCACCATAACCTATGGTGGTGTAAGTTGTGCCAGAGAAGTAAAGAATGTCAATGAAGCTGGGTGACGGAACCGAGAACTGGATAAACTGATTTTTGTACATAATGTACCAGGCGACTGCAAATACAAAGATCTCTAATAGGTGTGCGATAACCGCCAGGAACAATGACAGGATGATACTGGCCGGATGGCGGCCATGAAATCTTGCCAGTATCGCGGTTGTCATTAATAACACTGAATAATGAATCGCAATCGACAGCGACACTGCCAGTATTGTCAGTAGGATAATTAGCACAATCTGCGACTGGTATCAGGCATCCTTGATAGTATGTTTCTCCAATACCTCTATCGGTACATGCTCAAGTACCGATTCATGTGTCGCACGCGGACATAGATTTGGTGCGACACCGGCCTCCAATGCTTCTGCCCAACGACCCAGGCAAATACACCAGCGATCACCGGCCTTCAGTCCAGGGAAATCGGCTTCATCACGAGGCGTAATCAGATCGTTACCCTTGTCTTTGGAAAACTGAAGGAACTCTTCAGTCATCTCTGCACAAACAGTATGCAAACCAATATCTTCCGCGCAAGTATCACAACGACCGTTTCGGAAAAAACCGGTTTTTGGATCCAGACTGCAGTCTTCCAATGCGGTACCAAGTATATTTTTTTCCATCGCTAATCAGGTCACGAATAAGTAAGATGAACTGACTGTACCTGTTTCATGGTTCGAGTCAATATCAGCCAGTTCAGAAGTTTGTGGGCATCAGGCAAATAGGGCAAATTCATCACATAGTGCGGGTTTAACGAAGATTATTAGCCAAAACACCGGCTATTTTTTTTGAACCTACCGCTTTTTTGATATTCCTATAAATAAAGAGAATCTATAATTACCTATTGCAACAGTAACGTTTGAGAAAGAACAATATTGAAAATACTAAACCATTACTCGGCTTTGCTCGTGACTGGATTGACACTGACAATGTTAAGCTTCAGTGCAATGGTTCATGCTGGACAGAGTTTGGGTTCGACTATTGATTGCTCGGATATTACCATCGATTATGTCGACCGGCCTGATATGACGCGTGCTGAGCGTCTTGAAGCCATGAACCGCGCCTTTTTTGAATCGGTAAACCGGTTTGAACTGTGCAATTTGTCGAATGAAATACGTAACTCTTCCGGTGCATCCTCCTCAGCTAATACTATCGGTGGTTCTTCTGTTGCTGGTGCCGACGTTGCGGGTGGTGAATCAGAAGGAGCAGAAACCGGTGAGAATACGGCCGGTACCAATACGGTTGGATCACAGGGCAATGGTCCGGGAAACATCAATTCTCAGGCGAGTGCCTTGTTGTCTGGTACTGAAGCGCCTGAGAATTTGCCGTCAGCTGAGATTGATGCTGCTGAAACCACAAGCTCAAACTCTTCTGACGCTGAAGGACTGGCAATTAACTCGAGCAGCGCCGGTAGTGGTGCGTTACCGCAAGATATTCCCCCAGCAAATAATGACGATGCCGTGGCGGCACAGATCCGGTTAGCTGCGGAGATTGAAAAAGATCCGGTAAAGAAAGAAAAATTATGGAACGAGTACAGAAAATATAAGGGACTTCCGGTTAAACAGGAAGCCTCAAGTAATGACAATACGATAGCAAAAGAAACGACGAACGATGAAAATGAATAATGGATTTGAGACAGTAAATAAAGTTATTGCCTGCATACTGATTTATACCCATGTATTGGTAGGCTGTGTTGCCAACAGTGGTCAAAACGGAATCGTTAAGGCGGGACCTCAACTTTCATCAGAAATTGAAAGTGAAACAACGGTTGCGGTGGCGTTAGACAACAAGCCTAAACTGGATGTGGTGATTCCAGTATTTGATCCGGGTTTATCCGAGAATGCTGAAAACTATGAAGAAGAGGGCATCTGGCCTGAATTAAGACGTGCGGAAGCAAACCGCTTTGCCTATAAACTCAAAGAGGCGCTGGATAAGACCAATGCCTTTGGTGCAGTCAGAGTAACGCCTGATAACACGGCTTCGGGCGACCTTTATATTCTCGGTAAAATCCTTGAGTCGGATGGTGAGGATGTCAAAATCAACATTAACGTTGTCGATATCAGCGGTAAAGACTGGCTTGATCGTAATTTTAAACATGAAGTTAGTGAAGGCTTTTATAAAAACATACGTAAGGAAGGTCAGGATCCCTACGACCCTGTGTTTGAGGAGGCCAGTAATGATATCGTCGAATTATTATCAAAGCGCGATGCGGCAGAATTGGATACCCTGAAATACATTGCCGATTTACGATTTGGTGCCAGTTTTAATGAAGCGGCGTTCAGCGAGTATATGGATACGCAAAGTAATTATATCAAGCTGGTCAGTAAACCCAGTGATAACGATCCGATGTTACAGCGTGTCTCATCAATTCGGGTCAGAGAGCAGTTGTTTGTCGACAGTTTGCAACAAAACTATGCGTCTTTCTCGTCCAGCATGGAAGACAGTTATCTAAAATGGCAGGAAGCCAGCTTTACCGAGAAACAATTACGTAAAGAAGCGCGACGAGAAGGTGTCATGAAGGCACTGGGCGGCGCTTTGCTGGTTGGACTGGCGATAGCAGCAGGTGTGACTTCGATTAATAAATCCGAACAAGGTGATGGTGCAGCCTCTTCAACCCTGGCTACGGCAGCGATAGCGGGCGGTCTGGCCAGTGCCTGGCTGTTTTCCGGCAGCTTCAAATCACAGGAAGAAGCCAAGCTTCACAAAGAAGCGCTTGATGAATTGGGTGAATCGATTAATCTGGAGATGGCACCACAGGTTGTTTCGTTTGAAGAAGAAACGGTTGAGCTGACCGGCAATATTCAGGAGCAATTTGGCCAGTGGCGGGAATTCTTAAGACGCATTTATGAGCAAGAGGCGACACCAAGCACAGTACTTTAATTTATACTGTTGCCATTATGCTCGAACAACAGCTCGCTGAGGCCAAAGCGCTTAGAAGAAAACAACTGCTTAAACTCTCACTGGGGTTTATTACCGTCGTTGTTATCATTGCTGGCGCTTTTATCTTTACTTCCTGCTGTTATACCGGCGGTGTGGATAAAGACGAGATATTGACCGAATTATCCGACACTGGTCAAACTAAGCCCAACAATCATTCCTTAGCAGAAACCATACCGGCCGAGACAAACTCATCTGATGAAGCGCTACGACAGCAGTACATCACACTTATCAGTGAATATGAGAACCAATTACAACCGCAGTTGGCAAAGATCGAATTAAACAAATGGGATGCGGTGCGAGGTAATGAATTGCAGCGACTGAAACAGGCGGCGTTATCTGCATTCAGTCAGGCAAACTATCAGGATGCATTGGCACAATTGCAACAGGCCAGCACACTGGCAACAGCACTGATTAACGATAGTCAAAATGCATTTGCTACTGCGTTTTCAAAGGCAGAGTCGGCTTATGCCAATGATGATTATCAAACAGCTAAGTTACAGATAGACCAGGCATTAATGCTGGATAGGGAATCGGTAGAAGCGGTTGAGTTAGCAAACAAGACTCAACAGTTACCCGCACTGTTACCGTTATTGGAAAATATTCAGGCGGCCAGGATCGAAAATAATTATCGACAAGAACGGGATTATTTAACTCAGCTGATCGAGTTGGCCCCGGAACGCGAGGGTCTGGTTGAACGTAAACAGGAATTAACCACAATCATTAACAATCAGCGCTATGAATCACTTGTTGCCCAAGCCTACCAGGCAGTTAAAAAAGGTGATGCAGGTAAAGCTAGGAAGCGGTTGGAGTCAGCACAACGTATCTATTCAAATCGATCAGAATTAAGCGATATAAGCTCAAGCATCGCCGAGCTCGAACGCAAACAACGACTGGAAAAACATTTACAAAGTGCGCAGTCCGCGATGGCAAGCGATCAGTGGACAGAATCAAAACAATATTTAACGCTGGCGTTACGCGAAGATCCGAATGATAAAAGTATTCAACAGTCGCTCGAAAAAACAAATACGATTCTCGAACTGAATCAGTTGTTATCACAACATATCAACAACCCTTATCGTCTATCCAGCCAGCAATCATCGGCTAACGCGGATGCTGTGATAAGCAAAGCCGAGCGTTTTCGTTCGGATAGCCCTAGCCTCAGCCGGCAAGCGGACGAATTGGCTGTGTTGTTAGAAAAAATGAATAATAAAGTTTCAGTTGATGTGCGTTCAGATAACCAAACTAATGTGTTGGTACGTGGTGTGGGTATTGTCGGTGTGACGGAAATGAAAACAATTCAATTGCTACCAGGTTATTATACCTTCGAGGGTAAACGTAAGGGTTACAAATCAAAACTCATCGATGTGCTTGTTCCTTATGATAAGGCAACAATTAGTCTGACTGTGATTTGTGATGAGCCAATTTGATCAAAAGATAAAAGACGCCAAAAAAAAACAGCGCTATGTGCTGATTGGTATGTCGCTATTATTCATCATCGGTGTGCTAATCGTGTTAACGGTGATGCTGGTATCGAGAGGAACACGCATTGCGGTCGTGCCAGCGGATGCTGAAGAAACGGCTGAGTTGCAGTTAAAGTCAGGCATTGCCGTGTTAACCGGCGATACGCTTTACTCTGTCTCAACAACACCGGTAGTGTCAGCCAGCGCAGAAGGGTTTTATACAAAGCAACAACAGTTAAACAAAAATGATTTTGGCAATGTTGTAGAGGTTGAATTACAACCCTTGCCTGCAAAAGTATTTTTGGACACAGGTCTAAACGACGGTAAATCACAATGGAACATCGCCGACCAGTTGAACACAATAGCAGACAAGCTTGAGACAGAACTAGCAGCGGGCAAGTATGCCATTTCGATTGATCATCCGCATTACCAGGAAAAAACTTTAGCTATTAATCTTGGTCGAGGTGAAACGCTAGAACAAACCGTGCAACTTGTTCCGATTAATGGCGAATTATCTATCAATACCATCCCCAGCGGTGCCATGATAATGATTGATGAGAAGCCAGCGCATAGCAGTCCACTGCAACACACGGTTACGGGTGGCTATCATCAAATTGTCATCAGTATGGATAATTTTGAAACGATTACCGAACAAGTGGAAATTACCCGGCTTAAACCCGTACTGGAAAGAAATTATCGATTAGAACGAAAAAAAGCCAGGGCATCGTTGCAGTTGGCGCCGGCTGGCGGCAAGTTGACGGTTAATGGCATTAGCGTTAATGAAACCAAGCAGCTTAAGCTGGATGCCGACGTAACACATACGTTGACTTATTCGAAACCGGGTTATTTTTCACAATCAAAAACATTGAAGTTGTCTGCTACTGATAATGTGAATTTAACATTTGAGTTAGAAAAAGAATTCGGAAAGGTGAATATCACATCCACGCCTGATGCCGATATTGAGATAAATGGAAAAGCTTATGGGTCGACCCCGCAAGAATTATCCTTGTTGGCGGTTGAACAAAGAGTCACATTTTCCAGGTCGGGTTTTAGGACAGTGAGTAAAACGGTTGTGCCAAGTTCAAGTAAAGCCAGGCAAGTGTCGGTGAGTCTGGTTCCCGAGAAACTTGCCCGCCTGGCTGAGGCGCCGCGACAATATAAAAATAAAGCGGGTGGAAGTTTACTGTTGTTTAGACCTAACGAGACGTTCAGCATGGGTGCACCGAGAAGTGAGCCGGGTCAGCGCGTTAATGAGTTCGTCAAACAGGTGTCAATCAATAAGCCATTCTATGCCGGCCTACGTGAAGTCAGCTATGCTGAATACCAAAAGTTTGATCCGAATAAGCAGGGCGATGCCAACAAACCTGTGACATCGGTTAGCTGGATAGATGCCGCCAAGTATTGTAACTGGTTAAGTCAGCAGGAAGGGCGAGAAGATGTTTACCGCATTGTTAATAATCGACTTACCGGTGTGAATCCGCAAGCGGATGGTTATCGTTTATTAACAGAAGCCGAATGGGAGTGGTTGGCAAGAAAGGCGGTTAAACCGAAACAAACGCGATTCGTCTGGGGTGATGAAACGGTTATACCAAAAAATGCCGCTAATATTGCTGACGAATCGGCAAAAGGCACAGTCAAGACTTATGTATCAAACTATAATGATAAGCATGCTGCGGTTGCGGATGTCGGGCAGTTTCTGAAGGAGCCATCAGGCTTGTTTGATCAGGCAGGTAATGTCAGTGAATGGGTACATGATAGTTATTCGATTGTTCCACCCGCCAAAGGTGAAACGTTTACTCAGCAGTTAGGTTCAGCGAATGGGAGTTTGCATGTTATAAAGGGCGCAAACTGGCGTTCCGGTTCATTAACCGAGCTAAGGCCCGCTTTCAGGGAAGGCCTGAGCGGTGGACGTGATGATGTTGGCTTCAGAATTGGACGTTATGTTTACGGAGGGCAGTGATGATAAAGACAGTCAGTACTATTAATAAAAAAGTTATCTATGCAGGTTTAGTGCTATTGCTACTGACCATCAGTTTTGCCATAGTGCATAAAGTCTATGCCGGTAAGCCTACAGTGAGTCTGAATTCTCCTGCGTCATTTCCAGTGGATATATAACATCATGATTAAAAGTTTTATTGCGCTAGTGTTTTCCGTTTGCCTGGTTCACATGGTTTATATCGGCTATATCCGGCCTGAGGCAAACCAGTTAATCGAAACCGCTGAGGCAGAAGGCCAGACTGCGCCGAGAGAGATTGTTGTTATTCTGAAAGATTATGAACAGGAGATATGTTTCATCCTGATGTTATGGGGTGCGTTTTTAATCTTCAGTAGCTATCGACAAATTTTAAAAACAAAGTATTTGTTTTCTGTGGACCTGATTGAAGACAGTGACGAGTTTGATGTCGATGCCATTATCGGAAAATTGGATAAACAAATTCCGAAGGACTGTCTGACATCACCACTGGTGCAAACATTACGTTCTTCATTATGGCGCTATGCCGCTACGCGTAATGTACAAAACCTATCAGATGCGATTGAAAGTAATCTGGACGCATTGGCCGTGCGACAGGATTCCGAGAATACGATGATTCGTTATTTAATCTGGGCTATCCCATCGATTGGCTTTATCGGTACCGTGCGCGGTATCGGCCAGGCCTTGTCCCAAGCCGATCGCGCGCTGGCCGGTGATATTGGTGGTATGACTAACAGTCTAGGCGTTGCTTTTAACTCGACGCTGGTCGCATTGCTGATCAGTATCTTTTTAATGTTTCTGTTCCATCAGTTACAACGTTTACAGGATAGCCAGATTCTTGATACACAGGCGTATTGCGAAAAATATCTGCTAAACAGAATCAGGTAGTGTTTTGTTAACACGAAAAAAATCAGAAGGCTTTAATCTGGCTTTTCTGGATATTATGTCCTGTGGCCTGGGCGCGGTGGTGTTGGTATTCATGTTGGTTAAATATAATGTTGATGATTCTTCTATAGAAACTGAAAACCTGAAACAGGACATTGAAAGTCTTGAAATCGCCAAGCAACAATCTGAACAAACGCTACGTGAGATTGAGCAGGCGTTACAGGATAAACAGATAAGCAAAGCCGATCTATTAAAGAGACTCCGTGACGCTCGGGCTGAACTGGAAAGCCAAAGCGCAGATATCGCGAAAACGGCGCAGCAAATTGAGCAAGCCAAGTCTGATATCAAAGGTATCAAGATTAATAAGAAAGAAGATGTGATTGAGACACAGCAGGTTAATGAAGAAGATTACTTGTTGGGACTCAAGGTCGAAGGCGCAAAGATAGCGATTCTGCTCGACAGCAGTGCTTCCATGACCAATGAAAAGCTGATCGATATTATTAAAACCAAGAGTAGTTCAACGAAGGAAAAACAGCAGGCCAGTAAGTGGGTAAGGACAAAAAAAACACTTGAATGGTTACTGGCACGATTGCCTGCTGATAGTGAAGTAGTCGTGATTACTTATAACGAAACGGCAGCGGTATTAGGAGCCGGCTGGACCAAAGCCAAAGATGCGACATCGATCAAGGTCATCCTGTCAGATATGAATAAGCTTGTCCCTGAAGGCGCAACTAATCTACAGCTAGGTCTGGAAGCAGCAAGAAAAGTTTCGCCATCGAATTTATATGTGATCACCGATGGTTTACCTACCAAGGGTGAATCGCGTTATAAAAGCCTTAATCCATTTGCCAGCTGTGGTTCTTTACTTGGTCGTTCAAACACTATCTCCGGCGAGTGTCGGGTTAAGTTATTTCGTCAAACCTTGACGGAAAGTGCACCGGGTGGAATGAAAGTGGATGTGGTGCTATTACCGATAGAAGGCGATCCGGATGCGATTAATGAATATTGGTCATGGACTGCGGCAACCGGAGGCTTGTTGATTAGCCCGGCGAGTAATTGGCCATGAAAAAACGTCAACGCGAGTTTGATATTTTTAACTTATCCTTTCTGGACATCATTTCCTGTGGTTTTGGCGCGGTGGTGATGCTGGTGTTGATTTCAAAGACCGGTGACGATATTTCCATTGCCGGAAAAGAACAGATCAGTGATTTACTCAATACCCTAATCATATTGGAGAGCAGTATCAATGAATTGCAACAGCGTATCGCAAGCCAGTCTGCTGCTGCTGAGCAGGTGGCCAGTGAGCAACAACAAATTGAAACAACCACCGCGCAACTACAAAGCCAATTACAACAACAGCGACAACAACAGGAAACACTGGCTGATGATTTAGAAGGGCTGGCCCTGGTCGAGTCGACATTAAAGCAAGCCTCGACCGCCACCCCCAAACCGACAAACAAGGAACGGGATGAAGAGGTGGGGGGCATACCGGTCGATAGCGACTATGTTATTTTTATCGTCGACACATCCGGTAGCATGCAGCAGATATGGCGTCGTGTTTCGAGCGAGATTATTAATGTATTGAACATACACCCTGAAGTAGAGGGGTTTCAGATATTGAATGACATGGGCAAGCCTCTTATCTCCGGCTATGAAGGGAAATGGATCCCCGATACGCCCGGGCGAAGGAAAAGCGTGATTAGTGTATTTGAAAAGTGGGGTGATATATCAAACAGTAGCCCGGTCGAAGGTATAGACGTTGCGTTAAGAAAATATGCTAGGCCGAATATTACTACTTCTATTTATGTATTTGGTGACGACTATACCGGCTCTTCCTATGATCCGGTGATTGCAAGTATTACCGCAAACAACAGTTCATCAATCGACGGTAAAAGATTAGCCAAGATACACGGTGTTGGGTTTATCTCGCCGGGGACAACGGATCGTTTTGGTATATTAATGCGGGAATTGACCAAACAGAATGGCGGCACCTTTCTGGCGCTATCATTATAAACGTAGTTTATTAAACGGCTTGTTGCAGGCGTTGTAACTTAACTTCTTTGATCGGCATCGGTTTTTCGATACCGTAACCTTGGGCGTAATCGACACCGATTTTTTTCAAACAGGATCGAATTGCATCGTTTTCAACGAACTCAGCGATAGTTTGCATACCTATCACTTTACCAATCTCATTAATTGATTTAACCATGGCATAGTCGATATCGTCGGTTGCGATGCCTTTCACAAACATACCATCAATTTTTAGAAAATCGACTTTAAGATTCTTAAGATAACCGTATGAGGAGACGCCGCTGCCAAAATCGTCTAGCGCGAATCGACAGCCGAGTTCACGTAAACGATTAACAAATACATTCGCTTTGGCAAGGTGACTAATGATCGCTGTTTCAGTGATCTCAAAACAGATTTGTCGATGATTAATCTGATATTCATTTGAGATCCTGAGGATATATTCCAGAAAGGGCTCATCAATCAGGGAGTAGCCGGAAAGGTTGACCGCCAAAAAACTGGTGGTTTGCATGAAGTCAGGATTTTCCGAGATAAATTCAAATACTGACTTTACTACCCAGCGATCAATATGCGTGCTTAATTTATAGCGCTCTGCCGCCGGCAAAAACCCACCTGGCGGGATAGCCTTACCTTCTTCATCGATCATCCGGATTAATATTTCATAATGCGACGGTGGCTTGTTTTCTTTCAGGCTGATTATCGGTTGTGCATACAAACAAAAGCGATCCTCTTCCAGGGCATGTTGAATACGATTAACCCAACGCATCTCGGTATGATGGTTTGCGATCTCGGCGTCATCATTATGGTAGAAATGAATTCGGTTTCTTCCTTGTTGCTTTGCCATATAACAGGCGGCGTCGGCGCGGCCAAGTAACTCAGAGACATCCCTGATAGTATTATTAATTTCAACCAGACCGATACTGACACCGACCCTGAAAATATGGTCTTCCCAGGCAAATTGATAGGCTTGCACCACTTCCAGTAATTCATTCGCTACCCGATGTGCCTGTTCAATCGAACAGTCCTCCATTAACAAACCAAATTCATCGCCGCCGAGTCTTGAAAATGTATCGCTTTTCCTGATTTTCGAATTCAGCAGTTGGCAAAGTTGTTTTAACAGTTCATCTCCAGCAGAGTGACCACAAGTATCATTAATCACCTTGAATTGGTCGAGATCAAGATAACAAAAGGCATGATTTCGATCTGAATGTTTGACTTTATGTAATAAACGGTCGGTTTTTTCTTCAAATGAATAACGATTGAACAAACCGGTCAGCATATCATGCCGTGCATGGTAATTAATTTGCTCAGTCAGTTTATGTTCATGGGTAATGTCTTCCTGGATACTAATGACATGCGTAATTTTGTCTGTGTCATCGGTCACTGGTGAGATGGCACAACGTGCAATATAGGTTGTGCCATCTTTTTTTCTGTTTGATATTTCTCCATTCCATGGCTTACCTTTTATTACCGCTCGCCATAACTCGTCATAACGCTGCTCGTTTTCCGTTTCTGCTTTCAGTATTGTGACGGACTCACCCAGTATCTCTTCGAATGCATAGCCTGTTGTATTTATGAATGCTGGATTCACATGTTCAATGGTTCCATTGATGTCTGTCACGATGACGCTGGATGAGCTTGCCTCGATGGCTCTGGAGGCGATGCCGAGTTTTTCTTCGGCCTGTTTTTGCACCGTAATGTCTTTTAGCACTTCGATGACGGCAACGATATTACCTGTGTCATCCAGGATTGGGCTCGCATCGATATCCAGAAATAATCGTTCACCTTTAGGTATGTCACACCAGTTTTGTGAACGTTTGCCTTGTGGATGAAAGGCATGGGTGAAATATTTTTCATACAAGGTTTCGACCGCATCAAGATCTTTTTTCAATACAATATCTGCCAGGCAGGGACGATAGTGTTTATAAAATCCTCGCCAATGCTGATCGGTTCCCTCCATTTCATCTGCCGATAAGCCGGTCAAGGTTTCACAGGCCTTGTTCCAGATGACAACGCGATGATTCTGATCGATCACAAAAGCCGGAAAATTCAGATTGTTCATCAGGTTCAAATAATATGATCGTTGCTGTTCAGACAAGCTTTCTGTTTTTTTCAGTTCTTCCAGTGTTGAGGCGATTAAAATAAATGGTACAGAATCCGCGAACATGGAGATTTGTATATAGGTGATGTTTTCTATGCCCGGGAAGTCCGAGAAAGGACCGAAACCGTGTATGGCAAAAAATATGGCTTTCAGAGAAATAAAAAATGCAATGCTGAATACGCCACCCGGGCCAAAGCGGATTGCAGCCCAGAGCAAAAAAGGCATGGAGCTATAAATCAGCAAGGTCACCGCATAGGTACTTGAAATATCATTGTTAATGACAAAAAAGTAGGTGACCCCGACGGACAGCAGTAATAGCGCAAACTCCAGGCGCCTGGCGCGAGTGAGTGCTTTTATCTTCAGCAGCCCATTCGGGATCGCGCAGATGATAAGCGGTGTGATTACCAGAATGCCGAGCGCATCGCCCAAAAACCATACTTGCCAGACTTCTTTAAAAACCAAGTCTGTCTGGTAAACCGTAATGGTTGATGAAATAAAGGCTGAAATAAACGGGGCAAATAAAACGGCAAAGATGATGAAGGCAATCGTATGGTTTAATCTTTTGAAATTGATCTTGTCTTCCAACAATAGCGTTAATGAACCTGCTGCAATGAGCACTTCCAGAAGATTGGCACTGTAAAAGATCAGCGTTCTTGGTAAAGGATTGTTGTTCAGGTAAGCCGAGCTTAAATACGCGACTGACATGGCTAGCAGCCAACGCCACCAGCGCCGTGGATCGGTCAATAACAGGGCCGCGATCATGATCGCATTGGGTGGCCACAATACCGATACATGATCGGGTGGAGCACTCAGGTACCAGCCAATTTTGGCGCTGATAAAATAGGCAATGCCAGTCGAAACAATAAGATACAGTTCGCTGCTGGGTGCTGATTTTTCGTCGATAGAGGGCATGATCTTATAACGGCAAAAAGCTCGGCAACTGAAGTACAAAAGCCAGGTTTAATTATTGATTTAGCTACTATTAGTTGTGGCGGGAGAGAAGGCTAAAAGTCAGCCAGACTGGGTATTCGGCTGAACGCAATTTTCCCTCCGGCATAGCCACCCTTGGGTTCATCCCACATGCCAAGACTGACGGCTTTACTGCCGTATTTATAAGCGATTTGATCCATGGTGTTGGTCAGCGTATTCCATTTCTTTTGTTCACTGTCTGGTGCTAACAACTCATCAAATAAATCTGCCTGAGGCGAACAGTCGCTATTCAAGTCATGTAGTATCACCGAGACTTGCTTGATGCGCGGCCGTTGTTTGTTTTCAGCGATAAAATTGTTTATCGCGTGATCCCAAAGGCGACCGAGTACCTGTAAAAACGTATGATCGTCATAGGATTGTGGAAACTGGGCTTCGCCGCCGCCACGTTTTTTATTCTGAAATTTGATCGATAATGCGAATTTCCCCGCAGTTCTCTGTTCGCGACGTAGTCGTCTTGCTGCTTTTACGGTTAACAGTCGCGCACAGTTACGCGCCCGATCAGGCTCGCGATGTTCTGCAGAGAGAATACGACTATGTCCATACATGCAACGATTGGTCGGGATATAAGGGACATCATAGCCGTGCAGGCTATACCAGAAGCGTTCGCCTTCTACCGAGCCCCATATTTTACGCAGCGTCTCGGTCGACATTGACCAGAGTTTTTTTATCGTAGAAATACCTGCCAGCTGTAGTCTGTGTTTCATGCTATGCCCAATGCCCGGGATATCATCCAGTTCGAGAGCGAATAACGGTTCAATATATTGCCCAGGTTGCCAAACGATCAGACCCTCAGGTTTATCTATCTCGGAGGCGATCTTGGCCAGTAATTGATTGGGTCCAAATCCGAGTGAACAGGTGATATGAGAACCGATACGTTCTGATAGCGTTGCGCGGATTTTACCGGCCAGCTGGACAGGCTTACGTCGTTCCTGACCCAGTAAATTGCAGACGACTTCATCAATTGAACAGGCACGGTCAATGTGCACACAGTGTTCTATGCTGTCATAGATTTGATGGTGCAGTTTGACATACACGTCATGTCGGGCAGGGACAAATTCGATATCCGGACACAACGCGCGTGCTTCTTTAACCCGCGTGCCGGTCTTTACTCCAAGCTGTTTTGCCTCACGGCTGGGGGCAATAACACAGGAATACTCAGACATGAACGGCAATACACCGACAGGGCGCTGGCGTAGTTTGGGTTGTAATTGCTGTTCTACACTTGCGAAGAAACAATCAAAATCAATATAAAGTCTTTCAATTTCAACAGGTTGACGAAACAATAGAATCATTCCTCGATATTTCGGTGAAATAGAGGAATGAATTATAAGAGAACATTAAGAGAACTTTCAATCGATAAAAAAGGCCCACGCAAATGGGCCTTAACGAAAGACTGGTTAAATCTATTCTCTTATCAAACCAGGTTTGTCAGCCCCGATCACTTCGTCCGCTCGCGCTTTTAAATAACGGTAAATATTACCGACGTTTTCTTTGATCATCGGATTGTTTTTCCATTTCGGCATGGTTTCCAGTTCACCGCTGTCGCGTTGTTGCTGTTTGCGAATTTGTTCAAGCATCGCGTTTTCCATTTGCGTCCAGTCATTAGGCGTAAACTTCATGGCATAAGCGTGCAGCACTTTCAGCCTGAATTTAGCCGGGCTTAGTCTGCTGACACTCTCGACAAGATTAGGTGCGATATCGGTACCACTTCCTCCGACACCATGACATCTGACACAGGCATTATGGTAAGCGTTATAGCCCATGAACGTTTGTGCATCGACTTCGCCGTTAACTGCTTCGTAATAGGGCGCGGTTACAGTTTCTTGTTCTTCCGCATTTGCCGATACGTAGCCGGTGTAAAAAACAGATAATGTAATGGCAATTATGCCGGTTAAAAAATTTTGTTTGGAGTTTCGGTACATCATGACATCACCTTAATAATTAGATTTACAGATAAAACATATTTGTATTTGTGATTAGTAATTCAATTCACTGCTACTTATATTCCATCATAGTTATGTGAAACAGATATTTAAAGCAGTAAATAAAGTCGTGTTGTACCTCTCACAAAAAGCTCGTCTGTTATGTTTTAAAAAAACACTTGCTTACTTTCCTCTAAAAAGGATCGCACTGTTTATTATGGTTGTCTTTAGGAATTTTACCCGAGTTTGATCCATGTCAAGTAAGTGTTTAATAAGCCTGAATGTCTGAAACTTAACAATATTTTTTGTTATCTAATAAGATGAAAGCCAGGTACAGTTTTTTTGTAAGCAATGTTTCTTTTCTGTAATTAAATTCTCATTAATTTATTTTGTATTGTAAGGAAGAACTAATGGATAGAAGGTTAGCAGAAAGCTGGCACGATCTTTCTTTTACTGATGTCGTGACTGTGCTCGAGTCAGATATCAATAAAGGATTAACTGCAAGTGACGTTGTTGAAAGGCAAGAGCAGTATGGTGCTAACCGTATTACTCCGCAGAAGAGCAAAGGTCCGCTGTTGATGTTTCTGTTACAGTTTCATCAACCGTTGATCTATATCCTGTTAGCGGCAAGCTTGATCACCTTGTTATTGAAAGAATGGGTGGACAGCGGCGTTATCTTTGGCGTGGTACTGGTGAATGCCATAATCGGTTTTATACAAGAGTCCAAAGCATTAAAGGCTATCGAAGCATTGGCGCGTTCTATGGAAGGTTCTGCCACTGTGTTACGTGATGGTAAAAAAAGCACTATTGCAGCCTCAGACCTGGTGCCAGGCGATCTGGTGTTGTTGCAATCGGGTGATAAAGTGCCAGCCGATCTGCGCCTGATCAATTCGCGTGAATTACAAATCGATGAGTCGGCATTAACGGGTGAGTCCGTACCGGTTCAGAAAAGAGAACAGCAGTTGGAAGCACAAACCTTGTTGGCCGAGCGAAGTAATATGATGTACTCCTCGACATTAGTGACTTATGGCACCGGCACTGGTGTGGTTGTTGCCATCGGTGACAATACTGAAATAGGTCGTATTAATACCTTAATTGCCTCGGCCGCATCGTTAGCAACACCATTAACAAGAAAAATTACCCACTTCAGTAAAGTGTTGTTGTGGGTGATCCTCGGTTTGTCTGTTTTAACCTTTATTGCCGGTTGGTTACATGGTGAATCATTGCTGGATACGTTTATGGCGGCGGTAGCGCTCGCTGTCGGTGCGATTCCTGAAGGCTTGCCCGCGGCAATGACAATCATGTTAGCGATTGGTGTCAGCAAGATGGCAACGCGACATGCGATCATCCGCAAAATGCCGGCAGTAGAAACGCTCGGAAGTACGACGGTCGTTTGTTCGGATAAAACCGGCACCTTAACCAAGAATCAAATGACGGTTATGCAGGTATTTAGCGGCGATAAAAACTATCAATTTACTGGCACGGGTTATGCGCCTGAAGGCGATGTGCGTTTAAATGATTCGGTTATTCAAATTGAATCACACCCGCTTTTAAAAGAGTGCTTAACAGCAGGTCTGTTATGTAATGATTCACGCTTGATTGCCAATGACGGGCAATGGAGTATTGAAGGCGATCCGACCGAGGTCGCGTTGATTACTGCCGCTAACAAGGTTGGTATCTTGGAAGAAACGCTGACAAGTGAGTTACCGCGAGTGGATGTATTGCCATTTGAATCACAACATCAATACATGGCGACCTTGCATGACCTGTCGTCCGGCCAGGAAAAGGTAATGTATTTAAAAGGATCAGTCGAAAAGGTATTGGCCTGTTGTCAGGATAGGTATGACGAAAATCTTCAGCTCGTGCCATTGGATAAAGATCGTGTTTATCGTGAGATGGAATCAATGGCCAATAAAGGTTTGCGTGTCTTAGCCTTCGCAAAAAAAGTCATGCCTGCTGACAGCCAAACAGTCAAACATCAGGATATTGATCAAAATCTCAGCTTTATCGGTCTGCAGGCGATGATGGATCCGCCGCGCGATGAAGCGATGAACGCAGTTCGTGTTTGTCAGAGCGCAGGTATTCAAGTCAAGATGATCACCGGTGATCATGTTTCTACCGCCGCTGCCATTGCGCGTAATATTGGTATTGGCAACAACAGTGAAAAAGAAGCAAAAGATTTTGCTATTGGAGGTAATGAATTACCTCAACTATCCGACAGTGAGTTAGTCAAGGTTGTACAACGTAGTGCTGTGTTTGCTCGCGTGACACCGGAACAAAAATTACGTTTGGTGGAGGCATTGCAGAAGAACGATCATGTTGTCGCGATGACCGGCGATGGTGTCAATGATGCACCCGCATTGAAACAGGCCGATATTGGTGTCGCGATGGGAGAAGGTGGAACCGAAGTGGCAAAGGAGGCGGCGGATATGATCCTGATCGATGATAACTTTGCGACGATAGAAGCGGCGATTGAAGAAGGTCGAACAGTATTTGATAACCTGGTGAAATTTATCACCTGGACCTTGCCTACCAATATTGGTGAAGGCCTGGTTATCCTGATCGCGATCTTCCTTGGTTTGACTTTACCGATCACACCGGTACAGATTCTCTGGATCAACATGACTACTGCATTATTGCTAGGTATGATGTTGGCGTTTGAAGGTAAAGAGCCGGGCATCATGTCGCGCCCACCGCGCGATCCGAAGGCATCAGTATTAACCAGGGAACTGTTGATACGAATCGGTATTGTTAGTTTCTTACTATTGGCTGGCGCCTATGGTCTGTTTGAATGGGCAGTGGCGCATAATAAGGATTTAGAGACAGCGCGAACTTTTGCCGTCAATATGTTCGTCTTTGGTGAGATGTTTTATCTATTTCATTGCCGCTCCTTACGCTACTCAATGTTTAAGTTAGGCGTGTTCTCTAATCATTGGTTATTGTTCGGTGTTGCCTGTATGACCTTGTTGCAGGTCTTTTTTACCCACGCAGCTGTGATGAATAAGTTGTTTGGTACCAGTCCACTGGAAATGTTTGATTGGATGCTGGTGATCGCTTGCGCGTTAATCATCTATATCTGCGTTGGTATTGAGAAATGGTTTCGTCGTTTGTATGAACGCAAGGTACAGGCCTAGCCATGTTCCCGGACATCTTTACTGAACTGGCTGTCTTATTGTTATTATCGGTTGTTATTTCATCAATCGGAATACGTTTACGACAACCCTTAATCGTCGCATTTATTGCTGTTGGTATTATCGTCGGTCCTTCAGTATTAGGTTGGGTCAGTGCTGACGACCAGATAGACCTGCTGGCTAAACTAGGTATTACTATTTTATTGTTTGTTGTCGGTTTAAAACTGGATCTGCATATTATTCGTACTATGGGGCCGGTGGCACTGGCAACCGGCCTCGGTCAAGTCGCGTTTACCAGTATTGTCGGTTACTTTATCGGGATTGCGTTGGGCATGGAGCCGATTACTGCGCTTTATGTTGCGGTGGCGTTAACGTTTTCCAGCACGATCATTATCGTTAAGCTTTTATCGGATAAACGTGAAGTCGACAGTTTACATGGACGTATCGCATTAGGCTTTTTGATCGTACAAGATTTGGTCGTGGTACTCGCGATGATCGGTCTTAACGCATTGGCAACGGCAAGCGGGCCGTCTGCGACTTATGAAGTACTCGGTATTCTGGCTAAAGGTATTGCCTTTCTGGTTGTCGTTGGTTTAGCCATGCGTTTTGTCTTACCGGGTTTATTGCGTTTAATCTCACGTTCGCATGAATTACTGGTGTTGTTCGGTATTGCCTGGGCAGTGTCATTGGCGGCACTTGGTGTGATGCTCGGTTTTAGTAAGGAAGTCGGCGCTTTTCTTGCCGGCGTGTCATTAGCATCAACACCTTATCGCGATGTACTAGGCGCGCGTCTCGTGAGTTTGCGTGATTTCCTATTGTTGTTTTTCTTTCTCGACCTTGGTGCGCATCTGGATCTCGGTTTACTTGGTAGTCAAATCTTTGAATCGATCATCTTGTCGTTGTTTGTGTTGATAGGTAATCCACTAATCGTTATGGCTATCATGAGTTCATTGGGTTATACCAAACGGACTGGTTTTCTGGCGGGGTTGACCGTGGCACAGATCAGCGAGTTTTCCTTGATCCTCGGTGCGTTAGGCTTGAGTCTTGGTCATATTAATGCGGAGACGATGGGCTTAATTACGTTAGTGGGGCTGATTACCATCAGTGCGTCAACGTATATGATCCTTTATTCACATCCTTTGTATGAGTTCCTTGCTCCGTGGTTGACGATATTTGATCGAAAAAATAAAACGAATAAGTTTGAGATGGATAAGGTTGTAGGTGACAACTCTACAAAAGTCATTGTGTTTGGTTTAGGACGTTATGGTATGGGTATTGTGCAAGCCTTACGTGAACGCAATCGACATGTGATTTGTGTCGACTTTAATCCTGAACTAGTGCATGAGGGAGATGTAACAGGTGAACCCGTTCTGTATGGTGATGCCGAAGATCCTGAATTCATTGCGTCGCTTCCATTAAGTCGTACCGCTTGGGTCGTGAGTACCACCAGGGATTATCATGTGAGTCAGGTCTTAATCAACACATTAAAAAGTCTTGGCTATCAAGGACAGATTGCCGTTGCTGCGCATGATTCTCGTGACATTACGAGGCTGAAACAGGCCGGCGCGGATTTGGTGCTTGAGCCTTTTTCCGATGCTGCACGCGAAGCGGCATTACACCTATCGGTCAGTGCAAATGCGTAGTTGGATAAACCAATTTTTAGTCGTAGGAGTGATAACAACATGAAACAATTCATGAATATTCTATGCGTCATTGATCATGAAGCAGACAATCAACAATTAATCCAACGTGCGGTGACATTAGCTGAAAATAATCAGGCTCGTTTGACTGTCGTTGCCGTCACCGAGCAGATTCCTGCGCACCTGCAAATTATTGAAGGGACTTTATCTTCTGACGCCTTGCAGCAAGCCATGATCGACTATCACAAAGAGGCGCTTGAAAATTTAATCAAGCCGTATAACAAAAACGATAGAATCGAAACCCGAGTCTTAACCGGCTTGACCTTTCTCGCAGTAATTCGCCAAGTTTTAAAGGAAAATCATGACCTGGTCATCAAGTCGCCGGAAGCGCCGGATTGGTTGAATCAGTTTTTTAGTAGTGATGATATGCATTTGTTTCGCAAGTGTCCGTGTCCGGTCTGGATTATTAAATCGCAGGAGAAAAATAATTATCAACGTATTCTCGCCGCAGTCGATGTCGATGATGTGCTTACACCGGAAAAGAAAGCATCACAGAGCAGTTTGAATCAACAAACTATTAATATGGCATGCTCACTTGCACTATCTGATTTTGCCGAGCTACATGTTGTACATGTATGGCACGCGTTAGGTGAGTCGGCAATGCGTGGCGCATTTCTGGATATGCCGGAACAGAATGTCACGGATTATGTTGAACAAATCCGACTGCAACGTGAAGCAAGTCTGGATAAGTTGATGAAAAATATCTTTAGTCAATTTGAACAGGATTCAATCGACTACATTAAACCGAAGATACATTTAGTAAAGGGCTGGGCACGTAAAGAGATCCCCGCTTTGGTTAAACGCATTAATGCCGACCTGGTGGTTATGGGAACGGTAGCACGTACCGGAATACATGGCTTGCTGATTGGTAACACAGCAGAAACGATATTAAACCAGATCGAGTGCTCAGTATTAGCGATAAAGCCACCGGGTTTTGAGAGCCCTATTGAGTTGGAGGAATAGCTGCAAATTATTCTAAATTAAATTATATATAAACGTATGCAAAAGTATGCGCTTATTGTTATTGCTATTTCATATTGTTTTGTTAAGTTAATTCTCTATAAGTATGCGTTTAGGAAGAACAATGAAAAAACTGTTCTGTATTGTTTTTAGTTTATTTGTTTTATTTAGTTCAGAAGTTATCGCGTTAACCATAATCTCAGATGGCACTGACGGCAGCTTTATCCCCACCACAAGTACAACCTTGTTACCGCCCGTTGATGGCATCTTCAATTTTACCGATATTGATATCGCTAGTGGCGTTACTCTTGATTTCAACCGTAACGGTTATGAAGACACAATCTGGCTAACATCGACATCCAATATTTCCATCTTTGGTGATATCAATTGGACGGGTACATTGGGAATCAGTGCGCCGGGTGATGTTGCAATTGGTGGGAATTTCGTAGTAGCGAACAATGGTAACCTGACTATTGAATCTAATGGCCTAATATCATTTCTATCAGATAGTGAGATCAATGTATCTGATACGTTGGCACTTAGGGGAGGAAATTTACGATCATCTACTACAGATAGACTACCTGCAGAATTAACCATTTCCAATGGCAGTAATACAGGTAATGTAGTCGTTACACCAGTTGGCTCTGGTTCTACGATTAATCTAAATTCAGTCGGTTCAATAGGTGGTATCAGTATCGGAGGTATTGATGGTGGACCGGGTGAGATACAAGTTGTTAGTGAAATTAACACCGCTAACAGCATAACGCTGTCTGCGACTGGTGGAATCAATGGTAATAATGGTGAGCCTATTACATTGGACGGAGTAATTAACCTTACGACAACTGGCGGCAGCGACTCTGGCGGAGGGGTTACATTGACTGTTGTGCCAATTCCACTACCTTTCGTGCTATTTTTGTCTTCACTGTTTGTTTTAGCCAGTCGTGTGGGATTTGTTAAAGCATAAAGAATAATAATTTTTTAATTAATTGCCAGTGGGATTTCTACAATGCTAATCGAAAACATTATCGTTAAATTTAGTTTTCGAAATTAAAAAGTTATATTAATAAAAAGACGGTGATAATTACACTGGCTTTAAACTCTTAAGTTTACAGTCAGGCCATTTGCTAAATGCCATAACAAAATTGACCGTTAAGGTTTGACTGAGTTAAGGAATTAAAAGGGCCCGATCCCTTCAATATAAAATCTCAAAGTAATAGTCAGTTATTTCATAGATATATCATGATGAGCAGCCAAATATGGAAGACGATAAACAGTTAAATAGCGAACATGAACCGGGACATGATCTTCATTTAGAACACGAAGATCCGACCATTCGATTTTTACACCGAATAATCCGGGTTGCAGTCAAGATACTTGCAATCCTGATGGTATTAGTCATCGTTTGGGGGATAGGCGATGTGATATATGTTTTATATCAACGCTTGGCATCGCCTCCATATTTATTACTTCAGATTAACGATATTTTGGCGACCTTCGGTGCTTTTCTGGCAGTATTGATAGCGATAGAAATTTTTATCAACATCAGTATGTATCTTAGTACGGATGTTATTCCGGTCAGACTGGTGCTTGCGACGGCATTGATGGCGATTGCCAGGAAAGTCATTATTTTTGACTTTGAAAAAGTAACACCACCTTATATATACGGCACAGCGGCAGTGGTATTTGCTTTGGGTATATCTTATTGGCTGTTAACCAAACGTGCCTAACAATAGTGGAGTATTAATTTTTCGGTTTCCTATAGTGTCGGTTTGTATTTCTTAAAAAAAGAATAAAAACTATAGTCTCAGAGCAGATTTATCTAATAAAGGAATTGTCATGAAACGAATAAGTTGTTTAATACTATATATTCTTCTTTCTTCGAATCTTTTCGCTAATACTGATAAGCTCGTGGAGAGTCAAGGTGACATCACACAATTAAGTTACGGCTGGCACCCTGATATTTCCGCTGAAGTAAAATACAAGCGTGTTGAAACAAAAAGTATGACGGGCAAAGAAGATAGCATAATCACTATGAATGGTGCTTATCTGTTAAGAACAAAAAAACATCAAAAAGGTCTTGAAATTGTTTTTGATGAAATTCATTTTGATTTCTATGATACGACTGGTTCTGTTTTAAATAATAAAATGCAGCAATTTATTCAGGAGTTGATGGGTATATCGCCCTCGTACATTATTGATCAGGAAGGTTACTTAATTGAGATTACAAAGTTTGATAAGTTTCAGAAAAAAATCAAAAAAGAGATGCTGGCTTTTTTTGATGATGCACCTGAAGAAGAACTAACAAAAATACAGCAGTTTGTTAATTCTATTTTCTCAAAAGAACAATTATTGATGCAGATTGATAATGAATGGAATCGAGATGTCGGGCAATGGATTGGAGCGGAATTGGAGCAAGGTTATACCTATGAGGTCGAGTTCACTAGGGCAATACCCATGCTAGGTAATCTGGAAGTGCCTAATAAAGGCAGCTATGAATTCTTGGAGCGAGTGCCCTGTGATAATTTAGATAGTAATAAGGCTTGTGTGAAACTGAGTTTCTTTTCAGCTGTTGATGAAAATGCAACGCAACCGATATTGGAACAGATGATGAGAAATATGGGTGTTGAAGATGAAACTACGATAAAAGCATTGTCGAATATTGGTATGAAAATAGATTACAGCCTTGAAATTATTACTGAAGAAAAAAGTCTGTTGCCTTTTTATGTTAAAGAGATCAAAAAAACAACTGTTCCTAATCCTGAAACAGGTCACAATATCACTAAAGATGAAATCTCGGAGTATCGCTATAAATATGTGAGAAGATAATCATTTACGTTGAATGCTTGATAGTTATTTCATAAATCAAAAACACCAAATAGATATTCTGCGCTTCTATTCTGTTTCAAATGTTAAAAATAAATTCGCACAAGCAAAAAATGATCGAGCTTTTTTGATTATGAATTTTTTTTAAATATTTATTACAATTAATCTCATCTACTCAATTAATGGTATAGAGATAAAGCCAGTAGTTTTAAATCTTGAAGAAAAAATAAGCCGATTCAAAATCTGAATAGCCTTCTGTCTGATTAAATAGATTGAAGAAGCAACATTCTTTAACGCATTACAAAACTTAGCATGTCTTTTGTTATTACAATACCCGATACACTTTCCTTTTCTTTATTAATGCAGGCTGATAGTTTTTCTTAATCGGCGAGATTGATAATTACAAATAGCTATTAAGAACTAACTCGTCATAATTACCTCCAATGAAATACTTAACTTAATTTACGATAACTTTTTAGGAGCATGATGATGAAAATACAAAATACTATTATTGCAATTGCCGCAGCTAGCATGATGGCAGGTTTCGCTTTCGCCGCTAACATCCAGTCTGCCATCGATAACCAGGTAGCAAGCCCGGTCGCTAGCGTCAGTAGCAACGGTATCTCAGTCAGTGAAGCGCGTAGCAGTTCGGTTCAGTCTGCTGTCGCCGGTTCGGTTGATACCAATGCCGTGAGAGCAGCGGCTAGCGTCGGTAACCGTTCAAACATTCAGAGCAAAGTCGATGCAAAGGTGAATGTCGATGCAGTGAAAGGCAACGATGATATTGCTAACCGCACTCAGGATGTCCAGGCATTCGTTCGTTACAGCTTGTAATCACTTACCTATATAGGTGAGCAGAGG